>NZ_AZEB01000002.1 GCF_001434135.1 Lentilactobacillus kisonensis DSM 19906 = JCM 15041 | reverse complement strand
TTTATCGGCGGGACTTATGTCCCAGCCACATTTTTCCGTTAAATGGCAGGGATCTGCCGTTTGTCGCAGCTTTCTACAATATAAAGGTGGTAATCAAAGTTGTCATTACAAACTGAAAACGACTAATATCCCACCCCTCTTTACTTTATTTGATTAACTCGCAATCGTTTCAAGGGTTCCAAACAAATCAACTAAATCTTACCAACTAGCTTAGTTCCCGGCTTTAAAGTTTTGGCGCCAGGCTGCCAGTTTGCTGGACAAACACGATCACCATGTTCGGCCACAAATTGAGCAGCTTCTAGCGTTCGAAGGACTTCATGGGCATTGCGGCCAATTCCCATATCATTAATTGTGTACGAACGCACCTTACCTTCAGGGTCAACGATAAATACCCCACGATAAGCTTGACCGGCATCCTCATCCAACACACCAAAGAAACGGGCCAGCTTCCCAGCCGGATCGGCGAGCATTGGATACTGAACCTTACCTACTTCATCACTTTGCTCATGCCAAGCTTGATGCACAAACTCGGTATCTTCAGAAACGGAATAGATTTCTGCCCCGGCCTTTTTGAATTCATCGTAATTATCAGCTAAATCACCTAATTCAGTTGGACAAACAAAGGAAAAATCTGCTGGGTAAAAGAAAACAATCGACCAGTGGCCTAAAAGATCTTGCTTAGTCACTGACTTTACTTCACCATTTTGAAAGGCATTAACCTTGAAATTACCAATCTCTTCACCAATAAAATTCATTTGAAGTCCCTCCAATTTTTATTTACTGCCTATCCCTAGTGTAAAATATTTCGAAGAGAGTTTCAATAATGATTCTAAAGTAATATTAATTATAAAGTGGAATGATGTTAGACAACGCTTGTTAACCTCTTTGCTAGTCAATTATTGGCTAAGCTTTCGAATCTCCGAATATTTTCTTAGCAATTCCAAATGCTGACCAAGCCTTGGGCCAACCAGCATAAAATGCCAAGTGTGTGATTAATTCAACCATTTCCTCTTTGGTGACACCATTTTGCTTTGCCATCTTCATATGGGCTTCTAATTGCGGAAACAACCCTTGAGACATTAAGCTGGCACAAGTAATCATACTTCGATCCCTTGCAGATAGCTTTGATTCTCGTGACCAAACTTGGCCAAATAAAACGTCATCATTTAATTTCGCGAACTTAGGTGCAAAATCTCCCAGGTTATCTCGACCTGCCGTTTGCTTTTTTGCCATGATTACATAACCTCCAATTGATTATAAATTCTATCTGAACCACGTTCTTCCGAGCAGAAAACTTACTTTTCCGTTCCTAACTGCTCGTAATCATGCTCTGAAACCGGCTCTAACCATTCCGGCGTTCCCGCGGTAATGGCAATATGTGAGAACCAACTATCTTTAGTAGCGCCGTGCCAGTGCTTAATCCCATCGTGCGTGACGACAACATCGCCCGGCACTAGGTGTTGAGCAGGCTTGCCTTCCTCTTGATACCAACCCTCACCACCAGTCACCAGTAGGATCTGGAACCCATTGTGGTGAATGTGCCAGTTATTCCGGCAACCGGGTTCAAATGTGACGTTGCCAACACCAACAGTCACATTTGGATCGTTTACCAAACCTTGTAAATAACTTTGACCAACAAAATATTGTGCATATGCATCATTTTTGGATCCAGCTGGGAAAATAACCCCATTTTTAACATTTTCATTTTTAGCCATTTTTTACGCTCCTTTTATCCTTGCTTTGTTGGGTAAATTATAAATTCATTCACGTTAACGTCTTCTGGTTGATCAACGGCAAAGTTAACCACTCGAGCAACCGCATCGGGGCCAATCCCAACCGAATTGTACAGGCTATCCATCCCTGCCCGGGTATTTTGATCGGTAATCGTGTGTAATAACTCCGTGTTAATTGCGGCTGGGTATAGCGTGGCCGTCCGGATATTTGTCCCTTCCTGGGCACTTTCCATCCGAATGACTTCCATTAAGTTACGAACGGCAAACTTTGTGGCACCATATACCCCGGCTCCAGGGAAGCTCTTAATCCCAGCAACGGAGGAGGTTGTGATAATTTGACCATGTTTTTGGCTAGTGAAGTCAGGCATCACCGCGGCTACCCCATTTAAAACGCCCTTTAGATTAATATCAATCATGGCATTCCATTCATCAATGTGTAACGCACTGATCGGTGAACTTGGCATGATGCCGGCATTATTGAAAATTACGTCGATACCGCCAAATCGATCCTTAGCTAATTGAACAAGCGCTTTGACTTGTCCTGGTTGAGTGACATCCGTTGATTGATACGTTGCCTGACCACCAGCGGCAATAATTTGATCCACAATTTCTTTTAATCGTTCTTCTCGGCGAGCCCCTAATACTAACTTGGCGCCATTCTTAGCCAGTAACTTTGCTGAAGCTTCACCAATTCCAGATGATGCCCCTGTAATGACAATTACCTTATCTTTAACACTCATCATGCCATCTCCTAAATAAAAAGTGAGCGAAGTCAGGCGCTTAGAAACTGGAATATAAGTCTCCTTGGCCAGAAATTCCTGGTTTTGGAATTTTTGGTCAAGGTGCTTATATGGAAGTTTCTGCCTGACGCAGCTGTCCTAAGTAAAGTGAGCGGAACAAAGCGGTTAGAAACCGGAACATAAGTCTCTTATAACAGAATTCTGGGTTTGGAATTTTTGTTACAGGTGCTTAGGTGGCGGTTTCTGCTTTGTGCAGCTGTCCTAACTAAACTTCTCCGCTCTCTAATTAATACATTGGTCAGTCGCCATCAGTTCCCGGCTGATCGATTCCTAAACTACTGTGTTCGTATAACGACGGGTCTTTAATAATTTTCATAACTAAGTCCGCAATACTCTTGCGAGAAATGATTGTTCCTTTGAACGGTTCCCCCTTCTCAGTCAGCTCATAATTGATCACGTCATCATTTGACATGTACGCTGCTCTAACAATTGTGTAATCAAGATTCGAATTCTCTATAATTTTTGCCGCCCGTCTGGTATCATCCATCACATCAGTGCCAACGGAAGCTTCTACCCAACGGCCAAACTCACCAGGGACCTCGTGATAAAGCCCTAAGCCGGTAATATAAATTAACCGTTTAACATCATTCGTTGCCATTGCCTTCACGATGCTTTGAGCCATTGGTTCAAATTCGCCACCTAAATTAGCATAGACAATATCTTGGTCGCCAATGGCAGCCGTTAGCTTAGCAGTATCGTTGACATCTCCCTCAATTACCCGCTCTCGTTTTGAGTCAATATCAGAAATCCGCTGCACATTTCTCAAATATAATGTTAACTGGGCATTGGTTTCGCTTAATAACCGCTGGCGGACCAATTTAGCAATTTGGCCGTTGGCTCCTAAAATAATCACGTTTGTCATGATAACCTCCTTTAAATGCAAGTTTTTCTTTACAAAAGCTACCTTACAACTTAAAGTGGACTTTAAGTCAATAACTTATTTCAAAAGAATCGGGGGATTTAGATGCAAGCAATTAAAACCGAAGCAACTTATACCATTGGCGAGTTTGCCGATCTTGTCAATTTAACCGCGCCAACCATCCGTTACTATGAGAGCCAGGGCCTTTTAAAGGCGAGAAGAAATGACAGCGGTCGGCGTTACTTTACAGCTGCTGATATTAAATGGGTTAAATTCCTATTGCACTTGAAGGGAACCGGAATGAGCATTAGTGATCTCAAACAGTACGTTACCTGGCGAGCGATGGGGGATGAAACCATTCCTAATCGTTTAGAATTACTTGAAAATACCCAGGCTGACTTTTTGGAAAAATACCGAGAAGTCCAACATCACCTTGAAATTTTAACCGACAAAATTAATTGGTATAAACAAAAGGAAACAGGCAAAACCAGTGGTCAAGAACCATTTGCTGACTATTTAAAGCGAATGGGCCACAAAGAATAATAGCAATTAAATGTTTTGCTTTACAAACGCTTTCACTAATTCTAAAGTATAGTTAATTATGGATTTCTATCAAAAGGATTGGAGATATTGTCATGGCAGAAACCAATTCAGAACACCGATACACCCTTAGTGAGTTTTCGCGGATCGTGAACCTGCCGATCCCAACCATTCATGCTTATGAACGGCAACGAATTATTAAAGCCCATAGTAGTGATGGCAGTCGCCGAATCTTTACCGATGAAGATGTTGACTGGGTTAAATGCCTAGTGCACCTAAAAGCTGCGGGGATGAGTCTCCAAGATATTCAAGAGTATGTCGCCTGGCAAGACTTAGGTGATGATACAATTCCCAACCGAGTCTCATTATTGGAACGAACCCGTGATGAATTTGTAAAAAAGAACCAACGAATTCTTCAGCACCTCCAAGTCGTTGACGACCGAATCGCCTGGTACCAAGCTAAAGAATCTGGCGAGGCGGACGGCAGCGAACCATTTGCCCAATATGTTAAGGATCGTGGTCATACAGAATAATTAAGCCTAAAAGTGCCTGAAAGCAATTATTTAGATTGCCTTCAAGCACTTTTTTAGAACACATATTTATTTGTAAACCACCATTGCGCCAACATATCCAAACCCCACCGAGAAATTAACGCTAATAACCTCCAGTTTTGAATCCGCTAAGAATCGGTTTACTTGCTTATCCAAGCCGCCTTGCCCAAAGGCTGTAAATGTTTTCACCTTCATAAAATTACCTCATTTCTTTTCGATACTTACTGAATAAATAAATCGCAGCCGCAATCATCGCAAACGCGTACTTGTACAATTTGAACTGGTTAACGAGGTAGGTGGAAGGAAAAATAATCTCACAAACAATCAGAACAACGAGTGCATTTGACATGGCTTTCAGATATATTCCTGAAGTTCGTTCGTCAGATTCCCCCAACCGTCTTACCAATATCCACACCATAATGAAGGAGCGGACCAGTAGAATCATCCCGGTCCCAACCAAAATGTTGAAGTTATCGCTATCCTTGTCAGCCCATAGCTTAATTGGGTAAAATATCCAAGCTGGAATGTCCGAAATTGATTTAATGTCCATCAGAATCATCCCCTTCTTTATAACCAAAAATATCGGTAATCGGGACATTGAAATAATTGGCAATTCTAAAAGCCAGTTTGAGTGACGGTGAATAATGGCCCTTTTCCATCACTAAAATGGTTTGCTTACTGACCCCAACCGCATCTGCTAAACCTTTTTGAGACAAGTGGCTGAGGACACGAAACTCATACACTTTATTACTAATTTGATCATCATCAAATTTGTTTTTACTCATTTGCCCCACCTCACTTTACAGATACATCATACAACTTAGTTTTATAAAAGTAAAGTTTACTTTACTATAAATAAAATAAAGTTACCAAATAGGGCCATCATTCCTAATTAGAAATGATGGCCCTTTTTGGTAACTTTTGAGATTTAAGCCTCTAGCTCGGCTTGAAAAGATTGAAATCTAATCCTGTTCTTGTTGATAAACATACTGACGAGTCATTGGTAGTCCCGTGCCACTTGGTGCATTCGTTAATAAGTACTGCATCACGTCAATATTGCCTGCTTCAAATGATGCTGCACTAGCTTGAAGATATAACGTCCACATCCTTGAGAATGGCACGCCATACTTTTCTTTTACCTGATCAATCACCTTCACATAGTTAGCGTACCAGATTTCAAGTGTCTTTTGATAATGACGGCGTAATGGTTCAAGGTCCGTTAACTGTAAACCAGCATCCATCACATGAGTCAAGTTTTCTGCCATGTTAGGAATATAACCACCATGGAAAATATACTTGTTCAAGAATGGATCAACCCCAGCACCAACGTGTTGACCAGTAATCCCATGAATCAGTGCCCGGCCATCTGGTTCCAAGAAATCTTTAACCTTCTTAAAGTACAAGCCCAGATTTTCTTTCCCAACGTGTTCAAACATCCCTACTGAGGTCACGTAATCAAACTTCTGATTAACTTCCCGATAGTCCTCTAATAAGACGTTAACTTTACCTTCCAAATGACGTTTCTTAATTTGTTCATTGGTGTAATCATACTGTTCTTTACTCAATGTAATCCCGGTTGCCTGAAGGTCAAACTCTTCAGCAGCCATGAATAATAACGTTCCCCAGCCGCTACCAATGTCCAACAACTTTTTGCCAGCAACCGGATTGAGCTTATGCAAAATATGGCGGTCCTTATTAATCTGGGCCTGCTCTAAAGTATCATCGTCATGCTCAAAGTAAGCGCATGAGTACGTCATTGATTTATCCAACCACATTTGGTAGAAGTCATTACCAATGTCGTAATGGCTTTGAATATCCTTTTCACTTTCCTTTTCAGAATGTGAGATCTTTGGCAGGTGTTTTAAAAATGGGTTGTTCGTTAAAAAGCTTCCAGATTGACGGAATGCGGAAGCAACTAATTCTTGAATACTACCATCGATTTCGATATCACCGTTCATATAAGCCTCGGCCAATACTAAAGTTGGCTTCGCTGTCATTTCCTTAATGGGAATTTCCTTCTTGATTGCAATCTTAACTTGTGGCTGTCCATCCCCATAAGCTTCAGTCTTTCCATTCCAATAAGTAACTTGAACTGGAATATCAAACGCTCGACTTAATAATTCGCTATAAACCGTTTTTTCTAACATCAAATGACCTCCAAAAATATGATAATGTATCCAGTTTAACTCTTAGAGGGGTTATAAAAGCAACCCCTAATTGAAAATAAATTTCAAAATAGACATTTTACCACTAATATATTACACCCATTTAAAGAAAAGATAAGCCAAAAGCGTTTCAATTTTTTAATCTATCTTCTCTGTTCCGGCAGGGACCAGCTTAAATTGCGTCCCATCATCATAAATAACCGCGTACAATAGTTTATCCTTATCTTCATCAAAATAACCTAAATTAATCGCCGGATGATTGTCATAAGTAGCCACGTCTTCAAAGCGGTCAAAAATCACCCGCCGAACTAACTTCAACGTATTGTTCTTATTTTCAGCCTTTTCTGCCGCAACCGCTAACGTATACCCTTGGTCCAAAAATAGCTTAATTTGGTAAGCCTTAATGAGCATACTATAGCTAAATTTACGATTTTGATTTTTGCCCTGTTTGCTCTTAATGT
The DNA here is from genome assembly GCF_001434135.1 of Lentilactobacillus kisonensis DSM 19906 = JCM 15041. GTDB lineage: Bacteria > Bacillota > Bacilli > Lactobacillales > Lactobacillaceae > Lentilactobacillus > Lentilactobacillus kisonensis. The sequence goes on along the minus strand of NZ_AZEB01000002.1, from coordinate 195,256 downwards.
ACCCCTTGCGCTCCCAATAACGTAACTTGGTTTGGGAAATTCCCGTTGCGCGGGACACATCCCCTAGCCCCATATACCAAGCATTATCTTTAACAATCTCGGCTAATTTTTGTTTGAATTCCTTATCCACTTAAATTCCTCGTTTCTAATCTTCGGAACCTTGTAATTGGTTTCATTGGCTTTAGGTCAACATTCTGATTATCAGATTGTCTATAATCCATTGAATATTATTTAACATTAAGTATATATTTTTATATATCGTTGTCAAGATAGTTGACAATCATTGCGAATAATCTTATATTAGTCAGGAATCGTTTTTTGGACAAAATCTAATTTGAAGTGAAGAAGGTAATCAATCGTGACAAATTCCGTAGACGAAAACGGAAAGCCATATAACCGTGGAATCATGATCGTGGTCATTTTAATCGGTACGTTCTGTACCGTTTTGAACCAGACCATTCTTTCAACGGCCTTTCCTACTATAATGAAAGCATTTAGTGTTTCAACATCAACTGTTCAGTGGCTTACCACTGGATTCATGATGGTTAACGGGATTATGATCCCAATTAGTGCTTGGCTAAGCACCCGTTTTAATTCCAAGATGCTCTATATCAGTGCGATGACGACATTCTTTATCGGAACCGTTGTCTGTTACATTGCCCCTAATTTCGGCATGTTACTAACTGGCCGGCTGATCCAAGCATTGGGTGTCGGGGTCACCATGCCATTGCTTCAAACAATCATGTTGTCAATTTTTCCACCTGCCAAACGGGGAACTGCCATGGGGCTTGCCGGAATTGTTATCGGCTTGGCACCAGCCATTGGCCCAACCCTTTCTGGATGGGTCATTGATAACTGGACATGGCGAGATCTCTTTGGGATGATCATTCCATTGATGCTCCTTGTTATTTTGGCAAGTTTCTTCTTTGTTAAGAGTGTGCTGCCTACCAAAAAAGTGGGGACCGACCTCTTATCCATTGTCATGTCAACGGTTGGATTTGGTAGCCTACTGTACGGCTTCTCATCCGTTGGTGAAGATGGCTGGGGCAGCGCAACCGTTATTAGTACATTAGTGATTGGGGTTATCTTTATCGCCCTATTCATCTGGCGTCAATTAACCATGAAGAAACCATTCCTAGAATTCCGGGTATACCGTTCCTTCCCATTCACCATTTCTGCCATCCTTAGTTCCGTTACAATGATGGCCATGGTTGGCGTTGAAATGGTCATTCCATTGTACCTCCAGATTGTTAAAGGAATGTCTGCGTTTGAATCCGGACTTACCTTACTGGCTGGGGCTATTATGATGGGAATCATGAGTCCAATTACTGGTCGAGCCGTAGACCGGTTTGGTGCTAAACGGCTGTCAATTATCGGGATGTTCTTACTAACACTGGGTTCTATTCCGTTCATCTTTATCACTAAGAGCACACCAACCATTTACATTGTCTTCTTCTATGCCATTCGGATGTTTGGTATTTCAATGTCAATGATGCCAGCAACAACAGTTGGTATGAACTCACTCCCCATCAACTTATTGAGTCACGGAACTGCCGTTAACAACACTCAAAGACAGGTTGCCAGTTCAGTTGGAACTGCCGTGTTGATTAGTATCCTAACAAACGTTACCAAGAACAACATGCCTTCTAAGCATATGTTGTCTACTAATCCGTTGAACTACCAGACACACGCGATTAACGCAACTTTAAGTGGTTACCACGCCGCATTTATGATTTCGTTAATCTTCTGTCTGCTTGCATTCATCACCGCGTTCTTCTTGAAAAACCGTGGTCACTCATCTGACTATACCAAAGCAGGAGGCGAAGATTAATGATATTAGTAACCCTAACAATTAGTATTGTTCTTAGCTTTATCTTCTTCATTTATATCGAAAATAAGACTTGGAGTAACGTTTTAACCGGCATCGCGATTATCTGCGCGGTCCTCTCGACTTTCTATATCGTTAAAAACGACCATGATCACTATGGGATGAAACAGGTAACCGAAACAACTGCCCAGCCCATCTACTCCGTTGGTAAGTCCAAACAAATGCAGATGGTTCTGTACCAGCCAATCGGTTCAGCAAATAAAAAACAGGTTTATATTTATCAAAAATCTGCAGATACTAAGAAAAAGTCCCATACCAGGGCAAAGGACGACACTTCAAACAAGGTGGTTCGCATTAACGGTGAGTCAAAGATGATTACCAAAACCACCCGTTGGAAATATAAGAATAAAACTGCCAAGCTTTGGTTTGGAATCGCCGACGAAGGCAATAAGTTAGTCAAGCAGCATAATACGTTGTATATCAACAAAGACTGGCTCGTCCTCTCGACCACTCAAGCCAAAGCGTTGCAAAAGAAAATGGCTGATAAAGCTTATCAAGCCAAATTAAAAACTGCTGGCAAAGCTTTTGTCGAAAAGCAGGTCATGGCCGCGATGCAAAAGAACCCAACCATGTCCGCTGCTGATCGGGGAAAACTGGTTAAACAGGCAATCGCAGAATTCCAAGCACAGGCTGTTAAGAAATTAATTGCTTCATTAAAATAAATAAGAGTGCCTGTGATCGTGTCCGCTTTGATCCCAGAAACTCAAAAATGAACCCCAACCATCCTCACTTTTTGGATGGTTAGGGTTCATTTTTATCGGTTTACAAACATCGTCGTGCTAACCAAGCATTCTTAGCTTTTTAATTAGCCAAAAAATCCTGCAGAAACCGATGTTGCTCTCACACTTAATATAACTGTTAGTCATATTAGGTATTAACTTATAACTGTTCTACATTGATAAACAGTTGATTTATATTAGATTAATCACGTTAATATGAAGACATATTTGGAGGTCATAAAATGGATTTGAGTAAAAAAGTAATTGTTATTATGGGTGCATCATCCGGAATTGGTGCAGCAACAGCAAGGCTATTGGCCCAAGACAATGCCAAGTTATTCTTGGCTGCCCGCCGGATAAAACGCTTAGACGAAATTAAAGCCAAATTCCCAGCTGGTCACGTTGAAACATTTAAAGCTGATGTTACAAACTTTGATGAAGTGAAACGGGTTATTGATGCCGCGTTAAACGAATATGGCCGGGTAGATGTTCTCTATAATAATGCCGGCATTATGCCAACCGCACCGTTGATTGAAGGCCGACGAGATGAATGGCAGAATATGCTGCAAATCAACATTATGGGTGTTCTAAATGGAATCGCCGCAGCGTTGCCAAGTATGGCTGAAAATCATAGTGGTCACATTATTTCAACGGATTCTGTTGCTGGCCACGTTGTTGGTCCAGACGGTGCTGTATATAGCGGTACCAAATTCGCCGTTCGAGCTATTATGGATGGTTTGCGTGCTGAACAAGCCGAAAATAATATCAAAACGACAATTATTTCACCCGGGAGCACCGGGACCGAGTTATTTAACTCCATTAATGATCCCGATCAAAAACAATTTGCCAAAAACTTCTTCAAGAATATTAACGGCTTACAACCGGAACAGATTGCCCAAGCCGTTGAATTTGCTATTGGGACACAATCAAACATGTCGATCAGTGAGTTGATTATCCGACCGACCCGTCAATCCTTATAATAAGCAAACAGTTAAATAAGGACCATCATCCTTTGATTCTAAAAAAAACGGACTTAAACAATTATCCTGCTGGAATGATTGCTTGGGGCCGTTTTACTTTATGATCAGAATTACTTCCTGCGTGATCTGTTAAAATGAATAACACAATACAATAGTAATAAATCAACAATTATTTGAGGTGAATCATAATGGAATTACGGATACTAAGGTATTTCATCACAATTGTACGCGAGGGTAATATCTCTGGCGCTGCTAACGTTTTACATATTTCCCAATCCACCCTCTCAAGGCAGATTCAGGACTTAGAAGCTGAACTAGATACCACTTTATTTATTCGCGGCAGCCGTCAGATTAAGTTAACTTCTGATGGCCAATTTCTATATGCTCGTGCAGGTGAAATGATTCAGCTTGCCGATTCGACTACCCATGCAATTAATGCGAAAGATATCATTTCTGGAGATCTATTTATTGGTGCAGGTGAAAACTTCACCAGTGCTTTAGTTGCCCAAATTTTTTATCAAATCGTGACGACTTATAAGGAAGCACGGGTTCATTTAGTGAGCACAACGGGAGATCAAGTGCGTGCTGGTGTTGACAAAGGAACCCTTGATTTTGGTATCCTCACAACCGAAGCTCGCTTGCCAGAATATGGCCAATTGCGATTTTCGCAGAAAGATTCATGGGGCCTCGTTATGCCAGCCAATCATGAATTATCAGGCAAAGAGGTTCTTACACCAGCTGATTTAGTGAATCACCGAATTTTATTAGCCAGACAAGTAGACGTAGAACAAACACTACTAAGCTGGGCAGGTAACTATCGCGACCAGATACAAGTTGTCGGTACTTATGACATGTATTATAGTATGCACGTATTAGTCCGTAATCATGTCGGGTTAGCATTTTCGTTTGACAAACCTGATTATCACCAAACAAATAGCAGCCTTATCTTCCGCCCGTTAAGTGGCATGACTCGCTTTTCCTCAAAGTTGATTTGGAAAAAGGGCCGGTCCCATTCAAGACTAGCCCAGGTTTTTTTGACCAAAATAAGTGATAAAACAAATCATGATCACTATTAAGCTCAAGCAGTTGTTGCTTATAATTGGTTACACTTTTTCCTACTATCCAATCTTTCGTGAAAATTTCTTGAACCCAAACAATTTATCAATTCGAGGATAATAGTCATCAGGAATCTTTAAATCAATCGCCTTCAAATTATTCTTAAATTGACTAGGCTTGCTAGCACCAGTAATTAAGCTGGAAATTCTTGGATCTCTAAGTGCCCACGCCAAAGCAAAGGTTGATAAATCCGTATCCAACTCAGCAGCCATCTTAATTAGCTCTTCAACCTTATTCAAATTATCTTCAGTCAAGAGTGCCTTGATTTGGTCTTGGTAGGTTGCCCGGGAGCCAGCTGGAATCTGGTGGCCCTTGCGGTATTTGCCAGTAAGTAATCCCTGTGAAAGCGGTGAGAATGGCACAATCCCTAAACCTAACTTACCACAGACATCCAATAGTTCGTGCTCAATGTAACGATCAAACATATTGTACTGTGGTTGAACCACTGACATTGGATGCAGACCGCGTTGCTGAATGATTAATTGAGCTTCCAAAATCTGAACTGGTCGCCATTCACTCACGCCATAGTAAAGAATTTTACCTTGATCCACCAAATCACTTAATGCCTGCAACGTTTCTTCTAACGGCGTTTCAGGATCAAAGCGATGGCAAAAATAAAGGTCCAAATAATCCGTCTGCATATTCTTCAAGGAAGTATCAATTGATTCCATAATGTGCTTTCGGGACAAGCCCTGATCGTTGACACCATCACCTGTTGGGAAAAAGACCTTACTCGATAGTACCAGTTCCTTGCGAGGAAACTGTTTAAGCGTTTTGCCAAGGAACCGCTCGGCAGCACCGCCACTATAAGCGTCAGCACAATCAAAGAAATTAACCCCGCTCTCGTATGCTAATTTAATACTTTGAGCGGCCAAATCCTGCTTATCTGGTTCACTGACATCGGTCATCCAACTGCCTAATGCCAACTCGCTGACTCGTAAACCTTGTTTTCCTAAATGTCGATATTTCATTTTAGTTGTTCCTCCTATAATTTAGTGAGCGGAGCCAGTTTCTGCCTGGCGCATCTGTCCTAAGAAAAGTGAGCGGATCAAAGCGATTAGGGATCGGAGCGTAAGTCTCCTGTAACTAAAATCCATGGTTCTGGGATTTTGGTTACAGGTGCTTACGCGCAGATTCCTGCTTTGAGGAGCTGTCCTAGTAAAGAACTATCAGTTCCTTATTTACTCTACCCTAGCACCTCAAGTATACTTGAGGTAAAGACATTATTTAAGGAGTCCTATCATGAACACTTACACAATCGCAGAAGTTTCAGCAAAGTTTGGTTTGCCCATATCGACATTACGGTACTACGAGGAAATCGGGTTACTGCCGAATGTTGCCAGAGATGGTAAGAATCGGCTTTACAATCAGGATAACTTAGATCGATTAGCAGCAATTTGCTGTTTCAAAGATACCGGGATGACGCTCAAAGAACTCCAGACCCTCTTCCAGTATGAGGATCAAGATCACGACCTTAACGAAGTAGTGGATCTATTACAAACCCACTGCAGGCGAGTCGAAGACCAACTCGTTCTATTAAAGGAGAATCAACGCCATATTAGAAGGAAGCTTCAATACTACACGGACATTCGGGATGCCCAACTTAATCATCAGCCTCACCCAGACTGGAACGATTATCCGCTAAGTAAGTTTTAAGGTTCATCAAGCACAATCGGATACACACCAGACAAAAATTCACTTTTAGTTACCCTTGAATGGCTAACACTTTGACTTCCTAGTAATAATTGTTATTTAAATCACTGTGGAAGTTTCAATCTTATATCCCTTCAATCACTAATCGTCACAACAAAAGCGCAACCTAATATCACTTTTCCATTCAAGACTAGTAATTAGATTGCGCTTTTATTTGTGCGTCAACTGGTTTGCTTCAGCACTTTTATTTCTTAATTGTGACTGTTTCCATCACAACGTCTTCTTTTGGCTTATCAGACCCATTACGATCAACTTGGCTAATTTCCTTTACCACATCCATCCCGGCAACGACTTGTCCAAATACCGTATGCCTGAAATCAAGCCATGGGGTGCCGCCATTCTTATAGGCATCAATAATTGGTTCTGGATATCCCGCTGTCTTCATCTGTTGAACCATCCCGTCATCAACATGCTCATTAGTCACAATGAAGAACTGGCTGCCGTTAGTATCAGGGCCCGCGTTCGCCATTGATAATGCGCCATTAATATTGAATAGTTCAGGTGAAAATTCATCAGCGAAGTTGCTGCCAAAGCTACTTTCACCACCAGCACCCGTCCCAGTGGGATCACCGCCTTGAATCATAAAGTCTGGAATTACCCGATGAAATGTCACTCCATCATAGTAACCTTTCTCTGCTAATGCGACGAAGTTCTCGACCGTTTTAGGGGCTTGTTCTGGAAACAATTGAACCACAATGTCACCATGATTCGTTTTAATCGTTGCTTTAGGGCCATTTGCGTGTTCCAAATCTAGTTGAGGTAAGGTCATAACTGAATTTCTCCTTTATTATGCGTGATCGTTACTGAAAAAGCGTATCACATCTCACATATAAAGTCAGGTAAAAGCAGCTATTTATTGACACTTTCATCTCTAAATACGTTAGAATTGACTTGTACAAATTTTCACGAAGGTGGGGGTCCACGCATGAAAGTCAATCAAAATCACTGGCGCCGAAATATTTATCTTTTCTTAGTCAGCCAGTTTTTAACCGGTATCACCAGTATGATCGTTCAGTACGCCATTATTTGGTATTTGACCAAGAAAACCGGTTCAGCAACGGTATTGAGCATTGCCACTATTTTAGGAATGCTGCCAATGGTGATCCTTAGTCCGTTTGTTGGTCCTATGGTTGATCGGTGGAACAAAAAAGGCCTCCTAATTTTCCCGGACGTTTTTGCTGCCTGTTTCGCTATTATTCTTTCCGTATCCGGAACGGTCTTTCACGTATTTCCACTTTGGCTCATTTTTATTTCATTACTGATGCGGTCTTGTGCGCAAACCTTCCAGATGCCAACGATTCAATCGGTAATGCCCACAATGGTGCCAGACAAAGAAATTACCCGAATGAACGGCCAACTGGGAATGGTACAATCCGCGAATATGATTATTGCCCCAGCACTGGGCGCGTTTTTATTTGCGTTTATCCCCATTGAATACTTAATTCTGTTAGACGTACTTGGGGCCATCATTGGGATTTGTATTTTAACTTGGGTTCAAATTCCTAACAATGAAAAGGTCGATCAGCCAATGCATGTACTCCACAACACCCGCTTAGGGATCAAACAACTTACGAATAACAAGGGCTTGTGGTACATTACGTTGATCGGCGCCGTCTTCACACTAACCTACATGCCCGCTGCCAGCATGTATCCACTCATGACCATGAAATACTTTCAGGGAACCGTTAGTCAGGCTGGCTTAATCGAAGCTATTTATTCAACTGGCATGCTAATCGGTGGCACCATCATTGGCCTCTTTGGTAAGTGGCAAGATCGGATGAAGCCCGTAATCATTGCGTTTTTCCTGGTTGGTATTCCAACCGGTATTAGTGGCGTTTTGCCAGGTAACCAAACCGGATTTTTATGGTTCGCAGCTCTAAACATTATTGAAGGAATTGCGACCCCATTTTTTACAACGCTTTTAATGGCAATGATTCAACAAAGTTATCCAGCAGAAGAGTTAGGGCGGATTCTGGGCGTTTTGAATTCTTTGTTGAATCTAGCTGGACCAATTGGCCTGATTTTTGCCGGTCCCCTAGCCGATATGATTGGCATTGAGCGCCTATTCGTGATTGCCGGAATCGGTGCCGCCATTTGCGGGGTAGTCGCGATGTTAATGCCAATTACCAGGCAATATGATATTAGGCTACATCAAAAATTGGCGAAATTGACTGAGCAACCAGATAAATAATTAACGTGACGATTGCAAAGAAGCGGGTGGGACATACCTCATTTCATTCATTTGTAATGGCAACGTTGATCACCACCTTTATATTGATTAAATCTGCGACAAACGGCAGATCCCTGCCATTTAACAAAGGAGGACCACTATTCCCAAAAACAGGAATAATGGCCCTCCTTCGTTAAATTCTGGGATCTAAACGCCTATTGTCCCAGTCTTTTTTGTCATAACTTAACTACGCGTTTTTGATCTTTTCACCAGTCAATCCCATCGCATTAATTGCCACGATAATTGTCGACATCGCCATGACCGCAGCACCAACGGCTGGGTCTAGAATGATTCCAATAAATGACAACACACCGGCAGCGAGTGGAATTGCCACAATATTGTAGCCTGCTCCCCACCAGAGGTTTTGAACCATTTTCCGGTTTGTGAGTTTAGCCAAATCAAGGAAATGTAAAATATCACTGGGTTCTGACTTAACCAACACAACATCGGCGGAATCAATGGCAACATCAGTTCCGGCTCCAATTGCAATTCCAATATCGGCTGCAGCAAGGCTCGGCGCGTCATTTACGCCATCACCGACCATGATGACGTGATTACCCTTTGCTTGATAATCAGCAATAATTTTTTGCTTATCATCTGGTAATAGGCCTGCATGAAATTCAGTTAGTCCCAGGATATTAGCAACGTGTTCCGCGGCTTTTTGATTATCGCCAGTGAGCATTACCGGCGTAATTCCTCGCTTCTGGAGGCCACTAATTAATTCCTTAGCACCCGCTTTGATGGTGTCGCCTTCAGCAACCATCCCCTGAACCTGGGTACCCTGCAATAGAAAGCTGACTGAATTACCCTTAGCAGCCCATTTGTCAGCGATAGTCTTATCAAACTTGATCCCCTGCTTCGTTAAATAGTTACCGTTAACAATTGTATAGTCAGTGCCGTCAACATTACCAGAAATACCAACCCCAGGGATGTTTTGAGACTTTTCAGCCGCACCAACTACGATCCCTTTCGTTTGAGCTTCAGTAATGATTGCCTGGGCCAGCGGATGAGTCGAATTATTTTCAAGGGCTGCCAGTCGGCTTAATAACGTTGCTTCATCAATCCCATCATTTGGAATCAATGCGTTCACCGTAAATTTACCTTCTGTTAACGTGCCAGTTTTATCCAAGAGAACGTGGCTAACATGTTGACTCGCTTCAATGGCTTGGCGATTTCGAACTAATAGCCCATTTTGAGCTCCAATCGTAGTAGAGCGAGAAACCACTAATGGAATCGCTAATCCTAATGCGTGCGGGCAAGCAATCACGAAGACGGTCACCATGATCGTCATTGCGGTCGCCAATCCCTGGGGTAACCAGGCAAAGAAAGCAATAATCCCGACACCAAATGCCGCGTAAAATAGATACTTGGCAACTAAGTCAGCTTTATCTTCTGCTTTAGATTTGGCTTGCTGGGCAGTTTGAACCATTTTCATTACCTGAGAAAGATAGCCAGAGTCACCGGTCCCGCTAATTTTAACCGTTAGCGTTCCATTATTGTTGGTTGCACCACCAATGACCTTATCGCCAACGTTCTTGGTAACGGCAGCAGATTCACCGGTTACCAGTGCTTCATTCACGGTCGACTCCCCAGCCGTAATGACACCATCGGCTGGAATACTCTCACCTGAACGGACTTGGAAAGCTTGACCGACCTTTAAGTCAGATACCGGCACTTCTTTTGTTTCACCATTATCCGTAACTAAATGGGCCGTCTTAGGCAACAGGGCTGCCATTTTTTGCAAGGCATCCCCAGCCCCCATCAATGCATTCATTTCAATCCAGTGCCCTAGAAGCATAATTAAAATCAGAGTTGCAAGTTCGAACGAAAAATCCATTACATGATTTGCCGGATTCAAGAAATTGTTGGCAATGAATGCGTACAAACTGTAAAAATAGGAAACGGAAATTCCAAGGGTTACTAACGTCATCATTTCAGGAGATTTATCCTGAATTTCTGCTTTAGCCCCTTTTAAAAATGGCATCCCACCATAAAAGTAAAGCGCTGTATCAAACAAAACGATAATAATGCCAACAATTAGCGGTGAACTGAAACTAAGGATGGAAACGTTTAAGCCCATGATTGGTGCTAACAGTAAAACTGGAATCGCCAAGACAACGGAAACCCAAAATTTAACTTTCAAATTCCCCATGTGCATCATTGAGCCACCGTGCATCATCATGTCGGTCCCAGCCATATCCATATCGTCGTGATCCATCCCACTCATGTTCATCCTTTCGTGGTCCATATTCATTTGGCTGTGATCCATTTTTGACATATTGTGATCCATATTCATGCCATCATGATCCATATGACTCATATTTGATTCATTATTTGCCATATTCTTAGCATTCATGTTTTTCATATTCATATGGTTTTCTTTATTTGCCATGATTATCGACCTCCTAAAAAGTAAGTGTGCGTAGCAAAGCGGTTAGAAAGCGAAGCCTAAGCTACTCCGTTCAGAAATCCTGGTTTTGGATTTTTGAACGGAGTAGCTTAGGTGCAGCTTTCTGCTTTGCGGAGCACCATTCCACTATATAAATAAGAATTACAACAAAAGCTCATAATTTTTTCCGTTAGAAATCACAGGTTCTAGATTTTTGTAAAGACGACTTAGGTTCAGGCTTCTGCTTTGTGCAGCAATCCTAAAAGTGAGCAAAGCAACACAGTCTTAACACGTTTGATCACCTGGCAAACAGTTACACTGAACTTCTTCGGGTGCTGTTTTAGCCTTTTCAGCTAGAATTGCCTGTAAGTTCGCAATATCTGCCCGTGAGAGTTCCCTGGACTGAATAACGCCGGCAATTGTCGAACCAGCCCGCATTGCACACATATGATCAAACAGATCATCTGCCGCTGCCGCCATTGATTCTTTCTCACCAACGACAGGCTTATACGTAAATGGTCGACTATCGCCATACTGCGCAACCGCCTGTTTTTGAATCAACCTATGAAGTAACGTTTTGGTTGTTGAAGCTGACCAACCTTCTAATTCATTCATAGCATCGATTAATTCACGACTAGTTGCATGCCCCATTGTCCAAATTGCTCTCATAACGATCCATTCAGAATCGGTGATGGTTACATTCTTTGCATCCTTCAATTGGCTTCCTCCATTAATTGAATTCTAAGTTTACGTTTGTAGTCTCTTAACGCTTATTAGTTTACAACTGTAGTCACAATAATGCAACCTTTCTGCCAGAAAATACCATGACACTAAAAAACGCCTAGATAATATTCCAGGCGTGGTTTGATGAAATATGTTAAATTGATGATCTGGGAATTTTTGGCTTTCTTGTTAGTATGGTGAAATGCGTTTTATCTTAGTCACCGAGCGTTCCCCCCCTACATAGTAGAACGTGCTGCACCAAACAGAGACCTGCATCTCAGTCTTCACCGCCGAAAATCCAAGCCCGAATGTACAAAGGCCTGGTCTCTTAGACATCACAGATTAGGACCGCTCCACAAAACAGAAAGCTGCACCTAAGCCACTCCTGTCAAAAGCCCAATCCCATGGCTTTCAACAGGAGTGGCTTAGGCTCCGCTTTCTAACCGCTTTGTTTCGCTCACTTCTTAAAATGCCTGCCCAGAATATCTAAACTCCGCCGTTGACCATCCATTATTGCAACGTCTGGTAAATGGCCCCATGTTTCAAATTGATTTTGCTTAAATAGATGTTGGCTTGGCTGATTATGGCTAAAAATAAAGGCGACCAACGCATCTAACCCTAATCGGGGCAATTGACTTGTCACGTAGACAATCGCTTGCTGACCAATTCCCTGGTGACGGAAATTCTTGTCAATATAGATACTGATTTCCGCCGTCTTATGATAAGCTGGCCGGCCATAAAATGATTCTAAGCCTACCCATCCAGCAATCTTATCATCGTCCTTAATCACCCAAAGCGGACGGCTATCTGGGTTAAATGATTCAAACCACGGCTGGCGGGAAGCAACTGAAACTGGTTCCAGATCCGCCGTAGCTAGTCGACTGGGAATTGTTTCATTATAAATTGCCACAATCTTGGGCAGTTCTGCCTGTTTTGCATAGTCAAACTTAATCATAATTAAAGCCACCTCATCCCTATTAATACTTAATTATTCTACGACAGACAGATTGCTCGTGCAATATCACACAGAGATGGCACGTGGTCAACTCAATTTTGATAAAAGAAAAACGCACCAGCAATTGTGCTGATACGTTAAACGAATAACTATTATAGCCACTTTTTGATGGCCCCAACTTAGAAAGGAGCCGAAAATGGCTATTCTGCTTTAATAATTAGTTTGTAATTGTTCTTGATTACATAAAGAAGAAACGCTTGGTTCCGCACTCTTACTTGATACTTGCTGCCATTCTAATCCCCACAGCCTGATCATTCGTTTTTAACGTATAGATAACGTTATTTTCTTGCCAGGCAATCGTCTGGTCCTGACCAGTGCCCACGCTAAATTTAATTGTTCCTTGGTTTTTCGGTGCGGGTAACGCATAAGTATCAAACATTGCCGCCATCGTCTTTGCTGACTTTCTCGGTGATGTATTATTGACCTTGCTACCATGAACATTAACCGACCAATTTCCTTCGTTCCAGGAAATATACTGTTGACCAGCTCCGCCTTGAATATGACCAACAATTGAATGGCCCAAGTTAATCTTAGGTAATCCTTTGTTAGCTTGAGGACTAGTATAATCCAACTCTTGCTGGGCAGCATGAGCAGAATCGTACGTTTTCTTGCTCAAAACTGCATAGGCAGATTCGGACTTAATGCTGGCATCATTTAACTTCAAGCCTTCATTACCTAAACTATAGTAAATTGTGTTATTCGCAGAATTTCCCGTATAACGGATATGAACTGCCTTACTAGATTGACTAAGGCCTGAAGCTTGCGGTAATTTTGTTCCTGGCAATTGGCTAGCTAACTGCTTCGTCAATGAGGAAAAATCATAGTTGTCATTTGCCTGAGAACCACTTGTTTTGGTTGTCGCTGAGCTTGAACTAGCGGCGTTGCTACTTGAAGCAGCCGCCTGCTTACTGGTCTGGCTACTTGAACTTGCAGAACTGGAATTCTGCATTGTTGTCTTGGATTCACTACTAAGTTTGCTCTTATCGGCGTTTCCATTGCCGCAGCCCACAAGAATCAGACTCAGCAACAAAATACCACCTAATTTGTAAACCTTCATTGGTTACCTCCGTCACTTTTGCTTAATTATTGGGCCACATAATTTTTATTGGCAGTCAAATATTGACCATCAGCCGTCACAAAGTAATATGAGCCAGTTGCCCGCTGTTTAATATCACTAATTTGAACGGTTGCCCCAGGGGCTAGTGCTTTAACCCGGTTAGCCTTCGTGAAAGTCGTTGAGTTATACAGATAAACCTTCTTATTAACGGTTACTGATGATACAACACTAGAGAAATAGGACGCTTTGACCGCCTTGGCTTCTGTACCACCAACCCACCACGTAACTGGCTTACTTGAATTCAGAATTGTACTGGCATCAACCGATTCTTTAAGCGCTGGAATGTACTTTTTGTTGCTATACTGCCATAAATCGGTTTGAATTGTCGGCTTTGCAGAATAGTTAGCAATCCACTGAGCGTCAAAGGACTTCTTGGCTGTATTAGCGTACGTCGTTGCAAATGATTGGTAAGAATAGAAAATTAACTTTTCATTCGTCAATGACCGCATTTCATTATACCACGCCTTCACAGCGGCATTCGTTGAACCCGACTTAACATTGTTTTCTTCATAATCAAGGACATAAAACTTTGCGTTCTTGTTAGACCGCTGATAGAACAACTTTGCCTCTTGTTTGGCACTAGCTGCGCTTGTAAAGGTTGCGTAATCGTACTCTCCAAACGGAATACCATACTTGACATACAGATTCGTATTGCTGGTCGCATACTTATCAACATAATTTGCGCCATACTGGCGACGATTGATGATAAATGGCACTTGGCCCTTTAGATCCGCCACCTGCGAATCGCTAAGTTTGCCCTGCCATTCGGAAATATCAGGGATGATCGTTGAACTAGCTGATGCTTTAATCCCACCAAGCAGTGAGAATGAAAAAATCAGTGTAAATACTGATAAAATAATAATCTTTAGTTTTGATTTTCCGATGATCATTTAAAGCCACCTCATATGTTATTTATTGATTGTCGATTGAACACTCAATCAACATACGATAAATTCCAATTCGATACAATGTCAGATGGCTGTTTGCAATAAAATATTACATTTCGGTAGACTGTCAAATCAGTCCAGATTAAACTTCATTTCAAGTGTGTTATGTTTTTGTAACAATCAGTAAGTTAACCATTGAGACATCAAATTTGCATCTTGTGATAACAACCATCACTAATCCCCACAAACTGACCTTCATTAATTAACATAACGTCAGTAAACCAGATAACCATTCAAAAAAGTGACTGGATTCCCTTAAATGGGGTATGCCAGCCACTTTTATAAAGATTAATTATTTTCAATTAAAAGTCAGTTACTTAATCGCTTTTTCAACCGCAGTGTTAACTGCCTGCTTCTCATCCTCAACCAAACTAACGCGACTTTCAATGATACTAATATCCATTTTAATTTCGCGGGTTAATCCTGGTGTTGGAATCTTGGGTTCAAAGAAAGCCTTAAACTCTGCGAGTCGATCTGCAGTATGGAAAATATTAGCCGTCACGGTAATGTAAGTTGCGAATTCCATGTCGCCACCAACCGTATCTTCTAACCACTGCCAATCATTTCTAATCCAATCCCAAGCCGCTTGTTGACCGTTGTCATTGGCTAGAACACCCCGGAACCAGGCACGCAAATCTTGTGGCTTAATCGTATCAGCATCCTCAAACTTTTCAACTAACTTCGCAATCAACTTAGGATCCGTCGTACTCGTCAACGCAGCACAAATATCAGCCTTGTAACTCGCATCTGAAGATTGACGATAAGCTGATAGCAGTTGGTCAAACAAGTCGGCACTACCAAAGTTTTTAACCTCATTGCGTAATACGAACACCCGAACGTCAGCTGGCAAGGAAACGAGCTTATTTTGGTTATCCGTAAACAATTGATGAGCCGAGGCAATTGCCGTGGCATTCTTAGCATATAATGCCGCATTCAATACATACGGCCGCGTCAATTGATCATCATTTGATTCGCCAGCCTTTGGTGTCCAGCCTAAGCGGGAAACTTGCTTTGCACTCAGTTTATCAAAGAAGGTTTGTAATGCTTTTTCTTCATTAGAGTTAGGCGTGACAAACTTCTTCAAATTATTGGCAACTCGGTATAACGCCGCGTTAACGATATTTGACTGACTATCTGCAAACCTTGGCAATAACGGCACAATATTTGCGTATGAGTTTTTACGGCCATCAGCTAACAAACGCAGGTCTTGGAGAATTTGTAACTGCGAAATGGCGTCCAACGAATCCACGTGATCCAGGATATCCTTCATCAAAGTTTCATCATATTGAATGATAAAGTGTGAATTGTTGCCAACGTTGAGGATGAATGGCTTGCCACTATCCCGTCGTAGTTGCGCGTAATCTCCGATCGTGACACGCTTGTCGGCCATAATTTTAGGGACAACGCTGTAGTTACTATTTAGCGGAATCTGCCATTTGCGATCAACATCCTTGCCATCGCCAATAAAGAACTGCTGCTGGGTTAGCGTTAAGCTGCCATCAACGACTGCCGCAGTGACCACCGGATAACCAGGCTGTTCCAGCCACGAGTTCATGATTGCCCCAACGTTCATTCCAGAAGCGTCCCCTAATGCAGACCATAAATCAGCACCAGTTGCATTGTGGAACTTGTGAGCGGCAAAATAATTCTTCAAGCCTGTACGTAGCGCATCATCACCAACCAAGGCTCTTGCCATTACCAGCATCCGGGCACCCTTAGCATAAACAATTGCGGAATCAAAAATCGAATCAATTTCAGCTGGGTTTTCAACCTGAACGTGAACTGGTTGAACGCCGTCTGTCGCATCCCGTTGTAATGCTGCGGGAGCATCTGATGTTTGAAAGACTTCCCAAATATGCCAGTCTGGTTCAATGGCATCAATCGCCACGTATTCCATCATGTTGGCAAAGCTCTCATTTAACCAGAGATCATCCCACCACTTCATCGTGACTAAATCACCGAACCACTGATGTGCCAACTCATGGGCAATGACGGTCGCAACCAGTTGTTTCATTTCAAATGACGTATTCTTAGGGTCTAGTAGTAAATATGCTTCCCGATAAGTTACCAATCCCCAGTTTTCCATTGCGCCCGCTGAAAAGTCAGGTAGTGCCAGTTGCCATGAATGCGGTAGTGGATACGGGGTTTGATAGAAGCTTTCATAGAATTCGATCGAGCGTTTCGCAATATCTAAAGCAAAGTCCAATTCATCGGCTTTATGAGCTTTGGTGGCAAAGACGCCCACCTTAACACCACTTTTAGTCGTCGTTTGCTTACTCTGAAGATCACCGAACGCAAAAGCAATCAGGTAAGTCGACATTCTCATTGTGGTATCAAAGTAGTGAACCCCATTTTCAGTCCGAACTTCGGGCATATTGCTAATGATCGTTTCACCTGGATGCTCATCATACTTAATTGCTAAGTCAAACGTGGCTTTAGCTTCAGGCTCATCCACACAAGGAAAGGCTTGGCGAGCAGCTGTTGTCTCAAACTGAGTACCAACAATCTGCTTCTTAGCGCCATTTACTTCATAGTATGACGGATAAATGCCCATCATTGTATCGGTTAATTTAGCTTTAAATACAATTGCCAGCGTGACGTCACCAGTCTTTTGCAAGTCGATATTGATTGCTTCATTCTCGTCGTCGACCTTAAAGACCACATCACTACCATCAGCCTGAACGGATTCAATGGTTAAGAATTTTTGATGAATTGAAATCGCTTGTTGCT
Source organism: Lentilactobacillus kisonensis DSM 19906 = JCM 15041 (assembly GCF_001434135.1). Taxonomy (GTDB): domain Bacteria; phylum Bacillota; class Bacilli; order Lactobacillales; family Lactobacillaceae; genus Lentilactobacillus; species Lentilactobacillus kisonensis. Next base: position 177,689 of record NZ_AZEB01000002.1, on the reverse strand, counting down.
TGGCATTACCGGTAATTGTCGATTTACCAGAAAATTGTTTGGTTTCCCGGTTGATATCGAGATCAATATCGTAATGTGTTGGTTGAAACTTTTCGTAAAAGTGGGTTAATTCTGCCATGAGCTGCCTCCTAGTAAGTTTAGTTAAGTATATTATACGACAATGCGAATAGACATCTAACCATTCGGCATAATTTAGTGAAAATGTTGTGATTAAAAAGCGATTGAGAATGATGCATTCCCAACCGCCTTTGAGTTTTAAAACAATATTTTTGCCAGTTAATGGTGATTTACATTGCAACCAGGTTTCTATTGCTGGATAGATTAGGATCTCTCTACAAAGCAGAAACTGGCGTATAAGCACCCTTGGTAAAAATTCCAAGCCGGGAATTTTTGGTTTTTTGGCATCATTGTGAAAACGTGCTCCACCAAGCAGAGACTTGCACATAAGCCCACTTTCTCATAAATCCAAACCCAGGGATTTATGATTTGGCAACATTGCGGAAACGTGCTACACCAAGCAGAAAGCTGCACCTAAGCTACTCCGTTCAAAAATCCAAGCCCGGGATTTCTGAACGGAGTAACTTAGGCTCCGCTTTCTAACCGCTTGGTTCCGCACTCTATGCATTTACCACCAACACCTGCGTCCCAGATTCTCTGACCACATGGTTGGTCGTTGAACCCAGAATCATGCGGTCAAATGCATTCATGCCAGTTTTGCCCATAATAATCAAATCGATATCATTTTCCTTCGCAAATTCAACGATCTTTTGCTTTGGATTACCGTCTTCAACAACACCATTAATGGTAACCCCCTGATTCCATGCCTGATCTCGACAACTTTCGACAATCTTGTGAGCTTTAGTGGATAACCCCTTATAAATGTCGGAGGACAACGCATCGGAATCATCCTTAATGTGATGAATTACCGATAGCGCCGTCACTTTCGCATGAAACACCTTACAGAATTCAACCGCAACGTCTAACGCCTTGTTCGCGTTGGCACTACCATCTAAAGGAACCAAAATATTTTCATACATCGTGAACGCCCCTTCCAAAAAGGTCAAACCTTCGTATCCAACTACTCCTACCGCCATTATACAATCTCCGGCCATCAAGTTTAAATAATATGCCATGATTGGAAGAAAATTGAGGCAAAACAAGAACTACTTAATTATTTATTTCGTTTATTGAGGACACCCAAGCTCAGCGTATTCCTGATCTAATAGTTTCCAAACAGGTATTGGTAAATTGGGCAACATTACCCCTTTCGCATACTTATTTAAATAAATAAAGTGATCGTATTAAGGTTCCGACTGACTTTTAATAACGATTGAGTTTTGCTAAGATAATACTGTTATTCTAATTTTCTAATCTAAGTCATCGACCCTTAACTTTCATGGCTGGCTCGTTTTAAATTCATTAATGAAGGTGATCACTTGAAACATTATGCGCCATTTTTGGTTGCCGTTGGTGCCATTAGTTACGGAATTCCCGGTTCACTATTCAAGCTTGCTCACGCCAACCGAGTTACCGATGGGCTGCTTTTAGCCATCACATTCTCAATTGCGTTTCTAGCTTTCAGTATTGGTAGGTTACTGCTTAACCAACAAAATCGAACGGTTTCTAGCTGTAAGGAGAAATGGCTGGTGATTATTTCCGGCAGTTCAATGGGATTTACCAATACGTTTTATATTTTATCGTTAGCGTACGTCCCGGTTGCAATTGCCGCTGTGATGATGATGCAGTCAGTATGGCTATCAATTCTAATTTCGTGCCTCATAAATCGTAAACTGCCAACCATTAACCAAACAATCAGTGTGGTGACTATTTTGGTCGGAACCATTCTGGCAACAGGCCTCCTGCCACTTCAACAAGCAGTTTCCTTTATCGGTATGGGCCTTAGCTTTTTATCAGCGTTGGCTTATGCGCTCACCATTCAGTTCACCGGAAATATTGGTCACGATCTCCATCCATTGACCAAAGCGCAACTGATGAGTATCGGTGCCTTAATCGTAGTATTAATTATCTGGGTACCCACTATTTTTCCGGTTCATCAGCTACCTGCCGCAATCAGTTGGGGTGGCCTGACATCGTTTTTTTCAATGATTTTACCACTGACCTGCTTTTCATTTTTCATGCCTCACCTGCCGCTTGGTGTTGGCCCAATTATTTCATCGCTGGAATTGCCTTCTTCGATTGTCTTTGCTTTTTTTCTGTTGAGAGAGCGGGTGACAACAGCCCAAATAGTCGGTGTCGTCTTGATTATCGCCGCGGTTATTTTGACAAACGTTCTGCCATTGAAGCTACGAAGAAAATATCAGCGGATGAAAGAATAAAGTCCAACTAAAGAAACGGTCACAGTCAAAATTCACATGAATTTTGACTGTGACCGTTTCTTTAGTTGGAAAATTTAATCATTCACTTACTACTAATACGTGAGCATTCGCATTTCTTGCAACGTATTCACTCGTAGATCCCAAGATAAACCGGTTAATGGCGTTAGTCCCGGACTTCCCTAATACAATCAAATCATAATTGTTGACTTTAGCAAACTTAACGATCATATGCTTGGGACTCCCGTTTTTGGCAGTCCCCTCAACCGTAATTCCCTGGTTTTGAGCTTGATCTTTACTGCCTTCAAGAACGTGATGCGCCCGGGCGGTTAATCCTTCGTAGATCCCAGCTGACAATGTTTCTGAACTGTAGTACGTATTACCAATGACTGATAGAAGATGGATTTTAGCATCCTCAAATGCCCGACTGATTTCAATGGCGACGTCTGACGTCTAATGCTTTTTGAGCATTATCGCTGCCATCCATGGGCGCTAAGATGTTTTTGTACACGGTCGGCTCTCCTTTCAACTTATAATAACGTGTCGGCCTACTTTATCGATATCACAAATTAAAATCGGACAATTTACCAATTTAAGGTCTGCCCATTTTCCATCTTCATCGTTTATAAATCAGCGATTTCACAAAAAAATCATCATTATTTTAAAATTTATATCCAATTGTTTTGATAAGATAAGTCTAAATAAAGATGTGGGTTGCTTACCTGATCAATGATCTTTTAAGCTGTGACCTATTTAAACAAAGGAGGTTCTAATTTATGGCAACTCAAACCAAAATTAATTACCTTAAACTGGTTCTTTGGATCATTTTTGTTGAGGCGGTTGGAATTCTCTCTTCCCAGCTATCAGGAAATATCAAAACCGTTTACAACTCCTTAAAGCTGCCAATCTTTTCGCCGCCAGGAGTCGTTTTTGGCATTGTTTGGCCAATTTTATATCTATTTATTGGTATTTCAGGATATATTATTTGGCAAACTCGCAAAAAGTATCCAGACACCCTCTGGCTTTTCTTGAGCCAACTCTTTTTAAACTTTATTTGGACAATTGTCTTTTTCAGCGGCAGCCTATTAACTACTGGCTTCATTATCATTCTGATAATGGATATTATTGTCGTTATTCTGATCACTAAGGTTTCCCCGGTTAACCAAACTGCGGGCTGGCTACTGGTTCCGTACTTGATTTGGTTACTATTTGCAACCTACCTAGCTGGTGGCGTTGCTGTACTCAACTAATGATCGGCATTGATACCTCTTATTAGCAGTTTAGTATTGCAAGTTTTAATGAATATGGTAAATTTAAGATAATCAGCGCTTGATTAAAGCTCATCATCCATAAAACAGCCAAAAGGAACCTTCAAAATGATTCTGTTGCTTTCGATCTTATTACCCTTCAGCACAGCCTTTTTCAAAATTAGCTGGCTCATTAGTAGAAGCTTCGCGGGCTGCCTTTCAATTATTTTACTCACCATCACGGGATTTGCAGTGGTCATTTTGGTTTCACCACTTGCTATTGTCATAATTGAGGTGGTGACCGTGTACCTAATTTATCTACTTTATCAATACCTTCAAGTAGCCGTGCATAATCGGGAAATGGATGATTCGAAACGGCGATAAGTGCCGATCAATTAATGTTGGGAGTACGTTGGTAAATGCTAAAAATTAATTTAAACGATCCAGATATTATGAGTTCCCAGGATGCCGCCAGAATATGGGGCAAGGCACCGGATTATGTTCGCCAGGTACTAAGAAGTAACCCTCATCGTTTTCCTGTTGGTTCAGTTAGGCTCATTGGCCGTCAATTAGTCGTCACACGTGAGGGAATGGTAGCAGTGACGGGACACGATAAATTAAATTAACCCTTAAATAACCGCTTATACTCAGATTTTGAATCTGCGTATAGGCGGTTATTTTAGATTATCAGCACAATGCCTACCAACAAATATGCTAAACTAATAACGTTAAAGGAGGGATTCGACCATTCAAAATACACTTAAACAACGTTGGACCGCTTTAATTGCCGGCCTACTACTTAATGCCCTTGGAAATGCACTCACCGTCTCATCCAACATGGGAAGTGCTGTTTGGACTGCTTCGGCAGTAAATTACAGTAACTGGTTCGGTCTTAACGTGGGAATTATTTTGTTTGCCATTGGTTTTTTAAACACCGTCACCAATCAATTGCTAATCAAGCACTGGGAGTGGCGGCGATTTGTTGGTGAACTTTGCTACATCGCCTTTGTCAGCTATTTTATTAATTTATTTGTTAAATTACTGGAAGCGGCTGGAATTGGCAGCCTGCCAATACTGGTCCGAGCAATCCTATCCTGTTTAGGGGTAACCACTTTCTGCATTGCCATTTCACTGTACCAACGGGCGAATATCCTCATGCACCCAAATGACGATACGACTAACATCTTGCGATTCTTTTATTTAAAGGGAAACGCGGTTGCCGCACAACTTGTAGATTTTGTGCCACCAGTTTTAGCAATGGCCATTTCGTTTGCAGTTACTAAGAACCTATATGCGGTAAACGTCGGGACTATATTTTCAATTTTATTTAATGGCCTTATTATTCAGACCGCCGATAAAGTGATTTGGCCAAAATTAAAGCATAATTTCAAATCACTTACATCCCCATCCATAAAGGATTAATCGCAACTACAAATGAGCCCTGACATCGTTGTCACGGGCTCATTTTGGTGATGTTGCCGCACTAAATGGCTTGACTCTCAATACTAAAGCGATCGATTTTGAATTAAAATATGAAGGTCAAAATGTTGAAGTCACTTCAATTTCACTCAAGGTGGTTAACGATCGAAAATAAAGCCGCTAATGGTCAAGCTTCGAACTGTTCAGTGAACTAAATAAGCTTTCTAGTCTACATTTTAATATTGCAATATTAAAATGTTGATTTAGGTTTTCTCTATATACATCCTTGAGCTTAAATTTCTCCATTTACGATCAATTAGAATATTCTCGTATTTATCATCAACGGTTGTGGGACGTTCCGTCGTAAAAAGACGCAGGGTGTGGCGAACTTTTTTCGGATCATCTCTTTTTCCACTAGAAATAAAGTTTTCAAAATCTGGTAAAAGCTCTTTAATCTGTTTTTCGTTCATAATTGCTGTAATATTTCGACCCTCAATCTTTTGATAGATAACAAGTATTTCATAATTCAAATATGAGTATCCATTTTCATTAGTTATTTTCGACTCATAAATTTGAATGTTACCATACCAAATATTTATCAAACGTGGATCAGGTAAATCATATTCATTTTTTGCATCTTCCAATTTATGAAAAAGACTACTTAGGTTAACTATTTTACCGTTATCAAGTGGTTGTTTTGTATATCTATTGTTAACAACAGCTCTTAACGTTTTTAAACCAGACCGACGTGTAATCGTTTTGTTAGTTACATTGGAGTTAATACGAGTTTTAGACTTACTTTTTCCAATAATTTCTTCACCCTTTAAAGCGCTGAATAAATCCGCTTTTCTCTGCCTTTCTTCATCCAAGGTATTTTTAAAAAAGTTTAGGAATGTTTGCCCTGACTTATATTTTCGATCTTGTTCATGATTTCTTGTAGCCTGTACTTGTGTTTCTTGCTTAATATTGCATGTATGTACCTTACCTGGCATAGTTTTAAAGTAAGATGGAACCTTGCTACTCCACGGAGCTGCAAGCATTACCCGGCACTCACATTTTCCGCTGCCTGACATATTTTGAGCATTACAAATAAATGCATGCTGATTATAACCATTGCGAACCAATTTTTTTGCCTGTTCAGCATCAATATTTTCTCCATATTTTGAGTAATCATACTGTTCTGTTGGGTGTGCATAGTCTAGCGTCATTTTATTTACTCTTTTTTTTAAATTAATATCATTAGCTACAAAATTATATCCGTTGCTCAAGTTCAGATTTCTTAGTAAGATCAATTGCTGCATCACATGTGGCACCAAAATCAATTCCCTGCGCATATTCGTTGGATTTTTGATAAGCAACCCATAATCTTTGAAGACTTGGGCTTGTTTTAAGCGCCGTTAGCACTGAAGTATAGGTATGTAATTGATTTATCGTTTCTCGTTTTGCGGAAGTTGCTTGTATCGCCCTTTTTAATACATCAAACCTTATTTCAGCCTTATCCTGATGATCAAGTAAATATAAATCGTAAAAGTCCTTCAATCGTGTATTAGCATCAGCCCGGCTAACGATTGTCTCCAGCTTTTCAGCAATGATGGTTTCAACTGTGTATGCCATAATTTGGACAGTCCGATCCTCAAGTATCATTTTGTGCCCATATTGGATGGCACGCTCAGTGATAACATCTCCAGTTGATATATCAATCTTAACGTCAACACGCGTCGTATAGATTTGTGCACTAATATGAATTCGGTAACCCGAATACTCATCCTCTTCTCTAATTTCGCCAATCCCTAAAATTGATAATTTGATTATATCTTCTGGTAATTCAATGTCACAAATTTTTTGAAATACACTTTTCATTTTATCTTCCGTAACTGGTAAACCAACAACTGAGGTGTCAATATCCCGTGTTGAGCGAGTATCTGTACCAATCAGTGATGCAATCAAGAAACCGCCCTTTAATACAAGATTATTTTTGTAACGTGAATTAGAGATTCGATCAATCAGGTCATCTAAAATAATCTCCTGCAGCATAATCTGTGGTGTGATTTTTCTTTCCTTTGCTAACTTTCTAATTCTAGCTAAAAATTGCTTCCGGCCAGTAAATTCAAGTTTCACAGTAGAACCTCCATATACGTTCTAATTTCTTCTTCCACTTTAAATATCCTTGCATACTCCATTAACTTGTGAAGATTCTTTCCTTTCCGATGGACGTAACTATTCATTGCTTGTTTAATCGTTTCAGCATCAGACCTATCTCGCGCTCGCAAAATATCACACAACGTGCGCTCAATATTGTAAACCTTAACCGGGTGTCTACCAGGAGTTTTAGTTGTCGTTATTCCAATTTCATAAAGCTCCTTTTTTTGTCGATAAATCTTGATTGGCGCATTTGTTTTAGTGCTATATGCGTATGGTAATGGAAAGTTCATTTCGTAGGTGCTTGGTGTCCGGTCAATCATTCCATACAGAAATAACGCTGTATCCTTGAAGAAAACACCTTTTGAAAGGCGATATTGTAATGCAGCGATATCGTCCCCAAACTCAAGTGGATCAATATAAACGCCTGGCGCTAATCTTTCAAGCTGACCATGAGCATACATATTGCGCAGCACTCTAGATGATATTCCCATTGAATTAGTTGTCTTAGATGTAATTTGGCCACCATTCTTATTCAAGTATTTAATGATTTCATCCTGTTGACTCATCCGTTTCACCCCAATTCAAAAATCCGTTATTTACTCAAATTATAGCATATATTGAGTAAATAACGGATAAACTATTTTTCGATTTATTGACTATTCTGCTTTCCATACTCAGTCTGATATATCTGCAATGCTATATTCTCTTAGGACGAGCCGATTTTCTAACAATAGCTCATGCAGAAGATTGTTTTTATTTTCTTGTCTCGCAATCTTAACATAGAGGGAGTTATCAATAATAGTCTTATCCATCTATTATTTGTTGTTTGGTCGATCCGTCCAAAAAGCCACTGGACACATCAAAGCTAAACAGATGAAGGCAACCCAAAATGTCTTGGTAAACGCCTTAGTTAATTCAGAATGCTTTTTGGTCACAATTTTATTTTGAACTTGTTTAATTGTCGCCGCTTGAGCAACTAGGCTAATCCCTTGCTTTAACTCCTTTTGTTTGGCGGTTAAGATCTGGCTGCCTTTAATTATCGGCACTGCCGCCTGAGAAAATGCTGGCAATCGTTCCGTATCTTCCCGTAATTTTTTCAAGCTGCCTGTCATCTTTTCGTTAGCCTGACTAAGTTTGCTGGCTCCCACATAAAGTTGGCTTAGCTCAGACGTTCTGATTGGTTTAGGAACATTTGAAAGGCTTTTTGCTGCTAAAGTCGCTTTAGCGTGATTAGCAGCTGTATCATGGTGGATAACTTTGTCGAGCGCTGTGCGAACGTTTGGTGACACCTGACTTTCCCGCACATTTTGGTAAGCACTCGCTTTAATCGCCGTTTTTGCATTTGCCACGTTATGATTCAAAACACCAACTAGCATTGCAATTCCCAGACAAGTGCCTAATTGACGAGCCGCGTTGATCATCCCTGACGCAATTCCTGCTTTCTCAACTGGAATATATTGAACCGCCGAAACAAGTGACAAACTCGCAAAGCCAAACCCAAGACCAATAATGGCCATATTCACCATCATCGTGAACCCCGTAACCTGATAAGTGAGTTGGGTCAATAACAAACCGCCGATTGTCATTAAAAGAACCCCCGTCACATTTGACCAACGATAATCTAATTTCTGACCCAATTGACTACCAACTGGTAATGAAATGACGACCGTAAGGGAACTAAACATGATGATGTATCCCGCGTGAAGTGGACCGAAATTGCGAACATTTTCCAAAAAGAAATTAAACACAACGCTCGAAATAACCACCGCAAAACCACACGTGAAATAAATAAGCGTTGAGGATAGAAATGTCAAATCTCTGAATAATCGAAACTCAATCAACGGTTCTTGGCGTCGTAAATCTAAGATCACAAATAATCCTAACAGAACGACCGCGCTACCACTCATCATGGTGATCCTCAAAGACTGCCAGCCATAATCATATCCCTTTAACAATACGAACGTCACAAAGAAAAGACCGCTACTAAGCAGAACAATCCCGATATAATCAATCGATTTTGAAATGGTCGTATCATAAGACTCATGAAAACAAATTGCGACTAGTCCCAGTGTCAGCAATACAATCGGTACGTTAACGAAAAAAATTTCATGCCATGACCACAAATGGATTAGTAACCCACCAATCGGGGGCCCAGCGGCAGCAGCAACTGCGGCAGCTGCCCCAATGACACCAACAATTTGATTGGCTTTTGCTCTCCCAAATAAATCAACTGACAAAGGCACAATAATTGGCGTGACAATCGCACCACTCAGCCCTTGAACGGTTCGCATGGCAATCAACATGCCAATTGACTTTGCCAATCCACAAGCTAAAGAACCAATTCCAAATAGGATTAACCCAATCACCATGAGCCTCTTGCGTCCCAATTGGTCAGTAATTTTTGCCATTGGAATCATCAGGACTGAAAGAATAAGCACGTAAACGGTACTAATCCAATTGCTGGTATCCAGCGTTGTTGAAAAGCTGCGGGTAATATCAGGTAGCGCAATGTTAGTAATCGTCGTGTCTAATGTGACCACAAACATGATTAAACAAAGTGCGACTAGCCCACCCGCTTTTTGCCACTTCGCATCCATAAAAAGGTCTCCTTTGTTGGTTTTTATCTAAATTGGTTTCTATATGAATCAGTTTCATAGTGAAACATAAAAGCAAAAAATTATTTTTGGCGCTCAGCAATCATTTTTTTAAAGAACGCTTCTGACTGGCTACTAATGGTTTCAAGATAAGGAAGTAGTGCATCTGGCACTTGCTGATAAATGGCGATCAATTGCTGATCGAGGTAAGCATCGTATTCTTGATGATGCTGATCAGCAATTTGCCCCTTTTTCGTTAATTCAAGTGATAATTGATTCTCCGAATTCGGAGCAAACTGCTTAATGACCATTCCCTTCTTGACCAATTTTTGAACCAGCTTCGTGGTGGTCCCCTTTGTGACATCCAGATACTGCGTCAATTCGGTTAGACTGGTCCCGGGATGATTGCCAATCGCCGTAATGGCATGAATTTCTGGTGGAAATAAGGGAACATCGGTACCATAATTGCTGGTTGTCTGATCCAATTCACTATATAACCTGGCAATCCGCTTAAATGGCCGAATCACTTTTTGAGCTAATTCTTCTTGTTCCAAAATTGAGACACCTGCCCTTTTCTGTTTCTCTATGAAACAGATTCATTATGCAACTCTGTTGGATTATTGTCAACAAATTATTTTTAGGTGTTGCTGCCCAGCACCGCTAACTTTTCCGACGGTTAAATGCCGTTATTAAAATATAATAATAATACTATCCTACAAAAAAGAGCCAGGATCTACTCTTAGCTCCAAAGATATGATCATCAATTTGTTAAGACTTGGCCTGCAAGAATATAAGCAGTTACGTCAGGCATCAATAAATTCAAAGAATCCGCCGCATATTCAACCCACGGGCACTCCGAATATTCTCCACAACAATAAGTGCATTCTTATCTTCACGTTCAATAATTGGCACAATCTTGGTGACCCGCCTGGGACTAGCAATCATGTAGAGCATGTGTTGGTCGGCATTACTGTAGAAGCCCGTCCCGTTAAAAATGGTGATCTCTTGATTGAGCTCTTTTGAAACCGTCGTGGCAATCTGCTGATACTTTGGTGACACAATCAGAACCGCTTTTCTTGCGCCGACGTTTGCTAGAAACTGGTTGGTAAAAATTGAGTAGACGTACAAGTAAATGATTGTCAACACGGTATTGGTAAATCCAATAATCATAATGAACGGAATGACGATGAATAAATCGAAGAACAAGCTACCGGTACCAATCGAGATACCGAAAAGGTAGTTGAGCAGCTTACCAATAATGGTATCGCCGGCAATCGTACCATTGTACCGGAAAATCAACCCAATCGAAATTCCCGTCAGTGCCCCTGCCAGAAGGGTTGGCACAATGAGTTCATGAGTATGATAGGAATAAAACACTGGTATTTTTAGAAAGAGTGTCATCCAAGCAATTGCCCATATCGTCAGGTAGGTCGTCTTCTTTTCAAACAATCGGTAGCCAACTGCAATGAGAGCAGCGTTGATAAGGAGATTGGATAGATATGACGGCACCCCAAAAGCGTAATAGAGTAATGCGGTGACCCCCATCGCCCCGCCTTCACCAAGATGCGATGGCAGCAATAAGTAATTGTACGTTATTGAGTAGATAAATGCCCCAAAAGCAACACCAATCAGCTCGGTTGCTTTAATATTTAACCGTTGCCAATAGCTAATAATCGATTTCATTTTTACACCCCAGGATTTATGTATGAGTTTTATTCTAACATCATTACTATCTAGATGCAGTGCGTATTTGAAAAGGAAACAGATCTTAGCAGCTGCTTAAACTACGACGAATTATTTTATCAACTTTTTTAGGACAGCTGCACAAAGCAGAAGTCTGCACATAAGCACCTCGAGTGAAAATTCCAAAACCCGGAATTCCCACCCGAGGACACTTATGCACCGACTTCTAATCGCTTTGCTCCGCTCACTTTTAAATATAACGATTTAATCCTAACTTAGGGCCCATTATTAACAATTTCTATTGAATTCTTCTTATGGCGTGATAGATTTGAATAAGGGAGTCGCTGATCCACGTTTAGTACATATTAGTCAATAATTAAGTCATAATAGCACTTGGGGGAAACCATGAAATTCAGAAAAGTAGCAACCATTGGGCTCACATTGCTGACAACGTTAAGTTTGGCAGCATGTAGAAATGATGGTGATCACAAAACCACACAGAGTGACTCACAAAAGACGGCGTCAAGTAACACTAGCCAGTATAAAAAATCTAGTACGGCGTCATTACAACCGAACAAAAAAGGAGTCGCTCATAAGTCCGGGGCTACAAAGCACCAAAACCGCACCATTTTAAGCAAACTTGTCTACTATACCAATCACGAATCCGCGGGGCCAACCCATAACTATTATTATGTCAATGGTCACGCAAAGCTTTCCGGATTTCATCATCTCAAAGCTGGCAATTATCATTTTGCTAGTGATCGTCAGGGGCGGTCCGCAACCGCTCGAGCCGTCTTAACTTATTCAGAATACCAATCGTCTGAAGGGTCGCGTCAAGGCGATCCACTTGCGCCACCTTCTTGGCCTGCGGATAACCCAGAAGTCGCCATTCATTACAGCTTGACTGACCGCACCTACCATGGTTATTTGTTCAACCGAAGCCATTCAATTGCGGACAGCTTGCTAGGGGCGAAATCGTATACCTCTGAATATAATTTCACTACTGGCACCCGACCACAAAATGTAGGAGCTAACCAAGATGGCGGTATGCGTTATGCCGAAGAAACCGCTGAAGATTACTGGGAAGATCATCCCGGCACCCGGCATACAATTGACTACGAGACCATCCCGCTTTATAAGGGAGCCGAAACAATCCCCCGCGGTTCGGTCGTTAATATCAAGTCGTCCGATGATGCCATCAATACGGAAATTGTGGTGCTTAATTCAGTTGAAGGTATCAAGATTAACTATGAAACCGGGACAAGTAATGCTAAACCAATCACCCACCACTCACCTGCTGCCTATCGTCATTCGACTAGTGATGGGGATACTCATCGAAGCCATTCAACCGTTAACCGAACCAGCAACTCAACTACGAAACAGGGTCAATGGACCGTTGCGGGAGCAGGCATGGTTTTTGTATCCGACAGCGATAAATTCTATTCAGAAGTTATTAACCCTGGCAATTACCAATATATGAACCAGTCAAAGGCAGAAGTGAGTGGTGCTACTCGGGCGTTACGGGGAAATGAGTATGCTAGGCCGTGAATTCTAATGGTGTGCGCTTCAACCTGAACTTAGAAATTAAAACAATGTCGTTTAGCTTAACGATTTGTCCAATGGTTCTATCAAATTTAAAATTAGGAGGATATTATGAAAATTAAAGGGTCATTAATATTAGGAATTGCTACCTTATCATTCGGAGAAGCAATGGTATCTGGAATCATAAACGCACAAGCTTATAGCACATATCGCACAATCCCGACAAGTATTCGCGGATACTACATTAGTCACGGGCATATTGCCATGTTAACCGGTCATCGAATTGTTTATGGACTTCCCCAAGCCGACGCTTATAGGTATACAGTCACCAGTGTGTCTAGACAGGGACATTATTATAGGATTCACACATATATCAAAATGCCGAATAGAATAAATATTACTTACAAAATTAAACATATTTCACACTATAAGATTCGCATCGGAAACGCTAATGTAATGAATAAAGTAAGTAAAAGTCACTATTATTGGTATGCTGACCATGGCGTCACTGGATAAGCTAAATCGTCTTTCTAATTTACACTATAACGTTTGAATACTGAGAAAATAATTACGTAACACTACTTTTTAACTTCGGAGGAAATCATGACCTTAAAAAATTCACTTTTAATCGGCACAACCGCTCTAGCATTAGGTATGGTATCAGGAGTTTCAAAACCTGTTAACGGTCAGGCAGCGACATTTTCACATTATATTAGAAGTCACGTATGGATTAGGACTACAGATGGAACTCAAGGCGGATACCACGACAAAACAACGTTCACCAACCGCACCGCAACTGTTCGTGATAAGTATTTAGGAACTCAAGTTTGGCGCTTTTACAATCTAAGAAAGACCAACTCACGTACATACTACGCAAATTTTAGGACCATCAACCATGGCAAAAAGTATCCCGTAAAAATACAACTGCGTTCAAAAAATACCATTTGGCTGGTACATAAACACTTCTGGCATTTAAAGGGCAATTATACCGGCAATTCAAACTTCGGCGCAGTTATTTTTAAACGAGCATAACATTATCGTTATATTCAGGATTTTGGCCTGTTGGAGATCACGTTTGATTCAAATTGTGGAATTATTAGGTAGTTTTTAAATCGGAGAACAATTTGAAAAGGCAGAGCATATAAGCCTCTTGAAGCATAAAAAATACCCTACACACTTTAGTCGTCAAATCAAAGTGCACGGGGCATTTAATACATATATGCTTAGTCACCTAGGCTATCGGCTATTGGTTTTTTTATTATTCATAAGTCATTAGCACAAACTTCAAAATTTCTTTAAGAACTTCATCGGGACAGCGTTCGATAAAACTAATATTTCGATTACTTGGATCAATAGATCTTTCTTGATCCGTTAAAACATACCCTTTCACTTGCATCCCAATTGGTAATGCAACATTAATTGGAAAATCCTTTTGAGATTCAGAAGATGAAATAGCAACTACCTTTATCATTCGCGTAAGCAAATAGAATGCACGACTAGAAACAACGACAGCCAGTCTTCCTTTCTGCTGTTCATGTCCTTTCGTAGGGTCAAAATCGCACCAAACAACACTTCCCTGGTCATACCACTCTTTATCGCCTTTCTCTTTATCAAAAATATGTTGATTAAGGTCTTTCATACAACAGTCTCCTACACCTATTTATTTTGCATAACCACGGCTCTTTGCCAAGGTTAGGTAATGATAACGTTTAAAAGACTTCCTTACCAACTGGTTTACCCCAATCAACCTCACGTGAACCATTTTCCTTAAAATATTTTTCGACATCAAAGTTTTCAAAACGTTTTTGCAAAGCTGAACGACTGTCTTTTTTCTGGATAGTCAAGCTGTTTCCTTTTACATCAATTTCCACAGTTTGACCAACCGGATTATCAATTCCAATTTTGCTGAGCATATCTTTAGGAATCCTGATTCCTTGGGAATTACCCCATTTATCAATCGTTTTTTTTATCAAATTGTTCATGTCTCCTTTCTCATTCCTTTGTTATAATATTCTTCCAGAATAACCGGTTTATCAATAACCGATAGCGATAGAGACTTATCACATCCCCACACTCAAAGTATATACTATGTTTAAACATAGTTCGCCAAAAAAGCGTCCATTTTTAATTGAGAAAGTGAGCGTAAATATGTATACCTTTTCACGCACAACGGCAAGAAAGGAGAAAAGCGAGGCCACTTCCGCATTTACTTATTCATTATAAAAAACCGCGGGTACAAAACCAGAAAAAGTTTTGTACCCGCGGTTGTACCCGCAAAGCGGTTAAATCTATTCAATTTAGTTCGTTTGAAATTCATTTAGGAAGCTGTAAAACCAATGTTATTCAAGTATTCATGAGTACCTGTCGGAATGCAAAATTGGTCTAGCCTACTCCCACTCAATCGTTGCCGGTGGCTTGCTCGTAATGTCATACACAACGCGGTTAATACCATCGACTTCGTTTACAATTCTTGTGGAAACGTTCTGAAGAACATCCCATGGAATCCGAGCAAAGTCAGCGGTCATCCCATCTACTGAGTTAACGGCTCGAATCGCGATCGTGTAATCGTAGGTCCGCCCATCGCCCATAACACCAACACTTCTGAAGCCTGGTAAAACAGTAAAATACTGCCAAATATCACGATCTAAGCCAGATTTAGCGATTTCATCCCTTAGGACCCAATCACTATCCCGAACAATTCGCAGCTTTTCAGGCGTTACTTCGCCGATTACCCGAATTCCTAAACCTGGGCCTGGGAATGGTTGTCGCCAAACAAGTTGCTCTGGCATCCCTAGCTTTTCACCAATCGCTCTAGCTTCATCCTTAAACAAGGTGTTTAAAGGCTCAATCAACTTAAATTTCATGTCTTTAGGCAAGCCACCCACGTTATGATGAGACTTGATCGTCTGGGCCGTATCCGTCCCGCTTTCAACGACGTCAGTATACAACGTGCCTTGAGCTAAGAAATCAATACCATCCAACTTACGGGCTTCGTCATTGAAGACCTGAATGAATTCGTTTCCAATGATTTTTCGTTTCTTTTCAGGCTCAGTAACACCCTTTAACTTAGACAAAAAGCGCTCCTGGGCATCTACCTTGATGATGTTCAAGCCAAACTTCCCAACCAAGCTATCCATCACCTGATCAGCTTCGTTCTTTCGTAATAAACCATGGTCAACAAAGATACTCGTCAACTGCTTGCCAATTGCTTTATGCAACAAGACACCGACAACGCTTGAGTCAACCCCACCAGACAGGCCCAGCAATACTTTTTTATCGCCGACAGTTTCTCTGATGTGTTGAATTTGCAAGTCGATGAAATCGTCCATTGACCAATTAGCTTCTGCGTGACAAACGTTGAACGCAAAATTCTTCAAGATTTCATTACCATACTTCGTGTTCCGCACTTCAGCATGAAACTGAATCCCGTAGAAATTACGATCAACATCTTGCATTGCAGAAATTGGACAATTCTGGCTCGTTGCGACCGTTGTAAACCCAGCTGGTACTTGCGTCACTAAATCGCCATGGCTCATCCATACTGGTTGCTCACGCGGTGTATTCTTGAACAACGTCGCATCATCGGACGTAATCTGAATATCAGCATGACCGTATTCTGAATCATCAGCCTTCTCAACCTTACCGCCATCCAGAGTATAAGCCATGATCTGCATACCATAGCAAATACCCAGGATTGGAATTCCTAACTTGAAGATGTCTGGATCAACCTTAAGCGCGCCATCTTCATAAACACTATTTGGACCCCCGGAGAAAATAATTCCCTTGGGGTTCATTGCTTTGATCTCATTTGCGGACAATGCATGGGATTTCAGTTCGGAATATACGCCTAAATCACGAATTCGTCTTGTAATCAGTTGGTTGTACTGACTACCAAAATCCAGCACTAAAATCTTATCAAAGCTTGATAAGTCAACGTTTGCCAAATCATACACCCTTTCAAAGTTCCTACATAAATAATAAACGATTCAACTATGGTTGGCAATAGTCGATTAAAAAGCCAAATATTCAATACTTTCTCAGATACAATCGATCAATCAAATGGTGATCGGTCTTATGCATAATCATATCAGCTCGTGAGCGGGTTGGCAGGATATTTGCCCTTAGGTTCGGTAAATCAATCGTCTGCCACACGTTTCGTGCCATTGAAAAGGCATCCTCACGATTTCCCATCGCGTAGTCATAATAATAGTTATCAGGATCCTGAAACGCTGTGTCCATCAAACGACCGAAGCGCTCTAAGTACCATTTTTCAATCAAGTCCACTTCCGCATCCATATAGATCGAAAAATCCGTAAAATCACTGATATAGATCTGTTCATTACTGGGGAGCTGTAATGTGTTGATCCCTTCAATGATCAGGACATCCGGTCGATCAACGATATCATAGCGATTAGGAATAATATCATAGCTCTGATGCGAATACACTGGTGACTTGGTGACCGCCACCCCTGATTTGACCTCGTTTAAAAAAGCAATCAGCTTACGCATATCATAGCTTTCTGGGAAACCCTTCCTGTCGTAGATTCCTCGTCTCTTTAACTCAGCGTTGGAATACAAGAAACCGTCAGTCGTAATTAATTGAATGTGCTCACCGGTAAAATAATTGGTTAACAGTTCTTCCAGCACCCGGGCAGTCGTCGATTTACCAACAGCCACACTACCAGAAATCCCAATAATAAACGGAACCGTCCGAACCTGCTTATGCAAAAAGCGGGCCTTAGTGGTCTGCCACTCATCAAAATTATTCTTCTGCAAGCGAATCATATGCACCAATGGTTTGTAAATATCAGAAACGTCTTGAATCGAGATTTGATCGTTAAACGCCTTGATGTGCTTTAATTCACTTGGGGTTAATGGTAAGTTAGCTTCACTTTCGTTGTAGAAATGCTTCCATTCTCCCTTAGTGAACGAGTAATAGTTAATTAAATCATCCATGAATTGTCTTATCTCCAGAACTTTTCTATTCACGTAATTATACCATCAAGCATGATCATTCCGCGGGTTTTTATAGAAAAAATCAATCTCACAAATTAGAGATTGACCTTAACTCACTTCATTTCGTATTCAGTCGTGGGCACCGTGTCAAATAACGGTGATAACGTCTTAGTTGCGACAATCGTCAATCGGTGCATTGCCCGCGTACAAATCGTATATACTAACTGTCGGTCTCGTTCCTCGCCGTAGCATTCTTTTGAAGCATCCCACATAATGACGCTATCAAATTCAAGCCCCTTGGCAAGGTATGACGGCACAACGATGACGCCCTTAACCAGCCGTTGGTTCTCAGTTCTAATGAGCGTTGCCTTAACGCCGGTTTCTGCTAATTTATCGGTCAACTGCTGACACTCTTTTAGCGTTTTGCCAATAATTGCCGTTGTTTCGTGGTCAGCGAGGTTAATTTCTGCCTGCTTCTTTACAACTTCAACCGCAGAATCCATACCATCTTCAACGTAGACCTGTGGTAAATCACCCTCCCGAGTAAACGGAATGATATCCTCACCATTAGTCAGCAGATGTTTTGTGAAGTTGGTGATCTGAGCAGTTGAACGATACGACTTCGTTAACTGAACCACCCGAGTCTTATCCTCAGGGAACATGCTTCCGAGCTCGTCCAGAAGCTTTCGGCTATTCTCATGAGTAAAGATTGCCTGGTTCAAGTCACCTAACAAGGTGAATTTCGCCCGCGGAAAGCTAAACTTCAAAAAGGCAAGCTGGAAAGCCGAGTAATCCTGAACTTCATCAATAAAGAGATATCGGATATCACGATCGCCACGTTTACCGGTCATTAAATCATACAAGTAAATGTACGTTGATGCGTCAGCGAGTGATAACCGTCCTTCTTTGAGCCGGCCAACCGTTGCCTTAATGTCAGCCTGCCAATCCGATTCAGTAATGTCAAAATCAGCTAGGTGAATAATCTTAGGAATATTTCTTAACATGTGCACGAACTGGTTATTGATGCTTAAGAAATGATTCCGGACGATCTGGCGCTGCACCTTCCGGAAGGACTTAACCACAATCTGACGAGCCAAGAACTTGAACTCTTTATCAGCGTCCAGGATCTCCTCTTCGCCTTCCTTGTGCATCTGCTGGATCTCCTCACGAGACAGATTTTGAATCGCGTCTTCAACCCATTTTTTGCGCATTTCAACGTGGATCTTACGATTCAAGATCTTTAACAACTGTTCTTTGGTTGCGTCAAGCCGGTTTCGTAAATTATAGTTTTCGTTAAAGCTATAGTAGATATCTTCAACCTTTTCCTTAGGAATCAAAACAGTGCCGTTAAACATTAAGTTTCTGAATCGCATGTCCTCGGTATTTAAATGGTTGGCGTAAGCACTCACTGCTTTGAAGTAATCTAAGCTGCCCTTCACATCATTGATTTTTTGGGCGTGAGGTTCAAATTGTTCATCAAACCGTTGCGCCAATGTCTCCACTTGAACGCTTGGAAGCCGATGAGAACTATATTGATAAAAGGTCATTTGAACCATATTTTGTTCGCCAAGTTCTGGTAATACCTGGTTAATATAATCGTTAAATAGCTGATTAGGTGAAAATAAAATAATTTGACCAGAGTGTAAATTTCCCCGATACTGGTACAGCAAGAAAGCAACCCGTTGCAAAACCGCGGCCGTCTTTCCAGATCCAGCTGCCCCCTGAACAAATAACAGTTCGGAGTCGGTATCCCGAATAATTTGGTTCTGTTCTTTTTGGATGGTCGTCACGATACTCTTCATTTTTGTATCGGAACGATTGCTTAATGCATCCAGCAGCATCTGATCGCCGACAACTTCTTCAGTATCAAAGACCGTTTTAATCTTTGCATTCTCAATTTGGAACTGCCGCTTTAGCTTAACATCAACCGTCTGCTCACCATCGGGAGTTTGATAGGTTACGTCACCAATGCCACCATTATAGTAGATACTAGAAATGGGAGCTCGCCAATCATAAATCAAATAGTGGTCGGGACGGTCAGTAAATGAAGCCATCCCAATATAAATGGTCTCATCGCGCTTCTCATCACCTTCACGAAAATCAATCCGCGCAAAGTAAGGGTTCACCTCGAGCTTAGTGAGGGTTCCCAATTCTCGGGCAGCGTATTCCTGGCGATTTTCCCGTTCAGACAGCATTTGTTGCTGCTGCCTGATCGACATTGCCGTTTCCATCATGCCACTATAGGTCTCGGTTTTTAAGCGGACATCATTGTTGAAATTGGCATTAATGTCCTTAACATCTTTTTTGGTTGCCTTAATCTTCTTTTGAAGACTTGTTTCGGCAACTTTGATTTTTTGGATAACACCATCTAAATGATGTTGCTCTTGTGCTTTGATATTATCAGCCATATTTTACCCCCTACAACTTGACTTAATAGTTTAGCATAAAACCGTTCTCAATTCAAAAATGTGAATGGAAATGATATCAAAATTACTAATTAACTTTATATTTTTAATTGGTATACCTTTAAATGGTTAGATGATACATGGTATAATTTGGATGCTTTTAAGAATTGTATATGTGGGGCAGCTTCTTACTGATTTGTTCTGCTCGCTTTATTTTTAGGACAGCTCCTCAAAGCAGAAACTTCCACATAAGCACCTCTGACAGAAATCCCCCAAAACCAGGGATTTTTGTCAGAGGAGACTTATGTTCCAGTTTCTAACCGCTTTGTTCTGCTCACTTTTCTTAGGACAGCTCCTCCAGGTAGCAATCTGCGCGTAAGCACCTCCAGCAAAAATTCCAAAACCGGGAATTTCCGCTGGAGGAGACTTACACTCCGATTGCTAACCGCCTGGATCCGCTCACTTTATTTTTAGGAGGATTTTACATGACAATCTCACTTTATTTTGTTCGCCACGGCCAGACTTACCTAAATAAATACCACCGGATTCAGGGGTGGTCCGATTCGCCCCTTACCGATAAAGGTGTTGCCGATGCAATTGATGCCGGTAAGCGTCTAAGCCATATTCCATTTTCTGCCGCCTATTCCAGCGATACCTCTCGCGCCGTTATGACTGGAAACTTAATTTTGAAGGCCAATTCAGGTAGCGTTGAAGAAGTAATTCCAAGTTCAGCCTTTCGGGAGCTCAACTTTGGCTACTATGAGGGGGAAGATGACGTCAAAACATGGCATACGATCGGCGGCCCAATTGGCGTCAACTCATTCCACGGCTTGATAGGCGAATTTGGCATTGATAAAGCTGAGGATATGTTCTCAAAGGCTGACCCATACGGCGATGCTGAGAGTAGTTCTAAATTTTGGGCACGGCTGCAGCCAGGAATTGATAAAGTTGTCGACAGAGCTAACGATGGTGATAAGATTCTCATGGCAACCCACGGAACGTTAATTCGAAACGTCGTCAGCAAATGGAGCGATATCCCCGTTAACGTTTCAACGAAGAATGGTAGTGTAACCAAACTTAACTACGATAATGGTGAGTTTTCGATCGAATATTATAATAATGTAAGTGACGACATTTAAAACAACGTAGCAAAGCGCTTGAACACGGATCCCGCTTCTTGGGTCTTAGTTCAAGCGCTTTTTACGATGTCCAGCAACTGATTGGAACACACTTCATTACCGCAATAATCAGAATCTCCTCACTCTAAGAATTATTTTCATCAAAGCGGTATAATATGACCAATGAAACAGAGGAGCGATTAATATGGAAAAGGGATCCAAACTATTAACATTATTGGCAATAATGGGTGGCATTATCTTAGGTATATCAGTGAATTCAACTCAACCAGCATGCGCCAAATCACCTATTAAAATCACTAAGATGTCTTATAACCTCAAGCAAAGCGGCAACTACGTTTCCTTTACAGGCAACAACGCCCTGTATACCAAAGCTGCCCCACTAAAAGGCGCAAAGGTCGTAAAGACGAAACAACAGTTACTTGAACTTAATCAATCCAAAGCTGGCCAAGACACCTTCATGTACTTGCGGTCCGCATATACCAATCACCACACCGTCTATTACAAAGTGATGAGTTTTGATCGTAAAATTAAAGGGTGGATTTATGCAGGAAAAATAAGCGATATTCAATCAGGCCTTGTCCACTACGCAAAAGATAAGAAGACGGTTGTCGGTGGCATCAATTCTTTTGAAACTCTTCAGAACAGTCCCCTTAACGATCTCGAAAAGAACGAATTTTACCACTTGAAATACCCCGGAAGCAAAAATAACGGTTCTGAACTTTTATATCAACTTCCCTTCTGGTGTGGGCCAGATGGTAAAACAAAACCAAATATGAAAAGTACAATTAAGTATCGACATGATGTCTTTATCATTGAAAATGCAATGACCCGGACCCGCGAAGGCGATCGTTGGTTAGTCATCCATGACTTAAGTAACACAAATATTGTTGGCTACATTAAAGACGGATCGCTAATCCCCATGCACAGCGTTCCAGCAACTGAAGGCATCACCGTGAACTACGTCGATAAAGCAACTAACAGACCCGTTAAATCAGTGATTGTTCCATTTGCTAAATCACCAAAGCAAGCTGGTATGAATCTTAAGACTTCATTTTTTGACTACAACGGCTTACCTGATGGCTATACGGCTGACGATGATTCACTTGGTTTCAAGGGAAATTCCGCAACTAATGCAATTAAGGGAGCTACTCTAAATTACTTTATTGTTAAACAGGTTAAATAATCCAAATTCATCCAATTAAAAAACCAAATCCAGTCAGAAACTAATAATTAATCAGTTCCCGGCTGGATCTTTTTTTATCCTAATAACTAAATACCCCTTATCACCCTGGTCAATTCAATTTCACTCAAAATCAATGCCGTAAATGCAGTGGTCATACGTCCACTGCATAATAGCGGTATCTTGATCAGATTCATAATAACCACTTAATAACTTATTAAATTCTTCAAGTTGATTTTCATTAATATTAATGATTCCCGCACCAGCGTTTATCAAAATATAATTTGCTGATAACACAGCGGTCCGCTTATTACCATCCCAAAAAATCTGTTGACGCATGATATAATACATCAACTTCAGGGCTTTCTCAGTAGCTGACACGTTATCGCTCATCATTTCTGAAACCGTTGTAATGACCACATTGGAATCAGGAATTGGTGGTACATATTCGACACCGCCAATTTGGACATTACCAGTCCTAATCTTTCCAGGTTCAAGTGCATCCTCAGCGGCAACAATGCCATTAATCATTTCACTAATTGCAAAGTCATAACGCCCATGATGATTAATGACATATTCAAACCCTTTCTTTAAATTCACAATCACTTGAATATCGTCAACTGGAACACCGGCAACGCTCATCCCATCAATGATTGTTTTGGTCTGAGCATACGTCGTCTTCACATTTTCAAATTTTGAAAGTGAATACACAAGGAGTACAAAACTTTTCTTCGCCAGAAAGCGACTTGGCATTTGGGTCAAATGAGTTTTATTTTCCATTTAAATTCACCCTATGACGCGCTTACAGCCAACAGCTTTAATTTTAAATGATCCAGCACCGCCTTACCAAATTGGCGTTCTTGGTCACTGCCAATCATATTAGCAGCCAGAGTTAATCGACCAGCAAATGTACTAATCGCCACTTGATACATCGGCAGCCGCCTGAACGAACCAGTCATCAAACAACTCTCGATTGAATTGTCAGTAAAGCGGAGTTGCTTATCATCAATCACGCCAAAGTTGGTATAGGCAATTGGTCGAACGTGATAATTCTGTTCAACAATCTCTTGCAACTTGTCAATCGCCGTCCCCTTGCCAACTTCAGTAACCAGCGTCCGAACGGATTGAAGAAATTGTTTCCGCTGTTTGTTGGTTGTCATCTGCTCATGAACCTTTTGAGCGGCTTGCATGACGGATTCGGTTACCTCTGACTCAACGGCAAAATTATAGCGAGCAGTGAGATTTTGAATACGCAGCTGCTGCTTAGCTTCAACAGTTAAAAATTGCCGCATGTCAGTTGGACAAGCCAGCGCAATGGTTGGAACCCCGCAGTATTGTTGAACTGTTTTGCCAAACGCTGCCATGAAGAAATCATTCAACGTTACCCCAATATTTTGAGTGACATTGTGAAGCTCAGCAAATTGCTTAGCATTTAGTTGGGTACGAATGACCTCGTATTTAGCTGACTGCCTGTCAGCTAAAGCCGGCAAATAAAGTGGTTTTGCTGGATGATCAGCCTTGCTTGAAACTTGTTGGGGCGTTTGATCAATTAGTTGCTTAATCTCATCGATGCCTTGATGGTTAGTAAGCCCACCGGCCATCCGCTGCTGGTTATAACAATCTGCAAGTAAGTACAAGAACTGCTTGCTACCAGCCCCGTCAGTCAGGATGTGACTAAGATACACAATTAATTTATTAGCCACAACGATCATTTTCACTTGTGGTCCCCTTAACAAATCAAATTGGGTTACAAGATCCTCACTGTATGAATTAACTTTGGAAACGATGGTCTTAGGGTCACGGTCTAACGGCACAAAAACGTTGTCCTGAATTCGATATTTGGCAAAAATTTCTGGCACAACTTGGCCTACTAATTCAACGGCCCTTTCTAACTTTTGCACGTTAATTGGTTCCTTCAAAGTGAGTTCACAACGTACAATCGGATATAATGTCTCCAATTCAATGGTATGAAGAATATTTAACGGGTCAGCCATCACGAAAACTTCCTTTTAGAATTGATTTAGAAAGTAACTTTCAATTGCTTTAATATTAAGCTTATACCACTCAATCTTCAATCCCAATTAAACGCCTGAAGTTGTGAGAACTAATGCCTCAAGCTCAAGTTGTCACATTAAAGAACTGATCGCTGTTAAGCCGGTTATCAGTATGTTATACCAGAACTGAATTAATCGAACTTAGTAATTTCATTATTTGGAGGGTGATTATTCTGAACAAGCAGAAACCCGTTCAATCCTATTTCTGGTTGAAAGTCATTGCGCTCAGCATCATTATTGCGATTTTCTATTTGATTGTTATTGCATCACAAACAACCACCGTCATTTTTACTTTTGACGTCACTTTGACTGCGGTTTACGCTTACTGGTCTGGAATCTATTTTCGTCGTGGACAAAATAGGCTTGCCATTATTGTTCTAATCGGCTGGATCTTGATTCCAATTAGTTTCATCATTATTCATTATCTAATTGGATTTTTATTGCCCATTCAATAATTTAGCTACTGATGATGCGCTTGTTTTCGACGTTGCCAGTACCAATTTGCAAGTAACACCATCCCGAAAATGATTCCAGAAAACAGGCTTTCACCTAGGAACTGATTCATGTAGTTGCCACGAATAATTGTTGTCCACGTGAACGTTCCGATTAACGTTGCTAATATAAAAATTAACCAAGTAGCGATTCTTGGGTAGCGCAATGCAGTTTTTACTAACTTATTGATATCAAATCCTCCTATAAGTGTCATTTATTCCTATGTAAACTAATTATGCTATCACGATAACAAATAAGTTTGAAAAAAATGTGACGCAAGCTCTTCTTACTAAAATCCAAAACCAGAATTTGAACTTCCTGTGTATCATAGTATAAACGTGCTACTCCAAGCAGGAATCTGCACGTAAGCACCCTTAAAAGAAATTCCAAGCCCAGGAATTTCTTTTAAGGGAGACTTACGCTCCGATTCCTAACCGCTTGGTTTCGCACTCTGATTTAAATGTGCTCAAACGAACAACAATCTCCACATAATCACCTTCTACTAAAATCCAAAACCGGGATTTTCGCAGAAGGCGCATTATGTTCCGATTGTTAACCGTTCGTTTTCGCACTCTGTTATAATGAACTCATCAGGAGGATTCGCATATGAAAACACGCATCTTATTTATCAGCCTTGTCTCCGCCGGTGTTATGTTACTTGCTGGCTGCAATCGTAATAAAGCTGACCTCAATAATTCTAACAACCATAATAATTCCTCAAACCAACTTAATCAGTTATTATCTCCCGCCACCGCAAAGGTTCCAGAAGATTCTCAAACTGACAAGCCTAATCTGCTATATTCCCAGTTTTATAAGGATGGCAACCAATGGCACTGGAAACTCAGTTCTAAACAAGACGGTCTCATTGATGATAGCCAAATTAAATCAGTTAAATCAGCTGGACAAAAAGATGTTTATAAATTTAACCTGGTTAGTAATACTAATAAAAAATATCAGTTGAACTTCAATTGGATCAATGGTGGTCACCAAGCTTATACCATTAATACCAGTTATCATAGCGTTGATGCCAACTTTATCTTAGCCGACACCAATCAATCAGCTGAATGGCACAATGGGACTCCGCAGGCACTAGAGGGCTCTTGGGCAACCGATTACACCAAGAATCCTAACAATAGCCAGCAGTTGCCTTATATCAAACAATTCTTAAATATTACTGACACGACAACGAATAGTTTTGTGAATGAATATGACGGTAATCATCGTTTATACAATTCCAACACGAATTCAAACACTAATAACTTGTCCTACCAAGCCACTAGTCAAGGGTTATACGTATT
This sequence comes from Lentilactobacillus kisonensis DSM 19906 = JCM 15041, assembly GCF_001434135.1. Taxonomy (GTDB): domain Bacteria; phylum Bacillota; class Bacilli; order Lactobacillales; family Lactobacillaceae; genus Lentilactobacillus; species Lentilactobacillus kisonensis. Next base: position 151,205 of record NZ_AZEB01000002.1, on the reverse strand, counting down.
AAAATCTTATTCAAATACCAGCACTCCCGTTGTTTACAACATTGCAATTATAAACGCCAACCAGATCAAAGTTACTGGCTTGACGTCAGCACCATTAACATTAGTTAAATCATCAAGTACCGCAACAACTACCCAGGATCAAGACCCCATCACCAGTTCCCAGTCAGGCTCAAGTACGGCTAGTTCGGCAACTTCTCAACAAGCAACCCCAGGAACCACTTCAAATCACTTAACTGATCAACAGGTTGTGAACTGGATCTGGCCACAGGTTAAGTCAATTTATCCAAACATGAACGTCAGCTCAACTGATTTTACCTATATGCCACAAATGCGGAACGGCCTCTTATACGTTGATGTTCTTGAAAATCACGACGCTGCTGTCTTTAAAAACAGCAAGGTCGATTCAAATACCGATCCGCGAGTTGCCAGTTTTAGGGTTAATTCATCGGGTCAATTAGAGGAAATGGATTCAACAACCGGGAGTTGGATTGTGGTTTCACAGCGTACCTCCAAATAAAATTGATGCATTTTAAAAAACACCTAAAAGATTTTGATAGCAACTTTACCGAGTGCTACTAAATCCTCTGGGTGTTTTTTCGTTCAGTTCAGATATGACTGTCACAAATCCAAGTTCAGCTCTTAGCCCGTTTGCTAGCTTCTGTCTCTTGCTTAGCTTTGGACTCTGCTGTCCGACGTTGTTTCATCTCCGCTACCGGTGGCAATCCCATAATTTTCGCCAAATCATCCATGGTAAGATCATTGGCAATTTTAGCAATGTATTCATATACTTCTTTTTTAGGTTTTAGTAATTTGACCATGTTTAATTCTCCATTTCATAAGTGATAATGACATCTTTATCCCTGATACAATACTCAATGCCATTGGGAATAAAAAGATGGATTCCTTTATATAAATCTGTAGATGTTGCACATCTAACACAATTAATTTCTGACAAGTATCCACCCTTGCTTAACACCATTATAAAATACTCCAATAATGCACCGTCAAGTGAGTGTTGCTTAAAAGAGTTATGATATAGCTTTCCAAAGCGCTCAATTCTTCTCTGGAGCTTAGTCTGAAGTAAAAACCAGCGGAACAACTTCATATCGTCCAAGCTATCAACAAAATTTAACACTCGTTCATCGTCTACCTCAATAGTCATCTTAATAATAGCATAATCTTTCAAATTAGTGGTCTTTGAGATAAATGCCGTTGCCAGTCCAGGATCATCCAAGAAACCATACACCCCATATCCCAAGCTCCCCGGCTTCTTCTTAATGTTACCAACATAAAAACGCGCCCAATCATTTTCGGGAATTTTAAAACCGTTGTCCCTTATCTTTTTCCAAATTGATGCTGTGGTTGCATGATAGATTGCTTGTTTCACCAAATTTAGCCACTCCTGTCGTGTTTAACTTGAAGGAGGTTTCAATAACTCCTATCAAGTATTAACTACGGGAAATGTGAATGATATCCTTTTATTATTTGCTCTGCTAATCATTCTCGACACGCTATCCGAACAATGCTCTGGAAAGCATGTAAAAGGGCTTCGAAATGACTTAGTCATCCCGGAGCCTTTTTGAACTTCTTACTTTCATATTAGTTAGTTTTCTAGGCAGCCGAGCTGAGTAGTGCTCCGAAAAGCAGCTGCTAGACATATAAAGGGTTTCCCCCTAAAATCCAAATCAGGATTTTAGGGGGAAACCCTTTATATGACCGCAGCTAAGCGCTTTTCTCCGCACGCTTATTTCTTTACCCGGCTCTTTTCTTCCAACCGCTTCTGATACATCGGCAGTTCGTCCTCACTTGCCCTTATCCAGTGGTGTGGCGCAATTTCCACTAACTTGCGGGGCTTGCCATCAAATTCTTTGCTAGCATCGTAAGGGATTTGTACCCTTGCCCGCTCGTACTCCGGATCTGGAACAGGGACGGCCGATAATAGGCTGGCCGTGTAATCATGCAACGGATGCGCATAAATTTCATCTGAACTGGCAATTTCCAGCATTCGACCATAATGCATGACACCGATTCGATCACTGATGTACTTCACCATTGAAAGATCATGGGCAATAAACAAGTACGTCAAATTACGATCCCGTTGTAATTTCTTTAACAAATTAACCACTTGAGCCTGAATTGAAACGTCCAACGCAGAAATTGGTTCATCAGCAATAATAAATTGTGGCTGAACCGCTAACGCCCGAGCAATCCCAATCCGTTGCCGCTGCCCACCTGAAAATTCATGGGGATAGCGACTCGAGTGATCCTTATTCAACCCAACGGTCTCCAGCAACTCTTCAACCTGATGGGTCCGGTCAGCATCATCCTTAGCTAAATGGTTAATGTCAATCCCTTCAGCAACGATATCCTTAACCTTCATCCGGGGGTTTAGCGACGCATACGGATCTTGAAAGATCATTTGCATTTCTCTTCTGAAGTGTTGCTTCTGTTGCTTGGTTCTTAATTTCGAAACATCCTGACCATCAAAAATAATTTTCCCGGAGGTCGGTTCATACAAATGAATGATTGCCCGGCCAACTGTTGTTTTACCAGAACCAGATTCACCAACTAGACCGAACGTTTCACCCTTATACACATCAAATGAGATGTCGTCGACGGCGCGAACTTCATTAGGCTTTCCCTGGTTAAAATATTGTTTTAAATGTTCAACTTGTAATACTTTATTTTTTTCGGAATAGTCAATCACAGCTGCTCCTCCTGTTCTTCGACATGGGTGTCCTTATGCTGATCAATGGTTTTATGCGTCAATTTAGCATAGTGCTTCTGTCGTTCAATAATTTGTTCAGGAGGCGTCATCTTCGGCGCTCTTGGATCTAGCAGCCAGGTAGCAGCATAGTGGGTATCTGATACCTTGAAGAACGGTGGTTCCTGTTTCGTGTCAATTTCCAATGCGTACTTATTTCTAGCAGCAAATGCGTCACCCTTTGGTGGATCAAGTAGATCCGGTGGGGTTCCGGGAATTGATGGCAACTCTGTTCCAGTCGTATCCATCGTTGGCATAGAGTTCAATAGTCCCCATGTGTATGGATGCTTTGGATTGTAGAAGATTTCGTCAACCGTACCGTATTCAACAATCTTACCAGCATACATAACAGCAACCCGATCGGCCATCCCAGCAACGACACCTAAATCATGAGTAATGAAAATAATTGACGTGTTGATTTTAGCTTGCAATTCTTTCATTAAATCCAATATCTGTGCTTGAATTGTAACATCCAGCGCTGTGGTTGGCTCATCGGCAATGAGAATTTCTGGGTAGTTCACCAGCGCAATCGCAATCACGATTCGTTGACGCATCCCACCTGAAAATTGATGCGGATAGTTATTAATCCGCTGTTCGGCATTTTCAATTCCAACCAGCTTCATCATTTCAAGCGCTTGGGCATAAGCTTTCTCACGTTTCATGCCCTTATGAATAATCAGTGGTTCAGCGATTTGCTTCCCGATCTTCATTGTTGGATCCAATGACGTCATTGGATCCTGGAAGATTTCAGCAATATCGTTACCACGAATCTCATCCATTTGCTTTCTTGTTTTTTTCAATAAGTCTTGATTCTTGAACATAATCGTCCCGCCATCAATAACCGCGTTAGGGGAATTCAATCCCATGATACTTCTGGTGGTAACGGTCTTACCAGAACCAGACTCCCCAACAATCGCTAAGGTTTCACCCTTACGAAGGTCGAAGCTGACGTCTCGAATCGCTTTAACAGTACCCGCATAGGTATTGAAGTTGATTTTGAGATTTCTGACCTCAAGGATGTTCTTATCGTTTTCCATCTCAAAACACCTACTCTCTACCCTTTGGGTCAAATGAATCACGTAATCCATCACCCAAGATATTAAATGCAATCATTAAGACTGACAAAACAATGGCTGGATACCACATCTGGTATGGCAAGAATTGGAAGTTCTTCTGACCATCGTTAATCAACGTACCAAGTGAGGCTTGTGGGGCGCTAATTCCAATTCCAATATATGATAGGAAGGCTTCAAAGAAGATTGCCGTTGGAATAGTGAACATCAGGTTAATGATGATCACACTACTTAAGTTAGGTAACAAATGTTTAAAGGAGATCTTCCACGAACTTTCCCCTAGCGCTCGCGCCGCCAAGATAAACTCTTGGTTCTTTAGTTCCAGCGTTTGCGCTCGCACCAGCCGGGCCATGTTGATCCAACTGGTAATCGCAATGGAGTAAATAATCGCTGACATTCCGGGTTTCAATACCAAAATCAAGAGAACCATGACAACCAAGTTAGGAATTGACAACATGATTTCAATGATCCGTTGCATGATGGTATCAACTCGACCACCCATCCAGCCAGAAACGATGCCGTAAACAACGCCGAATGCTAAATCAAAGAAACTAGCGATCAACGCAATTTCCAGCGAAATCCGGGTTCCATAAAGGATTCTGGAGAAGAGGTCCCGGCCTAGGTAGTCAGTTCCTAGAATATAGTAAGCATTACCCGCATGAGCTTGCGCATAAGCGTTAATCCGGGTTCCTGACTGATCTAACGTCCCGTTAAAGCCGTTAATATCAATACCAGGAATCTTAGGTGGTAAGTTTGCTAAATTTGGATTAGTTGCATTGGGGTTATGGGTTTCAAAGAAGCTAGACCCGAACGCCAAGATGAATAAAATAATCAAAATCACTAAACAAATCATTGCTGCTTTATTTTTTCTTAACCGCCGCCACGAATCCTGTAGGAAGGTTAACGATGGCGCTGAAATTTTTTCGTTATCTAAATTACCACGGTCACCAGCGGTAACTGGTTTGAAATCACCGGCTGAGATTGGTTTTGCATTATCTGCCATTATTATTCTCCCTCCTAGTTACTGTTGCCACTAAGTCTGATTCGTGGATCAATTAAACCGTATAGAATATCCGTTATCAACAGCACAACACATAGCATTGCACAGTAGACAATCGTCAATCCCATGATCGTTGGGTAATCATTTGTCAAAACCGACTTAACAAATTGCTCACCAATTCCTGGAACCGAGAAGATATTTTCAACAACCATTGAACCGGTCATAATGTTAACGGTCAATGGGCCAATAATCGTGATAATTGGAATCAAACTGTTTCGAAGAGCGTGATGATAGATAATGCCAACCTTGCCGAGCCCTTTAGCCTTGGCAAGTTCGATATAATCCGAACTCAACACATCAACCATTTCTGTCCGCATGAATCGCGCGGTTTCAGCAAGTGGCGAAGCGGCCAGCGCCAACGTCGGTAAGACCGTGTACATGAAGCCGCCCCAATCAGCAATTGGGAACCATTTCAGCTTCAAGCCGAGATAGTATTGCAGCAAAACCGCCAACACGAATGATGGAATGGATACCAACAAAATTGAAACAATTGTTGAAGTGGTATCAATCCAAGTATTGGCCTTCACGGCACCAAGTGACCCAAGCACTAACCCAACCAGAACACCTAAGATCATTCCTTGACCACCAATGATGAGTGATGGTCCAATTCGGCTGCCGATCAAATAGGAAACGGCTTGGTTACTAAACTGGAATGAGATCCCGAAGTTCCCATGAACAACCCCTGCCAAGTAGACAAGGTATTGTTGCCAAACGGGCTTGTCCAATCCGTACTGCTTATAGATCTGGTGAATCTGGCCCGGCGTCAACTTGGCTTGGTTAGTCAAAGGCGTCCCTGGCATGAACTTCATCAGAAAAAAGGTGATTGTACTGACGATAAACAGGGTCAAAATAATATAAAATATTCTCTTTCCCAAGTACTTTACCATATGAGTTCCTCACATTCTAATTATGTTGTTACTGTTTTCTCATAAAGTCCATAATAATGTAAAAGAGACTGGAATTCAATAACCAGCCTCAAATACTTTGAACTGTAAAATTAAATTACTACTTAACGTATGACTTTGCCCAATCATATTGTGGTGAAGTTGGGAAAGGCTGTACGCCCTTAACAGAAGACTTCAGCAATGCTGCTTGGCCTTGTTGATAAAGTGGTACGACACCCTGTTGGTTCATCAAAATCTTTTCAGCTTGAACCATATCGTTCCAGCGAGCGGTTTCGTTGTTAGCATCAGTTGATTCAGATTTCTTCATCAAAGCATCATATTGCTTGTTTGACCATTTACCATCGTTTTGTGGGTTATTAGACGTCATCAAGTCCAAGAAATTACTTGGATCTGGATAATCGGCAATCCAGGCAGATAGTACTAAATCAAATTGTTGGTTTTGAGCACGGGAAAGTTTTGATTTAAATGGAATGTTTTGGTTATTGATCTTTAATCCAGGCAATTTAGTTAATTGACTTTGAACAAATTCAGTTGCCCGTTTAGTATCATCGTCATCAGCACCAAGTAAGGTTAGCGATAATGACTTCTTACCAACTTGCTTCATTCCTTTTGCAAATAAAGTCTTAGCTTCCGCAAGATTAGAGTCAGTTCCAGACTTTACATATGCTTGAGCTGCAAAGTCCTTACCATTATGTTTGGCCATATCAGCGGGAACGAAGCCCTTAGGTGTAATGTCACCACCCTGCATAACTTTGTTGACCATTTGTTTCTTGTCAATTGCCAAAGCCATCGCCTTACGAATATCAGTATTTCGAAGCGCTGGGATCTTCTTCGTATTGAATTCCATGTATGAAGTAGATGCTTCTGGGAATACAACGTAATCCTTGTTCTTCTTATTATTAGCAGCTAACGTCCCACTCAAGGTAGTAAAGTCAAGTTTGCCACTGTTATAACTGTTCAAAGCAGTTGACGGTGTCTTAATTGCTTGGAATTTAACGTCTTGAATCTTGACACTCTTAGCATTCCAGTAATCCTTGTTCTTTGTAAGCGTCCAAGTATCGTTGGTACCATTCCAACCCTTAAGAACAAATGGTCCGTTATAACTATTCTTAGTTGAATTAGAAGCAAAACTACTACCATACTTAGCAACAGTCTTTGGATTCTGTGGGAAGAATTCTGGTTGGGTAACCATGAACTTGAAGAAACTTTGTGGCTTGTCAAGGGTAACAACGAACTTATAATTACCTTCAGCCTTAACGCCAAGTTTTGAAACGGCCATCTTACCACTGTTGATTTTAGCTGCATTCTTAATGTTGGCAAATATGTAAGCATACTGTGAAGCCGTCTTTGGATTAACAGTTCGTTGCCATGAGAATACAAAATCTTTTGCAGTTACAGGATCGCCGTTATTCCATTTAGAATGACGTAAATTAAATGTCCAAGTCAAACCATCCTTAGAAGTGCTATAGCTTTTTGCAACTCCTGGATCAACCTTGTTGTTCTTAGCCATCCGAAGAAGTCCTTCGTTAGTACCATTGGCAACCTGAGCAGAATACAAATCAGTCATTTTTGATGTGTCCATTGTTGCAATGGCCGATGGTGTCATCCAACTGATTTCTTGTTTCTTTGAACCTGATTGTGATGATTTACTACCACACCCAGCGAGAACAACTGCAGATAATAACGCAACCCCGCCAAGCTTTGCTAATGAATTTAATTTCATTTCGCAATACTTCCTTCCTCAAAATAATTACTAACATCTTGTGATGCACCTATTCTAAATTAAAATTTGATTAAAAGCAATGTGTAGACTAACTTTTTTCGTGTGATGTCACTTGATTGCTTGTGAACTAATAAGAATCAGAGTCGAAAATCCTTTATATAAAGGGCATTACTTACTTTTAGTTGTTTCCTAAACTATTCCAAATTTATTTTAAATTTTTACATAGATAACAAAACAATGGCTTGAATATGAATTTTATCGTTTTTTATTCGGAATTGATTCACATGTTTAACTAAGATAATTAGGGAACTGACATTAAAGCTTAAAATGTATAAAAGCCTGTATAAATAGACGGCACGTAATCGGTTACCTTCTTACCATAATTTTTCTAGTATCCAAAAAGAGCGACACAAGTTTTGATTTGTATCGACCTTTTTGATAATGTATTGTTTTCTGAGTTTGATACTTTTGATTGATGCTATCTTCATTTCTAAGCGGCTTAGAGCAGGACCGCTCCGCAAAGCAGAAACCTGCACCTAAGCCGTCCCGCTCAAAAATCCCAAGCCCAGGGACTTCTGAGCGGGACGGCTTAGGCTCCGACTTCTAACCGCTTTGCTCCGCTCACTTACTTGCTCACAGTGATCTTACTCCAATCCCATTGTGGTGCTGTCGGGAAGAATTGGACGCCGTGAATTTTTGGCTTCATCAACGTTGAAATAGCTGGTTGATACAGTGGCACGATTCCTTGGTCGTTCATTAGGATCTTCTCTGCTTGGACCATATCATTCCAACGGGCATTTTCGTTTGCTGCATCGGTTCCTTCTGACTTCTTAACCAAGGCATCATACTTCGCGTTGCCCCACTTACCATTATTGTAAGAGTTCTTTGATGTCAGAATGTCCAAGAAATTACTTGGATCTGGGTAATCAGCATTCCAAGCAGTGATAACTAAGTCAAACTGACCACTGGCAGAACGAGAAAGCCGGGTCTTATATGGCACATTTTGGTTAGTAATCTTTACACCAGGCAACTTCGTTAATTCGCTTTGAACAAATTCGGTTGTCCGCTTGGCAACGTCAGTATCGTCTGATAATAAGGTCAAGTTAACTGACTTCTTGCCGGTTTCCTTTAGACCCTTAGCCCAGTATTTTTTAGCCTCAGCCAAGTTGTATTCAACCGCGCCCTTAACATAAGACTGGTCAGCAAAGTCCTTACCATTATGTGAAGACATGTCATCAGCCACAAAGCCTTTAGGTGCTTGGGAACCATCTGCCAGGACCTTCTTGGCAAGCTGATTCTTGTCAATCGCCAATGAAAAGGCCTTCCGTAAGTTCTTATTCTTGAACATAGGGAACTTCTTTTCGTTCATTTCCAAGTAGTAAATTGAAGCTTGCTTATAAACGTGATAGTTCTTATCGTTTTTATACTGCTTAACTTGAGTCCCACTTAGGGTCGTGAAATCAAGTTTGCCACTCTGGTAGCCATTCAGCGCAGTTGCAGGATCCTTAACTGCTTGCATATTCAGTGTATTTAATTTAATTTTCTTAGCATCCCAATATTTCGGATTCTTAACCAATTTCCAGGTGTCATTAGTTCCGTTCCACCCCTTTAGAACAAATGGGCCGTTGAAACCGATCTTCTTGGCGTCAGTCCCGTATGCCGAACCATACTTTTTCACCATCGAAATTTCTTCTGGGAAATAATAACTTTGAGAGACCATGTACTTGAAGTAACTCTGTGGTTTAATCAAGCTAACAACCAATTTATAGTTACCATCGGCTTTAACACCCAATTTTGCGGGAGCCATTTTACCAGCAATAATCTTATTGGCGTTCTTTAAATTACCAAAGATATAAGAATACTGTGAGGCGGTCTTCGGATTAACCGTTCGTTGCCATGAATAGACAAAGTCTTTTGCAGTCACAGGCTTACCGTCACTCCATTTAGAATGGCGCAAATTAAACGTCCACGTCTTACCATCCTTGGAAACCGTGTAATTTTTTGCTACCCCAGGAACAACCGTGTTATTCTTAGCCATCCTCAATAATCCTTCATTAGTACCATTCAAATTTTGACTGGATATGAGATCAGTCATCTTTGAAGGATCCATTGTATTGATGTTTGCCGCAACCATCCAGTTAGCAGTTTGCTTCTTACTTCCTGATTGCGAGGAATTACTGCCACACCCCGCTAAAACCAGCGCAGATAATAATCCAACGCCACTAACCTTAATAACTGAACTTAACTTCATTATTTACTTCATCCTCTCAATATGATGCTTATAATTAAACCCTTTAATGCATTGATTCTAGATTAAAATTTAATTAAAATCAATGATTACTTTTCATTTTAGGATCTTTTCTAATTATAATTTAGCTTTCGATTCACCGTAAATAGCTGAATATTGAGATTAAGAGATCATTAGATTATTTTGGAAGGATAAGAATTCTCCTTCTAAATTATTTCATGAACGGTCTCTCCAAACCAGCGCATTTGTTTATTATCTTTTTACACTTGTGTGTTATACTTGAACACATAATTATTAGGACAGCTACGCAAAGCAGAAACTTCTTTAATGAACACCTTAAGCAGAGATTCCAAATACGGAATCTCTGCTTAAGGAGACTTGTATTCCAGTTCCTAACCGCTTTGTTCCGCTCACTTTTCTTTAGGACAGCTGCGTCAGGCAGAAACTTCCATATAAGCACCTCGATCAAAAATTCCAGAAACGGAATTTATGATCGAGGAGACTTATATTCCAGTTTCTAACCGCCTGACTCCGCTCACTTTTTTAGGACAGCTGCACAAAGCAAAAACTTCCACATAAGCACCTCTGACAAAAATCCCCCAAAACCAGGGATTTCTGTCAGAGGAGACTTATGTTCCAGTTTCTAACCGCTTTGTTCCACTCACTTTTCTTTAGGAGGCACATTAATGGATGTAACAGACGCACTCACCCCCGTTGTCACTATCGGGCTTAACCGGAATTCTAGCAGCTTCGATTACTCAATGACGGAGCTCAATAATTTGGTTGAAGCCAATAACATGACCGTGGCTGAGACTTTGGTCCAAAAATTGGATAAACCAGACCCCGCTACTTACTTTGGCAAGGGAAAAATTGAGGAATTAAAACAAGTGGTGATCGATGACGGTGTCGCCACCATCGTCGCAAATGACGAACTTTCACCTAGTCAAATCCGAAATATTGAAAAAGCCACTAACGCCAGAATTATTGACCGAACCGGACTTATCTTAGAAATTTTTGCTAACCGAGCTCAATCGCGGGAGGCAAAGCTTCAAGTTGAACTCGCCAAGTTAAAGTACCAATTACCACGGCTGCATACTAGCGCCAGTCAGCGACTTGACCAACAAACTGGAACCGCAAGTGGTGCCGGCGGAGCAACTAACCGTGGTGCCGGTGAATCGCAGTACGAATTAAATCGGCGAACGCTTGAGAAACGGATTACTCACGTCAACCAGGAACTTAAAGAAGCCTCAAAGGCCGACCAAACGAAGCGTAAACAACGGGATCAAAGTGACATCCCCACGGTCGCTCTTGTCGGCTACACCAACGCCGGCAAATCAACTGTCATGAACGGTTTAATCAAACTACTTGGTGAAGATGAAGATAAACAAGTGTTAGTCAAGAACATGTTATTCGCAACTTTGGACACTTCCATCAGACGATTAACCCTCCCCGATCAGAAAACCTTCCTATTAAGTGATACCGTTGGTTTTGTGAGCCAACTACCTCACCAATTAGTTCAGGCCTTCAAATCAACCTTATCAGAAGCGGCTAACGCTGATTTGTTAATCCAAGTTGTTGATGGTTCTGATCCACACCGTGATTTAATGATGAAAACAACTGAAGATACCTTAAACGAAATCGGGGTTACTAACATGCCGATGATCGTTGCGTTAAATAAAGCTGATAAACAAGACATTGCCTACCCCACCCGGGAAGGTGACAACCTTATTATGTCCGCAATGGATGACGCTTCTCTAACCACGTTAATTGACATGATTAAGGAAAAGGTCTTCAAAAACTACCAGACCATTTCACTACTCATTCCATTTAGCAAGGGCGAAGTCGTTTCGTATCTGAATGACAACACCAACATTTTGAAGACTGAATATAAAGACGACGGAACCTTGATTACCAGTGAATTAAATGAAACTGATGCTAAACGATTGGAAAAATATCGTGTGTAATCTCTGACAGATCAACCATCGTCCGTAGGTTAAATACACACAAATCTTAAGAGAAAAAGGGGAATTTGACTCATGGAACAACAAAAAGAAGTGTCACTAGACCGTGATCTCGGTCTCTGGTCGGCACTGGCACTCGTGATTGGAACGATTATTGGTGCCGGTGTCTTTGTCCGTCAATCAGCTGTCCTAGATGATGCCGGCTCAACCACAATGGGGCTTTTAGCCTGGTTTGCTGGTGGTTTATTGACAATTACCGCCGGTCTGACAATTGCTGAAATCGCGTCACAAATGCCGGAAACTGGTGGCCTGTATGTTTATATGGAACGAATCTACGGCAAGATGTGGGGTTTTCTTTCCGGTTGGATGCAAATCATCTTTTATGGCCCCGCAATGATTGCTTCACTAGGCGCTTACTTAGCAATTTTACTTTCAGATTTTTTTGGCTTTCCAAGCAAATATAACGTCTACATCGCAATTGGTACAATCGTTGCCGTTGGTATTTTGAATTTATTCTCGAACCGCTATGGCGCTACTTTCGCTATTATTACGACCCTTTGTAAACTGGTCCCAGTGGCTGCCCTTATCATTTTTGGCTTGTTCTTCGGCAACCAAAGTGCCTTTGGTCACAGCCTAGTTGAAGTTCATCAAACAGCTGGTAACTTTGGGGTCGCCATTTTAGCCACATTATTTGCGTTTGATGGCTGGATCCTCGTTGCCAACCTGGGTGGGGAAATTAAAAATCCCCGCAAGCTGCTGCCACAAGCAATTACACTTGGCATCCTGGCAGTTTTAGTAATCTATCTGTTAGTTTCTTATGGTGTTTATCGTTCGGTTCCTGCTGAACAGATCCACAAGTTAGGCACCAGTGCGATTCCTTACATCGCCAACCAAGCCTTTGGGGCAGTCGGTGGTAAGATTCTAAGTATTGGCATTATCATTTCAATTGTCGGCTGTATGAACGGTAAGATCATGACGTTCCCCCGGATTATGTATGCGATGGCCAAACGCGGTCAGCTACCATTCTCCAAAACGTTGTCATACCTTCATCCAAAGTCACACACACCAATTTTTTCAACGATCGCTGAACTCATCATTGTCACGATCATGATTATTTTCTCCAACGCGGATCGTCTGTCTGAACTATGTATTTTCACGGTTTACTGCTTCTATGTGATGGCATTTGTGGGCGTCTTCCTGTTAAGAAAACGGAATCCGGGCCAAAAACGGGTCTTCTCAACCCCACTCTTCCCGATTACGCCAATCTTAGCCATTGGCGGATCCCTCTTCGTCATTGTCAGTGAAATCGTATCAGATCTCCCGGGTGTTTTGACCTCATTTGTTCTGGTCGCAATTGGTATTCCAATTTTTTATTATGAAACCAAACGGAACCGGGAAGCTTTTAAGGATAACTCTGAATTAAAGGACCAAGATTAATTGTTATAACAATACAACCGAATACAAAAGGGTGAGACAAAATGTGTTAATTGCCTCACCCTTTTTTAATTTCAAATGTAACTTTTTCGGTGGCAAACGCACTGTATTAGAACCGCTTTACTGGTCATATGAACCATGGCTTTGCCTACGTGGTGCAAACTTAGTATTTCTTCCTGTCTTTTGATGGTTGGGTGTTTCCTGTTATAAGGAGTGGGACCGCGCTACAAAACAAAAGCTGCGTCTAAGCTAACTCATTCAAAAATCCCAAGGTCAGGGATTAAGTATCTCTGGCAACATAGCAGAAGCGTGCTGCACCAGGCAGAAGGTTGCGCATGAGCACCTTTACTAAAAATCCCAGAACCGGGGATTTCCGCTAAAGGAGACTTATGCACCAACTTCTAAACGCCTGGTTCCGCACTCTGACTGTTTTCTCAATCAACACGAACGATCACTTTACCAAAACTTTGGTGGCTATCCAAGAATGCTTGGGCATCAGCCGTGTGGGCTAAATCAAACACCTTAGTTGGTGAAACATCCAGACGATTTTGTTTAATCAGGCCAAACAGCTCGTCAAACGTTTCTTGATTTAACGCGCCGGATTCAAAACTCGTTAAATAAGCGCCGTTTAACTTGGAAATTGGCTCAAACTCTTTCAGATTCCAAACACCACCTAGCTCACCAGTCATACAAACGATGCCATCAGCTTGAGAAACCGTCAGTGAATTTGGTAACGTCAGTGCGCCTACCAATTCGAGAATCCGATCATAGTGCTGATCACTAATTTGGAGCTGCTGGTCTTTATCTTGAACAACCTCATCAAACCCTGCTGCTTTTAATTCAGCGGCCTTTTCCATATGTCTTGTGGATCCAGTGATCGTAATCGATGGCACCATTGCCCGAGCTAATTTGGCCGCAGCAACCCCCACCCCACTCGTAGCTCCTCTAATCAAAAGGTGATTATCGTCAACGAGCTTCAATTTTTTAAGGGATCCGAATGCTGTTCCATACGTTTCTGGTACCGCTGCTAAATTGTCCCAATCTAGATCAGTCTGGACTGAGTAAATTTGCTTGTTTGGCAGCAAAACTTCCTCCGCATAACTGCCATCAAACGCACGTCCCATGCCACCCATGACTGAAATCACCCGTTGTCCTGGATGTAATCTATTGGGATCCGTTGTCTTAACAACTTCGCCGACACATTCAATACCTAAAATTCGGGGCAATTTAACGGTTGGTGACCAACCATGCCGGGTAAAGATTTCGGATCGGTTAATTCCAAACCCCTTCACTTTAATCAGCGACCAGCCCTGCCTAACCTTTGGAGTTGGAACCTCTTCATAAGAAAGAACGTCTGGTTCGACTGGCTTTCGTAACACAACGGCTTTCATAAGATCACTTTTCCTTTTTATGTTTAATTAAACGCTTTGTCTTTCAATAATCCTAATTGGGGTAAACGTTGACTCAGCAGACTTCACCGATTTATTAATGATTCGATTCATTCCCCGCACGCCCATTTCAAAGAATTCCTGGGTAACGCTCGTGAGCTGCGGCCGGACGATTTGGCATAATTTGGTACCATCAACGCTCATCACCGCCATGTCCCTTGGAATCCGCATTCCGAAATCTTGAGCTTGATTCATCACCCCAATGGCTGCCAGATCACTGGAAGCCATAATGGCCGATAATGGTGTGTCGCGGCCAAACCGCTTCATCGCCGCCACGCCATCCTCGTATACCCAATCACCCCCATAAATCCATTTAGGATCAGCAGTCAAGCCATTATCGGCCATTGCCTGCTTATAGCCATTCAGACGCAAATGCCCCGTCATCGACTCTAAATCAGCGGCGACGAACCCAATTTTGGCGTGGCCTTTATCTATGAGGTACTTAGTAGCCTGATAGCCAATTTGAAAGTCGTTGGAAGTAATGAACGGTAGCTTCCGATTCCTCAGAGTGATTGATAGAAATTGAAACGGAATGTTAGCAGACATTAGCAGATCAGCGTTACTTGGCTCAAGATCCACGGCCACCAGCAAAATCCCCATAACCGACCGCTCAATCACGGTTTCTAAAGCTTTTCGCTCACTTTCGGGATTCTTCTCACCAGCATATAAAATGATAACGTTAAGATCATTTTTGGTTGCTTCCTGTTGAATGCCGTCAATAATTTGGTCAGAAAAATTTGTCTTAGTCGCACTAACGATGACGGCAATCACCCTACTACGCCGGGTGACCAACTCCACAGCAGCGGTATTTTTCTGATAGCCCAATTCCTTGGCAGCTTTTTTTACCTTTTTGGCGGTTTTTTCTGAGTAAAACTCTGTTTGCCCGGATAAAACCCGGGAAACTGTAGCTGGAGAAACCCCAGCTTCTTTCGCAATATCTTTTATTGTCGCGGCCATAAACGCGCCTCTTCTCGTCATTAATTATGATGTAGATTAACCCTATTATACTAAGTAATAATGGGATTGTAATTAATTCACAAGTTTTGATTTTTTCTTGGCATGCTTAGTGATAGATAATTGCATCATAAACAGCGGGGACATAGTGATCAACTTATCTTAGGTGGCTTAGGCCCAGGCACATACGTAGCTACAATCTCAGGGCTAGGTCATCATTGTTCTATATTATTCTGTATTTACATAAGTTAGGATCACTCCGCAAAGTAGAAAGCTGCACCTAAGTTTTACCTCACTCAAAATTCCAAAACTGCTTAGTGGTTGTTCTAGGCTATATAGATTAGGACCGCTCCTCAAAGCAGAAAGCTGCACCTAAGCCACTCCGTTCAAAAATCCAAGCCCAGGATTCGTCAACATATAAAAACGTGCTACACCAAGCAGAGACTTGCATCTAAGGAACTTCCGACTCAAACCCAGGCCCGGGGTTTAAGCCGAAAGCACCTTAGACTCCAGTCTCTAACCGCTTGGTTCCGCACTCTGACCGCTTTGCTACGCGCACTTATTTTTTACTAAAACACAAACGTTTGTGATATTGATGTAAAAGGCTTGCAAACGTTTTCTTTGGGTGCTATTATCATCAATGTAAACGTTTCCGAGCAATGTATTTATTGGCCAAGTTGCTACGAAGACGCTCATTAGGACAGCTTCGCAGAACAGAAGTCTACGCATAAGCACCTCGGGTAAAAATTCCAGAACCGGGAATTCCTACCCGAAGAGCCTTATGCTCCGACTTCTAACCGTTCTGCTTCGCTCACTCATCTTTAAAGGAGGAATTCTCATGGACGCAAAAGCAAAAGCTGGCAACGCAGACGTCAAAACTGAGCATAAAAGTTTTGCATCTCACTTGCCAAGTTTGAAAGTAAGCACGATTTTTGCAATGACCTTCGGATTTTTCGGAGTCAACATGGCGTTTTCACTGCAGCAATCACAAATGGGACGAATTTTTCAAACCATTGGTGCTAACCCTAATAACCTTGGATTTTTCTTCATCCTACCGCCATTAGCTGGTATGGTTATTCAACCGTTAATTGGTAAATATTCAGATCGTACCTGGACCCGTTTTGGAAGACGAATGCCTTATTTATTTATTGGCGCTCCAGTCGCAGCAATTGTTTTGGTATTACTTCCTAACGCGGGATCATTTGGATTTGGATATGGTTCAGCTGCCGCACTGTGGTTTGCCGCTATCGCTACCCTGTTCATGGATTTATCGTCTAACGTCTGCATGCAACCGTTCAAGATGGTTATCGGTGACATGGTTAATGAAGACCAAAAGGATATGGCATGGTCGTGGCAGCAATCATTCTCTAACCTTGGTGGTGTTTTAGCCAGCTTGGTACCATTTTTCTTAGCCTTTATTGGTCTTTCTAACGTTGCTCAAAAAGGTGAAGTGCCAATTACCGTTAAGTTGGCGTACTACCTCGCCGCAGCCGTTCTATTACTGACCTCGTTCTATACAATTGCCAAGGTTCACGAATACAACCCTGAAGAATATGCCTTGTATCACAACATTGACTTAACAAAACAAAAGAAACAACCAAGTCTTTGGACCCTTACGAAAAAGGCGCCTCGGGTATTCTGGGAAATTTCAATTGTTCAATTCTTTACCTGGTTTGCCATTCTCTATTCTTGGACTTACGCAGCCGGTGCCATTTCACTGAATGTTTGGCACACCTCTAATCCATCCTCAGCAGGCTATCAAGCTGCTGGTAATTGGTATGGTGTTCTAACCTGCATCCAAGCCGTTGCTTCTGTATTATTTGGTCTCCTAGTTCAAGCACGAACTAAACCAGAACATCGAAAAGCATGGTACGTCTTTGGATTACTTGCTGGTGCCCTTGGTTTTGTCTTGATTTTCTTCATTCATAGCAAGTGGCTCCTTGTATTGCCGTTCTGCTTGATCGGAATTACTTACATCACAATGAACACGCAACCATTCTCACTATTAACTGAAGCTTTGAACGGTGAAAATGAAGGGGCTTACCTGGGATTATTCAACTGTGCAATCTGCTTACCACAAATTGCCGCATCACTTTGCAGCTTCTTCATCTTCCCAATGGTTGGTCACTCAATGCCAGCAATGTTCTTAGTTGGCGGTGTGTCATTGGTGCTCGCTGCATTCTCAGTTCGTTTTATTCATTCAAGGCTCAGTGAACCGGTTAAACTATAATAATTAGGACAGCTACGTCAGGCAGAAACTTCCATATAAGCACCATGGGCAAAAATTCCAAGCCCACGAATTTCTGCCCATGGAGACTTATATTCCAGTTTCTACCGCCTGACTCCGCTCACTAAAAAACAGAGGAGAATTTAATATGACTCACAAATGGTGGCAAAACGCCGTAATTTATCAAATATATCCACAAAGTTTTCAAGACAGCAACAACGACGGTATTGGTGATCTTCATGGGATCATCAAGCGCCTCCCTTATTTAAAGAAATTAGGAGTGGACGTTCTTTGGTTGAACCCAATCTACCAATCACCATTGAAAGATAACGGCTATGATATTGCCGATTACGAAAAAATTCTGCCTGACTATGGGACGATGGCTGACTTCGATGATTTATTAAAAGAAGTCCACGCCCATGGCTTAAAATTACTGATGGACCTCGTGGTTAACCACACTTCTGATCAACACCGATGGTTCCAAGAAAGCAAAAAGTCAAAGGATAATCAATATTCTGACTACTACATGTGGCATGATCCCGTTGACGGTCACGAGCCTAATAACTGGCATGCAGCATTCGGTGGCAGTGCCTGGACCTATGTTCCGGAACGTGGCCAGTACTACTTGCATCTATTTGCTCCTGGTCAACCTGATTTGAACTGGGAAAATCCCGAAGTCCGGGAATCCGTTTGGAATATCATGCGTTTCTGGTTAGATAAGGGTATCGATGGCTTCAGAATGGACGTCATCAACCTAATCTCCAAACCTGAAGGCCTTCCCGATGCGCCTGAACCTGGCACCTACCCATTAACCGAGGGATTGGTTGCCGATGGGCCTAAATTAAATGACTATCTGCGCGAAATGAACGACAAGGTTCTCTCCCATTATGACGTGATGACCGTCGGTGAAATGCCGAGTTCCAAGCCAGAAGATGCCATCAATTATACCGGCCTCGACAGCCATGAACTGAACATGGTCTTCCAGTTCCAGCACGTTGCTTTGGAGCCTAATCCAGATAAACGCCTTGGTAAATGGAACGACCAACCGGTTAAATTACCTGAGCTAAAGAATGCCCTGTCCCGCTGGCAAAAGGCCTT
This sequence comes from Lentilactobacillus kisonensis DSM 19906 = JCM 15041, assembly GCF_001434135.1. Taxonomy (GTDB): domain Bacteria; phylum Bacillota; class Bacilli; order Lactobacillales; family Lactobacillaceae; genus Lentilactobacillus; species Lentilactobacillus kisonensis. The sequence goes on along the minus strand of NZ_AZEB01000002.1, from coordinate 132,310 downwards.
GGATGGTAAGGGTTGGAACAGCCTGTATTGGAATAATCATGACCAGCCACGCGCCGTTTCAAGGTTTGCCAATGATGATCCTAAATACCGTGTCCGTGCCGCTAAGATGCTGGGAACCACCCTTCACATGATGCAAGGAACCCCATTTGTCTTTGAAGGCGAAGAACTTGGGATGGCAAATGCGCATTACACCAGCATTGATCAATATGAAGACCTCGAGTCAATCAACGCTTATCGAGAATTAGTCGAAGAACAAAAGTTAGTTGATGGCCCAACGATGCTGAAATACTTGGCAAATATTTCCCGGGATAACGCAAGAACACCAATGCCATGGGATGACGGAAAGAACGCCGGCTTCTCAAATGCAAAGCCTTGGTACGCGTTGAACCCAACTTATAAGGAAATTAACGCGAAAGCCGTTGTTGATGATAAGGATTCCGTCTTCTACCACTACCAGAAGTTAATTCAACTTCGTCATGAATCTGATTTAATTAAGTTTGGTACTTATGATGAGATCGATCCTCAAGACGCCGAGGTATTTGCTTATCGTCGGCATTATGAAGGCAAGACGCTGTTAGTCATTAGCAACTTCACCGCCAAGACAATCACTCGTGATTATGATCAGGATAAAGCTGACCGATTAGTTATCAGTAATTACGATGATGACAAAGGGACGGAATTGCGGCCCTATGAGAGTAAAGTATATGTATTCAATGATTAGAACATTTTAACGAAAGATCCCCCACAGTTAGCTATCAAGCTAAGTATGGGGGATCTTTCATTATCGTGAACCAGAACTTTTACCATGTCGAATTGAAGCGGTATAATTATGATTGTATCACGACTTGAATATGAGGAGGTGCTGCCAATGGATTACTGGTTATATCAACTGGAATGGGTGTTGCGGCTGTTTGTGGCCGCTATTTGCGGTGGCGCGGTCGGTTATGAGCGCAAAGTCCGCTTGAAAACCGCTGGCATTCGGACCCACATGTTGGTTGCAGTCGGTGCCGCCCTCTTTATGATTATTTCTAAATACGGATTCTTTGATTTAACTGGTCACGCCACTGACATCAGCTTGGACCCATCCCGGGTGGCTTCCCAGGTTGTCACTGGAATTGGATTCATCGGTGCCGGGGCAATCATGACCAGAAACCACAAGATTGACGGTTTGACCACGGCGGCCGGCTTGTGGGCAACGGCAGCAATTGGTTTGGCTATCGGGGCTGATATGTATGTCATCGGCATTGCCGGTACGCTGTGCATCTTGATCACCCAAACAATTGTCCGCCGAATCAAGGCATTGAAACGCTACCCAAACCGGGCACTGATCCGCCTACAGGTCACCTTTACCGGAAAAACAAATGCAATGGATGCCCTGCCAGATCGTTTGAAAATCATCGGTAGCAACAATGTCAAAATGAGAATTCTAGCATACAAACCAGACTCCTTCTCGTTGGAAATGCAAATTAGATTAGTAAGAAGAACTGATCCGGATGATTTTATTATGAAAATGAGTAATTTGGCAGATGTTAGGAAGATTGATGTGTTGGATTAGAAGCAGTATTTGAAGCCAAACGGTTAGCAACCAGTTCATAAGTTGCTATCAACGAAAAGCCTGGGCTTGGGATTTTTGTTGATGGTGCTTATGGGCAGATTTCTACTTGGTGGAACACGTTTCGGCTAAGCTAATCTAAGTGATTAGCTTTTTTTATTAGATAATACGCTCGTGTGAACGTTAAGTTCTCTTGCGCGGTTACACTTGCACCGAGATGGTCTCCTAATCTTTCCATTTGGCATAGCACCTCGCCTCCGTGGATACTTATAATAAGGGGGGGTACCATCAGTCAAAGTTGATTAGGCGCTACCTAAGTCTCTCAATTGTATGTTAATTTTAACGGGTGGCCCGCTCGCAACACAATCATTTCTTCAATAGATCATTTTCTCGGTCAACTCGTGGTATACGACCTATTTTAATATATGTCGTATACCTAATTCACGATGCTCATAAAATGGATTTTCTGATTTTTCAAAATTTACTTAAAGATCACATTTATTTTACATAAAAAGCCTATCAGCATCTGATAGACTTTTTTTCGTAATCTTATTTAATTACCCTCACATACTTGCTATTAGCAGTTACATAACCACCGGCAACCGCATAACGTTTAGCTCCAAAGGTCGTGGTTGAGTATGGATGTGAGTATTCCCACTTCTTAACTTTCAACACGGTGCCCTTCTTGATGTGCTTCGTGCGCTTACCAAAGTTGGCGTTGTTGTAACGGTAGATAGCTTTCTTAACTTTGATTTGTTTTGGCTGTTTCTGACTGCCAGCAATCACCAATTTGCGGTTACCAGTAATATAGTGACCATTACTCAAGAGATAACGAGTGGTCAAATTGTGTTTTGCAAACCCTTTAACCTTGAGTTGCGTCCCCTGCTTGAAGTTCTTAACTTTACCAGTCAAGTTTTTGTTCTTATATTCATTGACGCCCCGTGGATTAATGATCGTCAACGTCTTGTGAGAACTGTGATAGTAAACTGGACGAACAAAGGCGTAGTCGGCGGTGATGTATCCCGTCTTACCGGCAGTCTTGCTGTGATGGTTCACACCACGAACGACATAACGTAAGTTGCCGGCTTTCGACTTCGCATAATCAGTGACCACAAACATCGGTCGATTAATCCGCGGCTTCTTGGCGTAACTCGCAACTCGTTCACTCTTCTTGAAGTCCTTATTACTATACATGTAGATCTTCTTCAAAGCGTAAACGGCTTCACCCTTTTTGGCAATGCCAGGAGTTGCTGGTTGTATGGTTACTGTTGGATTAGAAGGTATTGGGTTTGGAGTCGGTGTTGGATTAACTGGATTTACAGGGTTAACCGGATTTACTGGAGTAGGTGGGGTTGGATTATACTTCTTTATATACTTATACGTGACGGTTTGTGGCGCATCTGTAAACTTCCCACTATATTGGCCACTAGTATGATTCCAGTCTACGGAAGTATTACCAAGTAATACATCGGTTAATGTATACTGGTCCAGGTTTGTATACTCTTGTTTAGTTAAAGCATCGGTTGTAAATGGATCATTCACAAACGCCGTCTCTCCGCCTGCCGGTAATATCTTATCCTTTACCAATGGTACCCCGGTTGCTGCATCAATATAGCGGACTGTTACTTGAGCTGCTTTTACGGGAACCTCTTTTTTACTATAAACATAAGTTACCGTCTGGGCATCACTTGTATAGGCACCGGTATACTTCCCAGTAGTAGTATCACCGACATTCTGACTGCCATTTGACACAATCTTATCTAATTTATAATCACCAATTTGATATGGATCATTAAATTTAGTTGGATTAGTTGTCGTAAATGGATCGCCGCTTGCAGGAGTGTCTCCTGTAGCGGGAAGTGTCTGATCGGGAGCCAGGGTCTCGCCATTAATATCGTTAAGTCGATAATGGACTGTAACAGGGCCAACAGCTACTGGTACATTTTTCTTGCTAAATGTATAAGTAACCGTTGGAGCCGAGTCGGCTTTGTACTGACCGGTTGTCGGGCTGCTTACCGAAATCTGACTAAATTGATAACGATCTCTTAAATTATCAATAATGTCTTGAATATTCTGATTTGGGTTTTCACCAGAAGGATTATTCTTCGTAGTATACAGAGTAAAACTATTCTGTTCACTCAACGATAAGTTCCAAGAATCATTTAGTGGCCCAGAAAGGAACACCGATGGGTGAAGATACTGTCCTGTATCACCATTTTTAAAATTGACTTGAACGTTACCAACATCGGCATCCAGAACGTAAGGTTGAATAATTACTCCATCATACGTATACGCCGAATTGTTGAATAATGGATCATGCCATGAAACTGTCATAACTCCATCATTAATTGTGTTATTCTTGCTTAAATTTGTCCAATCAACGGACGGTCTCGGCGTCGAATTATCATTGTATGCAGTACTAATGGAATCTTCAAAAGAGCTATTAAAGCTAGTAAAGAGTTGATCCTTTCCATAGTAGTTATCTACCCCATAAAATGGGTGGATAGGAACATTAGCACCAGTTGGATTCTTGATAACCACAGATGGCGTGGTAAAAGTGTTTGTATTAGGATTTAAATGTGCAACCGGCATTGTATATTCCTGATAACCAGTCGAAGTACCAGACAATATGGTTTCTAGTGATGAGGACAGTGGTGAAAGATCAATTATATGATTATATGCTAACGTTACTACGTTGAGTTTTTTTGTTGCAAGAGGACTAATATCGTAAAGACTATTCATCTGAAGATTCAGATTCCTCAATTTACTGGATTCCGCTAAAGCACTAATATCGGATAAAGCCCCAACATGATACGGTGTATTGAAATGTAACATGTTGGCAGTGCTATCAGAACTTAGACCAATGTTAGATAAACCTGTAGCATACTGAAAGCATTCTAAGGATCTTGTATTGCATACTTCATTGTAATATGAACTGTCGTCTGGATCTCTCTGACTATTGATGTCAACTACAAAATCAGTTTCATATTGATTCAACAAATTCTTGGTAAGATCATTGACGCTTGCGATGTCTTCGTCATACTGTTGGATATCAAACAAGATAAGCTTCTGTAGATTCTTATCAGGCATCCATTCATCAAGATAAGGGTTGCCTGTTGTCGAATCAGTGCCCTTAGCATCACCGCCTATTTCCTGGGCATATTCTTCACCTTTCCAATTTAGATTAACGACTTTTTGTAACCACGTATCGTGCTGAGCAGCGGTTCCGCCCAACCAGTTTCCGTCTTTATCCATGTAACTAGTAGGTGTATAAGTATCAGCAGCTAGAACGCTCTGCTGCCCCCCTCCCATCATATTAAACGACAGGCCAAACAAGACTGTTGCCACGGCCACCATAATGGTCTTAAAAAGCCATCGCAGTTTTGCCTTTTGGTGATAATCAATATTATCCATGACAAAATTCCTCCCTCAAAATTTGTATATAGTCTATACAAAAAATGTATACACTTGCACCCCTTCAGCAATTTTATTCCAACATAAAGCGCTTACAAACTGGTCAACATATACTAAAAAATCACAACTACCCATCTTCTCCGGATGAATGGTTGTGATTCACTTAAATATCTATAAATAATTAATTTATCGCTGTGCTTCCTGCGCCACAATCTCCGCCTCGTCTGCGCCCTTCTTGGATGACCCAATTCGATGCTCAAGGTATCGTGATAGCAACGACAGTGAGTAACAAACAATGAAGTACATGACTGCCAGTGCCAAGAACATTGGGATCGTGTAGTTGGTATTTTGGCCATAAATAATCTGAGCGTGGTTCATCAAATCTGGTAACACAATGATCGTCGCCAGCGACGTATCCTTAACCAATGAGATAAATTGGCTCACAATCGCTGGAATCATGTTTTTAACCGCCTGCGGTAAGATAATGTACCGTAATGATTGCCAGTACGACAAACCATTTGCCCGGGCGCCTTCCATTTGTCCGACTGGAATTGAATTAATGCCGGCTCGAACAATTTCGGCCACCATCGCCGATTCAAAGATCGCCATGGCAATGATCGACGCCCATATTGGATCTGGCTTGAAGCCAATATTTGGTAACCCAAAATACGTGAAGAAGATAATCAAAATAAGTGGCAGGTTCCGGATAATATCAATTACAAACCCAACGATCGCCGATACATACTTAATTTCGACGTAACGGATAACCCCCAAGATCAGTCCAAATATGTAGCTCAAAATAATTGACAGAACTGATACTAGAATAGTTACCCAAGCTCCTTCAAGAAGGAACCGGATGTTAATCCATGAATATGCACCTAATACCGTTAACATATTACCATTCCTCCTCTAGGCTAATTTCTTTTCGAGATGCCGCATATAATAGCTCAGCGGCAAAGTCAAAATCAAGTACAGAACCCCAACACAGAGATACGTGCTCATACTCTGTAAGGAATCAGACGCAATCACGTTACCCTGGTACATCAAATCAAAACCGGCAACGAAGGCCAACACTGATGAGTTCTTAACCAAGTTAATAAACTGATTACCCAGTGGCGGAATAACGTATCTAAACGCCTGTGGTAACACAATGTATCTCATTGACTGCCAGAAAGTCAGCCCATTTGCCCGCGATCCTTCCATCTGACCGGGATCAACGGATTGAATTCCTGAACGCACGGTTTCAGCGATGAACGCTGACGAATAGAGAATTAAGCCCACGGTCCCAGAAACAAAGCCACTGATTTCAACGATATACATTGGAATAACCACGTAGAAGAACATCGTGATAACCAGCAATGGAATATTTCGAAAGACTTCAATGTAAATCCTGGCAATGATTCTTAAAAATTTATTGGGGACGACCTCAAGAATGGCAAATCCCGATCCAATAATAAGCGCGAAAATCAGCGCAATGATACTACATAAAAGTGTCTGGCCTAATCCATATAAGAGCGCGCCACCATAATTTTGAAAAATACTGATCATCGTTCTGCCCCCTTTAAGTCAAAGCCCTTAACTCGATGGAACCATTTATAGAGTAATTTATTGTACTGACCAGACTTTTCAACCTTGGTCAATGCTTGATTCATAGCGTTTTTCAGTGGTGCTTGACCCTTATCAACGGCAATTCCGTATGGTTCGTTAGTGAAGGTTCCACCAACTACTGAATAGCCAGGATTCTCTAATGACATCCCGTAAAGAATTCCGTTATCAGTTGTCAGCGCCTCACCTTGACCAGACTTTAAAGCGGTTAACGCCTGGGAATAATCTGATAATTGTAACACCTTCGCTTTGGGCGCGAACTTGCCAATATTTTGAACTGAGTTAGAACCAACAACGCCAAGAACCACGGCGCCCTTTTTATTTAGATCACGAACATTCTTAATTGGGCTACCATCCTTAACTAGGATTGCTTGCCCGGCATCAAAATACGATCGGGAAAAATCAACTTGCTTTGCCCGCTCTGGGGTAATGGTCATTGTCGCCATAATGGCATCGATGTTACCATTTCTAAGCAGCGGCATCCGCGTTTGACTAGTAACTTGTAAGAAGCGGGCTTTGCCATTCTTTCCAAGAATCTGTTTCGTCATCGCTTTTGCAAGGTCAATTTCAAACCCCTTAATTTGATTATCCTTAACATCCATCAAGCCAAACAGCTTAGTGTCGGCTTTCACGCCCCAGGTAATGGTCTTTGACTGCTTATCATCTTGCAGAACGTTCTTCTTGGAAGCCGAACTGCTGCACGCACCCAATGAAATGACCATCACAGTCAAGGCAACTAGTAACCCTATTTTTGAAAAGACTTTTTTCATGATGTGACCTCCCAATACCGATTTTAGTGCGTAATAATCTTGCCAAGAAATTGTCGGGCACGTTCATTGGTTGGCTCACCATCAAAGAACTTATCACTGCTATCATCTTCCAAGATCTGCCCATCATCCATGAAAACAACCCGGTTAGCAACTTCACGGGCAAACCCCATTTCATGAGTCACAACCAACATCGTCATATCTGAATCATTCGCAATATCTTTCATAACGTTCAATACGTCATCAATCATTTCAGGGTCAAGCGCACTGGTTGGTTCATCAAATAGCAGACATTTCGGCTTCATTGCCAGCGAACGGGCAATCGCAATTCGTTGTTGCTGACCACCTGAAAGGTTAGCTGGTAACTTATTGGCCTGACTACGGAGGCCAACTTGGTCAAGCAGCTGCATTGCCGTTTCTTTATTTTCCGCTTCTGGGCGATGCAATACGATTCTTGGTGCCAACATGATATTCTCTAAAACGGTCTTGTTCGCATACAAATTAAAATGCTGAAAAACCATGCCAACGTTCTTGCGAATTCGGTTAATATCAGTTTTACGGTCAGCTAAGTCCTGACCATTAACGATCAGTTTGCCTTCTTGAATTCTTTCGAGGCCATTAACAGTCCGGATAAGCGTGGATTTTCCTGATCCTGAAGGGCCGATTAAAACAACCGTTTCCCCTGCTTCAATTTTTAGATTAATATCCTTAAGCGCATGAAAGTCGCCATAGTACTTTTGGACATCTTGAAATTCGATCATTGCCATGTTATTTCCTCCAATATATTAGGCTTCATTAGAATTGCCTAAGAATGATACTAATTCCATATTATGTTAAAAGTTCTCATTGGTCAAAAAAATGTAACAAAAATTTTACCTCAATGTGATTTTTTAATCAACCGGTGGATCACCATTTTCAGCGGGTAAATCCCGCAACCAGTGGAATTTTCCGTGCCCCAATTTTTTATCCCACCACGCCAAATCCACTAGAAACCATTCCGCTTTCAAAGAGCCTTTCCATCCTTAAGCCTAAATTGGAAAGTCTTCCAATTAATTATCAGGCTCTGATAACACCAGCTTGAAAAATTGCCGCCGCATACTGGCTAAAATCTGTTTGCTGGTTGGATCGCTATATTTTTGCGTCAGCCCGTGGATAATAATTTCCATCAAGGTTGCCATTTGAGCCTGCTGTTGGGGTGAGAGATACTGCCAGCCGGATAAATCGGAGTGATCAACCGCAGCCACTGCATGCTTGCCCGCACCAGTCAGGCTAACAATGACAACCCGTTTATCTTTTTGAGAACGGGTTTTTGTGACCAGGTCTTTCTTAACTAATTTATTAACAAATTCAGTGATGGTCGGCGGGCTGATTTGTAGCTTCTCAGCTAATTCACGCTGGGACATCGACGCTTTTTCATCAAGTGCCAACAAAATATTTCCCTGGCCTTGAAATAACAACGACGGGTTATCCTTGCCTTGCATATCTAATGCAAATAGTAACGACAAGTCAAAAAACTTTTCAGTAAGCTCGTGTTGAGCTAATTGCCCACTCATTAGCATCCCTTCTTATTTTCAATTATAATCATTATACCATATTTTGTTTGGTCCCCTAAATAGTTCTTGACAATTTAATTAGGGGACCTCAGTGTCTCCCTAACTAGTCAATAGACGGTTAATTGGGCTATTTGCAAAAACAAGCTTTTCGGAATCTTAGATTAGATTCCGAAAAGCTTGTCTTTTTTACGATGTCAATGAGTTTTAAGTCCTTTTAAGACGCTAGCTCAGCGCCATTACGCTCGTTTTTTGTATGCGACCGTCGCCCGGACGGTATAAGCTTGTGGCGCTTCAATAACCCCTGCCCGACCGATTTGTTTATACGGTCCGCCGACCAGCGTTACTGACGCGAGGTACAATTTCACCCGTGACAGGTCAAGCGACTCAACTGACTGTAAGCCGACCCGTTTGATTTCGCCAACCGGAAATACTTCCGCCTGATTCATGCCACAATACACAACCAGCGATAACCCCTGCCGACGCATTTCAAAATATGGCATCAAGACATCCTTACCAATTGCAAAAATTGGCTTACCGTCATTAACCTTTAACAGTTCATAAATCTTTCGATCATCCATACCATCGTAGTCTGAACGGAAAAGACCCTCCCGTTGCATTTGGGCCGCTAACCGATCAATATTTTGCTGCTCAGAAGTGGTCACTTCAAGTTTGGCTGGCAACAAGTGTGAATCATCAAATAGCCCGTTGGCAGCGATGTTATTGGGCCGCGCTTCCGGAACAACCGTTGATCCCATTCGCGAGTTCACCTGCGTCTCTTGGGGATGCTCTTGAATATGCAGCCACTTAGCTAATTTAGGTGAAATATCAAACCATGGTTGGTGCTTCGTAAAGTAATAAAAGAAGTTGCAAATCGTAAAATACAGCAAAACAATTGCCACTAGTAAGATTAGTGATCCCTGTTTAAGGTAGCTATTTTTTAAGAAGCGAAGGCTAATGTAAAACAAATATAGATCGCCAAAAGCACCCAGAATCGTATAAATCCGGCTTTTAAGCTTAACGTTAATGTTGAAATAACCAAGATAATGATTAACCATGTCCAAAAAACTAAACACTATTGATTACCCCCTTCGCCGCCCTGGGTAGTCGTTGTGTTCCCAGTGGTATTGCCAGTATTGCCGCCAGTTGTTCCAGTGGTCGTGTTGCCGGTTGTGGTATCAGAGTTATTATCGGTTGTGCCGGTTTGGTTATTATCGTCATTAGTCGTCTGGTTATTACCCTTATTGGTCGTTTCACCAGTTGTTTGATTACTTTTAGTTGTGTTGCTCTTGTTCGTGTTGTTATCCCGGGTATCCGTACCAGTAGATTTTTTGGTCCCGGTAGTTGTATTAGTATTCGTATCGGTATCGTCACTGGTTTGATCTGCCTTATCTGATTCGGCTTTTGCAGAGGAGGCCTTTTTTGACTCCTCTTCCGCCTTCTTTTCAGACGATTCCTTGGCCGCCTTTTCAGATGATTCCTTAGCTTTTTCCTTTTCCTTATCGGTGTCAGCCTTATCCTTCTTTTTAGGTGTACCAAATATTTTGTTGGAGGTATTTTTTTGATTCGTAGTTTGCGTGGTCGTAGGCGTTCCTTCGTTCGTGGACGTTACCTTATTAACCACGACGTTTGTTGCTCCGAGTGCCAGTGAAATTGACAAAATGGCAAACGGCGTTATTAATGGTGGAATTCGATTATCCATTCACAAAAACTTCCTTATTCAGATTTAGTAGACCAATTATCGCACATTAACCTGAACGATTGGTAAATTTTTAGTTAATTATTCGTTAAGTTGGGCGCACTCAGGACACAGACCATAGATTTGAAATAAATGACCGGTTACTTTGCAGCCACCAAGTTGGTCGGTGATTTCCTTGCTGAGTGGGCAGTCTTTTAGCTCAATCACCTTACCACAGTTACTACAAATAAAGTGATGATGGTGTTCCTGTTCAAAATCACACTGAAACTTCACTGACGCCCGATCGCCTTGGACTTGCCGTTCAACGATTCCTAATTCCGCAAACTCAGAAATATTGCGGTAAATCGTATTATGGCTCATGTTAGGAAAAGTCTGCCGCATGAAATTATCAATGCTGGTCACTTCAACGAACTTTTTTGTGGCGGTATTGACCAAAAATTCAAGCATGGCCATCCGCTGCTTTGTTATTTTAAAATGATTACTCTTTAAAACACTTGTTGCTTCTTTAACTGCTGAAGGCATCTGATTTCACCTCTAAAAATTTGATTGCGGTTTGATTAGCCGACTCCCATCTGCCAGCAAACCACAGTCAGTCCATTTCATATTCCGATTATCGTAATTATTACCATTTAACAAAATACTATCATATTTAACAGCTCGCAACAACTATCCCATCGGTTCGGTTAGGTATTGGGTTACGACTTTATCGATTTTGCGTTGGGTTTTCTGAAGATCAGTATTAACGATTTCATAAGCTTTACCCTCTAACGCCACTGGCATTTCTAGATCCCGTAAATATTCTTTACTTTGAATCCGTTTGGCAACCATTGCTGAATTGTCACCCCGACATTCCATCCGCTTCCGCAACTCAGTTGTATCACCAACTTTAAGGTAAATAATCACCGCCTGATCGCCTAATTTTTCCTTATATGTAATGGCCCCCGCAGTGTCTAAAACGATACAGGCAAACGGTGACTTCTTCCAAGCTTCTTCTAGTCCTTCATACGATGAGCCATAGAAATTGCCAGCATAAGTAACCGACTCCAAATAATGATTCTTAGAAAATGATTCTTTGGTTTCAAAATAATAATCAACCCCATCTTTTTCATGGTCCCGGGGATTTCTCGTGGTATGGGTAATCACTTTAGTCATATGAAACTTATCATGGAGATAATTACGCACGGTGGTTTTACCACTCCCAGCTGCCCCCGTTATCACAAACACTCGATTAGTCATGCATCAGGCCCCAATACTTTCTTTGTTACGAATATAGTTATCCGCCCGTTTCAATAGCTGCTTAAGATTATCATATGACAGCGTGTCGTAAGCCTCCTGATAACTAAACCAACCGTATTGGTTAATTTCTTCATCTTGCTTAGTTACTTTGACATCGGGATGAACCTTGCTGACGAACAGCGTCACGTCCTTGTGATGGCCGTTTTTCATATCATACTCAAGCTTATCCTTAAAAGTCGTATCAATGATCGTTTTCAGGTTAGTTTCCTCGCGAATCTCCCGAACCGCCGTTTGAATCAAATTTTCATTTTTTTCAACGTGTCCCTTGGGGAATCCCCAGAAATCATCAGTCGCACTTCTCAATAATAAGTATCGAACCTGATCGTCCTTAACCTCATAGACAACAGCACCACTTGCATATTCTGTAACCATAAGTCATTCTCCTTTCAAATCCTTACCATATATTATACTTTTAAAGTCCGTTTCAATAACAGTGGCGCAACAATTGTCGATAACACAATGACAATAATAATTTCGGAATATAAGTTCTTAGCCATCAAGTTAGCCGACAAACCAATTTGCGCAATAATCAACGCCATTTCGCCCCGGGAAACCATCCCCGAACCAATCACAAATGAGCTGTGCCAATCCATCTTGGTTATTGCCGCGCCAACTGCCCCACCAAAGAGTTTAGTAACAATTGCCAATAGTGTCATGATCACAATAAAGCCTAGGTTCTTAATCACGCCACTAAATTCCATATCAAGCCCAATGCTAACAAAGAAAATCGGAATAAAGAACGTATAGCCGACTGAACTCACACTACTGGAAACCTCGGTTTGAAATTTAGTTTGCGAAACCGCAACCCCAGCGAAAAACGCGCCAACCACTGAACTCAGGCCAATCACATCAGCTAACCATGCCATTGAGAGGCATAGAAACAACGATGTGATTGCCACTGAACCATGGACGGGAATCCGCTCCGCAAACCGCAGGATGACTGGCGCCACCCATTTCACTAATACGATAACTCCTAAAAAGTAAATCAGCTGCAAAATCGTTGCAACCAATAAATTAGGCGCGTGATCCCCGCTGACTCCAAATGAGCTGACGAAGATACTGAGTAAGATAACCGCGATAATATCATCAACCACTGCTGCCCCAAGGATCGTAGCACCTTCCTTTGTGTTAAGCTTCTTAAATTCCCGCAATACCTCCACACTAATTGAAACGGAAGTTGCTGCGAAAATGACGCCCCAAAAGATCGCCCGCTCAAATCCTTGACCCATCAACTCCCCATAAGCATAGAACGCAACCATTGGAAATAAAACCCCAATTGCTGCGACACTGATGGCTGGCTTAAAATATTTCTTAAGCAGATCCAAATCACTTTCGATCCCTGCAATAAACATTAAAATGATAACTCCGATTTCAGAACCAGCATGCATCAAATGAGTGTTTTGCAAGATACCAAAAACGCCCGGTCCCAGAATCACGCCAACGATTAGCTGCCCGATAACGGCCGGCATCCCTACTCGTTGACTAATTGCTGCAGCAAGCAGAGTTGCTATTAAAATTAACGCAATTTGCCCAATAAACCCCATCTATCTCTTCCTATTCTGTCTTGACGATTTCGTAAATAATGATTGTACTCAGTTTAACATAATCGATTGGTCGCCTTAACAAAAAGAAGCCTCGAGAGGGAATAATTACTCTCGGAGCTTCATGAGTTAGCTTGATTTTATTTAGTGAGGTGATCTGTTGGCGAAGGCTTTTTGAATAATGCGGAACGTGCTAATTTGGTACGACGGAAATGTCACCTATCTGGTGATTGTTCTAGGTTACATAGATTGGGATTGCTTTCGCAAAGCAGAAACTTGCACCGAAGCCTTCTCTGCCTCAAACCCAACCCCGTCTTAGTAGTTGCTCTAGGCTACATAGATTAGGACCGCTCCGCAAAGCAGAAGCTTGCACCTAAGCCATCACGACCAAAAATCCAAAACCGGGATTTCCGGTCGTGATGGCTTAGGCTCCAGCTTCTAACCGCTTTGCTCCGCTCACTTAGTCTTGTACCCCAAATTCGGAATTCCCGTCCAACGATTCTTCAGATAGCGAACAACCATCTTTGGTTCCCTTGCTCTTGTGAAGATTCCCTTTTTGTTGCCTTGAACCCTCTGAATACCAAATTTAGTTTGGAAGTCTGCAAAATTCCACAGCTGTTCGCCAACAAAATTTGGAATTTCGTCAAAGACCTTACTGGACATCCGGTAATAATCCTCTTGGAATTCTTCCGAGAATGGTTCGCCGTATTTGCTATGAAGACCCGCAACCGTATCAGCACCGTATTCCGTGTACATAATTGGCTTGTCAGGATACTGCTTTTGATATTCCTTCAATTCATCCCGGGTTGCCGTTTCAGCTGTCTTCAAATCACCATTGCCAATGTACCAGCCATAGTATCGGTTCAATGCGATGACATCAACCAAATCAATACATTCATCCGTCTTTGGGGTTGCCATCATAATACTCGTATACGTACATGGTCGCTTCTGGGGATCTAACTCACGGGCTTCATCGAATAACGGCTTGAAGTAATCATGAGCCCCTTTCGAAAATGTCGCTGCTTCATTTGCGATTGACCACATCACGACAGACGCGTGGTTTTTATCCCGATCAATTAATTCCCGGATGACTTGCCGATGGGCTTCAGCAGTCTTTAACTCTTTCCAAGTTGTATCCTCATAATCGTCGTCGGCAAACATATTCACGTCAAAGCCAAACGTTACCATCAATCCAACCGCGGTGGTTTCATCAATGACAACGATTCCTTCCCGGTCACACAAACGCATCATTTCCTCTGAATAAGGATAATGCGAAGTTCTAAACGAATTAGCGCCCATATCCTTCATCAGGTTAATATCTAAGACGTTCACCGGTTCGTTGAATCCCCGGCCGTGAACATAGGTATCTTCGTGCTTACCAAACCCCTTAAAGTAAAAGGGTTCGCCGTTAATTAGGAACTGTCCATTCTTGACCTCAATTTTACGAACACCAAATGGTTCTGAATAAGTATCCACAACCTTTCCATTTTGAATGCCGTCAACCTTGGCCGTATAGAGGTAAGCGTTTAAGGGCTGCCACAACTTAACATCACGAATCGCTAATGTTTGATCCTCGCCAGTGCCACTAGTAACGACTTTGCCCGCCTGGTCCAAAATGGCCACGTGAATTTCGTCGAAGTCATCACTTGATTTAACAGTTGTGTGAACACTAGCTGAATGATCAGCCAGATCAACGCTCGGGACAATCACAATATCATCAATGTGTGCTTGAGGGGTTGAGTAAATTTTAACCGGGCGTTGCAGGCCAGCATAGTTGAAGAAGTCAAAGTTCTCATCCACTTTGCGGACAATATGGCCGTTCTCATCCTTTGATTCACTATAATGGCCAACCGGCAACGTTGAATAATCGAGTAAGTTACTCAGCTTAACCGTCAAGCGGTTGTTACTATCCTGTAGATAGTCATTAATTTCAACTTCAAACGGCGTAAAGCCGCCCTTATGATGGGTAATTTCTTGACCGTTTAGATAAACCCACGCTTCGTGAGTGGCAGATCCAAATCTCAAAACTAACCGCTGTGAACGTAATGGTTTTGCAATTTCAAAATTGGTTTCATACCAAACATAACCGGAATGGTCGCGAATCTTTTGCGACGCCGTCTGGTCATTAAATGACGCTGGGACGGAAATCACATCTTCCGTTGGCAAAGGCTTATTAACGTCTATTGGGGTCAATTCTTCATCAATCATAAATTTCCAAAGACCTGATAAATCTAAAAGTGCTCTGGTTGGGGTTGCAATTGGGTATAGCATTAATGAATTCCTCCATTCAAATTTTAACCAACATCGTTACTATCATTTCTTCGATGAGTAAATCATAACGGAAGTTGAGTTAAAATTCTTATACTATTTTTACATAAATAGTTGTATCATTACTTTTGTGTAACCGTTGTCATTTTAAGGAGCTGATTTTTTGAAAAAAGCCGATTACCAGCGCACTGCCAAACTATTTTATTCGGCAACTGGCATTGATATCACTGTCTATAACCCAGATGGCCAGCCACTGATTACGTTAACTGACGACCGTGCCGCAACTAAATTCTATGGTTCATTCCCATTTAAGAAATTAAGCAATTCTCTCAATTCTTCTGGTTATAACCACTACATTGCTGCCACAAAATTAGAATATCTAATCATTAAATTAACCACGATGGCCCCAAAAACAGGAATCATCGTTGCTGGCCCCTTCATTACTAAAACAGTCAGCCATGATGAACTCAATAATATTTTAATTGCCAACTCACTGACGGTGAGTGAAAGCAGCCAGCTTGAACAGTTTTATCAAGGACTCCCAATTTTATCGCCAGCAAAAATCGGTGACATTGGGACCTTATTGGTCAATTTATTTAATCACAAGCTCTACCAACCAAATCAAACGACCATCACAGAAAAAAACGCCTCCTCCCTACCAAACCCCATTACAATTATTAACGCCCAAGATAAAGCTCAAATTGAGCGCCGTTACGCCGCAGAACAAGCATTAATGACTGCCATTGCTTCAGGCGATGAGCTGGCAGTCAAACAACAGAACTCATCAATCAATAGAATCACTGAGCTATTTTCTAATCGGATTCCCAACAAGCCACTCAGATCAACTAAAAACATTTGTTTTGTCTACAACACCCTTTGCCGCATTGCCGCTCATCAAGGTGGCGTTCATCCGGTATACTTAAACGCAATTTCTGAAAAATACGCGCTTCTAATTGAACGCCAGAACACTGTCACCGGACTTCAATCCCTAACAACTGCAATGGCATTAGCCTATTGCAAATTAGTCGCTACCCTTTCTACGAATGGTTATAGTCCAATGATCAAACGAGCAATTGATTACATGCTACTCAATTTAGGTCACCACATCGCCTTACAGCAAATTGCCACCGAGGTTGGAACTAACCCAACCTATCTTTCAAGAAAGTTCAAAGAAGCCGTTGGTTTGACTATCACCGATTACATTAATAACCGCCGGGTAGCCGAAGCCAAGAAGTACTTAGTTAGAAAGACACCTTCAATAACTGATATTGCGTTGATGACTGGATTTAATAATGTTACTTATTTTATTAAGGTATTTAAACAACTGGTTGGAAAGACGCCGCTGGCTTACCGGAATAATTCTAATCGTCGAGAATCGTAAAGAGCAGCCAGAAAATCGTTGCATGGTTTCCTGGCTGCTCTTTTTTGATCTATTTAATTAGTTTTGTCAGAGAAATTTTGCGAGTGACGTTTCCTACAAATTCAGCATCACAGACCTGATCGTTCGACATTTTATGGGTTAAGGACCGCTCCGCAAAGCAGAAGTCTGCACCTAAGCCGTCCCGCTCAAAAATCCCAAGCCCAGGGATTTCTATTTCTTGGCAACATTGCAGAAACGTGCTACACCAAGCAGAAAGCTGCACCTAAGCTACTCCGTTCAAAAATCCAAACCCGGGATTTCTGAACGGAGTAACTTAGGCTCCGCTTTCTAAACGCTTGGTTCCGCACTCTGCTCACTCTAAATATCCCTTCGTCGCCGCAATAATCTCCTGCAGGCCCTTCTTAGCGTCCGCAAACATCATACTGGTTTGATCTTCACTAAACAGTGGGTTTTGAACGCCTGCATAACCGGTGCTCATCGAACGTTTAATCACAACAACCGATTTGGACTTATCAACATCTAAGATTGGCATCCCAGAAATTGCATTGCCCTTCTCCCGAGCCAATGGGTTGGTGACGTCGTTTGCCCCGATGACCAATGAGATATCCGTATTTTCAAACATTGAATTGGCTTCATCTAATTGTTTCATCTGATCGTACGGCACGTTAACATCCGCCAATAGCACGTTCATATGACCAGGCATCCGACCAGCAACTGGGTGAATTGCGTAGTTGACGTTAATATCAGCATCTGTTAACAACTTGGCCAGCTCAGCCACTTCATGTTGTGCCTGAGCAGCCGCCAAGCCATAACCAGGCACAATCATGACATTATGGGCATAAGCCAACTGCATCCCAACATCGTCGGGACTGGTTTTCTTAACATTGACCGGAACATCATCGCCAGCCCCGCCAGTGCTAGATTCACCACCGCCAAAACCACCAGCAATAAT
Source organism: Lentilactobacillus kisonensis DSM 19906 = JCM 15041 (assembly GCF_001434135.1). Classification (GTDB taxonomy): domain Bacteria; phylum Bacillota; class Bacilli; order Lactobacillales; family Lactobacillaceae; genus Lentilactobacillus; species Lentilactobacillus kisonensis. The sequence continues at coordinate 114,285 of NZ_AZEB01000002.1, read as the reverse complement.
ATTCGCAACTGACCGGTTCATCGCTTCCGCCATCTGCAGGGTCAAAATCGTTCCGGCAGCTCCAACTAATGCTCCGGCAATGATTAAGACTTGATTATCAATGACAAACCCAGCAAAGGCAACTGCCAGACCCGTAAACGCGTTTAACAGCGAAACAACCACCGGCATATCGGCACCACCAATTGGCAGTGTCATTAAGAGGCCGAAAATCAAACTTGCACATAATGCCAGAATCATTGGCCAATAAGCGGACGGGAACCCAATCATCCACACGCCAGCAATGATGATTGCAAAAACAGCGATTCCATTTAGAAGTTTATCGCCTGGAAAGGCAATTGGCTTGCCAGAAACGTGACCTGACAATTTACCAGTCGCAATTAGCGATCCTGAAAAGGTAATACCACCAATAATAATATCTAGCAGTACCGGAATTGAAAAAGCCAAACTTAAAGAGGTCCCGACCGCTTCATTGGTGTAATCAAAAATCCCAATGGTTGCAGCAGCACCACCACCAACGGCGTTAAATAGCGATACTAATTGAGGCACGTCGGTCATTGGGACTTTGCGGGCCTTAATAACCCCGTACAAAATACCAATTAACAGGCCGGCAAACAAAACCGCCCAGCCAATCGTTGTGATCGTACCCTTAGCAATAATTTCCACTAAGATCATCACAACCGCCATCGCCATTCCTAAACCGGACAGCAAATTACCCTTACGTGCCGTTTTGGGTGAACGCATCATGTGAACACCAATGACGTAGCAAACTGCCGACAATAAATAAATTAAGGAGGCAATCGTTTTAAGCATTGACATTATTTATTGCCTCCTTTATCAGCCGAATTCGGCTGCTTTTTTGGTCGGTTAAACATCCCGAGCATCCGATCGGTAACCGTGTAGCCGCCAGCAACGTTGACAGCGGCAAAAAATGCAGCCAAGAACGCTAATACATAAAAGTACCAATTGCTGGCTTCTGCGGCAATCACAAACGCACCAACGACAACCACGCCATGAATTGCGTTAGCACCAGACATCATTGGTGTTTGCAATGTTGACGGAATTTTACTCATTACTTCAAATCCAACAAGCAGGCTCAATACAAATATAGCTAAATTTGTGTATAATTCTTGACTCATAATTATTGGTCCCCCTTATCAGTTGATTGGTTGCCTTCATCAGTCGTGGCTTCCTGTTTTGCTGATTGTTTGGCTGGTAAATTCAAAGCCGCTCTAAGCCGGTTAGAAATAATTTCACCATGATCAGTTGCAACCAACTGGCTCATAACCTCGTCTTCAAGATCAATGTTGAGCTTTGCCTCTTTATCCGCCAAATCATTAATAACCGCTTGAACGTTTTTTGCAAACATTTCAGAAGCGGAGGTTGCAAGCTCACTGGCTAAGTTACCTGCGCCAATAATTTGAGCACCAGAATCCGTTTTAACTGTTTGATCCGGTTTAGAACCAGCAACGTTACCGCCTAAATCGCTCGCAGCTAAATCAACGAAGACACTTCCTGGCTTAGCAACGTCAATCGCGGCCTGTGGCACTAACAGCGGTGGCTTCTTACCAGGAACTTGAGCGGTTGTGATGACAATATCATTTTGTTTAATAAAGCCAATCAACTCTTCTTGTTGCTGCTTCTGCTCATCAGCGGACAATTGACGGGCATAGCCACCCTCACCTACCGCATTGATGGAGCTAGTTAGAAATTGGGCTCCTAACGATTCAACTTCCCCGCGAGATGCTGGTCGGACATCGTAGCCAGAAACAATGGCCCCTAGCCGTTTGGCCGTTCCAATCGCTTGCAACCCGGCAACCCCAGTTCCTAAAACCAGCACCTTAGCAGGCTTGGCGGTGCCAGCAGCGGTTATCATCATTGGAAAATAACGTTTGAACGTATCAGCCGCTACTAAAGCCGCTTTATAGCCAGCAATTGAAGCCTGCGAACTCAAAACATCCATGCTTTGAGCCCGCGAAATCGTCCGTGGTAACAATTCGAACGATAATGCTGTTACCTGCTGCTTAGCTAGCTGCTGAATGGCATCCGTGTCAATCAACGCCCCCAATAACCCAATAAGAATTTGACCAGCTTTAATTTTGCTGCGAGTTGCTTCATCTGGCTGATTGATGACAGCAATTAAGTTAGCCTTCTCAAGTGCTTCATCTCGGCTAACAACCTCGCCACCAGCATCAATGTATGCCTGATCAGAAAAAGACGCGCTGTCACCAGCCCCCTTTTCGATTAATACTTGAAACTTATTGTGAACCAATTTTTTAGTCACATCTGGTGTGATTGCGACCCGATTCTCATCACCAGATTCCTTTAGAGTGGAAATGATTGTTGCCATTAGTCAGTTACTCCCTTCAGACAATTTGCGTAAACGCTTACTACACATTTAAGGCTAATCTTTATATCCAATAAATGCAATAAGTTTGTGATGGATTCCACAATTAAATTTTGCTACCGAAATTCATGACCCCATAAAGTAATGTATAATGTTTCTAATTGTTGGTTTAGGACAGCTGCACAAGCAGGGATCTGCGCGTAAGCACCTGTAACAAAGTCCCAGAACCAGGGATTTCCGTTACAGGAGACTTACGCTCCGATCTCTAACCGCTTTGTTCTGCTCACTTTTTCTAGGACAGCTGCGCAGAGCAGAAACTTCCACATAAGCACCTTGGTCAAAAATTCCAAAACCGGGGATTTCTGTTAGAGGAGACTTATGTTCCAGTTTCTAACCGCTCTGCTCCGCTCACTTTATTTTTGGAGGTCATTTCATGAAAATTAATCAGTTTGCCTACGTTCCCACAACCCACGATCAAATTGTTACTGAGCTAACGGACATTCGTTTCTTAACCGCTCGGACTTCTAAGATTGCCGATCCGGTCATGTTATTTCGCCAATTTCTATTGAAGTTTTATCTCGAAAAGCAGGGACTCTCTACCCGGGTCCAAAAAGTCTCGAATCTGATGGCAACCCCTGAACTGAATGCTTACGAGTACACAACTAGTCAAGAATCTGTCACCAAGCTTGCTTTCTATAACGTTGGCTTACAATTGTTGGGCTTTGAGGTTGGCTTAGACTTCACGCTTGATGAGCCACTTGCCACAATGAAAAAGCTGAAGCTACCAATCGCTGATGTCCCCACCACTTTGGACCGGAATCACTTAATCGATGCCTGGTACAAATTATTAAACACCCGGACAAAATTCGGCCAAACACTGATCGACTTTCTTGCCGGCCAGGGCTACTACCATCAATTTAACGATGACGATTCGCTTAAACGACCATTAATTTTTAACGGTAAATCTCAGGCGGTGTTCGATACTGACAAGCTCATTCACGAAGTTGTTTACGTGGAAGCACCACTTGATAACGATCATGATGGGAAACGCGACCTCTTAAAAGCTGAAATTACCCGACCAGCCGAAACCAATAATGGCCTGAAGGTACCGGTTGTCTTCACAGCTAGCCCCTATGACCAAGGAACTAACGACAAGCAAGCTGACGCCCTCACCCACAAAGTTAACAAGCCACTAACGCGAAAAGTCCCCAATGATTTGACCTATGACGACGTTAAGGCGCCAGCTGCCCCCACCAACTTACCCAACCCCCGTTCAGCAAAAGGAACCACGGAGGTTGCCGAAGAAACGTTTGTTAAGACTTGGACGTATTCACTAAACGACTACTTCCTAGCCCGTGGATTTGCCGTGGTCATTTCTTCTGGCGTGGGCACCAAAGATTCTGATGGTGTCCGAACAACTGGTACTCGTGATGAAACCATTAGTGCAACGTCAATTATTGAGTGGCTTCATGGCGATCGCCAAGCGTTTACTAATCGCCACGACCAAGTTGCTATCAGCGCCTGGTGGAGCAACGGCAACGTTGGTATGACCGGCCGTTCATATTTAGGCACGCTGTCAACAGCCGCTGCCATGACCGGAGTTTCTGGTTTGAAGACTGCTATTGTTGAAGCTGGCATCTCTAATTACTACGACTATTACCGCGAAAATGGCTTGGTAGTCGCCCCCGGTGGCTTTCAGGGTGAAGATACAGACGTCCTTGGCGAATTGACCTTTAGTCGGGAACAATCTGCGGCTGACTACCTCAAGATTAAAGATACCTGGCTAGAACAGCTCAAAAAATTAACAAGTGGTCAGGATCGAAAATCAGGTAGTTATAATTCGTTCTGGGATGCTAGAAACTTATTAAAAGACGTCAATATCAAAGCGGACATGTTACTGATCCATGGTCTGAACGACTGGAACGTTAAACTATCCCACGTTTATAATTTGCGTAATCGCCTCAAAAAAGAAGCCATTACCCAAAAGTTGATTCTTCATCAGGGTCAACACGAATATTTAAATAACTTCAGATCAGTTGATTACACGGACATCGTTAATCTCTGGCTTACTAATAAGTTATTGGCCGTTCAAAATGACGCCAATAAAGTCATTCCAGACGTCTTAGTTCAGGACAACGCCGCCGCTGAAACTTGGACGACTTACAAAGACTGGGGAACAGACGCAACTGTTAAGAAAATTTCATTAGCCGATGATCGTTTTACCGACCTCAACGAAAATACTAGTTTCACTGACCAGTTACCGGATGATTTATTTAAACATTACACGACTAACACCGACAAATGGCAACATGACTTATTCACAAAGGACCACTCTAAGATGGACAAGCACTGCATCAAGCTGGTTTCAGAACCTTTGAGCCAAGACATCATTGTCGACGGCCAAGCTAAAATTTCTTTACGTGGTTCAACGAGTGCCAACGTTGGCCTTTTGAGTGTTGCCCTTGTTGACTACGGTAAGGCCAAACGCCTAACTGCTGTTCCCCAAGTGCTAGCGCCTCAACAAATTCTCACCAGCTATCACTGGCGGAAGGATGATCTAAAGGAGTTCCTGCCAACCAAGAAGGCTTCGGCGTTCAAGAAATTCACCGATTCACATATGAATATGCAAAACCGCACCAACAACTACAAAGCAGATGAATTACAGCCTAATCAGCGATATACCTTTGACATGGCTTTCCAGCCCACATTCTGGCGACTGCTCGCCGGCCATCAGCTTGGTATCGTCATATATGCGACTGATATGGATTACACGATTCGTGGCAATCAAGATATTACTTACACGATTGATTTAGGTGCATCGAGCATTGAAATACCGGTGCTAAAGTAAAAACATCACGATAGTTTTTTGACATCATGGCGTAGGACCGCTCCGCAAAACAGAGGCTCGCAGAGAAGAACCATTTGGAGAATTTTCCAAGAATTAAAGATGTAGTTTGGCAACATTGTGAAAACGTGCTACACCAAGCAGAAAGCTGCACCTAAGCCACTCCGTTCAAAAATCCAAGCCCAGGATTTCTGAACGGAGTAACTTAGGCTCCGCTTTCTAAACGCTTGGTTCCGCACTCTAACCGCTTGGTTCCGCACTCTTGTCGTGCTATCATAACTATAAATGCAAATATAAATAATAAGGACAGGTGATTACATGCGACAAGGAACAAAGATCATTACCCTGGACAATGGCTATCATTTATGGGCAAATACTCAAGGAACTGGCGACATTCACTTGTTAGCCCTTCACGGTGGCCCCGGTGGTGAACATGAATACTGGGAAGACGCTGCCAAGCAACTCGCAAAGCAGGGGCTCAACGTTCAAGTAACCATGTACGACCAACTAGGTTCATGGTACTCAGATAGCCCTGATTTCAGTGACCCCAAGGTTCGTAAAGACATTCTGAACTACGATTACTTCCTAGACGAGGTCGATGAAGTCCGGGAAAAATTAGGGTTAGATAACTTCTACTTAATTGGTCAATCGTGGGGCGGCTTGTTAGTTCAAGAATATGCCGCTAAATATGGTCAACATCTAAAGGGAGCCATCGTTTCATCAATGGTTGATCGAATCGACGATTACACCAAACACTTGGAAGAAGTCCGAGAAACTGCCTTAACACCTGATCAAGTTGCTTATATGAAGAAATGCGAAACTAACAATGATTACGACAACGATAAATACCAATCATACGTTGATATTTTAAATAAGGGTTACATTGATCGTAAGCAACCTTCTAAGTTGTCCCATTTAATTGACGTCACAAACACTGACATCTATGGTGCTTTCCAAGGCGACAACGAATTCGTCATTACTGGTAAATTAGCCGAATGGAATTTCACTGATCACTTGAAGGACATCAAGGTACCAACCTTAGTAACCTTTGGTGAACATGAAACGATGCCAGTTGAAACGGGTAAACGAATGGCGGAAATGATTCCAAATGCTAAATTCGTATCAACCCCAGAAGGTGGCCATCACCACATGGTTGATAATCCAGATGTTTATTATGATCATCTCGCAACGTTTATTAGAGAAGTAGAAGCTGGTACGTTTAACAAATAATAAGCGTCCGGAAATTTTTTAACACATTTATAAGGGAGTCCCTCTGAAATCCGAAACCAAGATTTTAAGTGGGACTCCCTTATATATTAAGCGATAGTTCTTCAAAGCACGGCTCCGCTATATCATGGCGAGCGCAGAACACCTATTTTCTGAACCAAATCCACCGTTCTCCCCCAACAACTTGTTATAATCAACTTGTCCATAAAACATCACCATCCAGGAGGAAAATCATGAAAGTTATCAACGTTGAATTAACCGTCAAACCAGGCATGCAATCAGATTACGAAGCATTTATCGATAAACTCGTTCAGGGATCGCGCGGTGAAGCTGGCAATCTTAGTTATAACCATTACAAACAAATTGGCAGTGACAACGAGTACGAAATCATTGAACATTGGCAAGATGCTGAAGCCGTTGAATTTCACAATAACACTGCCCACTTTCAAGCGTTTCTTGCCGGAGTTGGCGACTTCTTAACGAAGGACCCGGTCATTATTCGAATGGATTATGACGAGTAATAATCGCTTATTTCAAAACCGAAAAAATTAAGATTTTTATATCGCAGCTACTTGCTACTTTAAAAAAACTGGCCTAAATCAAAAATTATTTGAATTTTTGATTTAGGCCAGTTCGCTTTCGAAGGACTTATCACAAAAGGCCACTTCATTTTTTAGCTATTCTTTTAATTTTTTCTTTAATGCATCTGTAAGAACGGCACTGAAGTTGATATTCTTCTGTTCGGCCATTCTGGCTAAATCGCCGGGAATGGTTGTATTTTTTTTGACTGCGGGTTCCCGAACCGTTTGCCTGATTTCCTCCAAATCGGTTGCAATCCAATTAACAATCGTTCCCGATTCATCTGGATGGATTGCGGCCAAACTACTTGCCCCGGGCAATTCTTTTGCATCATACAGCATCAGCCCCAGCGCTTCACTTCCATTTGAAATAGCCTCAGCAATCCCCTTCCCCTGAGAAATTGCCCCTGGTACATCTGGAAAAATAACGGTATAGATCTGAGGTGATTCCTTATCGGGAATCAGCTCGGCTGGATAAGCGACAATCCTTTTTGACATATCAAGATCTCCAATCATTCTCATAATTATTTGATACCTGCCTGTTGTTTGATGTATCGATATGTTGAAAGTGTAATCTCATCCTTTAAATGTGAGTATGGTACCGTAACTTTATGACCATGTTGATCAACAAAGCGATGATGATCACCCTTAATCCTCGTTTCAACAAATCCCTGATTCACCAACATCTCTAGGACTTGTTTAGCCGTAACTTTCATTAAAATATCCTCCAAGCATCTGCATTATACGTAGTTATGCGTATAAATGCAAGAAATTGATTTTCCTCTCTGCTAATTAAATACGTAAATAGTTAGTAGGATCTCTAGCATTTACCAAGAATTGAAATCGAAAACCAAAATAGTGCTAACGTCAAAAATTTTCATGACGTTAGCACTATCTTTAATATAATCATAATGTTTACTTATTAAAATCCCCAGAAATCTCTGCATCCGCCAACGTTCTTGCGCTTCGCTTCCGATATAACCTAAACAAGACGTAGCCAACCATCCCAAAGAATAGTGGGCCAATTAGTTCAAGTGTCAAGTTCCAGTATTGGCTCTCTGAAATGGCCGAAATGGCAGTTGAGGCTACCCCAATCATCAACAGTAAATCCACCACGATTGTGACGGTTATATAGACCCACTTTCGTTTATAGAAAACAAATGGTCGTTCCAGCGTGGTATTCGCCTTGAAGAACGGGAATGCTGTCACTAAAAATAGGTATGGCAGCGTTGAAGATAAATTATCCATCAGCGTCAATACGTTATAAAAACTAACTGCCGACTTCCCACCAAACGACGTCAAGGCAATCAATACGCTCACCACGCCCGCCTGCAGCCACATTGCGTTGGCAGGCATTCCATAAGTGTTTAACTTTGGAAGTGCTTTAGGCCACAATTCTTTTGGCGTTCCCAAAATAAACGACTTAATCGGCATGTAGACAATGACAAAGAATGACCCCAGATAGCTAATTAACATGGCAAATGAACCAAACCGGGCGAACCAGAAGCTTAAGGTTTGCGCTCCAGCTGTTCCCAATGAGAATTGCTGACCTAGGCTATAACCTAAATTACTCATCAATACATAGGTCGTATTCCCCAAGTTAACCCCAGAGCCGTTGAAAACCTTTGACCAGTTTGCTGAAGCCCCCCACAAAAAGATAAATAAGGCGTAAATCATTGTAATTAGGAATGCCCCCAGCGCCATTGCCAGTGGAAAGTTCCGTTTAGAATTCTTCATTTTATCCGAAACACCGCCAAGCGCTTCAATTCCGGCATAGGCATAAATCGCAAAAATTAGAAATGACACAATTGAACTAAGTGATTGATAGCTCGACCGGGGTGATTTTAATAGACTGGTCGGTAAGTTAATTGGCTCAGCAAGTTGGAACCCATTTTTTGCCAGCAATACAAGACTCGCAACACAGAAGAAAATTGTTAGCACAACAGCGGCAATGCCACCAACAGCAGCAAGTTTGGCAACCTTGGTGAGTCCCTTGGTCGCAACAAACGTTACGATACAGAAGAAGCCAATGCTGAGTAAGCCGATGGTTTCAGTGGAATTGAAGCCACCCAAACGCCACTGGCTTGTCTGATCAGCACCACTAATTGTTGTGGAGAGCATAATCCAAATTTTAGAAACGGTTGAGACAATTAGGATTATCCAAGAGGCAATCCAGACAAATCCGCCAATGAACGCCCATTTTGTTCCCAGTGACTTTGATAACCACGAGAACACACCGCCAGCTTCATTTCGCAGTGACGCTCCGTATTCCGAAAACATCAACGATGATGGAACAAAAAACAATAACGCGGCCAACACATACCAGATAATCCCGGCATAACCCATTGTGTAATAAGCAATGGATGTATTATCAAATGCAAACGTTGAGGTGAAGATCATCAGCATGACACTCATTAAGGTTAATTTATTGGTAGCAATTTTCTTCATAGGCGTTCCTCCACTTTAATTCAAATCCGTTCTACAAAATAACAATTAATGTATGAGTCGTATTTTTACAGGTATATAGACTAGGACCACTCCGCAAAGCAGAAGCCTGCACCTGAGTCCCTTACCCAGAAATCTTAGAAGCGGAAATGTCTCTTGGCAACATAGAGAAAACGTGCTCCACCAAGCAGAAAGCTGCACCTAAGCCACTCCGTTCAAAAATCCAAGCCCAGGATTTCTGAACGGAGTCACTTAGGCTCCGCTTTCTAACCGCTTGGTTCCGCACTCTGACCGCTTTGCTCCGCTCACTCTTTATCAAACCGACTCTCAATCGCCCGGGCGTGGGCTTCCAATCCTTCTACCCTTGCTAACGTCGTGATGGCATCCTTTTCCTTGTCAAGGGCTTTTTTTGTATAAGAAACGAACTGGGTTCGCTTAACAAAATCCTGCACACCAAGGGGCGAAAAGAAGCGCGCCGTTCCACCCGTTGGCAGAATGTGGTTTGGGCCAGCTAGATAATCGCCAAGTGGTTCAGAAGCTGAAAAGCCTAAGAACACCGAGCCAGCATTTTTGATTTGGTTCAAATATTCGATTGCGTCTGGTAGTTGAACTTTCAAATGTTCTGGTGCAACGGCATTCATCAACGTAAAAGCATCATCAATGTCATCAACAACGGCAATAAACCCTTCATTATCCATTGCGGCTTGGGCAATTGCCCGTCTCGGTAACAATGCCACTTGACGATCCAGCTCTTTATTAACAGCTTCTGCAAGCTCCCGATCATCTGTAATTAACATCGGCCGGGCTAACTTATCATGTTCCGCTTGGGACAACAAATCAGCGGCAACTTGGCTTGGAACTGATTGGGAACTGGCAATGATGCCAATTTCAGATGGGCCAGCAATCATATCAATATCCACTTGCCCAAAGACTTTCTTTTTGGCAGTGGCAACAAACACGTTTCCCGGCCCAGTAATCTTGTCGACCCGCGGAATGGTTTCCGTACCATAAGCGAGGCTGGCAATTGCCTGTGCCCCGCCAACCGTATAAATTTCATCGACTCCGGCTATTTTAGCGGCGGCCAAAACGGCTTTGCTTAACCCATCTTTTTGCGGTGGGGTCACCATCACAATCCGGCCAACTCCCGCAATCTTAGCTGGAATCACATTCATCAAAATTGATGATGGGTAAGCAGCGGTACCACCAGGGACATACAGACCAACGGCAGCTAACGGTTGAATCTTTTCGCCACGGATAACGCCCTTCTTTTTGGCATCAATAAAACTTTCTTCAACTTCCATTTTTTGAAATGAAGTGATATTTTCCTTAGCAAGCTCTAACGCGTCGATGACCTTCTGATCAGTTTGTGCGTATGCATCATCAATCTCGGCTTGCGAAACTCGTAAATTTTTCAAGTCAATGCCATCAAACTTTTTCTCATAATCCTTGAGCGCTTGGTCACCATTTTCGATGACATTGGCAATAATGTCATCGACTGCTTTTTCAACTTCAGCTCTGTTAGCCACTTTATTCGTCCGAATTGCAACCTGATTCAATAATTGATCCAATGAATCTTCAATAATTTGCATAAAATCCACTCTCCGTTTCCATAAATACGTTAATTATGACTAACCAAATTGGTCTAAACACTGGTTGACACTCGATTACTTGCCACTAAAAAATCGCCCTCAGATATTACTTACCAATAAGTAATATCTGAGGACGATCTGTCGCGGTTCCACCTCATCTTTGTCGCCACCTCACGATGAAACGACCTTACGCTGCTCATAACTAGTCGTCCATTAAAATGGAGAACAGTCACAGTAGCCGTGGTAACGCTGACTAGCGGAGTAACCTACTTAATTCAATCACTCAGTTCATAGATGTGTTTTCATCATTCACCACAACCCCTTCTCATCAAATAGTGAGCGGAGCAAAGCGGTCAGAAGCTGGAACCTAAGTTGTCTTGACCGGAAATCCCGATTTTGGATTTTTGGTCAAGACGGCTTAGGTGCAAGCTTCTGCTTTGCGCAGCTGTCCTAACAGGGCTCTCTTTATGTGAAATGAACAATTACTTTTCTAATCATAACTTCATATTTATTATTATTTTTTAATTTGTTGATGCTGCAAGAATACCACCTCGAAATAATATGTCAAGCCACTTTTTGAGGTTTGAATCATCTTTTACACAGAAAAAAAGCCCAGCATCCTAAGAATGCCAAGCTTTGAAAGCACAATTTACTTTTAAGGCTCTTCTCTAATCACTGGTTGTTCCTTTAAACTCAGCTTTTCAACGTTAAGCACCTTATCAACCAAGCCATCATAAAAACTGTCCTCATGGCTCACGATGATTAAGTTACCCGGAAAACGATCCAATGCGCGCTTCAGGGCTTCCTTAGTCTCTTCGTCCAAATGATTGGTTGGCTCATCCATAATGAGGAAGTTAGACGGTGTAAATTCCATCATTGCCAATTTAACCTTGGTCTGTTCACCACCAGATAGTTGGCCGATTGGCTTCATTGCATTAGCGGAATCAAGGCCACACTTCGCAAGCTTGGTCCGAATCGTTTTTTGATTGAGTTTGGTGAACTTGTCCGAAATAATTTGCATTGGCGTCATCCGATTATTGTCCCAGGAAAGCTCCTGGCTGAAGTAACCAATCTTTGATGATGGTGAAAATTTCGCCGTTCCACCCTTTGCGGTTAATTGGCCAAGAATCGTCTTAATCAAGGTTGACTTACCAACCCCGTTAAACCCAGCAAAGCCAAACTTTTCACCCATTGAAATTGTGAAAGTTACCGGCTTCAAAAGCGGCTTATTATACCCAACGGAAAGGTGATCAACCGTTAAAGCTTCGTGAGAGCCGGTTTCCTCATATGGAAAGTTGAAACTCGCCTTAATGTTCGTTGAAGGCGGGTCGATTTTATCCATATGCGACAGCTTTTTCTCACGTGATTTCGCCATCGTTGCTTTAGAGCCAGCCTTGTTTTTCCGAATAAAGCGTTCAGCCTTATCAATTTCAACCTGTTGCTTATCGTACTCCCGCTGTTGAAATTCTTCTCGCTCTGCCCGCTGCCGCATGGCCTGTTTGAAGCTCCCACGGTATTTCGTGATCTTTCCGAAAGCAACGTTAATGATACAATTGGTAATTTTCTCTAAGAAATCATAATCATGAGAAACCACCAGGGCTGATCCGGAAAAACCGTTTAGATAGTCAATCAACCAATCAATTTGAGCTGTATCCAAATAGTTAGTGGGCTCATCGAGCAAAATAACATCTGGGTCAGCTAATAGCATTTTAGCCAAAATGATCTTAGAACGCTGACCGCCAGACATCTTACCAACCAGATGATCCCGGCCAATGTTATCAAGCCCCAGGCCAGTAATTGTTTGATCAATTCTGGTATCAATTTCATAAAAATTACTGGAGTCTAATTCATCTTGCAGCTGACCGGCACGTTCCATTAACTTATCATTGCCGTTGTCAGCGTAATCAGCGTATAATTTATTTAATTGCTCACTCTTTTTATAGAGGTCAGCGAATGCGGTCCGCAAGAATTGAGTAAGTGTTAAATCACCTTCAACGTCAGCGTACTGATCCAAATACCCAATCTTGATATTTTTCTGCCACTTAATATTTCCAGATAGTGGCAATTCGCTTCCTGTGATGATCTTAATGAGTGTTGATTTACCGACCCCATTTTGGCCGACAACCCCCATGTGTTCACCCTTTTCAAGCGTGAATTCAGCGTCTTTGTACAGATCTTTTTCCGCAAAACTCATTGAAAGGTCTGAAACAGATAGTAATGGCAAAAGATTCACTCCTTTTTTAATAGTGTGCGGAACAAAGCGGTTAGAAATCGGAACATAAGTCTCCTCAACCGAAAATCCCGGTTTTGGGGATTTTGGGTTGGGGTGCTTATGTGCAGATTTCTGCTTTGTGGAGCACCATTCGACTAGGTAGCCACGTAGCAAAGCAATTAGAAACCGGAACATAAGTCCCCACCAGAAATTCCCGGTTTTGGAATTTTGAGCTGAGGTGCTTACACGCAGATCTCTGCTTTGCGGAGCACCATTCGACTAGGTAAATTAGACCAGTGCGCCAGCAAAACCAATCGCAATCAGAGCGCATCATCAATGTAACCAAAGAGATTAGAAACGATCGGATACCAGGACAATTGTCGACACACTATTCAACTAAAATACCTAAGAATACATACAATTTGTTACGTTACTCTTAATTAAAGTGATGGTCAAGTCATGCAACCGCTCGCAGATACAAGTAATGGTATATAATATACCCATTGGTTTGGGACAGCTTCTAATCGCTTTGTTCCGATCACTTATTTTTTAAGGATGTTAAAAAATCAAGAAAGTAGGTGCGAGGCAATTCCTCTCCCGATTAAAATCGGCAGTTCTTTTGCCTCAATTTTAAATGAATATTAGAGAAATTGAATATATCACAATTCCAGTATCAAACTTAGAAATCAGCTTGCGCTTTTACCACGAAGTATTTGACCTGCAGATCGTCGATTTACCAAACGGCGATAAGGGCGCTGATCTTCGAAAGATGTTCTTAGACTTTCGACAAGTCGACAATGTTAGCAACCCCATTTCGTTTGGCTTAATCGCTAAAGATTCCATGGAAGCTATCAAGGCACACTTGATCAATTACTTTGTTGATATCGTTGACGAGCCATCTACCAAAACTGAAGTGAGGAGAAAAGTTAACTCAATCACCATTTTAGACCCAGATAAAAATCGGATTGAGGTTAACGAATTCAAATAGATGAAACTGACGCAATTAATTCATTACAGCACCACCAAGTCCCTGCAAATTATCAAGTGGATTGGTTTTTTGTTTATCTATTTATTTGCCTCAGGCAGCCTTGATATTGCTGGTAGCTATACCGCCCTCGTTCAGTTACGAAAGGTGCTGGGTATCTCACTACTGTTAATTGCGGTGGTCCTTGGCTTTATCGGCTGGCGGTACGGCAAACAGCTCACAATTACTAATCCACGCCATTTTGGGCGATCAAAGGCAACTTTTAGTCGCATTAGTCAACTGATCATCATTTTTGCGGTTATTCTTATCGTTCAGTCCGTTTGGGGCTGGCTGGTCGTCCACCATATTTTAGATTTACCAACAAACCAAAAAGTCATTAATGAAACGGTTACCCATTTACCACTTTGGAATAATTTGTTTGCAATTTTTCTGGCACCGATCTTTGAGGAACTTATTTGCCGTGGGATTTTTATGAATTACTTTTTCAACAAGGATAATCGGCTTAATAATATTTTAGCTATCCTTGCTAGCGGCATGGTATTCGGCTTTCTCCACGACATGAGCTTCGACGTTAATTGGCTTTTGTACTCGGCCTTAGGATGTTTGTTGGCATACACCTACATCCATTTCAGAGATATCAGGTACAGTATCGCACTGCATGTCATGAATAATTTGTTATCAATACTATAAGACTAAAACATTGACGTTTATCCCAGCGTTTAACGGCGAAGGGCCATCATTCCTGATCATTCGGAATGGTGGCCCCTCGCCGTTAAGTAACACATATTTATCATTTGCGCCAATTTTTTAATAAGCTTTTGGTTGTGATTCCAAGTAAAGAATAACGACTATCTCGGCCACCGACTACCTATAAATCACTTGTAGTAAGCTCTAACCAATTTAGGATTAGCGGAAATGAAACCACCTTTAACTTCGAATCGTTTAGTTCCGCCCTGCTTAATTGAATCTTGGTGACTAAACGTGAATCGTTTAACGATAATCTTGTCACCTTTATCAAAGTGACCATTCTTCATAGTGAAATCAGCGTCACGATAGCGATTAAGCCCCTGCTTTAGAACCACTTGCTTCGGTTGCTTATGTCGACCCATTTTAACCAGCTTTCGATTTCCAGTGACGTAATGACCATTGGTTAATTGATAACGGGTCGTGAGATTATGAGTTACAAACTTCTTAACTCGTAATACCGTTCCCTGTTTAAAGTTTCGGACTTTATTGGTCAAATTCTTGTTGGTATATTCATTGACCCCCTTGGGATTAATCGCAGTTAACGTCTTATGACTACTGTGGTAATAAACTGGGCGTACATAGGCAAATTGCGTTGTAATATAGCCCCGCAAGCCATCAGTCTTGCTTTGATGATTGACATCCCGAACATGATAACGCAGTCTGCCGTCTTTAGAATGGGCGTACCCATCAACGACAAACATTGGTCGAAATACCCGTGGCTTTTGGACATAGCCAGCTTTTCGCTCAGATGATTTAAAAGTTGGATTCTGGTATAAATAGATTTTCTCCAGTGAATAAACCGCCTCATGAATTTTAGCGACATTCTCCGGTGCGGCAACTTGGGTTTGCCTTTCCGACGTTGGCTCTGTCATCACAGGTTGGTCTGGAACACTTGGCGTCTTCGGTTTATCTGGTGCAGTAGGCGGATTTATCGACTCATTCTTCGGGACAACCGGTACATCTGGTGCCGTGTTTTTTGTATAAACTAATTTCACCGTTTGCGCCTGTCCCGTTAGCTCGCCGGTCTGGATTGGATCATACGCCTTAAACGTATAGCCAGGTATTTCCAATTGATAGTCGGTCTTCGATAGATCAAATGAATCACCCAATTTACCAGTAATCGTCTGAACTCCGTGAATCGCGGTCCCCTTCTCATCCTCGTATTTAACGGTAACTGGCTGCACCTGAACCTTATCGATGACGTAAGGCAAGTGATAGCTCATCACGGCAGTCGAATAGCCTGCCCGCTCCGGTTCAGCGCGATATTTCACCATCATATAGTATGTGTGTTCATTAGCAAGCAAGGTCCCGTTAATATGGGCAGCCTCTCTTGACGGGGCAACGACCCCACCATTTCCTGGTTCGGGAACGAGTCCACCTTGTTGGGCAAGTGATATCCCTTCACCTGGTGACACCTGTTCTGCCAAACCAGCAAAGTGAACATCATCACCATCTAGCGTCATATTTTGAGTGGCGGGCTTAAAGACTTGAATGAGATCCGTCTCATCTTCCTCGCCAGCATAACCACCCAAGTCATAATAGTTAGAACTCTTTACCATATGAATATTTTGGGACGTGTATGGTTCCCAATGATTGGTAGGATCGGCAACGTGTTTTGGCAGTGCATCTTTGAACGGTGCTTTCCACGTGTAGGCATTTTCAGTTAGATGCTGGACCGGAAAGACAACATGTTGGCCGAGATACTGGAATTTGTCATAATTATCCCGGTCCAAAACATTTAAATTCTTAATCGAATTTGAAATCAATATCAGGTTCTTAACCGACCGCATCCCAGCAATCGGCGAAATGTCCTCAATTCGATTGCCTTCCAGGTTGAGATCAGTCAATTTAGTTAGGCCACTTAGCGGTGTCACGTCTTTAACGTCATCAAAATAATACCGACCATAGTCAAGATCATGTGCCAAATCCAATTCAGTTAAATTAGTGGCATTTTCTAAACCCTTAAGAGAATAATTACCAGAATTAACGCTAGCTGGCCCAATTGTCCCATTACCACCATTAATTGGCTCATAATCAGCTCGTTGATACCCGGGAATTGTCCGCCAATTAATACTGGTTAACTTACCAAGCGCTGTCTTAAATGATCCAGCATCGAATTGACTGAGATCAGAATCACTCGTCACAATCTTTTGCCGCTTCATTTCGTACAATACTAACTTTTGTAGTTGCTGATTAGGCATAACGTCATTGATTGTTTCTTCGTTAGCGACGGTTGCCGCTTGAACATTCAGTATCGGCTGATCGCCTATTCCAGCATTCTGCGTACTAAATAAGATCGCCGACCCTAGTAGCAAAGTTGTTGTTAATAATAATTTGTGAATCTTCATAACTATCACCTCAAAGAATATCCCTTCTATTTCGATTACATCATACAAGAAAGAATACGCTGGTGTATATTATTTTGACTGCAAAGTTATATAATCAATAACAAATATGTTAATCACGTAGACAGATTATGACCATTTTTAATGGATCATCCCAATAACCCATTACCGATTCAAAACCGCCGATCAAGTCAAAAAAGCTGGCCCTACGTTCAGGCCAGCCATCGAGTGATCAAATAAGTCATTATTCTAAATGTTGCAACGCTTTCTTGGGAATTTCATTTCTCTGAACCTGTTCATAAGTTGCCACCTTTTGGGCTCTTGACCAGCCCACCTTAATGTAGCGGCCCTTCACAAATCGGTGACCACCAACGGAGCCGACTTCCATCCGCTTATGTTGGCCATCCTTATTCCAACCATTAATCAGATAATAATACGTAGTTGGATTGCCGTCTGGTTGTTTTTCGTATCGTTCCATACTACCAACTTGCCCATAATACCAAGTCTTCCCGTACGCGTGATGATACCAAGTACCACCTGCAGCCGCCAGCACAACAATCACGAGCAATGTTATCATCGTTCCCTTTTTCATGACTTAATCTCCTTGTTATTTGGTTAGTTACTCATGTAGCTAACTATATCTTGTGGTCGATAATAAGTCAATGATTTAGCCGCTCTTGGTTGATCATTTGTTCGAGATAAGCTTCTAACTTCGGATCATGCGCATGCAGATACATCCCTTTGATTCCGCGGCGCAACAACACATTTAGTGAGTTACGCAACAGGGTTTCTTTACTTTGCCCGAAAACTTGGTTATCCATATCCGGCCGCCGCTTAAATATTTCAACGTCAGTTACCTTACTGGGATCGACTCCTAATCGATTATCCGCGGTCAAATAAAACGGCGGTCCAATAATAATCCCAATATAATTGAGGTCAAATCCCTGCACAGTATAAATACTACCAACTTCATTGATCGTCTGGGGTTGCTCAGCCCACGGCGTGCTGGTGAAATTGTACTGATCCCATGGTAAGTGAAAATTACCCTCATTGACCAAATGCTTGCCACCATCCAGTGTTGATGGGTAGCCACTGGTCGACGTCATTCGGGCAAGCCCAGAACGGTTATTCTTTTTGATGATTAGTTGAAACATCTGCTGAGCATCGGCAAACGCCCTAAAGTCATAATCCCCAACATCCGTGGGAACTGGGCGGATGACATCGCCATCAATAAAATGATCCAGCCAGTCCATTAATTGGGGGCTGGCCTGCATTCGAAACTGCTGCTTTAGATGAACAACCTGGTGGGGATGCGATGCGACTAAATTTAACAACCGTTCCTTATTCCAAAAGCTCTTGGTGCGCAAGACCTGGTGGGGATCAAACACGACAATGGTTACGTTACTAAGCGCCATAATATCTTCAAGCTGGTTATTGCCATAATAGTTGTTGTAGTGATCCGGTTTGCTTAACAACAAGTGAGCCTCGTCAATAACCGTTAAATTGACCCGTTTACCAAGTTTATGCAACTTATTAATGAAACTAGTCGGTCGCTGATAATATTTTTTTAGCATATGGGGTGTCTGACCAGCCAACTCCCGGTATACTTTGAGTAACTCAGGATGATTTACTAAAAAATATGCGTCAGTAACGTTTTGAGCCAAATTAGTAAATAGTTGATTGAGAATGAGACTTTTGCCAGTCCCAGCATCCCCCATCAGAACAAACACCGCGTGATCAGCTTTTTCTAGGTGGTCGCGAGTAAAAGCTTCAATGGTATGCAGAACCTGATTCTGTTTTTGCGTCAGCTGAACGTTTTTGGAAAACGCGTTTAGGGTATGGGATTCTAATGATTGCATCGTCAACCTCCATTTCAAAAAGTCGTACTTTCATCATAACGCTTTGCAGCCATGACTAAAAGTTGCGTCTACACTCGCCATCAGCTACTATTTAATTAAAAGTTCAAAGGAGCCACGTTTATGCCAACATTTATCAACGCCAATATCTTTCTAGGACTGGATACCTCAAGCTTTGCGACAGCCATGACGGTCACTAATGGTCAAATTACGTGGATTGGCAATACCAATACGGTTAGTGATCCAACCGCCATCGATTTACGCGGGCAAACAGTCCTCCCTGGCTTAATTGACGTCCATACACATCCCAAATATATTGCAGATGCCCTTCACGGCGTGGCCTGTACCCCACCCAATGTTAATAGTATTGCGGAAATGAAAACGGCTTTGCGCCAGTCACCCCAATTCGGCAAGGGCAAAAAAGTTTGGATTGAAGGTTGGGGCTTTGACGAAACCAAATTAGCCGAGCACCGCACACCAACGGTTAACGACTTGGATGACGTCTCAACTACCCAGCCAATTTTCATTTATCGCTCGGATTGTCACTCCTCAGTTGGCAATTCCAAAGCACTTGAATTAGCTGGTATTAGTCGAGACACGTCTGATCCGAAAGGTGGCTTTATTGGTCATTTTGCAGATGGCCGGCCAAACGGTTACATGAAAGAAGTCGCTGCGAGCCAATTATTAATCCGTGCCAAGTCTGCCCAAAGCTTTGCTGGTGACGTTGAAAACATGGTCGCCAGTTCCGATCATTATTTGGCCAATGGGATCGTCGCTATCGGTGAAATGATGGGCCGAAAGAAGCCAACTGATTCGTTCAAACTCTATCAAGCCGCCGTTGAAGCCGGCTTTAAACCTAAAACCGCCATCTACTACGTTTACGATGAAGTCGCCGAAGACAAAGCCTTACAGCCGACTAGCGAAGAGCAGCTGCGGATTGCCGGCATCAAAGTTTTCATGGACGGCAGTATTTCTGGTGAAACGGCGGATAATCAAGTTCCTTATCCAAATGGTCAAACTGGAGTCGCTATCACAAACGCTGCTAAACTTCACCAGGCGGTTGATTACGCCCGTCAGCATCATCTTCAAGTCGCAGTTCACGCTATGGGGGACGCAGCTATTCAACTTGTCTTGAATGTCACCCGTGAATTGGCACCTTGGTTAGAAGACCGGCCAGCCATTCGAATTGAACATGCTTCCATTTTAAGTGACCAAATGCTTCACCAAATCAATGAGGCCACCATGACCTATGCATTGGTCACCCAGCCGATTTTCTTTTTTGCTGAAGACGAATCCTATCGCCAGTATTTGTCACCCGCGCAATTTAAGTTGATTTATCGAGACAGATCAATGTTAGCATCTAAAGCAGCTTTCGCGCTAAGCTCGGACGCGCCATGTACCCCGTGGGCCGAGCCTGACAGTCCATTTGTTAACATTTACGCGGCAGTCACCAGGAAAGCCGCCAATGGGGATCTTGTTAACCCAGCTGAGTCGATTAGTGTCCCGGAAGCAGTCTTGGCTTACACAAACTGGCCAGCAAAGATTGGCGGTTTCAAACACAATGGTACCCTCCAGCCGGGAATGGCAGCCGATTTTATTGTTTTGGATAGAAATATTTTTTCGATTCCGGCAGAAGGACTCAAAGACGTTAGGGTCAAGGAGACGTGGTTGAACGGGCGGAAAGTTTTTGGGTAAGGATTATTTTTGAATGGTTGATCACAAAAGGCCGACATGCAAAATCGCATGTCGGCCTCTCTAGTTAAGTCAATTAAGTTTCTTCACTTAACTATGGTTGAGCAATAATTAATTTCTTATTAGCTGTTAAATAGTGACCGTTAGTCAAAACAAATTTGCTTAATGATCCTTGTTTAACAAGTTTCTTCACTTTAACAATTGTTCCTTTTTTAAGGTGAGTCGAACGATTAGCTTTACTAAAGGTTGGTTTGGTATACTCATATGTTCCAGCTTTTGCCAAAACAGTTACTTTCTTAGGCGCTGTTTGATAGTAAAGTTTAGCAACATACTTACTGTTAGCTGTGATATAACCTGCAGCTGTCTTGTATCTTAAAGCGCCATTCTTAGAATAGGCTTTACCAGTTATTATAAACGTTTTGGCATTTGTCCGTGAATGTTTGGCGTATGATTTAACGACATGTTTGAAGTCAACGCCTTTGTACACACGAATTCCTGTCTTAGCGTAAACTTTGAACTGTTTAAACTTTTTAGTTGCGGCAGGTTGAGACGTTGTGGTTGGTTGCGTCGTACTTGGTTCAGTCGTTGTTGCTTGGCTACTTGAACTTGGTGTGGTGATTGTTCCTGTCGTACCCGTATTCGTTGAGTTGTTATTATCGGGTGTTGGTGCAGCTTGGCCAGTAATGCTGACTTTGAAGTTAGCACTAAATGACGCATCATCCTTCTTCGTCGCGGTGACGGTCACATCTTTTTGGCCAACAAAGTTTGAATTGACTTTTAACTGATAGCTACCATCTGCCTGCTTTTCAACCGTAACATCTTGGGCATCGTCAGTTGTGATATCAAAGTCAGCCGCACTGCCGTCAGATAATTTGACGGTGAAATTAGCCGTTTTACCCGCAGCTAATGACGTTGGCTGGTTTGCAAATTGAACGGTTGCTCGATGATATTGGGCAGGGAGATCGTAAACCATGGAAGTTAAGGTCCGATCACTATTGGTCTTTATAACTGTATTGCCATCGGTTTTATATGGTGTTGCACCCATCGGTCCGCCACAAACGATCAATATTTGATTATTTGGCAATGCAGCAAGTGACCGTGAATAGCCGCCTCCCATTGGCGTGTCGACGCTAGTCCAGGCGCCGTTACCATTATCTTTATTAACATATATATTCTCAGCAGTACTATTCAAGACAATTGTGCCATCATTAAGCACCGTTACATACGGAGACCCTTTTGTTCCGGCAATTTTTGTTCCTGGATTTGTCGCATCCCAATCTAAACCATTATCAGAGTACTTAACCCAGGTTGTAATCCCGGTTGCTTGATTAGGGTCGTTATTCGTAATTGATCGATATCCTTCATACGACATAATATATTTACCATTGGCCATTTGTGCAACCACAGGCATACCGCCAATGTTTGCATCTTCCTTTTCGTCGCTCCAATGGATCCCATCACTAGACGTCCGATGATCAATAGTTTGCGGCTTTACTTTCTGGTCTGAATAATAACAAACCAATTGATGGTTAATTGTTAGTAAACTAGGTTCCCAAACAGGTCCATTAGAACTAAGACCCAGATCAGCAGCACCGCCATGATCAACCGTGCTCAAAAACGTCCACGTTCTCCCATGATCGGTACTCTTATATAAATCAATTGACGTTTGACTTAAATTAGTTGGAATTGCATTACCAGCACAAATTAAGGTGCCTGCTGGCATATCTCCTACTTGTTCGGGTAATTCATACAAAGTGGGTTGATATCTCATCCCCCAGCCATGTTGGGTATCTTTGACATCTCCAACTTGATTCCAAGAGCCACCATGATCAGTACTCTCAAAAATAGTAAAGGTTGGCGTTCCACTTACATAATGCTCCCCAGTTGCATACATTCTACCATTATAATTTTGATCACTTTGGTGGGTAGTCGTGATGCCGCGACCATACATAAAATTAGGGAATATCGTGTCTGATGACAAATTTTTATCTGCCACTGTCACAACCGAATTATCAGTACTTGCCCCACTGTCAGCGGCTTTAGCTGGTTGAGCGGTAATCGTACTTAATCCAAGAACTGCAAGTCCGACTGCCCCAACGACAATTTTGGCTATTTTCTTAACAACGAAATGCATATAATTCCTCCTCAATGAGTATCAAGCGCTTACATTTTCCTTACAATAAAGGGGATGCGATCCCATCACGTGACCGTATCCCCCTTATTTAATTGTTATTGAGCTGAAATAAGTTCTAAATTACTTATGACTTAGCATTACCCTGCTCGTCAACTTCACCAGCTTGTAATTTATTTTCCTTCTTAAGAACAAAGGCTGCAAAGAGTGTTACAACAGCAACGATTGCACCAAGAATCAAGTATGTGTGGTGGAAGCCAATGGCGTCATACATATTACCAGCAACAGCTGAGAAGATGAAGACAGATATTTGTTTAGCAAAGTTTGACGCTAACGCATAAACGGTGGCGTAAACTCGAACATCGAAAGCGCCGGCAATGTATTTCATAATTGAAACCAGTACCAAAGGCATTTCGAATCCGGCTAACAGACGTAGGAAGATAACCCAAATCAAACTTGGTGATAATGCTGATCCGATGATCCGAATTGCCAGAATAACACCATAAGCAATCAAACCATTTCGTGAACCAATTCGGTTAATAATCCATGGCATTGGGAACATCAGTAAGAATTCCAAACCAATTTGAGCAGTTGTCATATAACTGTATGCCTGCGTTCCGGCAGCAGCTGAATTGAAGAATGACTTGAAGAAAATGATAAATTGTTGATCAAAAACATCATAAATAGCTGAAGTACCAATGTAGAAAATTGAGAGATACCAGAAGTTCTTTAATTTGAAGATTTTACCAATCATGCTTAAGTCGAGTGAATTAGAAGTATCACCAGCGGCAGAAGCGTTGTCCATATCAACTTTATCACTGAATAAAAGTAATCCAGTCAAAATGGTAGCTGAAATTGTACATGCCCAAAAAATTGAGTTTGGATGCCACAAGAAGATTTGACCACCAACAAATGACGCAACCATTCCGGCTAATGACCCACCCATTCGTGAGTGACCATATTCAAAACCGTTGGCTAAGCTGGCCCGTTGAACGTATTGCTCAATAACTGAAACACCACCATTGAAGATAAAGCAAAGATAGATTCCAGTTACAATGGCAACTAACATTGAATTAATGTGCATCAATGGCATAAATACCCACTGGAAGTACGGCCCGATTAGCATTGCGGCAATTGCAATTGTAAATAACAGGTTCTTCTTGAATAAGAGCTTATCTGAAATAACACCGAATGCTGGTTGGAACAAGAGTGATAATCCGGCCATAGCTGAGAAGACAACTCCAGCTTCGGCACCATTCATATGCCCGACTTGTTCCATCCAAAGAGTTAAATAACCAAAGATAATTTGCCACATGAAGAAGTAAGTAAAGTGGGTAAACGGGAATCCCCAGAAATGCTTACTCTCCTTTTTTTGCGGTGTTTTTGCACTGTTTTCCATTATACGTGCCTCCTAAAGTAAAGTGAGCGGAGTCAGGCGTTTAGAAACCGGAGCGTAAGTCTCCTTCGAGGATAATTCCCGGTTCTGGAATTTTTCTCGAAGGTGCTTGCGCGCTGGTTTCTGCCTGACGCAGCTGTCCTAATATAGTGAGCGGAACAAAGCGGCTGGGGATCGGAGTGTAAGTCTCCTTCAACAAAAATCCCCGGTTCTGGGATTTTTGTTGAAGGTGCTTACGCGCAGATCCCTGCTTTGCGCAGCTGTCCTATTAAATTTTTTAATCGTAATTATATGGAACTGGCTTGCCAAAGTTAGGCGTCCCATCATCGTTCCAAGTAAATGCCTGAACCTTTGTATGACGGTTTGGATCGTATAATGGATCACCCTTGATTTCGGTATAATCACGGCAATGGTAAACCAAAATGTCGGTCTTACCATCCTCTGCGACCGTAAATGAATTATGACCAGGACCGTATTGATGAGTCGCCATGTCACTTTGGAAAACTGGGTCTTTTGACTTAGTCCAATTACTTGCGTCCAATAAGTCAGCATCGTCTGGCACACTCAACATGCCCATTGCATAATGCTCATCGGTAGCGCTTGCAGAATAGGTTAAGAAGTAACGCCCATTTCGATGAATCACGGCTGGACCTTCGTTAACCCAAAAGCCGATCGTTTCCCAATCAAATTCTGGTTTGGTTAACATCACCGGTTTAGTCTTCAACGTCCATGGATTTTCCATTTCAGCAATATAAATATTGGAGTTACCGCGAATAGCTGGATCCTTTTGAGCCCAAACATAGTAAAGCTTGTCGTTGGCTTCAAAACAAGTTGCATCTAGTGAGAAGCTATCCATGCCCGTTTCAACCTGACCATGTTCAACCCAGTCGTCTTCACTTCTCATTGGGTCGGCATTGTCACATTCAATACAGAACATTCTGTGTTGGAACATGCCATTCTGATCCAATGCAGTTGTTTCAGAAGCGGCAAAATAAATGAACCACTTGCCATCAATGTAATGAATTTCCGGTGCCCAAATCAATTGAGACATGGGACCGCTTTCATGTTTGCGCCAAATCGTTCGCGGTGCCGCATGAGCTAAACCGGCCAATGTTTTAGCTCGACGGATTTCAATTAAGTTATAGGCCGGAACTGAGGCGGTGAAATAATAATAACCATCAGTGTGCTTATAGATGAATGGATCGGCCCGTTGAACAATCAACGGGTTAATGTATTCAGTCAAAGTAAACGCTCCTTTTCTACTACGTAGTTTTGTCATATCTTGTGCACGTGTTTTATACTATGGCTTGCGGAAAACGATTACAATGGTTTTTGTGAGTGTTTTGCATAATTTTGACTTGTATCAACATTTTTGATAGTATTATCGGGATGATAAAGCGGTTACAATTTTAAAGATCAATAAAAATGTTGATTAAAGTGTTTTCATTGCTTTAATACCAGCTTTACTAGTGAATGTTTATACAAGTAGTGCTATCTTAAGTTTAGGACAGCTGCGCAAAGCAGAAGCTTGCACCTAAGCCGTCTTGACCAAAAATCCAAAACCGGGATTTCTGGTCAAGACGGCTTAGGCTCCAGCTTCTAACCGCTTTGCTTCGCTCACTTATTAGGAGTTAACAATTATGGAACTAGATATCTCTCAAGATTCTCTAAAAGTTTATAAAGCTTTAGCCAGCTCAGTCAGAATTCAAATTATTCAAGCACTATCAACTAAGCGGACCAGTGTTCAGGACCTATCAAAACAATTACATTTGAGCAGTACGATCGTGTTAATGCACCTCAACAAGCTTGCTGAGGCTGGCATTATTGGCTTCGAGCGGCATGGTCACCAAAAAGTGTCCTATCTTAAAGTCGACAACATTAATGTTCATTTTCCAAGCACCATTTATCCGGCATTCGCTGAATACGATACAGCCGTACCAGTTGGTCAGTTCACTAATTACACTGTCACCCCTTCTTGCGGATTAGCTGGCAAGAACGATTACATCGGTAAAGTAGATAATCCTACCTACTTCATGAGCCCAGATAGAATTAAGGCTGGCATGATTTGGTGGACAGAGGGATTTGTGGAATATCAGTTTCCCAACTACTTAGAAGAAAAGGATACCTTGGAGATGCTGGACCTTTCAATGGAGCTTGGGTCGGAATTCCCTTTCTCCAACAACGTTTGGCCATCCGACATTACTTTTTATATCAATAATGTTGAAATCGGCACGTGGACTAGTCCGGGTGACTTTTCCGATACTCGTGGGAAATACACACCGGCCTGGGTTCCCGATAACGTCAACCAGTATGGTCAGTTAAAAGTCGTTCGGCTAACCGACCACGGCAGCTATTTAGATGGTCAGCCATTTACCGACGTCTCAATTAACGACATTGATTGGCACAATCCAACCATTACCGTTCGGTTTGCCATTAAAGATGACGCCAAGCACAAAGGAGGTTGCACGATTTTTGGATCTGGCTTTGGTAATTACGATCAGGATATTCAGATGAAGTTATTTCATAGTTAAGTTATTTTTAGGACAGCTGTGTCAGGTAGAAACCTGACTCCGCTCACTTATTTTAGAAAAGTTGCGCAGAGCAGAAGCCTGCATCTAAGTCTTCTCGCACGAAAGCTTGGACTTCGACTTCTAACCGCTTTGCTCCGCTCACTTTTATGTAAAGAGGGTAAAATTCATGAGTCAAAATGACAAAATGCGAGAATTTATTTTAAGCTATTTAGAAACCCAGCCTAATCAAGTTAATCTTGCTACCGTCCGTAAACTAATCGGATATGGTACGAACAATGATTATGGGGCTCCAGATATTTTAAAACAACTCTTGGCGATGGATCAAAACCACGAGGCCATTCTCACGGCAACTTTTGACGTTGATTTCGTAGACGGCGTTAAATTATTTAACAACAAGGCCACTCGTTGGCTGACTGCCAAAGGGACTAAATACTTTCAAAACCTGAAGCATGGTAGTGTCGGCCAGTCGACTATCCATCTATCTGCCAACAACGAAAAGCATACTACTCAAAAATATGACGGCTACCTTTCTCAGCTGATCTCCGCAAAAAACGTGATGCAAACCGAATCTGACCAGGTCACCCTTCAAGAGTTTTCACTGGATCTCCGTCACCTACTTACCGATAATAAGAAGCTTGAACGGGGGGCTCTCAACAAATTTTCTCCATTTGTCCAGCGTAATTGGCAGGAATTATCAACGCCGATGACCCCCATTTTTATGGAATTATCCCGCCGATTTTTGTTCGACAAGGATTATGACGCATGAAAGTGAGCGGAGCGCGATCCTAATCCACGTAACTAAAACCACAACCCGTTGCACAAATACAGTAACTAATCCTGATGTTTCCAAATTAATCTAAAGATACAAATAGAAGGGACCATGACAATAATAGCTTTGTCATAGCCCCTTCTATTTTCATTCTCAACATTCTTCTATATTTGATCTTAACAAAGAATTTCCTTTATCACTCATAAAGCCAATCTAATCAAGTTGATTCAACCACTCCAAGCAAAGTGGGAACCATTTAGCAAAATGTACATCTGCCCGGTCACCGTTCACGATCGCTGTATACTTGTTCCCTAGACTATAGCCATGACCGCCCGAACCAAAGACATGCAGTTCAAACGGAACATCATTTTTAAACAATGCGGTTGTGTATGGCTGAATATGGTCCACGTAAGGCGCCAAACCATCTTCACGTGCCCCAAAGATAAAGGTCGGGGTCGTGTCCTTAGTTACTAACTTAGAAACGTCTTCACTTTGAATTCCCATTTTTTCATCCAAGGCCTGATTAACAACTGGATATCCCAAGACAGCAAATTTTGCCTGAGTCCCTTTTTCACACGAATAAGCAGCCGCTAACTGACCTCCTGCTGAAAAACCGATAATCCCGATCTTTTTAGGATTGACTTTCAGTGCTTTTGCGTGTTTAATAATGTAGTCAAATGCCGTGCTGATACTTTTTTTAGCTAACTGGTAATTCTTCTTATCGTTAATTGGGTACTCAAGCACAAACGCCTGATAGCTTTGCGTCAAAAACGTCAAGGCCACCCGCTCAGAATCCCGCTGCTTGAATGGTTTATAACTGCCACCAGGTAGAATCACAACCCCGGGTAGCGCAACATCGGTATCACTATTATAAATATCAAGTTTCGTGTCATTTACTTCATCCAGTGTAATTTGTTTAAAATCCATCTAATCACCTCAACTTCTATGATAAGATGCCAACAAGAAAATGCCAACATCAATTATTGGGAACTGCTGGCAAACCACCTTGTGGCGCGGGATTAACTGGTAACATCAGATTTATTTATGTCATTATCGACTTAATTTATAACTTTCTTTAGTTTTTTGTCTTATAGTAAACAGTTGGTGACTGTAAATAATTAATACATAGATTCTCATTTAACGTTGATCAATATTTTGTAGGACAGCTACGCAGGCAGAAGTCTACACATAAGCACATAGGATAAAAATCCCAAACCCAGGAATTTCCATCCGAGGAGACTTATGCTCCGACTTCTAATCGCTCTACGCCGCTCACTTGTTGTAGGACAGCTGCACAAAGCGGAAAGCTGCACCTAAGCCACTCCTACCAAAGGCCAAAACCCATGGCCTTTGGTAGGAGCAACTTAGGCTCCGCTTTCTAATCGCTTTGTTCCGCTCACTTGTTATTAGGACAGCTTCTCCAGACAGAAACTTCCATATAAGCACCTCGGTCAAAAATTCCAAACCCAGGAATTTCCGCCCAAGGAGACTTATATTCCAGTTTCTAACCGCCTGGATCCGCTCACTTGTTGTAGGACAGCTCCTCAAAGCAGAAGCTTGCACCTAAGTCATCTCAACCAAAAATCCAAAACCGGGATTTTCGGTCGAGATAACTTAGGCTCCAGCTTCTAACCGCTTTGTTCCGCTCACTTTATTAAACCGGGGGAATTTACATGATTTCAATTAACAAACGTGCCGTTATTTTAGTTGCTGCTTTTGTGGTTGCAACCCTCTCTTTTGGGTTTGGCTGTGATTCAACGGCAGATACTGGTACCGCTAAAGTTAGTGTTCATTTTCAGGCACCGATCCACGCCCATGCTTATGCATTAAAAAAGAATGCGACACTTTATTCAAATTTAAAACTCACAAAGAAATCGTCCAGTAACGCGTTTCTTAACACAACGTGGTATCGAAATAAAATTGCTAGCGTTTCAATCAACGGTAAACATGTCTACGTTTATCGGTTAACGAGCGCTAACAACAAACATACCTACTGGGTTCTCCATTCTCAGATCAAAGGAATTTACAGTCCCTCATTTAACATCAAATTGCCTCAAGCGGGTAATAAATTCGCGGGCAAACAGATTGGGGTATTTGGTGACTCCATTCCATCTGGTTGGGATGGTTATCATTTTTACCTGAATAATTCATACTTTGACTGGTTGAGTAAATACCTTGGCACTAACAAACGGGTGATGAACGATGCCGTTCCTAATGCCAAAATTGTCGGCCATCGATTTGCTTACATTGGTACAAAACGGGTTGCTCAGGACTTGCCAGTTGCCATCAGCTATCATCAAAGCCAGATCAAAAAGATGAACATGATCTTTATTCACATTGGTACCAATGACTACACTAATCTTTCGGGCTCTGGTAACCTACGAAACGTCACCCGCCACTTATACCATGACGTTATGACAATTAAGCGAATTAATCCTAATGCCCATATCTATGGTGTCCTGCCAATCTCTCGGTATGACGAATTAGGCGAAAGCCGCCAAAATATGGTCAATCAATCTGGTTACACGTACGGACAGCTACGGGAAGCAGAAGCCCGCGTTTACCATAAGCTCGGCGCAACGATTATCAATTTCCAAAAATTTGCTCCCAATATCATCACCGATCAAAATAAGGATCTCACCCTGGAAGATCATGAAATTCACCCAACCGCGCAAACAGCTCAAAAAATGGGTTACGCGCTGGCAAAGCACTTAGCCAAATAAACAATTTTACATGATACGCAAAAAGCCCATTGACCATTTTCCTTGATCAATGGGCTTTTCGTTTACATTTAATAGACCAACAAACACATAACTAACTTGAACCATCTGGTCTTGCCAAAATAAACACGTACCCATTCCAACGAGTAGCATCCCGGCTTTCATCTTCATATCCTTTGATATTATTGACAATTTGGATGCCAAGTTTGTAACCAGACATTGAAGCCCGTTTGCTTGCAGAATAGCCTTCTTTATCAAGCAACTGCTTAATGCCGGCTAACTTAGTCGCATTTGATGCTTTTTCATGTGCATACAGCCATTTTTGAATTGACGGAAATTGCTTGATATCAGTATAGCCCTGCTTACTGATGGGATTGGGATCGCCATCAGACGTATTGTTAAACGTATCATAATCATACGCAGCAATCTTTGATAAACCTAAGTCAACTGGGCTGTTAGGAAACAGCTTAACAATTTCTCTAGCAAGCTTTTGCTTCTTACCTTTTTGAATATAACTATTGTAATCAGCACTGTCGGTGAACTGATCAATACTTGTATAGTCAATTTCTGGATAATTTGTATTGTGCCCAGCCTCGACTTGTGAAGCACTAACGTAGCCACTGATAATCTTGCTAGAATTCCCGTCTGGTGTCAGATGAACATAGTAATAGGTGCTTTGTTTTTGATGATGCATCATGGTAACTGTTGCTAACCGATATAAGTTGGCCCCAGGATAATTTTTTAAATTAGCGCGTTTCTTAGTATGCCGCCAGTTCCAGATGCCCACATTTTGCTTGGCATTCTTAGCGTGAAATGTGGCTGACTGATGGCCCCACTTCTCCTTAATAATTTGGTAGCCGTATGGGCTGAACCCCTTGATTAACGCGCTGGGGCGGACCCATCCCTGATAACCATTACTTTTATCGGCAACATAGTAATAAATGGCACTCTTGCGATTATGATAAACCCTAGCCGTTTTTTGGACAAACAGCGTTACACCCTTTAATTTAGAAACTTTATAAAGTCGTCTTTGAAAATCTTTTTGCTTATCAAATGGATAACGCTTGCTTGACCAGATATAAGCTTTTGAATTTAAATTAGCATGATACGCATTCTCCGGCAAATCATCTGAGTAGATGGTATTGAGAACCTTAACCCGATAACCGCTGGGGGCTGCTTGGACAGCCTGTGGGTTGGTAATAGCTATTAATGCAGCAAACGCCACTATGATACCAACCAATTTAATAATCCTTTTCATGAATAAAAATTCCCCTCTTTCACTGATACATTAACAACCTTAGATAGTTTAGTTGTTATCAACTTTTCCTAAAATGAATGTATAACTGTTCTTTCGTCCCATCAGATCATGCTCCGGATAGTTAAAGGCAATGTTATTAACGATTTGAATCCCCAGTTTGTATCCAGAAAGTGCATTCCGCTTGCTGGAAGTGTACCCGGCCTGAGGCAACAATTTTTTGATTTCGGCAATTTTAACGGTGTTGGAAGCACTTCGGTTCGCATACAGCCATTTTTGAATCGTTGGAAAAGCCTTAATATCGCTGTACCCTTTTGTGCTGATCGGATCTGATTCTGCGTCAATGCTCTCATTAAATTGATCGTAATTATAAACAGCAATCTTTGATAGGGCTAAATCTGGCTTAGAATTAGGAAAGAGCTTTAGAATCTCCCTAGCCAACTTTTGGTTCTTGCCCATTTGAAGGTATTGATTAAAATCAGTATTATTCACAAAATCATCGATTGGCACAAAGTTCATGCCCGTATGATCGGGATTTGAGCCTTCAGTGATGGCAACCGCCGGAACATATCCGTGAACACTTTTAGCCGTCCCGTTAAGTGAACCAACCAGATAAACATATTTTGCATCCTTACCACTGTGACGCATCACAATGTCGGCTGTTTTGACGAAATTCGCTCCAGGATAATTTTTTAGGTTGGCAACCTTTTTGGTATGGGTGTAATTCCACATGTAAACAGGTTGATGTTTGTAGGCGGGCTTAACATGGAACGAATCGTATTTACCGTACCATTTAATGCTGGTAATCTGATAACCATAAGGACTGAAGCCTCGCGTTAATGCACTGGTGGGCACATAACCTTCAATACTGCCATAACGATTATTAACATAATAGTATGTTGCGCTCTTCGAATGGTGGTAAATTCGGACCTTTGTTTGAACAAACCAGGTTGTCGTCTTGTATTTGGAAATCTTAATCCCTTTCTTATGAAAGACAGTTGGTTTAAGCGTTTTAGCATTGACACTTTCCTTATTAACCCACAGCGTTGCCTTTGTTCCAGGCTTTGCGTGAAAGGCGACGTCCGCTCCTGAATTGCTTTGCTGCCGATAGGTTTTCAACGTTTTTATCTGATAATTGTCCTGAGCAGCCTGAACCGAATCTGGGCTAATAACAACTGCCAGCACAATAAACGCCAGCATACCCCCTAACACTTTTACGAAATTTTTCATGAAATCAACGCCCCCTCTTTCAACAATAGAATAACATGAGTAATGTTACCAGTCTGTTAAATAATCCCTTCATTTGAGTAATATATTCAAGCTCCCATGTTGACGAACCTCACACAATCATATAAAATTATATGTATTCTATCACGAAAGGAAAGATTGCTATGAATTCACTTGTTAATCGCAGTTGGCAAAGCCGGTAACAAGTCACATCGACACAGATGCGACTTGATCTTAACCATGCGATCATGAACGCATCTGTGCCGGCAATCTTTCGGAAAACGAACGGTCTGGCCAGATGATTTCGGCAGGCCGACTTATTACGAGTATTTCGGTCAGACCGGAATGCTCGTTTTTTGATTGCAAGTATTTGGATAGATTTCATTTTTTATTGTAGGACAGCTACGTAAAGCAGAAACTTCCACATAAGCACCTCCAACAAAAATCCCAAGCCCAGGGATTTCTGTTGGAGGAGACTTATGTTCCAGTTTCTAACCGCTTTACTCCGCTCACTTTATTAGGACAGCTCCTCCAGGCAGAAACTTGCGCATAAGCACCCTAAACGTAAATTCCAAGCCCGGGAATTCACGTTTAGGGAGACTTATGCACCAGTTTCTAACCGCCTGGATCCGCTCACTTTATTATTAAGGAGACAGCTATTATGAAGAAAAAATATTTAATTTCAGGTGTCGTGTTAATTTTTGTCGTGATCTTGGGCGTTGCATTTTTCCAAGGTAACCAAAAGCAAAAGCCCCAGGCTAAGCCAACCGTTGGCATTTTGCAACTCATGTCTCACCCTGCCCTTGATGCGATTCATAGAGGGATCATTCATGGGTTTGAAGAAGAAGGCTACAAGCCTGGCAAGAACCTCAAAATTGATTTTCAAAATGCTCAAAATGATCAAAGTAACTTAAAAACGATGAGTACAAAGTTTGCCAATGAAGATGCAGACCTCTCAATTGGGATTGCTACCCCATCTGCGCAGGCACTTGCCAATACGATTAACAAAAAGCCAGTTATCTTAGGCGCCATTACCGATCCTAAGGGTGCTGGACTCGTCAAAAACAATAACCATCCCGGTGGCAACATTACCGGTGTATCTGACCAGGCACCACTTAAAGAGCAGCTTGGCTTAATCAAGAAGCTCATGCCACACATGAAAACATTGGGAATCATCTACACTTCTAGTGATGACTCGGCGGTTGCCCAATACAAGATGTTCGTTAAAATATGTAAACAGGAAAACATTCCACTGAAGGCCTACTCAATTGCGAATACGAACGATTTAACCCAAGTTGCCCAGCAAGCCGTCCGTTCAGTTGATGCCATTTACGTCCCAACTGACAACACAATTGCTGGCGCAATGCAGACTTTGGTTGGCGCTGCTAACAATGCAAAAGTGCCTGTATTTCCAGCTGTTGACACGATGGTGAAACAAGGCGGAGTTGCCACTTATGGCATTGATCAATATCAATTGGGCGTTGCAACTGGTAAGATGAGCGCCCAAATCTTAAAAGGCAAAAAGAAGCCATCAACAACGCCAATCAAGTTCTTCCGCCATGGCAAACTCATTATCAACGAAAAACAAGCTAACAAATTAGGAATCAAAATTCCGGCAAGCCTCTTAAAAGAAGCTCAGCAAAAAGGAGAACTCATCAAATGAGCATTATCGTTTCAGCCATCGGCCAAGGATTAACATGGGGAATTGTTGGTATCGGCTTATTTTTAACATTTAGAATTTTAGATTTCCCCGATATGACCGTTGAAGGAACGTTTCCAATGGGTGCTGCCGCCTGTGTCGCCGCCATTTACTCTGGTGCTTCACCATTAGTCGCCACTTTAATCGCCTTTATCGCCGGAATGTTGGCAGGATTGGTAACCGGCCTCCTCTACACGAAGGTGAAGATTCCCGTGCTGTTAGCTGGGATCCTGGTCATGACGGCTGCGTACTCAGTTAACTTGCGAATCATGGGTAGAGCAAACCTATCATTGTTTGGCAAACCCACGATGCTTAGAAACCATTTTCTAGAATCATTACCACCCTATTTTGATAGTGTGGTACTTGGAATCGTCGTTGTTGCAATTGTTACCGCGCTGATTATCTATTTTCTCCAAACCAATCTCGGGCAAGCGTTTATTGCGACCGGCGACAACCCAACGATGGCCCGGTCGCTCGGAATCAGCACTGATGCGATGCAAATTATGGGATTAGGCGTTTCTAACGGTTTAATCGGCCTTGGTGGTGCCTTGGTTGCCCAGAATAATGGCTTTGCGGACGTTAACATGGGAATTGGTGTCATCGTGGTTGCCTTGGCATCCATCATCATCGGTGAGGTCGTCTTTGGCGATTTAACCATGAAC
This sequence comes from Lentilactobacillus kisonensis DSM 19906 = JCM 15041, assembly GCF_001434135.1. Lineage (GTDB taxonomy): Bacteria > Bacillota > Bacilli > Lactobacillales > Lactobacillaceae > Lentilactobacillus > Lentilactobacillus kisonensis. The sequence continues at coordinate 79,030 of NZ_AZEB01000002.1, read as the reverse complement.
CAGCGTTTAATTGCTGTTACAATCGGAAGTATTCTATATCGATTCGTCATCTTACTTGTCCTCAAGCTCGGCTTTAACGCCAATGACCTCAACTTGATTTCAGCAATCGTGCTGGCAATCTTTATGATGCTGCCAGTATTGGAAAATCGATTTCGAATTCGTCACACGCTCGCAAAGGGGATGACCAAACATGACTGAGCCAATTTTCGAACTAAATGATATTGTTGTCACGGTTAACCATGGAACCCCTGAGCAAATTAACATTATGGATCATATCAACCTATCAATCTATCCTGGTGATTTCATCACAATCCTTGGATCAAACGGCGCCGGCAAGTCAACCCTATTCAACGTCATTGGTGGCAACATCCCAATCACAACTGGCCAAATTTTGTTGCATGGCAAGGATATTACCAATATGTCCGTTGAGCGGCGCACCCGTTTTCTGAGCCGCGTCTTTCAGGATCCCAAGATGGGAACGGCTCCTCGAATGACAGTGGCTGAAAACTTACTACTCTCTGAAAAGCGCGGTCAGTACCGTGGTTTCGGTTCCCGGCACCTAAAGGCTCACATGGCAAAGTTTAAAGATATCACTTCAGTCATGAACAATGGCCTTGAAGATCGGCTCAACACTGCCACCGGGAAATTGTCAGGTGGGCAACGACAAGCACTTAGTTTCCTAATGGCCACAATTAAGCGACCAGAAATTCTGTTACTTGATGAGCACACGGCTGCGCTTGACCCCCAAACTTCTCAAGAACTCATGCAGGCAACCAATGATCAAATTACCCGCAATCACCTAACTTGCTTGATGATCACCCACCATCTCGATGATGCCCTCAAGTATGGCAATAGGTTAGTCGTCTTAGATCACGGCAAAATCACCTATGATATTGCCGGTGACGAAAAGGACAACTTAACAAAAGAAGAGCTGTTGAGTTTCTTTAACGATTTAGATGATTAGTGACCATTTACGATTTGTGAATATTTGAATTAAAAGCATCCCAAACGTGATCAACTCACTTGTTTGGGGTGCTTTTAATTTACATCAATAACAGGTTCTGATATTAATGGCGTTATATCGGCGATCAAAGACTAATTTACATAGTTTGCTTATTGTTTGATAAACAATTCGCTTTGATTATTATCATCTATTATTTATACTGAGGGTAAGCAAAGCGTTTATTATTTTTTAAATTGTGAATGTTAATATAATTCTTCTTTAATTATTCACGGAAAATTTATAGATGTTTTGTAAAATTTAACCAGAAAAAGAAAAGGAAGTGAACATCATGCAAAATCAACAATCGACTCCGAAAAAGAAATTTAAAATGCCTTCCGCGTATACGATTCTATTTCTGATCATTATCTTCGTTGCAATTTTAACTTGGATTATTCCAGCTGGTCAGTATTCAACCGATAAAGCGGGTAACATTATTGCTCACACTTACAAGGCTGTTGCTTCCAATCCACAGGGAATTTGGGACGTCTTTTCCGCCCCAATTTATGGCATGATTGGTAACGATACAACTGAGGGAGCCATTTCAATTTCGCTATTTATCTTAGTGATTGGTGGTTTCTTAGGGGTTGTTAACCAAACTAAAGCACTTGATGACGGGATTGCCACCGTTGTTTCAAAATATAAGGGAAAAGAAAAGTTTCTGATTCCCCTGTTGATGATTCTATTTGCACTTGGTGGGTCAACTTACGGGATGGCTGAAGAAACCATTGCCTTTTACCCGTTACTTATTCCAGTCATGATTGGTGTGGGATTTGATTCACTGGTTGCGGTCGCAATTGTCTTAGTTGGCTCTCAAGTTGGGTGTTTAGCATCCACGGTTAACCCATTTGCGACAGGGGTGGCTTCACAGACCCTCAATATTTCGCCGGGTGACGGCATTATTTCTCGGGCAGTCCTATTTGTCATCGTAGTTGCAATCAGTATCTGGTTTGTTTACCGTTACGCATCCAAAGTCGAAAAGGATCCTTCAAATTCATACGTTTATGAACAACGTGAAGCGGACCTGAAACGATTTGCGTTGAACCATGAGGATAAACCCGGTACTAAAATGACTGGTCGCCAAAAAGCGGTCCTCTGGATGTTTGGCCTAACCTTTGTCATCATGATCATGGGATTGATTCCATGGGATCAAATTAATGCTAAATGGACGTTCTTTGTTAGCTTCACAAAATGGATGCAGGGAATCCCAGTTCTAGGCAGCATTATCGGCTCTAATCTGGTACCATTTGGATCATGGTACTTTACTGAAATCACGACATTATTCTTATTAATGGCTGTTATCGTCATGTTTGTCTTCAAGATGAAGGAATCAACATTTATTGAATCATTCCTAAGTGGCATGAGCGATTTCATGGGCGTTGCAATTATCGTTGCGGTTGCCCGTGGAATTCAAGTCATTATGAACGATGGTAGCATCACTGCTACTGTTCTCCACTGGGGTGAAATGGGACTGTCAAATCTTGGCTCAACAGTCTTCATCATCCTGGCATATATTTTCTACATTCCAATGTCATTCCTGATTCCGTCAACTTCCGGCTTAGCAGCGGCAACGATGGGAATCATCGGCCCAATGGGTAAATTTGCCGGTGTTGATCCAAGCCTGGTAGTAACGGCATATCAAAGTGCCTCTGGCTGGGTCAACCTAATCACGCCAACATCTGGTGTGGTAATGGGCGCCTTAACAATTGCCCATGTTAACATTACAACATGGTGGAAATTCATGTTCAAACTGATGATCTACTTGTTCTTAGCAACGGCAGTGTTCTTGGGTGTAATGGCAATGCTATAGTGAGCGAAGCAAAGCGGTTAGAAAGCGGAGTGTAAGTCTCCTCAAACAGAAATCTCTGGGTTTTGGAGATTTTTGTTTGAGGTGCTTACACGTAGCTTTCTGCTTTGCGGAGCGGTCCTAATCTGTGAAGGCTAAAAGTCTAGATCTATATAAATTCAAACTGTATTCCGGACTTGAATTTTTGGTGGAGAAGGTTTAGACACAACTTTGCACAGCAATCCTACTCCATACAAACTAGAACGCCATCCCCTCGATCATCATCACCAAAATCAACCTCACCACAATCTAAAGGAGGAACCGCATCATGACCAAAATTGTAACCGAGAAGCAACAAAACCAAGCCGTCGAAGCCTTAAAACGCCTCGTTAGTAAACCATCTGTAAATGATGAATCAACCAAAACAGCCACAATGCCATTTGGAAAGGGAATCGATGATGCCCTGACTGAAATTCTTAAAATTGCCGAGGAAAATGGGTTTAAAACCTATAAGGATCCTAACGGTAACTATGGCTATGCAGAAGTCGGTACTGGGGACAAAATCTTTGGGATTATCGGCCACGTTGACGTTGTCCCTGCTGGTGATCCAAATGATTGGGACAGTGACCCCTTTACAGCGACCATCAAGGACGGCTACATTTATGGCCGGGGAACGCAGGACGACAAGGGTCCTTCAATGGCAGCGATGTTTGCCGTTAAGGCGTTAATTGACCAAGGGTACCAATTCAATTGCCGGATCCGCTTTATCTTTGGAACCGACGAAGAAACGCTATGGCGGGGAATTGCCGTTTATAATAAAAAAGAATCACCAATTGATTTTGGCATTGCCCCCGATTCCGAATTTCCAGTGACCTATGCCGAAAAGGGTCTGGAACAGGCTTACTTGGTCGGTCCTGGTATGACCGATTTATCACTTGATTTGGCAAACGCGTTTAACGCCGTCCCTGCTAAAGCCCCTTATAATGGTCCCAAGCTCGATGAGGTTCGGCAGTCATTAGACAAACATGGCTTTAAATACGAAGACCATGGCCAGAATGGCATCACCGTGGTGGGTAAATCTGTTCACGCGATGAATGCCCCAGAAGGCGTTAACGCCGTCTTGCGATTAGCAATTGCCCTAGATGATGTTTTTCCAAGCCCAACGCTCGACTTTATCGGCAAACTATTCAAGGAAGACGCAACGGCAACTAATCTATTAGGTGACGTTGAAGATAAGCAATCCGGGCACCTGACATGCAATATCTCAAGTCTCAAAATTGATAAAGTAGAAACTAGGATGCAGATCGATATGCGCATCCCTGTGACGGTTGATCGGGATACTCTTATTAAACAATTAAAGAAGGCCGTTGCCCCATTCGAACTTCACTATGAAGCCTTCGACTATTTAGCACCTCTATACGTGCCAACTGATAGCCCACTGGTAAAAACATTAATGGCCGTTTACAAAGATCTTACCGGTGACGACACACAGCCAAAGATCTCCGGTGGTGCAACATATGCCAGAACAATGAACCAATGTGTTGCATTTGGGGCAATGTTACCTGGAACTCCAGACTTTATGCATCAAGTTAACGAGAATTGGGAATTGACCAGCTTATATAAAGCGATGGCTATCTACGCAGAAGCTGTGAAACGCCTTTGTACAGACTAAGTGAGAATCCATCCAATAAAGCAAATTACTAGTTTAAAATATCGTTAGGAATTTCACTGACGTCAAGCACTACCAAAATAAATCTTGAATAGTTAATTCCAAAAATATAACGGACTTAGGCATCATCCCAATTAGGGGATTGCCTAAGTCCGTTATATTTTTGAAGCAAAGAGGCAGTTACCTCAATCAAGTCAACTAGCCACTCTTTTATAGGACAGCTGCACAAAGCAGAAGTCTGCACATAAGCACCTCGGGTGAAAATTCCAAAATCGGGAATTCCCACCCGAGGAGACTTATGCTCCTACTTCTAATCGCTTTGCTCCGCTCACTTTTACTTAGCACTGCTTGCGTTCTTAGCAGCTGCTTTAAGTGCAGCCTTTTGACGCATTTCCATTTCAATTTCTTCAAGTGACTTGCCACGGGTTTCTGGAACCATGTAGATAACAAAGAAGATGGAAACGATGGCGAAAAATGTGAAAACTGCGAACGGGCCACCAACGTTGTTATTAAATACGTGTAGGAGTTCCAAGAAGAATTGTGAAACAATAAAGTTACCAATCCAGTTAGCAGCTGAACCGATGGAATTACCAACGCCACGAACATTTAATGGGAAAATTTCACCAATCATCAGCCAGCAAATTGGCCCCCAGGAAACGGCAAATCCAAAAATATAAATTGCAATCAGAATCATGGTTGGAATGGCGGCATCTTGAACGTTTAAGGTAAAGTTCAAAATGGACAAAATTCCAATTGAGGTTGCCATTATGATCGAGCCAAATAACAAAATGGTCTTTCGATTAAACTTATCCATAATGTTATAAGCCAAAATGGTGCAGACAAAATTGACAATCCCAATGCCAACGGAAATCCAAATTGCGTTACTTTCTGGGAACCCAAATCCTTTAATAAACACCTGTGGTAAGAAGTAAATCACTGAATTAATCCCAACTAATTGTTGCAGCAGCATCAAACAAATCGCAACGATTACCGCTGGCCGGGCAAAAGTAAATAGTTCTTTTAAGCCGCCCTTTGGCTGATTAGCAACCATTTGAATATCAGCCAACTCCTTGTCAGGATCTTCAGCCGTATTTTTCCGCAGTTCATGCAAAACATCCCGAGCTTCGTCAATCTGACCCTTTTCAACCAAGTAACGAGGAGATTCTGGTAAAATAATCGAACCAATAAATAGTAGTAAAGCAGGAATCAAAGCTGATCCGAGCATCCACCGCCAGTCACGCAACCCTAACAGATTATGATGCAAGAAACTCAAGTTAGAAACGTACGCTAACAGGATTCCTAAGGTGATCATCAATTGAAACATGGTCCCTAGTGATCCTCGATGAGGCGCGTCGGCTAATTCAGCCAAGTAAGCGGGTGTCAGTGCTGACGCCGACCCAACGGCAAAGCCTAAGATAATTCGAGCAATAATCATCGAAATAAATCCTTGGGCAAACATCGACAGCCCAGAACCAATTAGAAATAGAATGGATGCCAAAACCAATAACCGCTTTCGGCCAAATCGATCTGATAACGATCCAATTGATAAGGCCCCAACGGACGAACCAATTAAAACCGAGGAAACAATGAAGCCAGTTTGCTCAGTTCCTAAATTAAAATTACTTTCAATTAATGGTGAAGCTCCCGAAATAATACCAGTATCAAACCCAAATAAAAGACCACCTAAGGCACCAAAGAAAAAAATAAAGAAAGTACTTAAATGTTTTGCTCTCAAAATGATCCCTCCCCAGAAAAAAATAATTTACACCTATAAACTATCCATAATTCTGTTCTAATTCCCCCTATCAAATTATTGGTATCGCTTACAGTGTAAATCATTCATTATATTTTACAAATTTTTGCATTGGTCAGAGTGCAGAACCAAGCGGTTAGAAAGCGGAGTGGCTTGGGTGCAGCTTTCTGCTTGGTGTAGCACGTTTCCTCTATATTGCCAAGTGCACAAATTCCTGTCTTTAAGATTCCCGAGTAAGAAAGCTTAGGTGCAGGTCTCTACAGTTTGCGGAGCGGTCATAATCTATGATGTCTAAGAGACTAGATCTTAATAAACGCGCAGTGTACGCCCGGCCTTAGAGCTTTGGTGGCGACGACCTATGTGGCAGTTTTTGCCTTGCGTAGCTGTAATACTCCCCAATACATCATGATTAGATACTAGAATCAGCCAATCCTCGTCAGTTTCAGCGATACTTAGGTACCAAATCATTATCCTTGCCTTCTTAAAATAAGCGTGTATACTTCTTCTTGTTAGGTACCTAAGTATAACAATCAAAGGAGAATTAGAATGACAAAAGATAACGCAGAACTTTTAAGAAAAATTTTTGGCTTCATTCATGGAACCCAACGTATGGCTCAAATGCAAGATCGGCCATACCATATGCACGGTCAGCACAGAGCACTAGCGGTTCTCGCCAAAGAAGGCACCCTTATCCAGTCTCAGCTTGCTGAAATCCTGGATATTCGCCCATCCTCTTTAACTGAATTATTGTCTAAACTAGAAGATCGTGGTTTGATCACCCGCACTGCTGACGAAGACGATAAACGAGTTACCAAGGTTTCAATTACTGATGACGGCCGAAAGCTGATTGAAAATGATCACGACTCATCCAGCAAGATGCTTGATACGCTTTTTGAAGGCTTATCAGCTGACGAAATTACTGAACTAAGTCAACTTTTCGATAAACTCAACGCATCACTCAAAGAAAAGCTTCCAAAGCGGGAAGAAGGCCCCCACGGCTTCCCACACCATCACCACGGTTTTGGTGGTGGAGGTCGTGGCCCATTTGGCGGCCCTCACGGCAGGTTTCATGGCCCACGGGGATCATTTTTTCAAGACTAATCACCCATTGTGTTAAGGATCGGATTATCTCAAAATCCAACAAAACGGCAATCATTCCTCTTTGAGGATGGTTGTTGTTTTTTGTGTGAAACCTGAAAGTTGTTTAGGTACTAAAAGTTATCTATACTTGGGGGCACGTACATTGGACTTGCTGTTATCATGTTCCGACAAATTAAGCTTATTTTAAGGTTGCTATTGTATAAATGACGTAAATAAAGATAACTACAAAAGTATCTCAAATAGATAACGGAAGGTGATCGTGGAATTATTATGCTAAAAAAGAGAATTGAATGGATTGACATTGCTAAAGCATATGGTATTATTGCCGTCGTTTTCGGTCACGCGCTGGCCAGTGGTACAACCACAAACATGATCTATTGGTGGCATATGCCCCTATTCTTTATCATTGGTGGTTTCTTCCTCAAGCCAATTAACGCCAATAAAATAACTGCCTGGAAACATTTCTTTAACAAGAAAATTTATAAAGACCTTGAGATTTACTTCATCGCTGGAATTATTTTAATTCTCACGTATAGTATGTTATACAATCGGGATTGGGATTACTTAATCAACCATCTATCTCGATTAATTGTGGGCGGTCGTACCTTAAACCTTTACACCAGCACGTTTTGGTTCGTTAACGTTTACCTGCTTTCCATAGCGGCTGTTACCGCATTAATTTCAATAACTAAATCTCGCCTCATCCAAATCGGCGTTGTCCTTAGCGGCTTATTTCTCGCTACCTGTTACGACAAAATTGATTGGCTAACGTTATACAATTACCAAACAATGCCTTGGAACGCGGATATTGTCCTCATCGCTGCTTTCTTCACCTACATTGGCTACCTATTCTTCCATACAAATTGGAAGTGGATTGAAAAGCCGATACCAATTGCGATTCTACTAACATTAGCGGGAACCTTGATTTTTTCCTACCTAAATGGCAATTTCAACTTTGAATTTTCAATGAAATCTCACTTAATCCAAACATCGAGTCCCAAATTTTTAATGATTTCAGCCATTCCATTGATCTTCTCATTTGCGGTAATGGGCATATCGACTTTAACGACCCGGTTACCAATTAATTGGTTCTTATCAATAGTCGGTAAGCATACGATGATCATCATGTACATGCATAACGCCCTATTAGATATCACCCGTCACGCTGGCATCAACAACGTATTGACTCAGGTAACGATTGCCATTATGGTGCCAGTCATCATCGTAACGCTAGAAAAACCTATTTCCGAAATGCTTACAAAACAACGTGGTCCCTATTTAGATAATTATGCGCTTTAATAGATGCACCCTAATTAGGCTGGCAAACCAAGAACAACTGTCAAAACGATATAAAACGGCTCCTTAAATCCAACTATCGGATTTTGAGGAGCCGTTTTATCTAGTTTTAGGTTACAAATTGATCTCATTGAAAATCTTGGACCAGCCAATTAAATCAATATGGTTCAATGTCTTTAAATCCAACAACTCATTCGCATGATTTATTTCACTTTCGTAACTGCTTTTGGTGGAGCAGACGCCGTTTTTCTTCCTCAGCTTTTTTATCAGCTAACCGTTCTTCATGTTCTCGTTCGCTAGCAGCTTTATTGGGCAACACCAAATTGAGAACAATCCCAATAATGGTAGCAAATGCTAAGCCAGTAAATTGAAAACTTTTAATTTGTAGATAGGCATTTCCAACCCCAATGACCATCACCGTTGAAGCAATCATCAAATTCCGTTTGAGATTCATATCCACTTTGTTTTCAACCATTACCTGAATACCAGCCGTGGCGATTGTGCCAAACAGGAGGAAACTAATTCCGCCAATAACCGGCATCGGCATTTGCATAATCAACACGTTCAATTTATTAACGAACGCGAACAGAATTGCAAACATCGCTGCTCCCATCAACACATAGACACTGTGAATCTTCGTAATCGCCATTACACCGATATTCTCACCATAACTCGTCATGGCCGGCGCCCCAACTAGCCCAGCAAATAGTGAAGCCGCTCCGTCTCCTGCTAGGGTTCTGTTTAAGCCGGGATCCTTAAAGAAATCCCGCCCAGTCAATTCATCAAGAACCATAATATGGCCCATATGCTCTGTCATCGTCACAAATGCAATTGGCGTGATGGCGAGAATGGCAGCCCAGTCAATCTTAAAATGATAATCAATTCCGGGAATATCAAATGCCGGAATTTTGAACCATGGCGCAGAAGCAATCGCATGAAGGTCAACGATCCCACAAAAGACTGAAATGACATAACCACAAACAATTGCCAATAAAACCGGTATCAATCCAATAAACCCTTTGAACATCATGTTAAAAATAATTGCTAAAAATAACGTTGCCAATGCAATACTGAAGTATAGTAGGCTGTATTTACCGTTTTTCATCATTGCGTCCTGAGCGGCACTACCCGCAAGTGATAATCCAATCACCATCACAATTGGGCCAACAACAATCGGTGGCAAAATCTTATCCACCCAAGCAGAGCCAATGCCCCAAATAATCGCCGCGACGATCATATAAACAATTCCGACACCGATTACCCCCTGCGCAATTCCCGGATAACCGGTGGTTTTCATTAGCGCTAACATTGGCGTAATGAAGGCAAAACTTGATCCCATGTAAGCCGGAATCTTCCGCTGCGTAATCATGATATGTAATAACGTTCCAACCCCTGATGCAAATAACGCGATGCTCGGGCTCAACCCAACCAATAACGGCACAATCACGGTTGATCCAAACATTGAAAACATGTGCTGCAATGATAATCCAACCCACGGGAAGAATTTTGGCATATCATGAATATCCAAAATCGCCCGATCATCGTGAAACTCATTCTTGTCTGCCATGTGTCCGCTCCTTTAGTTTGCGACAAATCTGGAAAGAAGAGGCGGTCGACTTTGCTTGTCGAAAGTATTACCGGAAAAGGTTTTAGGGAATTTGCTGGATAACTCAGCTGAGTGATGCGCCACAAAGCAGCGACCTGCACATAAGCACCAGAGTCAGGATCCCCTACCTAACCTATCTCAGGACCGCTTCGCAAAGCAGAAAGCTGCACCTAAGCCACTCCTGCCAAAAGCCGAAACCCATGGCTTTCGGCAGGAGTAACTTAGGCTCCACTTTCTAACCGCTTTGCTCCGCTCACTATATAAAAAGCCCACCACTAACAAGCGGCCGGCATTTTTTCGGGTAGTTCACACCCGTTTTAATATCGTCGTCTTGCTAGCCTCTCCGGACCAGATTTAAAGATTCATTTCATTACAATTAGTATAATATATTGTGGAACCATGTCAATCTAATTTTGCTCCAGGAGCTCCATATCAATGTGAGGGATGCCATCCTCTAGATATACGTCACTCACGTCCTTAAATCCAAACGAATGATAGAAGTTCTGCAAATATTCTTGACCTGCTAGAACAATCTTACTGGCTTTAGGGAACAATTCCCTTGATTCAGCCAATGTAGTTTGTATCAACTTTCGGCCCAGTCCATCACCCCGATTATTTGGATTGACAACAACCCTGCCAATTCTAGCAACCCGGTTATTATCTTCCGGAATAATTCGTGAGTACGCCATCAATTGACCATCCTTGTCTTTGAACATGATGTGATACGAAATGAGATCATCATCGTCAACTTCTTGATAGTAGCATTTCTGTTCAACGACAAACACAGCCACCCGTAGCTTATAAATTTGGAATAATTCTTGAGTCGTTAATTCTGAAAACTTTTTTACATCAACCTGTGTCATCAATTTTCACCTTTCGTTAGGACAATTGTATAATCTGGCAATTTGGGGGAAGTCGTTTTAAATCCCAAAACCGAGAATTCATCTTTTTTGGCAATGCGATGCAATACGATGAAGATGTGTTTTCCAAGCAGCACTCCGCTCATTAGTAGCCTTAGTTAAAAAAGCTCTTAGTAACATTGTAGAAACGTGCTCCACCAAGCAGAGACTTGCACCTAAGTTTTCTTCGCCAAAAATCCAAGCCCAGGATTTCTGGCGAAGAAAACTTAGGCTCCAGTCTCTAAACGCTTGGTTCCGCACTCTAACCGCTTTGCTACGCTCACTCAAAAATACAACCCCATTGCTTTCTGTTATAATATATTCAATCAGGTTAAGATGCAATAATCGAATCTAAATGAGGTATTAATGTGAATAGGCATGACAATGAACCAAGATACAAAAAATATGATTTTAATTCTGAACAGGATCGACGAAGGCAACGCAGGAAACAGTACAGTGGCTGGTGGTTTGCCCTGCTCATTTTAATCGTTGCGATCGGTCTGGCCTTTTCCATCAATTGGCTGGTAACCCGTAACGACCATAAGCAGGGAACGTCAACTGCGTCAATCAGTAAAACTGTCGATAAATCCAAAAAAGTGACTGATCAAAATGACAGCAAGGGTAACTTAACCAAAAAAGTTGAGGATAATCGAGTCTCAGCATTCTCCGATAAGCTCGAAACGGCTAAGGAAAACGGCTTAACGCCTCAAGAACAAGGTCAGCTCCAAAGTTCAATTAATAACGAGAAAAACAAAGCCGTAAAAACCAGGCAACAACAATTATTAAATCGCGTCCGGGCTAAACCACGTCCAGCCAAGCCGAAAGCAGCAGATCCTTTTGCCACCACGCATACCTTTTCATCTGTAAATGACGCTAAGAATTGGGCAAACGCCACCAAGCAGCAATGGCTAAAAGATGGTTACGTCAATTACACCATTACATCCAACGGTCAAGGCTACTACGTTTTAAAATTCATTAAGTAACCCACGTGTCTTTTTGTTTTATTATTAGATTAAAAGACATATCATTAACTTGAGGAGGGATAATCATGAAGGTTCAAGTACCATTAATCAAAGGCATGTTAGCAGATAAGTATGGTAAGTACGCGTCACCTGCCGACAAAATAAGCGATGGCCCAGTCATTTCATTTCCAGTTAAAATAACTGATGTCCCAAAAGATGCCAAGTCACTCGCCTTAACGTTAGTTGATTGGGACGCAATTCCTGTTAGCGGCTTTATGTGGATTCATTGGACGGCAGCTAACATTTCCCCAACCATTACTGAGATCCCAGAAAATAACAGCCAACAATTAAAGGTTCCAATGATTCAGGGACGCAACAGTACCGCCGGTGGTTTAATTGGCAACAACAATCCAATAACTGCCTGGCATTATAACGGTCCAGTACCACCAGACAAGACTCATAATTACCATTTGTCTATCTATGCGCTAGATACTAAATTACCATTACAGAATGGCTTTTGGTTAAATGAACTTCAAGATGCCATGCGCGGTCATATTTTGGAAACCGCAGAGTTTGTCATTCCATCCCGTGCATAGCCTAAATAATTCCTAGGTAAGCCGTTTGGACTTTTAAATAGTGATATAATTAACACATACATTACCACAAGGGAGGCAGCTTCATGGAATCCAACTATAAAAGCATCTTAGTCCCAGTTGATGGGTCCGCTCAATCCGAAGATGCACTAGCAAAGGGTGCACTAATTGCTCATAATAATGGCGCTCATCTAGATGTTCTTCACGTACTGAGTACCCAACAATATGGCTATAACTACGGTGGCATGGTCGATGGCGATGTTATCAATAATTTGGTTGAGGACACCACCGATTATCTCAACAAGCTAGTAGCTAAAATAAAAAAAGAAGCGGAATTAGACGATATTGATATTCACATTCGTTTTGGCAATCCGAAGACGGTTATTGCCTTTGAGTTCCCAAAGGATCATGGTTCTGATTTGATCGTTATGGGCGCAACCGGTATGAGTCGTCTCCAACGAGTCCTTGAGGGGTCAGTATCCTCGTTCGTTAACCGAAGCGCCCGTTGTGACGTAATGGTTATCAGAACAAACAAGGAAAACAAACCATATGTGGAAGTGCCAAAAGATTAGCGTGCTAGAAACTGGTTTCAAGTACACTATGCGCATGTACACCGGTGTCGTGACATGTTCCTACAATGTAGCTGAGAAGCCAAAACTTTTCAGCTTTATGGCTATGTCGTATAGAAAGCTGCCATTTTTAAAAATTTTAATCATCTATCAAAAAGATCCTTACTTAAGAGACTGATTCTAAAATTGGATTTTAGACTTGGTCTTTTTTTGATCCCAAGCATCAATAACTGCCATTTCTCTCCCGAACCAATTGACCTAGCTTAAAATCATTGTATGATAAAGCTAACAAGTAAATGAAATCGCTATCACCAAGGAGGATCCGACTATGAAAGTGTTAGTAATCGGCGGGATTGCCGGTGGGCCATCATTCGCCACCCGGCTTCGAAGAATTAATGAAGACGACGAAATTGTTATCTTTGAGCGAGGGGCCGCCATTTCCGTTGCCAGTTGTGCAATGCCTTATTACTTAGGCGGGGTTGTCAACGACCGGTCTAAATTAATTGAGCGAACTCCGGAAGTTTTGAAGCAACGAAACAATATCGATGTCCGTTTGTTTAATGACGTCACTTCAATTGACCCTGATCAAAAAGTCGTGACCGTTAAGAATCTCAAAACAAACGCCATTTACCAGGAACCATACGATAAATTAGTTATTGCAACGGGTGCCAGTCCAGTTGTGCCACCTATCAGGGGGATTGAAACCGCATCAAATGCCTTCGTTTTACGAGCAATTACCGATGCAGATAAGATGATGGACTACTTAGATGCCAAACATCCCAAGACCGTCACCATTCTGGGCGCGGGTGCAATTGGCATAGAGGTCGCCGAAGCGTTTGTCAGGCGGCAAATGGACGTGACCATTGTTGACCAAGCCGCCCAGGTTGCTTCACCCTATGATCCAGAAATTAGTGACATTATCCAAGATGAGTTAATCAAACAAGGGGTTCACGTCATTCTCAACAACGGTATCAAAGAAATTCGCAATAATGGTCATACGCTTGTTTTTCAGGATGGCAGCCTCCATCAAACTGCGATGTTATTTCTCGGAACTGGGGTCAAGCCGAATAGCGAACTGGCCGCAAAAGCTGGGATTACTTTGTCAGCTGACCGACACGTTATCGTTGACGATCACTTACAAACCAATCTACCAGATATTTACGCAATTGGTGACGTCATTGAAACAACCAGTATGATAACTGGCAAACGCATTCCAAGTGTATTATCCAGTCCCGCCAACCGCCAAGGTCACTTACTAGCAGATATTATGACGGGCGCTCCCGTTAGCTACAAAGGATTTATTGGCGCCGGTGTTGCAAAATTCTTTGATCTCACTGCCAGTTACGTTGGTTACACCGAAAGTGCCCTAAAACAACTAGGCATCACAAACTATAAAACGGTCTTCATTACTCCGTACGACAAGGCTTACTTCTTCCCGAACGCCGACCGGGTTAACTTCAAATTAATCTACGAAGAGAAAACCGGCAAAATTCTCGGTGGTCAAGCAGTTGGTACGTCAGGCATTGATAAAAGAATTGCCGAATTATCCGTTGCAATTACCGGCAACCTCACCGCGTTTGATTTGCCCGCTTTGGAGATCCCCTACTCACCACCATATTCGTCAACGAGGGATGTCTTAAATATTGCCGGGTATGTCGCTATCCGAGAACTAACTAATAAAACCAAGACTACCAAATTAACAGCCATCCCGGCCCAAGATCGTCAAACCGCCTTCTTCCTTGATATTCGCGAACCTGGAACCACCCCAGCTGGTTCAATCACCCCAACTGTTAACATTCCTTTGTCCCAACTTCGAGATCGGATCAGCGAGGTACCGAAGGATAAAAAAATCTACATCACCTTCAGAAAGGGAATTGGCCCGTATAATGCTTCCAGGATTCTTGCTGGTAAGGGTTACGATGTGACCACAATTGATGAATCATAAAAAGTAATTATCCGTTTAATTTAATCCTAAAATATAACGGGCTTAAGTAGGTATTCTTAATTTGAGAACACTTACTTAAGCCCGTTATTTGGTCAAAATTGACCCATCAATTTGGGCTCAAAAAATATCCGCTTTATCACTTTACCTCAAGCTTACTTGAAGTGATATATTGAAGTAAGTTACCTATTCAATATAGGAGTGCTATGCAAAGCAGAAACTTCCCCATAAGCACCTGTAGCAAAAATTCCAGGCCCGGGAATTTCCGTTCCTTGGCGACATTGCAGAAACGTGCTGCACCAAGCAGAGACTTGCACCTAAGCCTTCTCCGCCAAAAATCCAAAACCGGGATTCCTGGCGGAGAAGGCTTAGGCTCCAGTCTCTAACCGCTTGGTTCCGCACTCTAACCGCTTTGCTTCGCTCACTTTTCTTAGGACAGCTCCGCAAAGCAGGGATCTACACATAAGCACCCCACCCAAAAATCCCCCAAGCCCAGGGATTTCTGGGTGGGGAGACTTATGCTCCGATCCCTAACCGCTTTGCTTCGCTCACTTTCTATAATAAGGAGATCTTATCATGTATAAAGCTTCCGAACAACGATATAACAAGATGCGCTATAACAGGGTTGGCCGCAGTGGCCTAAAGCTCTCCGCAATTGGCCTTGGGCTTTGGCATAACTTTGGTAGCGTTGATTCATTTGAAAATCAAAAAGCAATTATCCACCAAGCGTTCGACCTGGGAATTACTTATTTTGATTTAGCTAATAATTACGGTCCAATTCCCGGAAGTGCTGAAGAAAACTTTGGCAAAATTATGGCCGGTGATATGAAACCGTACCGGGATGAAATGATTATCGCTAGTAAGGCGGGTTACACCATGTGGCCTGGTCCTTACGGTGATTGGGGTTCTCGTAAGTACATTATCGCAAGTGCCGATCAAAGTCTAAAGCGAACGGGATTGGATTATTTTGATATTTTTTATTCTCACCGTCCCGATCCAAACACCCCAGTCGAAGAGACTGCATTAGCCCTTGATGAACTGGTTCATGAGGGTAAAGCCCTCTACATTGGGATTTTCAACTATGATGGTGCTCAAACAAAAGCAATTACAACGGTCTTCAACGATTTAAAGACCCCCTTTATCATTCATCAACCGCGCTATAACATGTTTGACCGAACCGTTGAACAGGATTTGTTCCCCGTGTTAAGATCAGAACATAAAGCAGCCGTCAGCTATAGTTCGCTTGCTCAAGGACTCTTAAGTGATCGGTATTTGAACGGCATTCCAGCAGACTCAAGGGCTCATAAATCAACCAGCCCCTTCTTGCACGAAGATCAAGTTGAGAACACGTTGACAACGGTCAAAAAATTGAACCAGGTTGCTCAAAATCGGGGGCAATCATTGGCTGAAATGGCCCTTTCCTGGAACTTACGAAATCCAGAAATCGCCTCAGTACTAGTAGGCGCCAGTCGCCCGGCACAGTTAGTCGACAACGTCAAAGCATTGGATAATCTAGATTTCACCGCAACAGAATTAAAACAAATCGATAACATTTTAAAATGATCAAAGGATAGGCCCAGTCAAAAGTTGAAATTCATCAACTTTTGACTGGGCCTATTTTTAGATCATCTAAAATGAAATTACCCTTGGGGCTTCAAGCCATCGAGGATAAAGGTAACCGTTTCATGACTAGCTTGCTCAACGTCTAAGTCACCCCCATCCAGTACCTTAGGCAGTACGTATGATAAAACCGTAGCAAAAATATACTGAATAATACGCGCTAACGGCCATTTGACTAATTGGCCAGTGGTTTGATATTTCCGCAAACTATCCCCCAGGGGGCTATTAATAATATTGCCAATTTCACTGCCCACAAAATTTAATAAACTTGAATTACGGGTTGCCTCTTGTAAGAGAATGCGGATCTGTAACCGATTATCCATTGCAAATTGCATTCGATTTCTAATGACATAGGTGAGAAAGGCATCAATATCAGGGGATGCGTTCTCAGACATATCCACCATAAATTCAGTCACTGCCTTAGGTAAGACCTTATGAATAAAAGGATCAAGAATCGCCGCTAAAATTCCCTCTTTTGTCTTAAATTGCTTATAAACCGTTCCTTCAGACACAGCCGCTCGATCAGCAATATCCTTCGTACTGGTCCGGTCAAACCCTTGCTCAGAAAAAAGCTCCAAGCTTGCTTTCAATACTGCTTGCTGCTTAGTGGATAAATTGGATTGATCGATACTTTCATTAAATAGCGCTTTAATATTCCGATTAACCATTCGGGTTACCTCCTAAAAGTAAGTGAGCGGATCCAGGCGGTTAGGGATCGGAGCATAAGTCTCCCCACCCAGAAATCCCTGGGCTTGGGAGATTTTTGGGTGGGGTGCTTATGTGTAGATCCCTGCTTTGCGGAGCTGTCCTAATATAAGTGAGCGAAGCAAAGCACTTAGACTCCGGCTTCTGCTTTGCGAAGCTGTCCTACACCTGACGATAATGCCGCATTGATAACATATTGAGTGCTAAAAATACCACAATAAATATTAACAGAATTCCAAGGCTTGGCGCAATTGCCACAATGGATGCACCCTTTTGAATCACGTCACTCATCGACTGGGCGCCGTAGTATAATGGCATAATTTTCGCAACTGGCTGCAGCCAATCTGCCATTTGATTAACCGGAATAATCCCTGAGAAAAAGATTTGGGGAATCACGACGATTGGAATAAACTGAACCATTTGAAATTCTGACGAGGCAAAGGTCGATATCAACAATCCCAATGTTAACGCGACAATCGCTAACAATATATTAATCAGGAAAATATTCCAAATACTTCCAAGAATTTGAATGTTAAAGACGTAAATTGTAAACAGTACGACCAATAACGTTTGAATAAGGGCAAAAATTCCGTACCCCGACAAATACCCCATAATCACCTCGCCCCGCTTGATTGGGGTTGCCAATAATCGGTTCAAGGTACCAGTTGTTCGCTCCCGCAATAACGCAATCCCAGAAATCAGGAAAACAAAGAAGAAAACAACAAACCCGATTAGGATTGGCAACAATGTATTAAAATAGGTCGACTTACTACTACCATAAAGATAGTGAGTGGTGACTTGATAGTTTGGCGCATTTTTAACTGATTTATCCATGCTAGGTCGGCCAACCTGCCCATTACGACCAGCTTGCCCCATTTGCCGGGTAACCGCAGCCAAAGCAGCCTGCATCTTTTTTAAAGCTTTGGCTTGCGTCTTAATCACCGTCACGGCTGCTTGAGATTTCAATTGAATCTGCCCCTTTTGAAGGCTCTGCTTTAAGATCGCCGTCTTACTCTGATCACTATTTTGGAGTGTTAACGCCAAATGATCGCCACTTTGACTCAATACCCCGGCATAATCATGATCGTGAATGACCTTCTCAGCGCTTTGATTGGATGTTACTTCATGAATTTTGACATGCTTGTTTTTCACAGCACTTACTAGAGTGGTATTAACGTTTCGAACACCTAGTGAAGCCGTCTGGTCAGTATTTGACTGAAACAGAAAGTATAATAGTGACAAAATAAATAGGGGTGCAATAAACATCAGCGCTAACGTCCGCTTATCACGTAACATTTCCGTTAGAATTCGCTTAATCATTGTTAGTATGCGCATCTTGCTGCCTCCCTGCCTTTAAAAAGACTTCTTCGACTGAATGAACATCATATTCCGAAATCAATTGTTCTGGTGTTCCCTGAGCAATCGCAGCACCATTTCGAATCATCATGACTTCGTCGGCTTCCTCTGCGTCTTCCATTACATGAGTCGTCAACAGAATTGTCCGTCCGGCCTTTGCCAACTTGTGAAGTTCATTCCAAATTTGTTGACGAAGTTCCGGATCGATTCCAACGGTTGGCTCATCTAAAATTAGAATCTCTGGGTCAGAAACTAGGGCAATCGCCAATGACAACCGCCGCTTCATTCCCCCAGAATAATCTTTAACGTACTTTTTAAGGTCTGGTACTAAATTCACAATGTTAGCGGCGTGGGGAATCTTTTCTCGCAACTGTTTTCGAGCAATTCCCTGCATTGAGCCAAAAAACATCAGATTCTCTTGTGCGGTTAAGCTTTCATACAAGGCATCTGTCTGGGCCATAAAGCCAATTTTAGCTAACAATTGTCTGTTGGGCATCGCTGTATTCAATACAGTAACGTCACCCTTCATTGGCTTTAGCATCCCCATGATCGTGCTTACTAAGGTTGTTTTCCCTGCACCACTAGGACCGATCAATGCCAAGATCTCCCCGCTGTTAACCGTTAAGTTGATGTTTTTCAAAACGACCGTCTTACCATATCCCTGCTCTAAGCTACCCACTTGAATTACGTTTGTCATATTCATCACCCTTTTTTAATAATGAGTAAATACTCACTCATTATTATAAACACATTGATAGATTTTGCAAGCGTTCTCGTCAAATTGGTTTGATCAGGGAAAGAAAGCCGGTGTGCCAACCATTTTCGGCTATAATAACTGCTAACATTATTTGCATTCATTTTTATCTTTGTTAAACTAGTTGTCGACACTAAACAGGAGGTACTCATGGATTCAGAAAACACGACAAAGATTGGCCTTTTTCAACTGATAATGCTAACGCTAGGTTCACTGATTGGCTCGGGATGGTTATTCGGTTCTTGGGAAGCAACCAAGATTGCTGGTCCGGCCGCAATCATTTCTTGGGTAATTGGTGGGATTGTCATTGCAGCGATCGCATATGATTATGTCGAGATCGGAGCAATGTTTCCAGAAGCCGGTGGAATGAGTAGATACGCTCAGTATTCTCACGGACCGCTTTTAGGATTTATCGCTTCTTGGGCAAATTGGATTTCGTTAATCACACTGATCCCTATTGAAGCCGTCGCAGCGGTTCAGTATATGAGTTCGTGGCCTTGGTCATGGGCTAATTGGACCCACGTTTTCTTAAAAAATGGCACAATTACAACTGCCGGCCTAATGGTGGTTTTTATCTTCATCATCTTATTCACCCTATTAAATTTTTGGTTAGTTAAGCTTTTAACGAGCTTCACTAGCTTAATTTCGATTCTTAAAATTGGCGTGCCCGCACTAACGATTATCATGTTAACCGTTTCCGGGTTTTTCCCTCAAAATTACGGTCACTCACTGCATGAGTTTATGCCTTACGGAACCGCTCCAATTTTTGCGGCAACCTCGGCAGCCGGCATTATTTTTTCATTTAACGCCTTCCAAACGGTTATCAATATGGGGAGCGAAATTAAAAAATCGCGAAAAAATATTGGTCGTGGGATTTTTATCTCACTGTTAATCAGTGGCATCATTTATATTTTGATTCAAAGTACCTATATTACCGCTCTGGAACCTTCGTTGCTTGCCAAACGTGGCTGGAGCGGAATTGACTTCAACTCACCATTCGCCGATTTAGCCATCATGCTGGGGATTCGCTGGCTATCCGTGCTATTGTATATGGACGCATTCGTCTCTCCCGTTGGAACGGGTGTCTCATTCGCCGCTTCCACTGGTCGGGCACTTTACGCAATGGAAAGTAACCAGCACACTCCAAGCTTCATTGGTAAAATCAACGAAAAATATGGCATCCCCCGGGTTGCGATGATCGTTAACTTAATTTTGAGCATGCTGATGGTTTCTGTCTTCAGGTCATGGTCAACATTGGCAACCGTTATTTCGACCTCAACGCTAATTGCGTATTTAACCGGTCCAGTGACTGCAGTCGCTCTTCGAAAAATGGCACCGAACTTTAGGCGACCCGTTAGGTTAAAGAGCTTAGGTTGGATGGCACCATTATCATTCGTATTAGCGTCATTAGCCGTTTACTGGGCAATGTGGCCGACAACTGTTGAAGTTATTCTGGTGATTTTATTAGGATTGCCATTTTACTTTTATTACGAGTACCGGGCGGGCTTTGTGGACACTCGGAAGGCTTTCTTCTCAAGTATGTGGATGATTATTTACCTCATCTTCATTTCAATTATGTCTTACATCGGCAGCACGCAATTCAATGGCATTAATTGGATTCATTATCCATATGATTTCTTGGTAATTATCGTCTTCTCACTTGGATTTTATTATTGGGGAATCCACACAGCACGAGTTTTCCCTGATTTTTATCAGGCGAAAGAACTAAACGATACCGTAACAATAGAGTAAGCGGAACAAAGCGTTTAGAGTCCGGAGCATAAGTCTCCACCAGCGGAAATTCCTGGGCTTGGAATTTTTGCTGGTGGTGCTTATGTGTAGGACTCTGCTTTGTGGAGCGATCCTAATCTATATAAATGTAGAAGACATTTCTAATAGCAGCATTCAACCATTAGAATGACCGCAGCTAGTTAGCTTTTTCATCTTTCCTCCTGAAGATCAGATATAGTATGATAAACGTAGGATTAAAGTCCTTATCATTTTCATCTCAAATTGAAAAAGGATGGCTAGATTAATGAAATTCATATCATGGAATGTCAATGGCTTGCGGGCCGTTGTTAAGAAAGACTTTGATAAAACCTTTAATGACTTAGACGCTGATTTCTTTTGCATTCAAGAAACTAAGATGCAGGCCGGCCAACTCGCCTTGACGCTTCCCGGCTATCACCAATACTTTAATTATGCCGAACGCAAGGGCTATTCTGGAACCGCCATTTTCACCAAACATGCCCCCCTGAACGTTTACTATGGCATCCAATCTGATGAATTTGACCATGAAGGCCGGGCAATCACACTGGAATACCCAACCTTTTACTTGGTCACCAGCTACGTTCCAAACTCGGGCGCTAAATTAAAACGCCTTGATTTTCGAATGGGGTGGGACGTTGCCTTCCAGCAATATCTTGCCAATCTGAATAAGGAAAAACCGGTAATCCTTTGCGGTGATCTGAACGTTGCCCACAAAACAATTGACCTTAAAAATCCCCAAACAAATCACCATAACGCTGGGTTTACTGACGAAGAACGAAATTCCTTCAGCCACTTCTTGGACCAGGGATTTATGGATACTTTCCGCCATTTTTATCCAGATATGACAGATATCTATTCGTGGTGGAGCTACCGGTTCCATGCTAGGGATCGCAACGCGGGTTGGCGGATTGATTATTTTGTTGCCAGCAACCGATTAGCTGATCATATTAGTGATTCAAAGATTTTAACCGATGTTTTTGGGTCAGATCATTGTCCAGTAGAACTGTTGACCGATGATATTTGATCATACTTGATAGCTCAAACAAGGATTTGAAAATCACATCTTTAAATCAAAAAATCTCGTAAGGCTAGTATAAAAAACTAGTCCCACGAGATTTTTTTGATTGCTACAACTTTTTAACATCTTTCAATTACTAGATGTCCAGATAACGATTCGTAAACCCGATGTCATTTGGAATCATCTTACCCATCTTTTGCCTATTCAACCAGACATAGAACTTTTCCCACCGGGATTTATCAATCACACCCCAAAGTGAATTTGGCATACGGTAATGCTGACTAATTTCTGACTGGCTTGCAAGCACCAGCGATTCTTGTAAGCGTCTGTCCGGAACATACCGCATCAATATTTGGGCAGCGGCTTCAGGAAACCGTTCAGCAAACATGAATCCCTTGCGAGTTGCTTTTAAAAATCGTCTGGCAACGTCGCCGTGCTCTCCCAAAAAATGGGTGTTAGCTGCCAACACAGGCGTGTAATAATCAAATTCAGGCACATAATCCTTTACATAGTAAAAATGATAGTCTTCATTCTCGTCACTTAATCGGGCCATTAACCCTTCCCAGTGATGGTAAACGAAAATGCCATCATATTTCTGATCAGCTAAATCCTTCACTGGATCAAAAATCATATCATTGGGCACAATCGTCACCTGATTGTAGTCGCCGCCATCCGCGTTAATCGTATCCCGAATAATTGCCTGTTCGGTTGGATAGCCAAAGGTCGCATAAGTGTTACCAGTCAAATCTTTAGGGCGCGAAATCTGATGGTTTGTCAGCAAGCCCGATAAGTTGTGGTCAGTTAATGCGGCAATTGCGACTAAGGGGGTTTGTTGATCCTTTACAAACACGTCAGACAACGACATCTGTTCAGTAATGGCAAAGTCAGCCTTTCCCTGTAGCAGCCAGTCCCGACCATCACCGTGGTCATCGGGCATAAAGATTGATAAGTTTAACCCTTCGTCAGCGTAGTAACCATTTTCAATTGCCGTATAAAAGCCAGTATGGTTGGTATTGGGAATCCATTCCAGCGCTAATCTAATTGTTTCAGTTTTCATTTCGGTCTCCTAACTAAAAAAGTGAGCGGATCCAGGCGGTTTGCAATCGGAGTGTAAGTCTCCGTCAGCAAAAATTCCCGGTCTTGGAATTTTTGCTGATGGTGCTTACGCGCAGATTGCTGCCTGGAGGAGCTGTCCTAATAAAATAGTGAGCGAAGCAGAGCGGTTAGAAATTGGAACATAAGTCTCCTCTAACAGAAATCCCTGGTTTTTAGGGATTTCTGTTAGAGGTGCTTATGTGGAAGTTTTTGCTCTGCGCAGCTGTCCTAGTAAAGTGAACGGCGTCAGGCGCTTAGAAACCGGAGGGTAAGTCTCCTTCGAGGGGAATTCCCGGTTCTGGAATTTTTCTCGGAGGTGCTTACACGCAGGTTTCTGCCTGACGCAGCGGTCCTAATAAAGTGAGCGGAGCAAAGCGCTCACACATCAATTATCACTTTGCAGAATCGTCACTATTCACAACGTGGCTGCGTTGTAACATCTTCACAATTAACATATTAACAACTCCACTAAAAATAAACGTTGAAATTAATCGAATTATAAACAGAACGATCACTAACGTTGGCGAATATTTTGAGTAACCATAGAAAATCATTTCCCGGATAAACGTAATGACCGTCACGAAAACAACGCTCAAGCTTAAGCTAATCCAGTTCCAAACTTTATATCCAGTAACTAAATACCCAAGCTCAGCCCCGATTCCTTGGACAAATCCGGCAATAACTGCTGCCGCACCAAATTGACCACCAATAAACATTTCAACGATTGAGGCCAGCGTTTCAACCAACGTTGACGATCCCGGCACCCGAAAAAGTAAACCGGCAAGCGGCCCAGCCATCACCCAGACACCCTCCAATATATCATTGGCAGCTGGCGCCAACCCAAATGGCGTTAAGGCAGCAGTTAGCGTAGTGTAAATTGGTCCGAGGATCCAATAAATCACACCAAAAAATAAAGCGATTAATGTCAATGTAATGACATCCTTTAAAGAAAAACGACGCATACAAAAAGCACCTCCATAAATTGATGGGGTGCCAGAATTGCAAGATGGGTTGACTTAAATAATTGCACACAGATACGTTCGTTAGGACAAACGATCCCAACTGCCGTAAATTTTCCCTTCGCTGGTGCTAACCAGATCAGGTTCAATGAGTATAATCTCAGCCAAAATTGGCACCCCAGTTATTTTGTTCTCATAAATAATACCAAGGAAGTGGTGAATTGTAAACGAAATAGTGAGCGAATCCAGGCGGTTTGCAATCGGAGTGTAAGTCTCCACCAGCAGGAATTCCCGGTTCTGGAATTTTTGCTGGTGGTGCTTACGCGCAGATTGCTGCCTGGAGGAGCTGTCCTAATAAAATAGTGAGCGGAGCAAAGCGGTTAGAACTCGGAGCATAAGTCTCCACCAGCAGGAATTCCTGGTCTTGGAATTGTTGCTGGTGGTGCTTATGTGCAGAGTTCTGCTTTGCGCAGCTGTCCTAAATAAGTGAGCGAAGCAAAGCGCTTAGAAACCGGAACATAAGTCTCCTCTGATAGAAATCCCTGGTTTTGGGGATTTTTGTTAGGGGTGCTTATGTAGAAGTTTCTGCTCTGCGCAGCTGTCCTAATACACGAAGCCAACCCCAATCAACAAAAAAAGACGGCCAAGACAAATTTAATTGTCCCCACCGCCCTTGAGCACAAATGGTTCAATGCCCCTGCCAAGGTATCTCTATCATACAACAATCTTCTTAATTACCCAACCAAATCCCAAATTGTCTTAGTTAAGAAAATAAGCAGAACAATTATAATGATTGGCCGAGCGATCCTACTCCCAAACCGTTTATAATAGGCTGCCCCTAAAAAGTTCCCAACAATACTAAAAAGGCCAGCAACTAATCCCAGCAGCATCATGACCTTACCACTCAGCAAGAAAACGACCAAGGCTGTTACGTTAGTTGTTAAATTAATGACTTTAGTATTGCCAGCAGCCAAATTGATTGGTAGATGGGCGATTCCCGTCAACGTAATTAATAAGAACGTCCCCGTACCAGGACCATAGAAGCCATCATAGGCACCAAGCCCCAGCGAAATAGCAATTGTCAGCATGAATTGAGAGCTAGTTAATTTAGTATCCGCTAGTTTAGAATTTAATGCATGACGGTTTAATAGCAAGTAGAGCGCTGTTAGCGGCAAAATAATTAATAAAATAACCCGGAAATCGTTTTCGTTAATATGTAAGGCTAATTGTGCACCCAATGAAGATCCAATGATTGCGGTCACAACCGAAACTGCCGCCAGTTTAATTCGAATGTAACCACTACGGGCAAATTCAATTGTGGAAATAACGGTTCCCATCGCCGATGACAACTTGTTTGTCCCGACGGCGAAGTGAGCTGGAATTCCAGCTAGTAAATACGCTGGTAGCGAAATCAAACCACCGCCACCACCGATAGCATCCACGAAGCCGGCTAAGCAGACAAGGGGACAAACAATCAAAAAAGTAAGTAGCAAATACCCATCCTCCCTTCTGTAAAATTAGTCAGCCTATTGCCATCAGAAAATAAAAATGAGGCTAAAAGTTTGTTTGGCCTCATTAATTTCAGATGTTAATTGCTAATTATTCAACGCTCATCGTCTCTGCCTGCGCCATCGTCGAAATTGTTCCCTTAAATTGCATATCAAACCGTTGGGCAACATGATCCCACACATGTTTAATGTGCTCGATCGCATCACCAGGCGCCGTTCCTGTAATGACGAGGTACATATCCTTATCCTCAAACGGATTATCTTCTGAACGGACTTCGGTCATCCGGTCAATAAACGTCTTCATATAACCGGTCATATCTGACCAATAGATTGGTGTTCCAAACACTAATGTGTCAGCCTTAGCTACTTGACCGCATACCTTAGCAAAGTCATCCTGGCTACTTTCTTGCCCATACTGAGCAATCTTCATATCCGCTAAATTAACCGTCTCATATTTTTGACCATCAATAAGCGTTCTGGCGAGCGTTTCCGTATCGCCATCTGTTTCTGCACTTGCGTTAATAAACAAAATCATCTTAATACCTCCTAGTGAGCGGAGCAAAGCGGTTAGAACTCGGAGCATAAGTCTCCACCAACAGGAATTCCTGGTTCTGGAATTTTTGCTGGTGGTGCTTATGTGCAGAGTTCTGCTTTGCACAGCCGTCCTAAATAAAGTGAGCGGAGCAGAGCGGTTAGAAAGCGGAGCCTAAGTTACTCCTACTGAGGCCATGGGCTTCGGCCTTTGGTAGGAGTAGCTTAGGTGCAGCTTTCTGCTCTGCGCAGCTGTCCTAAATAAGTGAGCGGAGTCAGGCGCTTAGAAACCGGAGTGTAAGTCTCCTCTGAGGAAAATTTCTGGTTCTGGAATTTTTCTCAGAGGTGCTTACGCGCAGGTTTCTGCCTGACGCAGCTGTCCTAAAATAGTGAGCGGCCCAAAGCGGTTAACAACCGAAGTGTAAGTCGCCATCGAGAGAAATTCCTGAGTTTGGAATTTTTCTCGATGGTGCTTACGCGCAGGTTGTTGCTTTGCGCAGCTGTCCTTAGTAATCCTACTTTACGATACACCAGAATTTCTTTAATGGGATAAGGATTTGCTCCTATTTGAAACATTTCTGAGGATTTTTTTGGTTTGAAATGACTATTACCCTTAAAAGTACGCCTTCATGAACAAGTCAACTGCTAACCCGAACGCGAGTAGGCTAACCACTAATTTCAGCTGGCGTTCAGGAATAATCCGGACGATTTTGGGACCAATATAGCCTCCCACAAACAAACCAAGTCCAAGTGGTAAAACCAGCCACCAGTATATATGCGAGTTAAACGCGTAAATGAGCGTCGCAACAAGGTTTGAAGCCCCCAAGGAAACGTTCTTAAGCGCATTATACGATGAATACGGCATAGAAGTGATCGAAGACAGAATTGCCAACATCATAACCCCGCCAGCAGCACCAAAATATCCACAATAAGCACCAACCAATAAAACCGCAATAATTACAATTGCAGAAATCACTGTCCTTTTGTGGCTGTGAGTTGAGCCATCCAAAGCTATTTCCTGCTTGTTCGCAGAGGTCTTCTTCACCTGGGTCAAAAGAAGCAGCCCCGCCAATAAAATAAAGAACGGGACAACCTTTGTAAAAGATGCGGATGACTGCTGCAATAATAGGAATGAGCCAAAGATACTACCGATAATTGTCAACGGTAGCACCTTAATCAAGTCCTTCTTATGATCCCCTAATTCTTTTTGGGAAGACACCGTCGATCCAAAGCCAGTCATGACCAAGGCAGCGGTGTTCGTAACGTTGGCGAACACCGGTGGGATCCCGACCGATAAGAGTGCGGGATAGGAAACCAACGAAGCTAGTCCCGCTGTCGTGCTAACAATTCCCGATAAAATTCCCACGGGAAATAAGATCATGATCATTTGGAGCATGTGAGTTGTCATATGTAGCCATCTCTTTCTTGAAAATTTATACTGCTAAGTATTTGAAAAAAATATATAATATTAAAATACAATTAAATTATAATTAAATCAATATATTTGCATTCTTTTTGTCTTAGCAATTATTTTTCAGAAAGAGTTGGTATCAAGCTGGATCAAAATATCATTTTAGTTTAGGATTCTTTGAAATACTAGATTGAAACATTAATCCGATCACATTCACTTTTCTAATTTTCTCATCAATTTCAAGGCCAATTCAAAAAGCAGGCAAACTCAAGCAGGTATTCACACAACGGCTCTTTTAAAAAGTTTTGCATGAATTTTCAATCGCTTGAATTTACCCGTTCCTAAAATGGCCGATCCTTCTCCGCAATATCTCGTTCTAGCCCATTTATTTGACGATCACGGTCATCATAGAAATACCAAATGCCACTAAGGATAAGTACGATGAGCCCAGCAAAAATCAATTCAACTGAGAAGCTTAAAATAAGGTATGCCGTTACTAACAAAGCAACAATCGGGATAGTGAGGCCACCTGGTAACTTGAACCCTTGAGGTAGCTTATTGTGGTGTCGTAATTTAATGGTTGCCATAATTGTCGGTACGTATTGAACAAATGACGTGAACACAATGCACGATGCCAAAAAGAGGTAATTTCCGGCGAAAAGCATTAACGCACAAATAACTGCCGAAATTAATAACGACACCATTGGAACTCCTCGCTTGTTTTGGTGCCCCAGCATTCTCGGCAACAACTGATGCTCAGAAGCGAGTGAAGCGGCAATCATTGGTGTTGAAAACGAAACGGAAAGGGCAACTCCAAGGATTGAAATTAACATGCCTCCTAGCGCCAAATCATATCCGAATGTGCCAGCAAGATGATAAAAAGATGCAGCGACCGGAACATTATCGGTCGCTAAATTGGTGCCAGAAACCCCAATCGCTGTGAATTGGACAATCATGTAGAGGGTTGCTGAAGTTAACAACACACTGATTAACGCCTTTGGTAATGTCTTTTCTGGATTCTTCATTTTGGATGCGGCGATTGGCAAAAACGAGAAACCCGTAAACATATAAAACACCATGCCAAAGCCCTCGTTGAATCTACCAAACAACGGCGATTCATTGGTAAGACTGCCACTGACATTACTAAAATTAGCGGGATGAATGAAGAAAATACCGATCGTGACAAAGATGACCAGTACCCCCACTTTGGCAATTGTTGAAATGTTATCCACCCAGTCCATAAAGTTAGTCCCAACTAAATTGAGACACGTTAACCCTGCTAAAATTCCAAGCGCAGCTAACAAATAATTACTATGATTATTCAAGCCCGGAAAAACACTCCGGAGACTTGTCACAAAGGCGGAAATTTCCGTTGCCATCGTAATAATGCCGAGTAACCAAGTGTAAATACCAATCTCAAAACCAGCAAAACGGCCAAACGCAGTGTATGTATATAACCACGCACCACCATCACCAGGAATTTTGCTGGCAAGGTTTGCAAAGCACAACGCGACCATCAAAACAGCTATTCCAGCCAGCGGCATTAGCAGCATACTCAAATCACCGAGTTTAGCGTAAATTCGGCTGGGCATCAAAAAAATTCCTGAACCAATAATGCCATCAACGCCGAGAAGGAAGACGCTGAGAAAGTTAAGTTGTTTGGTTGTAGTGTGATGAGCCATGTCAAGGACTCCCTTTGATCTAGTATCTTTTAGATTGATTTTCGGCGACTATCAAAAGTGATGTAATCGATTACAAGATCATTTTAACAGTTGTCTTAATCTAAATATATATTATTGACTCGACCATTAGTCGACCTTAATGGTTGTCAGCACTGCAGAATTGACAGCAGTAACCCTTACGTTTGCTTACTAAGGCCTCAAGCCAAAAAGGTCATCACTAGAATGGATTCCCATACTTCTCGCAATAGTCGTAGAATCCCAACCGATACAAATCAACTGCTCTTTTAGCATCGGCTTGATGATCGCCAATAAGTCCTAGAGTTAACTCAGTAAAATCTAAAGCTGCAGTTCCATTCGCAGTTACCAGATTTCGATCCCTTACCGCTTGTTTTTTCAAGAAACCAGCTTGATTTTGATACTCTGGAAAGTCCCGCCACAGATACTGAGCATTTCCCGTGTGCTGGTAATTGTTTAAGAATCCATTCTTTGCCAGAAAGTCAACGGAACCACAAATCGCCGCCAACGGTAATTGATTATCCAGCTGATCCTTAATCAGCTTTTTTAAATTTGAATCTTCCAGTGTCCAAGATTTGCCACCAATCAATATTAGAAGATCAATTTTAGAGTCCCGACCAGCCTCAGCTACCGCCTGGTCTGGTTCAGTTACCACCCCACCAATTGACGTGATCGTTTTTTGATTCGAAGCAACTTTTACCTGCCAATCCTTTCGCTGATTCAATATTCCCGTTAGATAACCAGCTTCCCAGTCCGCGTAATTATTTAACAATACGACAACTGCATTCTTCATTCGGTTTCCTTTCGACATAGAATTCAAATTTGCTTATAACAGCTGCGAACCTATGTTCGGTTAAAATTGTACAATATAACCATTATTTTAACAATGGCTCTCATCCTAATCCGCAACGTAACACGTATCCTAGGATTAGAAAAATCATCAGCAACAAAGTTTTAACCGAAAAAAGGTGCCCGCTAATCGGACCCCTTCGCAACAACCTTATCCGAATTTCTCCTTGAACCTAAATATCTAACTAGCACAACAATCAGGGCAATCGCCGAGATCACCGTTGCCATCCAGAACACATTATAGAACGCGTGGACAAACCGATCCCCGACTGCCCTGGTGATCCGAGTCACTCCTGGGAGTTGGAAGAACAACATTGATGATGCAAAGCTAATGCCAATCGTCATCCCAAGTGTTCGGGCAAACGAATTAAGCGATCCGGCAATCCCCGACATTTTTTTATCGACCATTCCCATCGTTAACGCATTGTTAGGCGACAAGAAGATCGCCATGCCAATTCCGTTCAACACAATTGGTGGAATTATCTGCCACATATTAAGGTTTTGCGGGAAAAACGCATAGCCAACTTGCGAAATCATCAAAATCAACAATCCAACAACCGTCATCAGCTCCCGATTAATCCGGTCAGCCAAGACACCTGCAAATGGCGTTGTCATCAACATGGTAACCGACTGCAACATAATTACCAACCCACTTGTAAATGGGCTCATGCCGTTATAGCTCTGCAGATAGAACGGTAACAAAATATTCGAAACGGAATTAACCATCATAACCAGCATTAACGCCAAGATTGAGGTCATAAATCCCCGATTGTGTAGTACTTCCGGCGCAATCCATGGCAAATTAGATTTATCATCTTGGACAAATGAGTAAACGGTAATCGCGCCACCAATGGCGAAGAATAGCAGGCCCATGAGTAGCTGTGAACGGCCGCTTTGGAAGAAGGAACCGCTCAAAAAGAAGATGATAATCCCCAATGTAAATAGGTTCTGACCAGTCCAATTAGCCCCCTTAGTAACTTCTCGAACGTGTGACCAGGACTCCCGTGGCACTGGCAAAAACTTGAAACCTAACCATAGGATAAGAATCCCCAATGGAATATTAATCCAATAAATCCACCGCCAGCTAGCAACCGAAATAATAAAACCACCAATTCCAGGCCCAGAAATCGAGCCAACCGAAATAAACATGGAAATCATTGCTAACGCTTCGGCCCGCCGTTTGTCTGGGAAATACTCGGTCACAATCCCCATCGAATTAGCCATAATCATCGCGGAACCAATTGCTTGAATCACCCGGCCAATTAAAATAATGACAAAATCAGGCGCAAATCCGGTAATCGCCGACCCAATTAAGAAAGCAATTCCCCCGGCTAGAAAGACCGCGTCCTTAGATAAAATATCACCAATATGCCCAAACATCACCAGCAAAATAGCAGTTGTTATTAGACCAATCTGAACAATCCAAGTTGCCATACTACTTGAAATATCCATCGAAACGGCAATCTTTGGAATTGCTAAATTCGTACTCGAACCCGACAAAGCTGTTAAAAGCGAAAATAGCCCTAACACAAAAATAATTGACAGGTTCTTTCCCCGACTTGAATCCATGTTACCCCTCCTCACTCTTTACAACTATTTATAACACTAAACGCTCTAAAAGTAGGAAAAGGTGCTTATCTTTATAGAATCAGTGGCTACGTATCTATTAGTCGAGATGATTAATGATCGTATTAATGATCCTTACAACTAAATAGGTCCATGCAACTGATAAGTTTGAGGGCCTAAAGCTCGTAGACGTGGTTAAATTTCTCCCCAAAAATTTAGGTCATGTTCGCTAGGCGATAGTGCTCTCCGTCTGTATAATGAGTACCTGAGGGGAACATACTATCCCAACTACAGGTTATTAGAGGCGATAAAATGGACAATCTTCAGCAACTCCAATCACTAAATCATTTAAGTTTACAGACACTTGCCACGAAAATTGGCATCTCTTTACCAACTATGAAAAAGGTCATGGCCAACGGACCCATCGCCAAACGAACTGAAGCCAAAGTAGCCGAGTTCCTACACAAAAACGTTGGTCACGCACGATTATTCCTTGATGAAACCTATTACAAGGCGACAAAAAGTGCAAATACTATGAGCCTGTCCTGCGTACTTATCAAGGCTGATAATGCCTGCGATTCTTTTAGAGAAAGCATGTATCCACTTGGCTGGCGGCCAGGTGATGAAGTTAAGGCAGCTGGGAAAGATATTGATACGTTGGTTAATTTGCTTTCAACCGTTTCAAATGATGATATTCAAGCGTTCTATACCAAAACATTAACCACTTACGATGACATCCCTGAATTAAAGTTTATCTGTCCCTACATTGTCACAATCCTCGAAACACTCACCCACTTACAATTTGAATCAATCAATCACTTGGACATCTTTTTAGATATGCGTAACGAATTTTCACCTGAAGCACTATCTGCCGGGAGTCAACTTTTGAAGGCCTTTCTAAAATTAATGAGGTGTCAAATTGGCAGTTTACAGCTAATAGCCAAAGATAGCCGAAACTTCATTGGTCTCCAATACGCTGACTTTGTGGCTAATTTGTCAATGCGAGCAAAAGAGACGCAATTGACAACAGCGAAGATCACCTCCCTGACCGTTAATAAAAGTGAGCGTAACCAGATGCTGCTAACGCTATCTGGATTGCAGCAACGTATTATCAGACACCATCGCGTTGCAAGTATCCCCGCTAATCCACCTCAAACAATTAAATACTTACTTGAATGTATTCGAGAGGTTGCCTACCGAGAACGAACCAGTCAAAACCGATCATCCTTCGGCCAACTTAAACAAGCCATGCAGCTATGTACCGACCAACTCCCAAAGGCTGACCAACATATCATCCTAAATGCCAAAGCTTCTGATTTCATTGACATGGAGGCCAGAGCATGCATCGCCTTACACAGCAATTTAAATGGGATTAATTTAAAAACCAGAACGTTTAATCAAATCATGAAAATGATCGATGCAAAATGAGCGCAAAAACGGCTGAGACATTAGTCATTTCTTTCATTTGTAATGGCAGCTTTGATCACTATTCACAATAGGACAACTGCGCAGAGCAACATTCTGCTTTGCTCACTTGTTTATACTGACCAAATCTAAGGAAACGACAAATTCCTGTCACTTAACGAAAGCGGGCCACTATTCCCCAAACTAGGAATAATGGCCCGCTTTCATTAAATTCTGAGGTCTAAATACCTACCCCAGTCTCTGCTATGCCCATTTTCAACTTACCGAATCAGCCGTGGCATCCTTAAAATCCGCAATCACTTCCAAGAACTCAGCGCCATACTTATCCATCTTGCTTTCGCCGACACCTTTAACGTCCAGCATTTCGGATGCCGTGGCTGGCATGACCGCACTCATTTCGTGCAATGTCTTATCCGAGAAGATAACAAACGGCGGCACACCCTGCTTTTCAGCAAATTCACGCCGTAATTTTCGCAACTCCTCGAACAAATCATCATTTTCTGGCAATGCTTTGGTCGCTTTAACTGACGTCTTTCGGGAAACCTTTTGCTCGCCCTTGAGAACTGCAAGGCCTAACTTGGTCACCTTTAAAACTGGGAATTGGCCGCCACTGGCAATTAAATAACCAGCTGCTGTTAAGTAATCAATCAAGCCAACAATATTCTTCTGTGACTTCCCTTTCATAATGCCATAGGTTGAAAGTTGATCGAAGCGAAAATTTTTAACCTTTTGCCCCTTTGAGCCAGCCAATACCAGTGCCACCAGGCTCTTACCAAAGTGCTCGTTCATTCTGTAAACGCATGACAACACCTTTTGCGTATCAACGGTAATATCCTGTGACTCACGCGTGTCCAAACAGTTACTGCAGCGGCCACAAGTCGGCCCATCCTCACCAAAGTAGTTAAGAATGAATTGCTGGAGGCACTGTTCGGTATTGGCATACTCAGTCATTACCTGCAGCTTCTGATACTCCCGACGTTTGCTGGGTTCGTCTCGTTCTGATTGGTCGATAAAGAATCGTTGGGTCTGCACATCGGCAATCTTAAACAGTAAAATTGCTTCACTAGGTAACCCATCCCGACCAGCCCGGCCAGCCTCTTGATAGTATGCTTCCAAGCTACCAGGGACCGAGTCGTGAATGACAAACCGAACGTTACTTTTATCAATCCCCATTCCAAATGCATTGGTAGCAACCATGACCTGCGCCCGATCATATAGAAAGTCATCTTGATTATGCCGGCGTTCATCTTTTGACAACCCGCCATGATACATGGTGACTGAGAATTTGTGTTTCTTTAACAGCTTCGTCAGCCGCTCAACTTCCTTACGAGTGCTAGCATAAATAATGCCTGACTCATCAGGATTGAGTTTCAAATAATCCAGCAAATACCGATCGCTATCTTGATCCTTCACGACCTTGAAAGAGAGATTGTCCCGTTCAAAGCCGGTCTTAACTTCTTCCTTGATTCCCAACCGTTGCTTAATATCCGCCGCGACCCGTGGTGTTGCCGTTGCGGTTAGGGCAACCACGGTTGGATTCGATGGCAGCTGATCTAGGTGATCCGTTAACGCCAAGTAACTTGGTCGGAAATCATGCCCCCATTGCGAAATACAATGAGCTTCGTCGACTGCCACTAAGTCAATTGGTAGCTTTGCTAATCGGAAAAAGGCGCCAGAGTCTAACCGTTCTGGGGAAACATATAGCAACTTAATGTCACCATTAGCCGCTTGGGCAAACCGTTCATCAATCTCATCATAATCCAAGCTACTGTTAATAAAAGTCGCTGGAATACCATTTTCGTTGAGTGCATCCACTTGGTCCTTCATCAGGGCAATTAGGGGTGAAACCACCAACGTTACCCCACCCAACAACATCGCCGGAATCTGGTAACACAGCGATTTGCCGCCACCGGTTGGCATAATTGTCAGCACATTTTGATGCGTCAAGATATCGTTAATAACAGTCTCTTGCCCTGGTCGAAAGCTGTCATAGCCGAATTTAGTTTTTAGAAGTTGTTGAGGTGTCATTCGTTAATCTGCCTTTCCAGTTACCTGCTTATATAGACTAAATACGTCAAAGCCTTTCAAATTCATTAAATAATTCGATATCCAGTTTGTGGATTGATTATTAAAAATACTCAATTCAAGAATCTTACTTTCATATAGTATCATAAAGATTATTCGTCGTAATCACAAGTAGCCTCGATCAATGGTCAAACAAAAAAGTCAGCTTTTTGAACGATATGAGCTGAACCCCTTAAATTGAATTTCTCCAATTCAAGGGGTTCAGTTCAATACTCAAAAAGCCGACTTTTTAAGTTACTAAACCGTTAGTCCATCACCAATTTACAATACTAGTTCAGCTTTTGAAACTGCTGCTGATCCGCAAGTGGAAATTCTGTCGGGACTGGTTTACTCATTAATTCTTCAGTGAGTGTTACCTGATACATCGTCTGATCAGTGTATGGCTGCATGTAATACGTTAAGTTTTGGGTGTCCATATAGCCCCGATATTGCGTATAATCTTCGGTGCCGTCTTGCTTAATTTTGACTCCTTTTGGAATCTCCACCGCATTTAAAACGTGACTCAATTCAGTGACGGTTTGGTCGGTTGTCATTTGATCCGTATACTCGCGCATGTAAACCGTTCGGATAAATCGGGAAACCGAGGTATAGTCACCCGGCATCCCCAACGCACCACTGCCGGGGCCAAACGACGATACTTGATAACCGTCATAATTTCTAGCTGGGTGTGGTGTTGGCTTAAGCTCCGTATAATTACTCAAATTTTTTAAGTGCCAGTTGAAATCTGGGCTATTAGTCATCACGCCAACCGGATTTTTCATGTAATGAATGCCGCTTTCAGTGACTTCCAAAACATCGCTTTCACCTGTTCGATCCGTTACGATCCAATGCAATGGCACGCTCTTACCCATAAGTTGAATTGGGGCGTTAACAATGTTTAATTGCTTCAACAAAGTTCCTAACTCCTGGCAACTAGATGCATTCCCCAAAATCAAGTTAAGAACTTCGTGCGGGGCAATGTTGATCTTGCCAGCTTTGGGCTGGTCGGCAAACTTAGCTTCACCGCTAAAGTAAAGGGCAGCAGCACTTACCCCCTTTTCATTGACACCATCAACTAATATGTAATGACCTAAATTCCTGCCAGCACCAACAAATCCATATTTAAGATGGTACTTCGAATCCAAAACATCACTCGGTAACGTCTGATCCCGAGGCATCACAACCGGCCGGCCTTTCAATTCAAACCCAAAATCCATTGTCCGAGCTAAAAAGTTATCACCCGTTTTTGATAGAAACGTGACACTTGTGCACATGTTTACCACTCCTTTGCTGTCTAGTTTACAAGTGTCAGATAGATTTGCCAACGAGTTAAGTAGTCCACGTAACTGGCAGATAATCGCGCAAATACTGATACATCATCGAAATCAGCACCGGAACCATAACAGCTAATACCAATTGCGGCATCCAATTCAGTCCACTTATTTTACAAATATCTAGAATAAATTTGTGGGCATACATAATGATCAACGTATGTCTCCCGATAATTCCAAAAAAATTCCCCAGTGGTATTTTAGCAGTCCACGATGCAGCAATAAATACCACAAAGCTAAAAAGTAGTGGAATTGTAAGCAGTAATATTACTTTAGGAAGACTACTAATAATTTCATGAGATTTCATCGATAATCTAAAATTGAACAAATTAAAATAATGCCCAGCCAGGACACCAACTGCTAATCCAATCATCCCCACCTCTAGCCAACCATTCTTAACTGATCTCTGAATAAATTGAAACCCTAAATAGCCGCAGAGCATATAAAAAATTGTCATTAATGTGATATCTAGATCCCAAGGAAGCGTCTTAAACCCTTCAATTGACACCCCAACAATTGTGTACCACGTGCTTAGATAAAGGCCCACTATTCCAATAGTTAATTGAAATAATTTAGATTTTATGACTGAAATAATCAACGTTACCACAACTGACGTAATGAGATAAACTTCGATAAACCAGAAAGTAGACGTATATAAGTTTAACGTTCGACCACCAATTAATACGCGAAACAAATGATCAAGCGTAAATGCCAATGGCTTCTTATGAATAAACGCGTAGGCAAACACCAACGCAATTCCACTGAGAAAATAAATCTTCAATTGTGGGAAGATTCGTTTGCGGAAATATTTTTCAAAACCTATGAGCGACACTGGTTGCAAGAAAAAGCCGCCTACAATAAAGAAAAGTGGCATGTGCCACCAGTATATTGATTATTTTAATAGGCCTGTCGTGACCATATGCCCGAGAACAACTGCGATAATTCCGTAAGCCTTCGTAATATCAACCCACGCCACCCGTTGGGAATCATGAATCAAGCTTGAATTGCTCTGCCAGATAACCCTCATTATTGTATATCTCTCCCATTTTCCTATCTTAATGACTTACGAGCGCCCAACAACATGAACAAGTTACATTAATTGCTTATTATTCCCAAAATATCTTTTCTTTAATGCCATCAATACTATTGGCAAGACAGAAGCCACTGCGATTCCAATAAAGATGAGTTCAAAATGGGCCTTAATAAAGGGAACCGTTCCAAAAAAGTAACCTGCTAAAGTGACCCCCAGTACCCAAACCAGTCCACCAACAACGTTGTAAACTAAAAATGTTTTCGTAGGCATTTTACTTAGCCCAGCGGTGAACGGAATCATTGTACGAATAACTGGTACAAACCTACCGATCGACACCGCTAAATTGCCATGGTGGGCAAAAAATTGATGAGATTTAGCTAACGGCAGCTTTTTAATTAACCTTGTGAATTTCGTTTTTCGTTTTAGGTGATGAGCGATCCTTGACCCTATTTTAAAATTAACAAAGTCCCCGGAAATCGCTGCTAATACAAATAGCGGCATTAGGATTTCAATTCTTAGCGAACCCGCAAGCACTGATAGTGACCCGCAAAGAAATAAAATAGAATCTCCTGGTAAAAAGGGGCAAAAGACAAGCCCCGTTTCTGAAAAGATGACGCCAAACAAGCCAACATATATTAATGAACCATAAGTTTCCATTAGCTCTGGTAACAAGCTTTGAATATGGAGACCGGATGCAAGTAAAGCAGTTATCATTAAAATTCCCTCCTCGCTTATTCGGATAACCACATGATAAAGGATTAAATTAGCTATATCTGGTGGCAAAGTATAAGCATTGTTTGAGAATTTCTCAGAATTAGGACATCTCTATTTTTAGATTTAGTGATGTGAAGGTTACTAAAACACATAACAAGACCAAGAAAATAACTATTTTACTTTTAGGGTTCAAAAAAAGAGACTGCGATAATGAGGTATACTCCAGAATTCAACCAAAAAAACGCCATCATCCTCGGTTTTAGAATGGTGGCGCTTTTTAAAATGATACAATTTTAAAGAAATCCTCAATATCAAAGATACTACCCTGCTTACACAACAGTAAAGTTTTATTAAATTCGGGAAATCAAAACAACTCTTTTTTTAACCGAATATTGTCCCCAACTGTAATCATGCGGATCACCTTGCAAGGATTACCCACTGCCAGTGAATTGGCCGGAATATCTCTGGTCACAACACTGCCAGCGCCAATAACCGAGCCATTGCCGATCGTCACACCACCGATCACCGTGACGTTACTGGCCAACCAGCAGTTGCTTTCAATCGTAATTGGTTTGGCATATTCTTTGCCGGGGAGTGATGGGTCGGGCATAAAGTTGCGGTCTTGGTATCGCAATGGATGCATTGGGGTGACAAGCGTCACGTTAGGTCCAAACAATACATCATGGCCGATCGTGACTGGCCCGCTATCTAGAATCGTAATGTTAGTGTTACCGTAAAATCGTTCCCCGATAGTCGTATGATCACCATAATCAAAGAAAATGGGGCCCTGAAAGTAAATCCGACCGCTAGTATGCGGCAATAACCGTTTCAACAAATCATGCCGCTTATCATCTTCATCATCAAATGTATCATTGTATCGTTTACATAACCGGTGGGCCAACCGTTGACGAGTCAATAATTTTGAATCACGTGGGTTGGTGAGCTTTCCGGCTAGCATCCGTTCCGTCTCGTTCATGGCATGCCTCCAAAGTCGTAAAATTTGTGTCGGTAAATGCAGTGTCTTTTGAATCTAGATTGAGTTAAGCAAGCATCATCCTTTTTTGAACTCATTCCAGATAATTCTTGGGGTTAACTAATCAGTTCGCACTCATTTAATAATCCTCACAAACTGGGTATTAGCCGTAATATAGCCGCCCTTTACCAACAGTCGCTTTGTTCCCGCCTGGGTAAACGACGCTTCGTGACTATAGGTATAGCCATTGACCTTTAAAGAAGTTCCCTTCTTGCATGACCCGTTTCGCTTAGTCAAGTTAGCATCCTGATACCTGTTGATGGCCTGTTTCACAACAACTCGTTTTGGCATTTTTAGCTGACCCATTTGAACTAACTTACGATTACCAGTAATATAGTTGCCGTCAGCCAGCTGATAACGCGTGGTTAAACGATGATCAACAAATCCAGTCATCTTGAGAACTTGACCTTGCTTATACCGCTTGACCTTTTTAGTCAAATTTCGGTTCTTGTAGGCATTCACGCCCTTGGGATTAACTACGGTTAAATGTGAGTGATTAGCTTGGTAGTAAACCGAACGCACGTATTTAGCATTGGCAGTAATATAGCCAGTTTTGCCCGCATTTTTACTATCATGATTCACGTCACGAACCCAATAACGCAGCCGCCCAGCCTTTGAGTACCGAACCCCATCAATTACAAACATGGGGCGAAAAATCCTGGGCTTCTTGACGTAGCTGGCTTTTCGTTCAGCCTTCTTAAAGTTGACATTTTTGTACAGGTAGATCTTCTTCAACGCATAAACTGCCGTCGGCGTTACCGTAGCTTCTTGAGTGGTGGTCTCAGTTGGCTGGGATTGGGTCGGCCCCTGCGTTTGATTTGGCTGTGTCGTTTCAACGGATTCACCAGGTGTGATCGTCCCCGTTGGATTGTCTGGAATCACATTCTTGCTGTAAACCAGCTTGAATGTCTGGGATTGATCACTAATTGTACCGGTTTGTCCAGGTTCATAATTTTTGAATGTATAACCGGCAATCGGCAGCTTGTACTGGCTTGCTGACAGATCAAAGGGTTGACCAATTGAACCAGTGATGGTTTGCGGGGTATGAATTTGATTTCCCTGCTCATCTACATACGTCACGGTTACTGATTTGGCAACCGGTGGCGTGATCGTATAAGGAAGAAAATACGTTAATACCGGGAACGGATAGTTCACATTATTGCCCGGGAAATAACGGTATTGGGCAATCATGTAATAAGTGTATGGATTGTGAACCACCGTGGCGCTTGACCCCCAAGGATCGGTATTATCCATGCTGGGCTGAATTTGGGGAGCCAGGCCACTATAGTCAATGTCATCGCCATTCACAGCTGCCTTGCCCGGAGCAACGTTCTTACCATAGATGCCATTCCGAAACACCTGAACATGTTGATACGGTGAAGTTGTTTCTAGCGGAAAACCACTAGCAGTTGTTCCCGTGGCAATCCACTTTGGATCGTATGGTTGAAACGGCTTGATGTCAGTTGTTTCGGCATTTTGAGGCAGGGCCTCTTTGAATGGTGCCTTCCAAGTGTACGAATTGCTCGGCAAATCTTTGGCTGGTAAAACCACTATTTGATTTAAATAATTGAATCCATCGGTATACTGTTTGGCATTCAAAACGTTTAAATTTGTAATGCAATTATCATTGATATATAAGGTTTTAACATTTGGCAACGCCGCAATCGGCGAGATATCCGAAATCCGGTTACCACCCAGGTCAATATAGGTTAGCTTTGTCAGCCCTTTGAGGGGTGAAATGTCAGTAATATCATTGTTATAAAAGTGATGACCGTAACTATAGTTCACACTGATACTTAGTTTAGTCAAATTAGTGGCATATTCAATTCCCTTCAACGAATAATTACCAGGATTAACCGGTCCCAATGCCCCATTGCCGCCATCAACCGGTTCGGTGGCGTTGTTTTCTGCGGTTGTGCCAGCTGCCGGCCACTCGAGGTCCTTCAGCTCAGCCAAATCGGCCTTGAAACTTTCAAGGGTAAAATCACCTAGCTGAAAAGAGTCTGGAACAATCCCTTCATGCTTCAGGTTTAGTAGAACTAATTGCTGCAGTTTCTGATTGGGCATGATATCGTTAATGGCCTGCTGATCAGTGATTGAATCAGCTTGAGCAATGGTCACAGTTGGAGTTGATGTAATAATAGTTGCTCCGACACCAAAAAGGACCGTCATGCCTGAAATTGCTATAATCGTCATGAATTTCTGACCAAATTTCATTTCATAGTCCCCCTCTTAAAAAAGTGAGCGGATCCAAGCGGTTAGGGATCAAAGCGGATGTCGCCTCTACCAGAAATTCCCGGTTTTGGAATTTTTGGTAGAGGTGCTTACGCGTAGATTCCTGCTTGGAGGAGCTGTCCTAAAAAGTGAGCGGATCCAAGCGGTTAGGGATCAAAGCATGCATTTCTGCCATCAGTGATCGCCTGGCTTAAGCTTTTATTGTAATCGCTTACATGTGATCTATAACCGACATGTTTAGCATAACCGCCTCTATATAAATGTTACCACTGGATACTCATAGCCTAGTGAGAATCCGCTTGTGAAAATAGTTACGTAGGTGGCTGTTTTTCAAAAGAGTGAACAATTATTTTAAATTTACTAATCATCTCCCAATTCGTAGTAGCAAACTTTCGAACACAATACCAGTGAATCCTGACCCAACCAAATCACATTACTTACCAAGTAAGTTCAAGTAATCAATAAATTTATCCAAGCAAGGCGCCTTCCCGAAATTCCGAGAAGGCGCCTTGCATGTTAACGTTCTAAATCAGCTTTTAACAAGTTGAATCATTAGTAGCGTTCATTATTTAGATCTTGCGACTGCTTCTAAAAGGTTGATACAGTACGGTAAATGATTGGATTGACGTGCCTATTCCAATTTGGTTTGTTAAAGCTTTAAATGAATCGAACAATTTCCATCAAAATCGGAATAACAATCACAAAGAGTACGGTACTAGTTGTGACAACGTTTGTTGCATATTCTACGTCACCATGAGATTGACTGACCAGAATCGGTAACACTGCTAATCCCGGGGTTGCCGATTGAATAATTAGACTGCTCGACTCCAGTGGCGCAATCGGATGACCACCCGAACGGAAAAGTACGACAATTCCAATCATGACTGCTGGTGCAATAATAAATCGCCCAATGAGTGCCATAATCGTATCCCGATCGAAGTGAATTGAACTCAGGCCAGCATCCGCTAACACGATCCCAATGTAAATGAGTGAAAGTGGCGTTACCAGATTTCCAACCATTGAGAAGGTTGAA
The DNA here is from genome assembly GCF_001434135.1 of Lentilactobacillus kisonensis DSM 19906 = JCM 15041. Taxonomy (GTDB): domain Bacteria; phylum Bacillota; class Bacilli; order Lactobacillales; family Lactobacillaceae; genus Lentilactobacillus; species Lentilactobacillus kisonensis. Next base: position 36,147 of record NZ_AZEB01000002.1, on the reverse strand, counting down.
TCCACTAGCTTAGGAAGTGGTAACCCAATCAGCATCCAAATCAATGAAACAATAAAACCAATTAGTGGCGCTGGCAACAGTTTCCGCCAGTTAAATTCTTTCTTAACGGCAGTAGCGGTTGGATCATCGTTTGAGATAAAGAACACCCCAATCGCCCATGTGGAAATCGTGTTTGCCACATAGTAAATCAAGAAATATGGTAAGCTCACCTGACCGAACAACGCCAGATTTAGTGGCAGCCCAACAAAAATTGTATTTGCGTTAACAATCATATTGATAAACGTTCCTCGGCGTCCCTTACGAACTCGCAAAATTTTCATCAGTAGCCAGGCAATCAAATAACCGAGAGCAAAGCTGATAAAAACGTAGATCAGCCCGCCAGAGAGGCCTATCAACTTTTTTTTGGTTAAATTATCTAACACTGACACAAAAATTGAAAGCGGCAGTGCAACGTTCATAATCAAGAAGGAAATACTCCCCTTAAAATTGTCGTCAAACTTTTTCATTCTCCGTAATCCATATCCAAGAGCGATAACCAATATGATTTCAACCACACTTGAAATAGAAGTTAATAGTGCGTCCATGATGACCCCTTCCTTAAATCCTTGCTTTTAATATTGCGCGGTCCATTTTGTCTGCTCGATTTCCTTATCGACATCCTCGTTGGCAACGGTTGATAAGTGTCCTTTAACCGCTTGATGTGCAACTGCACTTGCGACCGTTGTTGAGAATTGGTTTAACAGATCCACTGGTGGGAGAACTGCTGCGCCGGGCTTGGTTGTATCCACAATGCCACCAAGGGAATGTGCAGCCGCACTGATCATCTCATCTGATAGCAACTTTGCATTCACCGCAATCGTTCCAAGTGCCAATCCTGGGTAAACAAGTGCGTTATTTGCTTGGCCAATTTGGTAGAAAACCCCTTTGTAGTCGACTGGCTTGCTAGGAACGCCCGTCGCAACGAGGGCCTTACCGTCTGTCCAATTAATCAGGTCTTTAGCATTGGCTTCCAACAGCTTGGTTGGATTTGAAATCGGGAAAATAATTGGTCGGTCGGTATGAGCCGCCATCTCTTGAACGATTTCTTTCGTGAAGGCACCCGAAACCGTTGATGTTCCCACCATAATTGTTGGATGAACCGCTTTAACGGCTGCCGCCAAGTTTGTAAGCTCATCAGCGTTTTCAAATTCCGACCGCTTTCTGGCAAATGGCTTCTGTTCTTGCGTCAAATCTGGCGTATCTTCGAATAAAAGCCCTTGCTTATCAACCAAATAGAAGTGCGATTTAGCTTCTTCTTCGGACAGGCCCTGTAGTCGCATCTCGTCATAAATACGTTTCACAATCCCTGCACCGGCAGTTCCGGAACCAAACGAAAGATACTTTTGGTCTGTTAATCGTTGCCCGGAAATTTGTAGGGCACCAAGAATGCCAGCTAAAACGATAATGCCAGTCCCCTGGATATCATCGTTGAAGGTTGTAATTTTGTCCTTATATTTATCCAAAATCTTTGCCGCATTGGTTCGGCCGAAGTCTTCCCAATGTAAGTAAAGGTTTGGAAAGAGTGATTCAGCTTCATTGACAAATTGGTCGATAAAATCATCATATTTTTGTCCCCGAACACGGCTATGACGATTTCCTAAATATAGTGGATCGTCAAGCAGGCTTTGCCGGTTGGTGCCATCATCAATCACAACTGGCAGAACCTGACTTGGGTCAATGCCAGCAGCAGCCGTATACACCATCAGCTTACCAACAGAAATATCAACCCCCTGGACGCCCCAATCACCAATGCCTAAAATCCCTTCAGAATCGCTAACAACGATGAGGCGAATGTCGCGGCCGTCCGCACCATTGACCAGCGCCTCTCGAATGTTCTCAGGATCATCAATTGAGAGAAAGACCGCATCCTGGGGATCCACAAAGTATCGGCTATAGTTTTCAATGGTATCGGCAATTGTCGGATCGTAAACGATTGGCATAAATTCGGCCACGTGTTGGCTAAATAAGTGAAAGAATAACGTTCTATTGGTGTTAAAAATCTGCATTAAGAAGAACCGCTTCTCTAAATCGCTCTGCTTACTTTGATATTGACCGTATACTTCATCGGCCTGCTCATCAATACTCTGGACAACGGGTGGAATTAACCCATTTAACCCAAGTTCACTGCGTTCTGCTTTCGTAAATCCAGTTCCTTTGTTTAAAAACGGATTGTTTAAAATTGCTCTTGCTTTCATTTCAATACACCTCGCATAAAAGATTTAATTAACGATACCCGTTATAAACGTTATAATGGATTATAGTCAAACATGTGTGTTTCGATAAATATTTTTTATGGAGAATATAATGCAAATCAAGGACATGGAATACTTCATTAAGCTCACGGAAGTCAGAAATTTTACTCAGGTTGCCCAGGCTTTCAAAGTTTCCCAACCAACGATCACGTACGCCGTTAAACGTCTAGAAACCGAATTAAATGCCCAGCTTGTCATTCGAAATCCGGAGCATCATAGTGTTTCGATCACCCCCGCTGGCGCGCAGTTCGTGGTTCATGCCAACAAAGTGATGATTGAACTCAAACGGGCAAGAGCGGAAATCCAAAGCCAAAAAGAGGCTAAGATTAAGTTAGGATTGCCACCGATTATTGGTAACTTTTATTTTTCAAAGTTCATTCCGCAATTAACTAAACAGGGATTGGTTAGTAAGTTAAACACAGACTCTTTTGGGTCAGAAGAAACCCTGGCTAAGCTATTAAGTGGTGACATTAATTTAGCCCTAATTGGCAGTAGTGAGCCGCTACGATCTCCCGACCTAAAATTATTCCTCCTGCGTCAAAATCCATTTACCATTATTACCGGATCTCGCAAGGACAGTATCAAGTTGCCAAAATTACTAAGCTTTTCCCAAGCTGCTGTCAATCCATTTATTGTCTTTAACGAAGGCTTTGTTCACAATAAGGCCTTCTCTTACTTCAACCTTTCAGCGGACGTTTCCCCGCAAATTATTTATAAAACCACCGATATCGGTATCCTTAAAAACATGGTTAGCCATAACGCCGGCATTGGCTTACTTACTGATTTAGCTATTGATAGCCACGACAAGCTCATCACCCATGCCATCATCGACGACAATCAGCCTTTGTTCAATATTTACCTTGCCTACCGTCGAAATTACCAATTATCTATAGATGAAAAGAAATTTGTGAAGTTGTTTCAGTCACATGTTTTACGCAATAAAAAGGCCCCCGGTTTTTGATACCAACTTGAATGACAGCTAAGTGCAGAAAAAATCAGTTTATTATCTGGTAAGTGATGACTTAGTTCTGGATCGTCTTCCTGACGTCACGACATCGGCTTTCCCTCTCAAACTTACAATCATTGGCACTAAAAAACGTTAGGTTCTGTACCCACCAATCAATTTGAGGGTTGCAGCGCCTAACGTTTTTTTAATTTACATTCATAATTCAATTAGTAACTACTATCAATCAGCTTCTTGGGTAACGATTATCCGCCCATCATGTTGTTTGCTCAACAATTGATGACCTTGAATCACCCCTGCGATCGAAAACGGCAGCTGATAGCCAATTCTGATTGAAACTTTCTTTTCAGCCATCAATTGCAATAAGGTCGTTAATGCCTTAGCGTCTGAAACAGCTTTGGTTGGGCCAATTGACTTGAACTGGAATGGTTTGTCAGAAAGGGGCTCATCACCACCAACACTGACAACAATGCCATTGTCTTTGACAATTTGAGCATCGCTGTCACTGCCGGCCCCATTAATAGCAGAATTAATCACAACGTCTGCTCGATTGGCGAGGACTAGTGCTGGATCCTGCTTATTATAAGCAACATATTCAGCTATCCCCAGCGATTTAACGTAAGCCTCATTTCGACTCGCGCCAATGCCGATCACGTTAGCGCCCAAGTTCAAAGCCAGTTGAGCAGCTAAAGAGCCAACCCCACCGGATGCACCCTTGACAACCACCGTTTGGCCCTTTTTGACCTCACCAAAATAATAGACGGCCTTATAAGCGGTAATCCCGGGCGTCACAATCCCTGCAGCTTCCGCAAACGTCACACCTTCAGGAATTTTGACGGTTCGGGCTGCCGTCGCATAGGCATATTCAGCGTATGAGCCGTGTCCATGAGCAACCACCCGATCGCCAACTTTAAAATCCGTAACGTTTTTGCCAAGTTTAGCAACCGTCCCGGCAACATCCCGGCCCGGAATAACGCGGTGAGTTGCTGGTTTCCACTCACCTGCCCGCATTGACTTTTCAAAGTTATTCAGATTAAAAGCCTCGGTCTTGATCAAAATTTGATCATCCGAGATTTCAGGGGTTGGCACGTCATATTCTTCAAAGACGTCCGCATCCCCATTATGATCGTATCCAAATGCTTTCATGTTGAGTCACTCCTATTCTAAAAGTGAGCAGAGCAAAGCGTTTAGGGATCGGAGTGTAAGTCTCCTATACCGGAAATCCCCGGTTCTGGGATTTTGGGTATAGGTGCTTACATGGAGATCCCTGCTTTGCGCAGCTGTCCTAGTAATTGATTAAATTGTAAGGGTTATCTTTTCCATTAGCAATCAAACGGCTTGGATATGTTCTCCAGCATCAAACAGGTAAAGCCACCACCATCGTCCCGCCGTTAGCTAGGCCATCTTAATCAATCCAACCCCAATTAACATTAAGACAATGCCAAGGACTTGGGCGGGTACCATGTGCTGTCTGATTGACTGCCACCAGCCAAACTGTTGCACTAAGATTGAGCCAATAATTTGACCGATTAAGCCCATCATAATGGTCAGGCCCGTCCCAATCTGAGGCACCGTAACGACGGTAACAAATAGAAATAAGCTCCCCAAAATACCGCCGAACCAGTCCCACGGTCGCGTGGCTTTGAGTTCGTTAACCGTTGGCAGCCGCTTATCGATTATCAAAGCAACAATGATAATTAAAAATGTGCCAATCAGAAATGACATGAACGCTGCTTGACTGGTTGACTGTAACAACGTACCTAGATGACCATTGATCGCCTGTTGCATCGCGGCAAAGATCCCCACAATGACTCCCCAAATCTGCCAACCAATCACAACTGACTGTTGATTCCTGTGGGTAACCGTTGAATCAAACGTCCTAACATCCCGATTTCTAAAACTGGGTAAAACGACCGCGACAACAACCCCAACGACTAAAATAAGGATGCCAATCAATCGCCAAGGTGTCATCGCAACTTTGGCCGCACCAAACCAACCAAATAAGTCAATGATGGATCCCATCACAATTTGTCCAAGAATCGGCAAGATCGTCGTTTGAATTGCGCCAATTTTAGGAAACAACAAAATATTAGAGGTCAAATAAATGACCCCTAAAGCCCCTCCAAGCCAAACCCAAACTGGCTGTGTTTGAATAAAACCAATGCTTGGAATTAGCCGTCCACTCATTGCCAATGATAATACCGCCAGAAATAGCGTGCCGACAACGAAGGAGATGGAACCAGCAATAAACGGTGACTTAACAATCCGGCTCAAATCGGTATTAATGGGACTCTGGTTTGACAGCAGGAACCCCGCGATTAACGCAATTAACATGAATATTAGTATGACGATCACCCTCACAACAATTGTATATTAAAAATTAGTATCACTTATCACCTAGAAATAAAAGCAGCCACCTATTCAGTTCAACTGAACGTTAGCTGTTTGAGATCGCTATTCTCAAAATGAATGAGTCATTAAATTGAATTACAATAATTGATTGTATTGTACACCTGTTGTTGGAAACAGGGCCAATGGCGGCAAACAAAAAGCAGGATATTTAAACTAACAGTCATATTCAATTGCCTTACATTGCCTGATGCACCATCTTGATATGTGGCGTTGATTCAAATGTAAAAACATTACCAATCGGCTTGAACAAAAACTTTTCGTAAAAGCCCTTCACCTGCGCCTGTGATTCGATTTCAACCCGCAATCCTGGATAATCATTGCGAATGACGGCGATAATGTTTTCCATCAATTCATTTCCCAATCCCTGGCCACGATAATCTTTTCGGGTAACAACCCGCCCAAATGTGACATGGTCATGATCTTGAAAGACCCTTGCATACGCGATAATTTCATCGTTCGCATCCGTCTTAAACACATGGATCGCCTTCAGATCATTTTTATCAACCTCTTGGTAAATCCGTTTTTGACTAACGACAAACACAGACGTTCGAAGTTCATATATTCGAAATATCTCAGTGTTCGTTAATTCATTGAATCTTTTAGCATGCCACATCTTACTTACCCCCATTAAATAGTAATTGATTAATTGTTACCACAGCTTTATAAAACTCCTGCTTTTGATCAACGTCTAAGCCAGAGAGTAGCTTCTCAATCTGGTCATCTGACTTGGTATCTAGTTCTTTACATAATTTAATTCCCTGAGCAGTCAAGTTCAAAACATTCGAACGGTGATCTTGCTGGGAAATTGTCTTATTAACCAGCTTTTTTCTCAATAGATGGTTAATTAAGCGGCTTGTGTAGCTCTTGTCAATATTCAAAAAAAGGGCAACGGCATTCATTGTTGTGAGCCGTTCAGTTCTCATTGTTAACAAAATTCTGGCTTCTGGCCAGCTAAGATCGATATTGAAAACATTTTTATTCAGGATCCCCAGAATTTCAGTATATTCTCGGTTGAAATACCGGATAGTGGCCAATTCATTAGGTTTCAAAAAACACGCTCCTCTCCGATGATTGTGAAAATTCTACTGCTTTTAGTGGCTTTTGTCCACTATTTATTGAAATGGCTGTTCTATATCAACCGTACTTATAGCATTTACTTCAGCTGGTACATTCATTAGAAGATATAAAAAAGGAATTTATGAATCGATGAGTTACGGCCCAAACCTTTATGATGATACAAGAAACGATATTCAGTTGATAACAGCTTATTTAGACGATAAATTTGACAGTTCTATCAGTAACACAGTGCTATCGGGGCATTTGATCAGCTTGAAAACTTACGAGACTTTACAAAGGTCGGCAAGCTGAAAGCCTTTTGAGCTAAACTAGTTTGACTTCCAAACATCTCTAAAATCATAATTCCCAACGCCTCAAGGGCCACTAATACGATGAAAATATCCGTTATCACTTTTAACATAACTTCACCTTGCTTTTCCCCTAGTATAAACCAGTAAGCCGCCAGCCCCTCTGCGACTCCTCTTCCAAATCGAATTCAATTCACCTAAAGGTTGATATTAACTTCATTTCGTTTTAAAAAATATTTATGATAGATTTTCCGAGATTAATCTAAAAACATCCGCTTTCATACATTACCAATCGCTCACTTTACCATTTTGCAACCTGATATTTTACTTTTTTGAAGGGTAAATTTGACTATTTTATAAGTTAATTCTATCGTCGCATAAAATATTTGGTAAATCTCAATTAAACTTTGCTTTCTGTCTATCAATCCTAAGACAATGGGTTCTGATCGCGATAGTTTAATAGGAACAAATAAGGACTTGTTGCAAATTTGCAGCAGCAATCGTATCCTTTTGCTAGGAGGAGGGGCGAATGAAAATACCAAATTCCAGAATTAAAAACATTAAACCAATTTCTGAATTGCGTTCCTACAATAAGCTTTTAGACGAAGTAACCCCTGAAAATCCTGTCATTCTCACTAAAAATGGCTACGGTAAGTATGCAATTATCGACATTGCGGAGTATGAGAAGTACGAGCGAACTCAAATGGCTGACGAGCTGGCCCAAATTCAATTTGTTAACGATGCTCGTAAAGGTGATTTACATTCGTTAGAAGATGTTAAACGGGAAATCATAAATCGATGAGTTACGGACTAAGCCTTTATGAGATGATACAAGAAACCAAACCATGTCCAGTCAATAGCAGCTTATTTAGACGATAATTTGACTGGTCTATCAATGATAGGGTGTTATTAGGAATACTTGATCAGTTTGAGAGCTTACAAAGAGTGGGATATAGTATTCGAATATCCATTCAAGAACAAAAAGCCACTTTCATTGAAGTGACTTTCTTACCAACCTTGATTCAATTCATCTATGTATCGTTCTCCAAATGTTAAACTGGGATCATGAATCCCACCTTAAAGCCTACAAATAACAGTATGGGTCTATAAACATTGGAACAACGATCATGGATAGTCAGTATAAATCTTGTGTTTTGAACCAACTTTCAAGAACTCGTTATGACTTAAAAATACAGGCAAATTTGTTAGATCAGTCAGTTAGATCTCTAACTGGCTTTTTCTTACCAGAAGCTGTTACAGAAGTGACTAAACAGTTTTTTTCATTAAAAGTAAACTTCCTTTTACAATATTTTCAAAGACATCTCTTAAAGTCTTTAGTTTACGTATTTGAACATTATCTCCTCAATAAGTTCAATACATCTCAATATTATTAACCAACATTCCGATATTAAATCAACTGAAAACTTCATGTAATTACAGAATAATACATAACACAAAGCACCATCATCTCACTAATATTAGCCTTACAATCAGGGGGAAACTAAACATGCTACTTTATAACTGCTTACGTAAGGATGGATCCAAAAGATTCGTTATTGGGTAACTTAATAATGTCTGTTGTTCCTTTGATGGGATATCGTTCCATAATTGTAGCAAATCGTCGTTGGAATATTGAAGGAGAACACCTGCTCCAAATTTTTCCTCAGAATACTTACTTCCTATCAGTCCAAATAATTTAGACTGAATATCACCAGGCAACTTACAATTTTTTCTAAAAAGAGTTTGTACATAATTTAACCATACTAAACTATCGCTATACTTAGACTGAAGAATTAATTTATAGCAAGAGATGGACGTATTTAAAAAAGTTTTACGATGAGTTCTATCGAATGCAAAAATTAACTTGATACAATAGCTGTCGGCAAATTCCACTTCCCTTTTTGAATGAAAGCCATGAGTTTTGTACCAGTCAATAATTAATTGGCCATTAAAATCCCCCACTAAAGGAATGTTTTGATCTGCATAAGTATAAGGATTTATAAAGAAACTGCCCTTTCTTTTATACTCTACATTCAAAAAAGCTGCCGTGCTCTTCTGAAACAAACTTTGAAATACAAATCTATGCTTTGGATTTCCTGGCGATACAACAATATAATAATCTTTGCCAAAAAACTGACTTTTATAAAGGCCAGCCCGTTGAATTTCATTACCGTTTAAATAGCCACGGAACAAATTAAAAAGTCGACTTTTTTCCTCTTCAGTACCCTGATGTTCTATCTCATAGTATGGAATATGTGTTGAGTCTTCAAATCCAGAAATAGTTTGTAAAGATTGATAAATTTTTTTCAGTCTCGCTTCAAATTGGTTATTCGAATGCTTGGAATTAGACTCAAATGATACCTCTTTATCATCAATTAAAAAGGAGTCACTATTCAAAAGCTTTAAAACCATTATTACATTGTTTAGTTGTTCATCTAAGTTCGGAGCATCCTTTAAATCAAGATGAACAACATTGGAATCTTTAATAAAAATAAGTTTGATACACCCGGAGTTGCCCACCCTAAGAATCAGTTTGTCATCGTAAACTTCTAATTTAGAAATGATAGCTTGTTTCTGCCCGGGAAATTGTACAGACACTTTTTTAGAATGAAATATCTCAATTTTTTCTGGTGATACAACTCCCACTGGTACATGCATATTATCAACATTTTTATAAAGAACAACATCAGTGGTGCGTAATGTTTCTTCGAGACTCTCATTTGAGAAAACTTTAATTCCAATCGAACCAGAATCCATTTGTTTTGGATTTTCATCTTTATTCCACAAAACTAATGGTTGTTGGTCACTAATTTGAGTCAACGACCTCAGCAATAAATTATTTGCTTCATTGTCATCTTCTGGGAATGGTAGAAACTGAAATAACTTTTTTTGCTTACCATGCATGTTTTTCAAATACCTATCAATCAAGAGTGGTGATAATTCTCTAAAACAAATATCTCCTGTTACACCATCATCATTCAAATAAACAACAAAAAATAACAAGCCACCATTTCTTTTTATTGAATTTAAACCAACCGTAGTTAATGGAAATTTTTTAGATTTCTTATTTTTTTGATTACGCGTCCCTTTTATCTGTACTTCAATTTTCCCAAAAAAGTCGGATTTTTTAAATTCTTTTCCCATGCTAGATGTATATAAAGCAATAAATCCATCACTTATTGGAGTTTTATCATTAACATTAAAACCAGTGTCAACGTGTAATCTAGCCAATCGAGCTTTTAGAATATTAATCGCCGACTCTTCTGTTTGCTTTGTATTAAGCTTCAATTTAATCTCTCCTCGCAGTTTCTAATAAGATAGTTCTTATGACTACAAATAAGCGATCACCCGATTGAATCAAAAGCCTTAAGTGGTCAGCAAAAAGCCGCTGATCTCTCAGCGACTTTCCTTGTTAAACTCGGTTTACTGCACCTATGCGTCCCCCGAGAGTCGAACTCGGATCATGAGGACCGAAATCTCATCCAAGCCCTTAAATAGCAACCGTGACCATCAGAATCACTGTTACAAAGGCGGTAAGGGGCAACGCAACTTTTTATACTTTGAAGCAATTTGCAAGAACTCGTCATGATTCTCGTCATGATTTTTAAAAATTTAGGAGAATTAGCTAAGTCAGTCAGTTAGGTTGCTAACTGGCTTTTTTTCGTGCCCAAAAGTTTTTAGGCAACAATCTCATCTCTCACAAACGGAGCCAAGACTTTTGAAATCTTACCTAAAGATAGCCAATTAATTTCTCGTCTAGAAATGTCTTCTTCGGAGTACTTGTTAATATATCCCTTCAAGGTTTTTCCTGTTTGAAGCTTAACATCTTGACTATCAACAACCGAGTCGCGATATTCCTCAACTTGTCTAAGAAAATCAGTGACATCATCCTTATCCGCTTTCACATAAGCCAGAAACTTGGTAGCCTCAATAAATTCATCTTTAAGTGTTATTGAAGACTTTAACTTTATTCCCTTGTTCATGGCATTGTCCATCGTCAGCAAAAATAAATTAGCGTCCAGTAAATCATAAATAAAGTAACGCTTAAGAAGCTTGTTGGCATTTTCCTTGTAAGTATTTTGTTCCTGAAGTGTTTTAAAAGGAGCAGTAACGAAGTATCCTAATTTGCCATTTTTGACAAATCCCGTTGGCTTATTTGACCAATCGTAAGATAGTTTAGCTTCCGTTTCCATTACCATTTTTTCCTCACTCTGAAGCTTTTTTACTTTTGAATCTCGCTTACGCTCAGCAAAGGTTGGAAACCGTCTCTGGGTACTTATATAGGTCAACTGGTGCTTATGTAAAGCTTCTAATATTTCACCGGGTGTCGTATTGCTTATGGATGACATTGCATGAATCGTTCCATCTTCTGTCCCATTTAATCTAGTTCTTAAATTAAATCCCTCAGTTTCAGAAGTTCCTTTGAATTCGAACCACGTATTGTTAAGAAACTCTTTAGTAACCATCTGATAAATTGGAGAAGCAAGTTCTGAAAAGTTTGATTCTAGGCGAATATCATCAATACAATTCTTGGAACTTACAAGAATGCCATCGGTAGTAATGTTTAAAAGATGAAACGGCTGAACTTTCTTTAAAGCTTGAACCAATAGAAAAACATGCCATCTTGTAATTGCGGTGTACTGAGATGCAACAAAGGGGTCACTAATTGAAGACAGAAAGCGTTGTTTGTTCGAACTAGACAGCCCATCACCATGAATTCCTTGAGCAGTTTTCCCGTAAATAGAATTACCTGCTTCCTTCCAAAGTAACTTTTCAACATCATTATCAGCTTTCATTCGCTTTTGCAAGAATATGTCTTGCGCGATTCCACAATGATTAAGAGCATCAAAGTACATTCCTCGGTCTGTTGAAAGCTTGCGCTGAGAAACGATAGTTGCCTCAGTAATCTCCATTTTCGCTCCCATATTATAAGCAATCCAAAAATCAGTAAGCGTCATAATAATGTTGGGTTCTTTTTGAACAAAGTGTGGGCCATCATCATCTGGAGAATATGATGCAAGCGGGATAAAATCACTATCACGAGACCACATTACACTCAATTGGCAAGTCCCCACTGTATAAGCTCCATTTACCTTCTCCATAGCTTTTACTAATTCAGCGGGAGTGGGCATCGTTAATTTTTGGCCAACTTCTGAATATGTTAACCTAGGAATTAAATGACCACCAACGTTATAAGCCGATTTCAAGTCAATATCAGTTAGTACCCCCTCGCAAAAGGTGCCAGAACGATATGCAACATTGATACCTCCGCGGAAGCTCTGAATAGCTGTGTAAAAGCCAGTGTTAGTTCTCAATGGTTGTACATTGCTAATCATTCTCCGACTTGGAATATTGGAGCTGATATACCCCCTCAGCTCTTCAGTTGTTGCTCTTGAATCTTTTCGTTCCAAAGATTCAACAAACTTTGTAGCAAAACTGGCAATTGTAATTGGTAACTGATGCTTCTTGGCACCCTTCAATTGCAGATTTGACATCACAATGTTAGTGTAACAAGCTAGCACCTTTGTCTCGTAGTAAGGAACCGTAGTGGGGATATTAAACAAGTCACCTAGTTGTCTTAACGTTGTCTTGGCCGGGGCTAATTTAATTACATCCCTGAAAAGGACCTTTGCATAACAACAATTACGGGCCCTATCATTAAAACGAATCCAGATATTGTCAAAGCTAGAAAATTGATGTCCCGAACTAACCACCTTAGTATCAGCATACGAGCGATTGAAGTCCTTCAGAGCGGACAGAACTTGTTGCCCAGAAAAGGTAACGAGAGTAAGGCCCAGCCCCTTGGACTTCTGATGCCTGCTAAAAGGCACATTAGTCTCATCTGCAAATTTAAAAATCTCATCAAACACGTCAATTAAATGTGGCGACTTGCGCTGAACACATCGGTTGGTAATGTGCTTACCGTTTACTAGCGTGAGACTAAACGTAATTTCACCGGCAGCACCCAGTACACCTTTATCGCTAAGAGACCCATCCACACTCAGGAAAGCAAAGATTTGCCCGTCCGGAAAGCCACCCAAAAGTTTCGTCAGATTACTCGTTGCAATCATTTTCGTCATCACCTTAATCTTAGTCTACGATAAGTTAAAAATTATCGTTAAAGTAACACTACAACGTTTGCAAGAATAAGTCAAGCCTTATTTACAAAGAACAACGAGCTAATACAAATTTCGTAACTAGCCAGGGGCTTCCCAGCTTACTCTAGCAACGGATGCAGGTGTTCCACAAACTAGTATTAATGGGAAGAATCCCCAGCACTTGCTGTCTTTATCTCTACCCTGACCTGTGATGCCCCCTGCCTTCCTAATTAATCATGCTTGTCAGGCTCAACCCACATGCAGACGGCTAAGAAGTACAGGAAGCAACTGGTTCCGGTACCGACAAGTAACTCGGCTATAGTGTCCATGATTACCAGGAGGACGAACTTCCAAACATGCAGGACTATCCAGATTACTAGAAGCCATGACCCAATGGTCTTCCAATTAGAATTAAAGAAATTGAATTTAATTTTGGGCTCGGAGATTGACTGGGAGTGGTACTTTTGCATTCGGGTCATACACTTAGATTCCCTTCTTAAGAGTTCTCGATTTGTTTTTTAACCCGTTGTATCGTTGATATCGATACATTAAAGGCTTTACTCGTGTCCTTATAAGTGTGGTCGCTTAAGTAAGCGTAAATCGCCTTATATTGTTCCGTAATGACTCTTTTAGGACGTCCCTCGTGGTAATTGGCCTTATGTGTTCTTGCGTATTCCTTACCTGCTTGAGTCCGCTCGACAATCATATCTCTTTCCATCTCGGAAACTGATAATAATGTCCGAGTAATCATCCAGCCCATGGGTGTATCTTCAATCGTCCCCAGGTTTAACACTTTGATGGTCACCTGATTTTTCAACATGAGCTTGATGATACCCAAGGCTTCACCAGTATTTCGAGCGAACCGGTCCAGTTTGGTAACCACAATAGTGTCGTTCTTTTTCACTAAATTTAGCAACTGATTAAACCGCGGTCTGTTGGTGGTCATCCCCGTGAATTTCTCTGAATAAATGTTGTTAGGTTTGACCCCTGCATCTTTGAGCTCGTTAATTTGCTCATTCAAATCTTGTCCTCTAGTTGACACCCTAGCATAACCAAATGTCGTCATTTATTATCGCTTACTTTCTGAGCAAAGTTTATGAACATCTCATAACCTTATGATAACGCTATCGGCGTGCGTATTCAACAACTATTAAGTTTAAGAACAAATCAATTTTGTTCTTCACTAATGCTGTTAGTAATTCGTCTCCAACTTGGTTCTCCGCATAATTGTTTAAAAAGCTTACAAGTTTCACCCCCTGCCCCCGCTTCGAACACCATACTCCAAAATAGGTACTCCCCAGAAAAAATGTCACTCTAGGATGTCACCAATTTCATTCGAAAACCACCAATCCGATTCTTTTAGGTTGAATGAATTGGAATCCAATGTTTACTACGTTGAGCGTGTTCAACTTATGCCACGTTCAAGATAGTGACACAATGTCACTTTATACAACTACTTCGCCACTTAGGATTTTCTTTTGAAAATCGTTTTCTTCTATAATTTAGTTAGGAACTAAAAACTACTATATGGAAGAAGTTGTGTCTCAATGAAGATAACAGTAATTGGAAAACTACGAGTAGTTAAAAAGATGGAGAGAGCCATGCAAAGAAAACTATTTCAACAATTTACCCATGGTGAGATTAGTGCCGTTGACTTAACTAACAAGTTGGCACGGACAGAATATCTTCTTAACGAAATGAGGAAACGACAATCCTAATAGCCGAATGATTGATGTCAAATCCGTACTACCTGAAAAAAATGAGCATTTATCATCCGCGTTTACGAATTCTCCCCCGTAAACGGACATTATTGAGCTTAGAACAGGACTGTAAAGCAAACTGATTAATAGCCTGAGAGTTTTTATCTTGTAATCACAATCAGTGTAAAATAGAGGTATAGAGCAATTTGAGTTGAATAATAATTGCTTCAAAATCTAATTAAGAAAGCGTGATGTCCAACATGATTCATTCCATAACAAGGGTGGTGAAGCCACATGACGGAAAAAGAAATCAGGAAACAAGCAAAACGACTACTATTAACGGAATACATTAATGGCGAGATAGAAGTTACTGACTTGGGCTACATGCTTAGACAAGTTGATGCTTCAACAACTCCAGAAAGATAGCCAAATTAAAAGGAGTGTCCTCAACTGGTCGCTCCTTTGTTTGTTATTCAGTTAGTAATACATGAATCTAGCTTGGTATGGAATCCTGCTCCTGAAAGCGTATGTATCATTGATTCCAAAGCCTGCCCCACCAGCCGAAGCCAAACACTTGTGACCTCGCTTGTGGATGACTCGCCAATATCCAGGCACCATAGAAGCCCTTGAATGGCTCGAATAATCTGACGTTGGTGCCGTAAACTTGTGGCCTGAGACGTACACGCAATTCTTACGGATGTGAGACCCGTCAAAAGCCTTGCTGGTAATAATCGCCTTCCAGTGACCTTCAACAATTCGATGCCGGTAAATCTTAATCTTGTTGTAATTATGATGATGCGGGTTATATTCGTACCAAACTCCACGGGCAAACTTAGGGAATACGGTTTGGTAATGTGAGGCACTTGCTTGCTGAGTTCCAAAGCCAAGACCAATTACTAGGCCAAAAATCATCATAATCATTACAGCTAACTTTTTCATGTCATTGCTCCTTCAAGATAAACCTTTATTTAATCAGCGGTAATAGCTTTCCGCAAGATTAGAGCCCTTTATCACAATATGATTATGAGCTTTCCATTTAATCCAAACAGTACTTTTAAGCGTACCGTATGAAGTACCCTTAAATTTATACAAATGATGTCCCAGGTACTTGTAATGTGCATGAAAGGCCAGCACAGAGCCAACATCCGTTGGCCCATTTAGTACGTGGTCTTTAGAGCTAAGAGTGTACTTCGTAATATATGTAGTGTCTACTCTGTAGCCAGCAAAACGCCCTGAGCCAAAGTGTTTAGGCCTCGTTTTCCAAGTTCCTCTCAATGCGCTAGGAGTCCCTTTATGCCAGCTTGAAGCGCTCACTTGTTGATTACCAAAACCAAGACCAATCATTGCCAGTCCTAATGCTGCTGCTAGTGTTGCTATTCCTGTCTTAAGTCCTCTCATAACAAACCCTCCAGATGGTTAATTACTTTAATAAATCCGAGTCATTTTTTCTAGCTTGCTAACATAATGTCCACCAGAAAAGTGTTCACCTGCATTTGCATAAATTACGTGTCCATTGACTCTTGTAACTTTAACGAGTGGATTTGCTTCCAATGATTTTTGGTACTTGCCTTCAATCAGATATATGTGACCGCTATGCTTGTAACGACAACCTTTCAAATGTACTCCATACTGGTAACCGTAAAATTTTATTTGAGTTCGATAAGTCTTAAATCCCTCGTAACGATGAGCATTTCCATTCTCAACACACCGATTACCAAGTTTCACATATTTTGGCGACAACTTAGTTCGGTAAAATGTATTCCGTAAAAATCCCGGAGTCCCTTTATGCCAGACTGAAGCATTAGCAGTTGTGCTAGTAATCCCCAATCCAAATCCTGCAGTCAATAAAGCTGTTGCAATAATTGTTTTAATCTTCATTTGATTACCTCTCAACAATAATTAGTCTAAGTTCCATCTGCAAAGCTTGACAACCTACCATTTCAAATCTCCTGAAATATGATAAACCTTTGTCGGTTTAAAATGGGTTAAAACATAAAACGTATGACCTTGTTGCGGAGCTTGAAGCAATACATGGCGACGTTTACCATTAATCCTTAAGTGTGCAGAAATAAACGTTGGTGCGTCTCCCACGCCCACTGTATGAGTGATAATTGTATGGTACTGTCCACCTTTAAAGCGAAACTTTGATTTGTGGGTCATAACATGGAAGTCTCCCTCACGTGCAACAACAGTCTTCGAATCACCTTGCTTTACAGTTCCATTATGGGAAAATAATTTTGTTCTGATAGTTAACGAGTGATTATAGTAAGCCTTTTGATACCAAGTCCCGCGAATGCTCTTTGGTACAGTTGCTGCATTAGCAGTTGTACTAGTAATTCCCAAGCCAAATCCTGCAGTCAATAAAGCAGTTGCAACCACTTTTCTAATTTTCATCTAATTGTCCTCCGTCATGGCATCGTATTAAAGTCCATTCCAAAACCACTAGTCAAATCATTAATGTTATAGGCGGCATCCTCAACGGCAAACTTCGACATGTTATTAATACTGTCTCGTGATAACCCCTGCGTATAAGTTTCGCCATCACTTCCAGGTTTAACTTCTGTAGCATGAACCCAATTCAAATTATTAGATAAATCAACGATTTCAACCAAGTAAACATAATGGTTATCATATTTAAAAACATAATTTCCATGTTTCTTATTCTTTAAGACAAATACTCTGTTCGCTGAATCATCAACTGTTCCATTCTGATTAGCCTCGTTAATTCCGGCAACCATAACATCCGCCTTAATCTCATGGTGATTATCATGCTTAATACTATAAGCCAACACTGAATCGCCACTCTTTAGACCTTGCGGTACCCATGGTCGTTCCTTGATAATAAAGAAAGCCCCAATCAGGGCAATAACAAGAACCGCGCTCCATTCCTTGCTAGGATTCCTAAACATTGCTTACCTCCTCATTTCTTGAATTGATGGCCGCATTGAGGACACCAATTAGCATCTGGACTCACCTTGGCATTACATTCTGGACAAACTTTCTTTTCCTTACCATTTTCAATAATTGAGACTGACTTGGGCTTGTTCCCAGAAGACTCAACATTCTCATGTGAAGAATCGTCTTTGCTCCCAAAGAGAAAGTCCAACACCGCAAAACAAACTGCTCCTATAACCATACCCATTAGTCCGAACGGCACACGGAAAATCATTAGAATAACCCAAACAATTCCAAACTTAAGCCAATTGTTCATGGCAAGCGCTCCTCTTTGTTGAAATTGGCTTTATCTTCCAATCAATTCAACTAATAATTAAATCTGAGCCGATTAAAAAGCTCAAAATCATAACCCAGTGATAATCCAATGTATCATTAAGACCCCTCCGATTTTACGAATGAATGTCAGCATTGCTACCTTAACTCATTAATTAAAGTTGATTTGTTGAAGTGTTTTGTAATTTAAGCTATTTTCAACGGAATCAGTATCAATTTCTTTGAGGTTCGACACCATCTTTTGTTTCTCATAACCCGGGATTTTTTGAGCCGTTGTATCAATTACATATTTATAATACTTTTGATTATCCATATCGTTTTTCCAAGTAACCTTGTATAAATAAAACCAGTGTGTAGCATTATCATCCAGTTGCATCTTAAACGTTGTAGAATTGTTATCTGTATTTCCAAGTAAATAAACCTTAACGTCTGTTGCGCCTGTACCACCAAAAGCATCGAAAACATCTTCTTTATCGCTTGCGGCTGAAACGGCCGATTTAACTCCTGAAAATGTTTCGGTAGGGCTTGACTCGGTGGAATTGTTACCACAGCCAGCTAATCCGGTTACCAGGACAATTAATGTTAAAACTACAAGCAATGTTCTATGATTCTTCATTCCTAACACCTCAGTATAATTTATGTATTTTGTAATCCTCACTTTGTTATCCGTAAAAGCCATCATACAGACACTTCCGTGTTTCATCTCAACTGCATTAATTCTGCATTCAGGAACCAGTCTTTGCATTTGTGATTATTGCAGGTACATTCTTCCCGTTCTATTTAGACTTCTCTTCTGTACCATAGATGGCAGTCAATAGTCCATAAACAATAGCGCCTAGAATTATGCCTCCAAAGAATCCTACAGGAAGAACGAAGTAACTTAATGCGCCAGTAAGAAAAACAATCCATGTCTTTTTGCCTTCACTCATTATGGTCATCCTCTTTCCTCATCATATTAAAGTAACCCACATGTTAGCCTTACCTTATATTCTAGTCCAGCTAGTTCCGCTTGACAATAGTCACTTCTGGATTTTTCTTAAATCCTTTAGGCTCAGTTATTGAGGTGATTTTAAATGACGGAGAATTTAGATATAGGCAAGTTAATCAAAGAAAGACGGAAGCAACTGCACATTACACAAGACACATTGGCAGAGTTGAGCGGCCTATCTGTCAATTACCTATCGAAGCTTGAGAATGGTAGTCGTCAAAACATTAGCGTTGACACCCTTTTAAAACTTGCACAAGCGTTTGGAACAACCGCAAGTGATTTTTTAGCTGGGACAAATTCCAAAAGTAGTTTGGAATCGACATTAACTAGTCACGAACGATTGCTAATCAACAAGTTAAATGAGATAAGCCCTGATAAAAGGGATGTATTAGCGCAAAGAATGCTTGATATTATTGAACTTCTCACCAAATGAAAAGGGATTCAAAAGTTTTTTGTTACAACTGATGATTGTGTCCAGCCACTATGAGCCATGGTTGACCACCTTAAACAATCACGAATTTTACTTTTTACAGACGGTCAACACTTAACCTGTGGGTTATAATTAATCTGACTTAGCTAATTCGCCTCTCTAATGAGGTGAATAATGTGTCAATCAGTAAAACAAAATCAGGTTCATATCAAGTTAATGTTTACATTCCTAGTGATGTCCGTCAGGCATTGGGCGTGAGTCATAGCAGACTCGCCCAAGTCGTTAAAACTAAGCTGAAAGCCCACGAGCTTGAGACCAACTATCTTAACCAAATTAGTCAGGCCAGGATGGGCAAGGTCTCCAACTTAGCTGTTCATAACTCGGCCATCACTTTCGAAGACTTCTATAAAAAGGATTGGTTACCAGCTTATTTATCCGGTTCAACCGGTCATGCGGGACAAGTTCCCCGTTTATCAACATCAAATTTAACCCAGAGGCTGTTTCGGCTGCACATCCTTCCGTTATTCGGAAGCTACACGTTAATTGAGCTTAACAACAATCCGTCACTAGTCATTGATAAACTGAGTCAACACGCAATCACTTTTGCCAATGTAAAGCAGTTGTCTAGCTACACTAGTCAAGTCTTTGCAGAAGCCAAATATAGGAAGTATTTGAATTCAGACAATATCAGTCCTGAGATTCATCGCGTACCGGCAACCAGAAAGATTCAGTTAAAACGACATCGTGAAGTTAGCGGCGGGGATGCGCTGACAGTCAATGAACTGCTCGACTGGTTGAATGCAGTTGAATATGATTACCAGAGTCAGCAGCTCTGTCTTCAAGATTATGTGATGTTCTTCCTAACCTTATTCATTGGTGATAGAAAATCTGAGACGTACGGCCTTCAATGGTCTGACATCAGCTTAGAACAAGGCTATATCGACATCATTCACAGCTTGGATGAAAACGGCAACCTTCAACCAACTAAGGAAGGAAAACAGACTAGGTTTAAAATCACCCACAAATTAGTATTACTTTTACGTGTTTGGAAGACCAAGCAATGTCAACAGTTAACTGCGACTGGTATTAATATCACACCACAACAATTTGTATTCACCTATACAAATGCTAGAGGTCAAGTTAACCAACCGGTAAATCCGTTCTACTTGAATAACCGGCTTAAGACCATCCGAAGCGGCACCCTGAGTTAACTAAAACGCATCCCCATGCCTTAAGACACACCTTTGCGACAATTGCTCACCAAGGTGGCGCCTCTATGGAAGAGATTTCGAAGGCGCTTACTCACTCCGACACGAAAACCACTAAGGATTACGTTGATACTCCAGCGATTGTCACGTTATCAACTTTCAATAAGTTTGAAGGCCAACTCATGAGAGCAAAAGAAAAAGCCAGTAAGCTTAAACAGCTTTACTGACCAATGAAAGATACTCTCATAAACTCGTCATGATTCTCGTCATGGATTTAGACAAGCGCCAATCAATTTTTACTTTTTAGATACATCAAGTAGTCTTTGACTGCTTGGTATAACAACGTTTCACACCTATGCGTCCCCCGAGAGTCGAACTCGGATCATGAGGACCGAAATCTCATGTGCTATCCATTACACTAAGGACGCCTTACAAGATACTATTATAGCGAATTCTGAATATTAACACAACCGCAAACTTCAGGAAAATTCACGGGCAACGCGGTCAGCTTGGTCTTCTAAGTACCACATGAGCTTGTTGCCATCGGCTTGAAAGTCTGCTTCAAAAGAATCGCCAATTGGGTTGATCTTCTTGAGGAGTTCCTTCTTCAGCCCATAGACCTCGATCTCCTTGCCGACCAACTTACCAGTATCGTAATGGCCCTCTTCAGCCTCATCCAAATAACCTTGAAAAGCATCTTCAATTACCTGTTTCATTAGGCCCTCCCTGGTTGTTTCCGGGTGACGGGCCTTTTCAATTGCAAACTTATCTTCAAATTCATGCATGTTTTCTGGATAATCCAGTGACATAGTCTCACCTCATCAACTATTTTTAAGTGAATGGCAATTAGTCTTGCGCACCGTGTAAACACAGCTAGCTAATTTTAACTTAGGCATACTACAGCGATTCTCCCACCTAAGACAGCCATCCCTTTCACTACTTTCATATAATATATAGTAACATTAATTTTCCTAACGGTTTATTTCTTGCATTTCAGCGCCAATTAGATGAACATATACGTGAATGATGTTTTGATTCTAGGACAGCTGCGCAAAGCAGAAACCTGCGCCTAAGCCACCTCAACCAAAAATCCCAAAACAGGGATTTCTGTTCCTTGGCAACATTGCAGAAATGTGCTACACCAAGCAGAGACTTGCACCTAAGCCTTCTCCGCCAAAAATCCAACCCCAGGATTTCTGGCGGAGAAAACTTAGGCTCCAGTCTCTAACCGCTTGGTTCCGCACTCTAACCGCTTTGTTCCGCTCACTTTTACATTAGGAGGCATTTATTCATGGTACAAACAATTTCCGTCGCAGAATCACGCGAATTAGACGATAAAACAATCAACAAGATCGGTATCCCTTCCATGGTCTTAATGGAACGAGCTGGTCTTAAAATTTATGAAGATATGTTAAATAACCCAGCACTTGATTTAGGGAAAGTGCTCATTCTAGCTGGAACCGGCAATAATGGCGGTGACGGGTTGGTTGTTGCCCGGCTACTGTGCACCCACGGCTACGACGTCTCCATCGTCACGGTTGGCAACCCTGATCACGCCAGCGAGGACCACGTTAATCAGCAAAAAATTTGTGACTACTACCAAATTCCTAAGGCATTTATGAGTGATGACTTCAATAAGTACACCACCCTCGTTGACGGACTATTTGGCAGCGGCCTTTCACGAAATGTCGGTGGCGACTTTGCGACCGTGATCGATAAAGCCAACGCTTCAACGGCTAACATTCATGCGATTGATATTCCGTCTGGTTTGAACGGCGACACTGGTGAAGCCATGGGAACCGCCATTGAAGCTACCTCGACTTCAACGATCGCTTACGCTAAGGCCGGCATGGTCAAACCCGGTGCTGACAAATACACCGGCAAGCTATTTATTGACGATATTGGCATTTATAAAGGCAACTCATTTGATAATGAATAAATATTAACCTATTATTAGAGTAACTTGTTTAGTGCTGAACTTACCAGGAGGTGCCATCATGGCAAGCAAAAAGGATCAAGGATACGTTAACGTGCACGATGTTGACCCAGATATTATTGTTGATTTGAAATACGCAACCACTGACAACTTTACTCACCAAGTCGTTTATGATTTTGATCAAGCAATCTCTCGAATTGATACGGTCAATAAGCTCGCTGCGGCAAGTAAGGCCTTAAAGCAACAGGATTATCGTCTCAGAATTTGGGATGCATACCGACCAACCTATGCTCAGCGAAAGCTATTTGAAGTCTACCCTGATCCGATTTGGGTAGCCGAACCCGATCCAAACTTTAGCCATCAAAAGGGGGTTACTTTTGATCTGACGCTAACCGACATGGCTGGCAACAACCTTGAAATGCCAACCCCATTCGATGATTTTACCGGCTTAGCCAAACGGAGCGAATACGCCTCATGGACACCAGCGGCCCAGAAAAATTATGATACTTTAACGAATGCGATGACGGCGGCTGGATTTACTGGCTATGAAAATGAATGGTGGGACTTTCGGGATGTTGATGCAGATAAATTCGGCCCTCTGGAAGTTGATCCAAAAGACTACTAATAATAGAAACTAGGAGTAAGGAATATGAACGTTGGAATCATTGGTGCGGGGCCCCGCGGGATTGTCTTGACGTCCCAACTACTTAATCAATTTAAAAATCGCTTTGAACAACAGGAGAAACTGACAATTACCATTTTTGACCCGTACGGGATTGGCGGCCGAGTTTGGCGTAAAGATCAGTGGACTGGATTAATCATGAATACGCCAGCTGATCAGATTTCCCTCTTCACTGACGCATCGGTTAACATGACGAGTCGTGTGTTTGATGGCCCCTCACTTTTTGAATGGTCTTCAAGCGCTGAGGCACAAAAATATTTGACAACGAACGATTATCCAGAAACCATTAAAACGGCCGCAACCAACTTAGATGGCCGTGACTATGCACCTAGAGTCTTATATGGCGCCTACATCAATTGGTTTTATAAAGAACTCATCAAGCAGTGTCCAATCGAAGCCAACGTAACCTTGAAAAAAGTTACCGTTAATGGCCTTCAGTATCAATCTAATAACCAAATAACGCTAATAACTGATAGCGATAACTTCACGGTTGATAAAGTGGTCATGAGCCTTGGGCAGCAGGACAATTATCTCAACGACGAGGAACAGAAGCTTGCAACCTACGCGCAGGAAAATAAATTGACTTATATTTCACCAACTCACCCGGGTGATGCTAATTTAAACGACATCCCTGCTGGCGAAAGTGTGATTATCCGTGGTCTTGGGCTCAGCTTTTACGACTACGTGTCCGAGTTGACCCTTGGCCGGGGCGGCACCTACATGGACAACGATGACGGTAGCCTATCTTACCAACCAACCGGCCGCGAACCCCGGATCATTGCCGGTTCGCGCCGCGGAATCCCATACTATCCAAAAGCAATTAGCGAGAAAGGTTATGGCGAACAAACCAAGCCGGTCTTTTTAACTGACGAAAATATGGATAAGGCTTCCGTAGATGGTAAACTGCCATTTGCCGAGTTTATGCGCTTATTAAAACTCGATCTTGACCTCATTTATTACAGCCTTTTGATCAACGATAAGTTTCCTTATAAAAGCGTCACTGAATTTAAGGACCGCTTCATCAATTCTGAGAACCGGCCTGCGGTTTTAGCCGCTTTTGGCTTTGAGGAAGAGGATATCTTTGACTGGGATTACATCGTTAACCCCTTTAAGGACGTTCAGGTCGTTGGTACTGAAGATTATCAGTCAGTCATTGTGAACTGGTTAAATCAGGTAATCCCCGACGCTGAAAAGGGGTCTAAGACAGGGCCAGTATCGTCTGCACTCGAATTATTGCGAGACTTCCGACCCGTTTTTAGACGGATAATCGCTGCCGGCCGCTTTTCTAATGAAGATTATGTTAACAACTTTTTGGACAAGCTTAGCTCAGATATTAGTTTCTTATCAGTAGGAGCTCCCGTTTTACGAAGCCGGCAACTCTCTGCCCTTATTCGAAGCGGGGTCGTTACCATCTTGGCACCAGGAATGAAAATCAAGACCCAAAGTGGTTGGTTCGTGACCGCATCACCTAAGCGAAACACAGATGTCTTCAAATCAGCCTCCTTGGTGGAAGCCCGGGTTCCAAAACCTGATTTAGATATCACTGCTAATCCGTTATTAGAAACCTTGGTTGATAATCAATTGGCCCGAACAAAAACGTTACTGATAGGCGACAAAGATGTTCGTTTGGCAGCCGTCGACGTTCAGCCTGACTCCGATCAACTTATTGATAAGGGTGGCGCTCAGCAGCCCAACGTTTATATTTGGGGCATACCACTTGAAGGCTTGCGGTTTGCGACCAATGCGAGCCCTCGTCCTGGCGTCAATGATATTAATCTACAAACTGCTGATAAGATTGCTGCTAATGTGTTGGAGTTAAAATCGGCTGAGGATGTTGATATGAATTAATTAAATTTGTAAATTTTGAGCATCTCTGCCAAGTGGGCGGGATGCTTTTTTGTGTATGAAAAAGTCACGGCGAATGAATGCCCGTGACTTGGTGTGATGGCTATTTTATTGATTAGATATAGTGGATTAAAATCATTTTGAAATACAAAAGGTTGCACTGAAGCACCACGACCAGAAGCACCTAAGTCTCTCCCACCAAAAATTTCATCCCGAATTGTGTGCCTTATGTACTGAGATCTCGTCCCTTAGCCCTCATAGATTAGGACAGCTCCGCAAAGCAGACGCTAGACATATAAAGGACTCACCCCTAAAATCCAAGCCCATGATTTTAGGGGTGAGTCCTTTATATGACCGCGTCTAACCGCTTTGCTCCACTCACTTTACCTTCATAAACGACCGATCCGGTATTCTAATCAAACTAAATCGGTTTGCTTGGCGACCCGCGTGTAAGCCAATGCCATTAAACCAATTTTTCTTATACGTCGCCGTGACCGTTGCCACCCATGCGTGTTGATAGCGGCTATCCAAATGGTCTAACCATTCTTTGTTCCATTTATACGTCTCTGCTTGCAGGTTCAAATTACTCTTACCATATACCACAGTTGCGTTTAGACTATCAACCTGGTATTTGCGGCCTTCTACGTAATATGTATAGTTTTGAATTGGATTTCTACCAGAACCGTTTTGAACTTCAACATAGTCAGAGCGATCATTCTTGTACCGAATAATCAGTGGTTTGTAACTATAACTAGTGGTGATCCGGTTCTTGTCCATTTTGGCAACGTCTTGGAAAAATGTGGCGTAAGACATCCCCCAAAGCGCCAGCAAAAACACAACCAGTTCGGCACACGAGACGCCAAAGTTTGGCCACGTAAAGCTTTTCTTGGTTGTGACAATCAATTTCAGCCGACGAGCCCGCATGTCGTGGATCATCCAGACCAAATATACCAACAAGATAAGCCAAAAGGCCATCCCAATTAAATTCCAGGCGGATTTCATAATTACTCCCCTTTTTACTTGTTATTGAGTTTAGTTTACACTATTTTAGAGTCGAGTGCGAAGCCAAGCGCTTAGAAACCGGTGCCTAAGTCTCTTCCACCAGAAATCCCGGGCTTGGATTTTTGGTGGAAGAGACTTAGGTGCAGGTTTCTGCTTGGTGCAGCACGTCTCCACTATGTTGCCTAGAAATTTAAACCCCAGGTTTGGGTTTGAGTCGGAGGTGACTTAGGTGCAAGTCCCTGCTTATTTTCGCACGTTACCACTATGTTGCCCGATCATGTTTCTCAATGTTGCAAAAAGCTAGAAATCCCGGGCTTGGATTTTTGGTGAAAGAGGCTTAGGTGCAGGTTTCTGCTTGGCTTCGCACGTTACCACTATGTTGCCTAAAAGCTTCTAAATCCTGGGTTTGAGTCGGAGGTGACTTAAGTGCAAGTCTCTGCTTATTTTCGCACGTTGCCACTATGTTTATCATGTTTCTTAAATGTTGTAAATGAGGTGATCCCATGTGTACCAGTCTAACCTTACAATCTGAAAACCAGCATGTCCTCCTTGGCCGCACCATGGATTTTCCGGTCCGCGCTAAGTGGCACCCAACACTAATCAATTCCACCAGTTATCAAACGGCGCTATCAGGTACCCGCAAGTTAATTTATCCTTACGTTGGGGGTGGGCGTCACGTTGGCAATACTCATATTCTTATTGCCGATGGTGTCAATACCGCCGGGCTAAGCTGTGCCGAATTGATGTTCCCGATAAAAGCACATTACCTAAAGAAGGCTGTTTCGGGTAAGCTAAACTTAACCCCTCAGGACTTTCTCCCCTGGGTTCTTGGTGAGCATATTTCCATCGCTGAAGTCATCGCCGACCTAGATCGCATTGCCCTTATTGGTAAAAATTGGCTGGCTGGCAATGAAGTCTTTGCGTTTCACTGGATCCTAGCTGATCAAACTGGCCGGACGTTAATCGTTGAACCAACCATTAATGGCGTTGAGGTTATTGCTGATTCAATCGGCGTACTGACAAATTCACCAACCTATCCAGAACACATGAAACGATTTCAGCAACGGTTAGCAGTCTCACCTACCATCAGTGCCTTAAAACAAAAGGCCCACCAGATTGTCCTAACTCAACGGGTGCCAGCCGCTACCAACACGCCAACGTCACGTTTTCTGGAAGCTGCTATTATCAAATTGGGAAGTGCGACCCTTCCAAATCAATTTGCGGCCCGCAACCGACTGTTTAATATTTTAAACGCAGTTGCCATCCCATATCAACCAACGATGAACGACCACCCCAATTTTAACTATACGCATTACATTTCAATTCTTGACACATCAAATCAAACCTACTTCTTCACGTATCACGATTCAAATCAAGTCTTCAGCTTCTCATTGCCGGAACTGCTTGACCACTATCCGAAAACAAACCAGTTTCTAGCTTAAGTACTTTGTGATTTGTTGCTGAACGCCCTGTTCGTTATTTGTCTTTTCAGTAATTTGATCAACTTTAGCTAGTAAATCAGCAGCCGAATTTTTCATCGCAAAGCCGTCTTTGACCGCACTAATCATTTCGAAGTCATTACCATTATCACCAAAGGCGGCGACGTCATCAAGCGATAAACTCCAGTTAGCTAACAGCGTTTCTAGGCCAGTAAGCTTGCTAACACCATCGACCATAACGTCTAATCCGTTCATACCAGAGGAAGTGGCTGCTAATCGGCCACTAAACTTATGATTAAAGTCACTTTGACGCTTGGCAACGCCCCCTGCTTCCCAGGTAATATCCAACTTGTAGATTGAATCAAACACCAGCTTTAAGTCAGCCATCGACTGCATGTTTTCGTAAAAATACTGGGAAGCCTGGAACCGTTTTGAGTCAGCTGGTAAATTGCAGTACGTGCCATTGCGGCCGACCAGAATAATTTCAGCACCAGCAAACTGCGGCTCTGATTCCAGATATTCCAGGGCGGTTCGCAAGACCGGATGATCAATGATTTCTTCGCCAACAATGACGCCGCGCTCATCAATCACTAACGCCCCATTGTTACAAATATACGAGATTGGGCCTGATATGTTCTTGAAGAGGCCAAGCAAATGCTGATACTGATTGCTGCTAGCCGAAACGAAGTGCATCCCCTTATCTTTCAATTGATCCAACTGAACTTGAAATTCTTTTTCTGCAAAGGTACCCTCGTCGTTTAAAAACGTACCATCCATGTCACTTGCAATTACTTTAATCACTGAAAAATCCTCCCACCATATTCACTCAACTAACCGTAAAAACCATACTTTCATTCTACAATGTCGTGAATTAGTTTGTAAATTACTTTTATATTTAGTATACTGAATTCAATCATACAACTTATCTGGGGTGCCTAGCGGCTGAGAAAAACCCATCGAACCTGATCTGGCCAGTACCAGCGAAGGGAGCATACTTCCGTTGTATTCAAATGGATTATTTGCAATTAGATGAATTTCGCAGCCAGGGTAAAACTTCACGTTTTGCGCTGGCTTTTTTGAATGCTTTTGATGGTTTTAAATGAGTTTTCGGGTGAGTGGCAACCATTGCTTTGACGCTTTTACGTTTTGCCAATTATTCCTCACCGTTAGCGCTCCAAATGGTTTGTATGAAAATCATATTATGGAGGTATTTACTATTCATGGACAATAAGACTCAAGCCGATACTAATCGGAATCATCAAAGTAAATGGACACTTCGTAACATTATCTTGATTGCTTTGATTGCTATTTTTACCGGAATTATTTTCTGGGGAGCGGGCTTTCTCTATACCGCACTAACCGTTGCCTTAACGCCAATTGGTGGCGCTCCGTTTGCAAACGACCTATTAATGGGTCTTTGGTGTATGGCTGGCCCACTTACTGGTTTTGTCGTTCGGACCTTTGGCTCAGCGTTCGTTGGTGAGTTCCTTGGGGCCGCCGTTGAAGTCTTTCTTGGTGGTCAATGGGGCGCAGGTGCTTTTATTTCCGGGATTGTGCAGGGAATTGGCTCCGAACTTGGCTTTACCTTTACCGGCTACAAACGTTACGACTGGGTTAGCCTGAACGCTTCAATTTTCACTACGGTTGTCGTGACCTTTGCTTGGGATATGATCAAGAATGGCTACAACAAGTTTGGCATTCCACTGTTGATCGCCCTCTTCATTACCCGTTACATCTCAACCTTCATTTTTGGTGGTGTTTTGACCAAGATGATCGTTAAGCTATTGGACCGTAGTAATGCATTTTCACTCTAATCATTAGGAGCTTTGATCATGACTGACGTTTCGATTAACCATTTCACTTATGAATACCCTAAGAGCAACGTCAAGGTATTAAACGATGTCGACATTACTTTCAAACACAACCATTTTTCCCTTCTAACCGGTCCATCCGGTAGTGGAAAATCGACCTTACTCTATTTTATCGCTGGATTATATCCGCACTTTATCGGCAATGATGCTCTGGGAGGCATCAAGTTCGGTGACACGGATATCAACCAAATTCCAAGAAATCAGGTAAGTCACTCGGTTGCAATGATGTTTCAAAATCCCAACCAACAGTTTGCCATGGACACTGTCATCCATGAAATGACCTTTGTGTTGGAGAATATGCTGGTTGATCCTGCCAAAATGGATGACATTATTAACCACGCACTCGCGTTTTGCGGCATTGACAAGTTACGGTCACGGATTATTAATACCTTGTCGGGTGGTGAAAAGCAACGGGTAGCTTTAGCTTGCATCGTTGCCATGGATCCACCAGTGATTGTACTGGATGAACCATTTGCCAGCATCGACCCTGATTCACGACTGGACTTAATCAAAAAGCTCAAATTGCTGCAGCAAGACCATGATAAAACCATCATTCTTGCTGACCACGACCTTAATGATTACCAAGGTGTCATCGACGAGTTCTATTATCTCGATCCGGATTCGCATCGCATTAGTTTACTAGATTCACAATCTGCTCAACACTTCTTCGATAATTTTAAAACCACGCAGACAATTAATAAGCGAATTGCGATTCCAACTGATGACGCACCAGCAATCATCAATATCAACGATTTCAAGCTCCAGCCACACCACTCATTGTTGCTTAAGTTGAATCAATTTAAATTTTATCAGGGCAAAACAACCTTGATCACCGGGGCTAACGGGATTGGTAAATCCACCCTGTTCAATGCCCTGACCAAGCTACTGCCTTACGATGGTTCAATCGAATATGATGGTAAAAATATCCAAAAGATCCGACCGTTACCCTACGCAAAGAACGTCACACTGCTTTTTCAGGATGCTGAGAATCAGTTCTTAAACATCACTGTTAAAGAAGAGCTTGATTTATCCCTTCAGAACAGGACTAACCAAGCATATTCTACCGATGACGTTCAGGCGATGCTCCAAAAGTTAAACATGGCTGGCCGCGATGAGCAGGTTGTTTATTCGTTAAGTGAAGGGCAAAAGAAAAAGCTTCAAATCATTGAAATGTTAATCATGAACCCACCTGTCCTCCTGTTAGATGAACCGTTTAAGGGGCTAGATTACCGTTCACTAGAGGTCGTGGTTGGCTTTCTACGCCGAGCAAAGGAATCCTTTAATCAAACTCAAATTATTATCTCTCATCAGTTATCCGGCTTGGATACTTTGATCGACTACCACGCCAACTTCGCTGATCAAAATCTGACTTACCAGGAGGTTATCAAATGAATCCTGGATTAAAACTTCTATTAGTGATGGCGATAGCCCTGGAGATTTCCTTCACACAATCATTGATCGTTAACATCATCTTAGTTGTCGTGAGTTTTGGCTACATCCTCATTCAACGGGTAAGCTTAAAGGCACTACTGGGGCTCATTTTCTGGCCGCTGTTTCCCGCAATTGGCTTGTTTGTATCACAATGGCTTTACGGAAGTGCCGGGATTCACTTTGCTTGGATCCTGTTTACTCGGATTTACGCCTATGTCTTTTTAGGGGCCACATTTACATTAACCAGCAGTATCACCGATTTGGCCCTAACCTTAGAGCAAGATTTTCGGTTGCCCTCTAAATTCGCATACGGGGTCTTGGCGGCGTTCAACTTGATGCCCAAGATTAATGAAGAAGTTAAAATCATCAAGACTTCTGCCTTGATGCGTGGTGAAGCATTGCATTTCTGGTCACCAAAACTTTATTTCAAAGCTATTTTATCGTCTATTCAGTGGTCGCAAAATCTCGCTGAAGCAATGACGTCACATGGATTTGTGGAGGATCAGGAACGAACCCATTACCGAGTAATTAAGATTACTGGCTTAGATTGGTTTTGGTTCATTGGCCTCTTTGCATGTGTACAAGGGCTGTTGTTCTTTATTAGATACTGATTATTAGGACCAACTCGCCTCCCTCAAAGGACAGCTGCGTCAGGCAAAAGCTTCCATATAGGCACCTTGGTCAAAAATTCCAAAACCAGGAATTTCTGCCCAAGGAGACTTATATTCCGACGGCCGTGGAACGCCTAGCCTACTTGGCAGTTTTTAACCGCCTGACTCCAATCCTTAACCGCTTTGTTCCGCTCACTTAAGCTTTTATTCCTGAAATTTCCTTTTTGCATTATAATAGGGTTAAGAGTAGAAAGAGTGTGTGGAAGAAGCATTGGCGATCAGAATATGATGCGTCGATCTCTGCTTCACGAAGCACCACTCAAATGGCGTGTGACGAGACACGGATGCTACGGTACCAAATAAAAATGATTTAAATCCCGTTTTTGGATTTAAATCATTTTTATCTTATAGGTTTCGTGACAGTGCCAGCAGAGCACGTTGAGGAAGAGGGCGTTTAACATGCGGGCAAACATGTTTGCATTTGCATTTGGTATCTTTGCACTAATTGTTGGCATCATTGTCGACTTATTTGGATTATTCGATCAGTTTTGGTCATTGTCTAGTGCTAAAACCGTTTTGATTGGTAGTATTACTTTATTGTTAGGACTAGCGTTTCTATCACTCCCCAACCGAATTGAACGCTACCTTGGCGAGGCGGCCGTTTCACTAGGGATGTTATATTACTTTTATATCCAGACTAACAATCTGTGGGTTGCCCTTGTGATTGTCGCAATTATCGCTGCGGTAATGGAATATGGGTTAAGACATCGTTAATGTGTGCCGATTGACTTTTTATTGCTATAATAGATATATGGCAACATGAGGTTTATCAAATGGAGGAATTATGATGGCAGAACAATTTAGTACCCTAGCTGAAGAAATTATTAATTATCAGAAGAAAAACGACATGCCTGATACTGCGTTAGCATTTAACTTGCATATTTCCGTTGAACGCCTCCACAATATCAAATCAATGGAATCGGAACCAACTCCAGATGAAAAAAGGACGATAGAATCGTTGGTAAGGTAGTGAGAGTGCGGAACCAAGCGGTTAGAAGCTGGAGTATAAGTCTCCTTTAACGGAAATCCCCGGGCTTGGGATTTTTGTTAAAGGTGCTTATGCGCAAGCTTCTGCCTGGTGGAGCACGTTTCTGCAATGTTGCCAATGAAGAAATCCCTGGGATTTTTGGGGGTTGTTAGCGGTGCTTATGTGGCAGTTTCTACTCTGCGGAGCAATCCTAATCCACACAGCCAACCCACCCCAACGTCATTTCATAGCTATTATTACAAGATTAAGGTGACCCAATTCAGGATTCAATTCCTGCTTTAGGTCACCTTTTTAGTTTGAAATTATACTCGTAAATTTATTGTCCTACTTTTACACTAACCAGTATTCACGATGTTTTCCAATGGATTCCATCTATACAGTAATCGTTCCCTTTCCAAACAGATTAGGACCGCTTCTCAAAACACAGGTTTGCGTGTAGGTATTTCAAGTGAAAATCCTCTAAGCCCACGGATTCCAGATCTAGGCTTTTTTAGGCTTCATAGAGTAGGACCGCTCCACAAAGCAGAAGTCTGCACCTAAGCCACCTCACTCAAAAAGCCCAAAACCAGGGATGCAGTTTAAATTTACATGGAGCTGGACTTCTAGGCTTCATAGAGTAGGACCGCTCCGCAAAGCAGAGACTTGCATCTAAGGTACTTCCGACTTAAGCCCAAACCCAGGCCTTAAGTCGGAAGTACCTTAGACTCCAGTCTCTAACCGCTTTGCTACGCTCACTTTTTACTGTGCCGTTAATCCGCCATCCACCACAAACTCCGATCTGGTTGAATAGCTTGAATCATCCGATGCCAGGAACAGCACCATTTTTGACACTTCCTCTGGCTCAGCCACTCTTTGTAGCGGAATAGCCTTGGCAAATTCCTTAATCACTGCCTCGCTATCACCCTGATGAATCATTGGCGTTGAAATCACGCCCGGATGGACTGAATTTACCCGAATTCCTGAATGAGCCAATTGTAGTGCTGCTGCCTTGGTCATTCCTCTAACGGCAAACTTAGTATCCGTATATCCAATGGCACCGCCAACCAATCCATTCATCGATGAAATGTTAACAATACTGCCACCATTTTTCATTGCTGGAACCGAATATTTCATTCCTAAAAACACTGACAACTGATTAATTTTAAAAATCTTCATATAATCAGCCACCGTGGTATCTGCTAGCGATTTGTTAACACTAATGCCAGCATTATTAACTAAAATATCCAATTTACCAAATTTATCTGTTGTTGTGTTTACGACGTTTTTCCAATCATCTTCATTTGACACGTCTTGCTTTACAAAAATCGCCTGATCACCGAGTTCATTTGCTAATGCAGTTCCCTTTTCCTCATTAATATCAGTAATGGCAACTTTTGCCCCTTCATTAACAAACAATTTTGCGTGACTTGCGCCCATTCCTTGAGAAGCCCCAGTAATAATCGCAACCTTGCCATCTAATTTTTTCATGGTATTCCTCCTATAGTGAGCGGAGTCAGGCGCTTAGAAACCGAAGTGTAAGTCTCCTCCGAGGGAAATTCCCGATTCTGGAATTTTTCTCGGAGGTGCTTACGCGCAGGTTTCTGCCTGACGTAGCTGTCCTAAAACAAGTGAGTGGAACAAAGCGGTTAGAAGCTGGAGCCTAAGTTTTCTTGACCGGAAATCCTGGTTTTGGATTTTTGGGCAAGAAGACTTAGGTGCAAGCTTCTGCTTTGCGCAGCTGTCCTAAGATAAACATTCCTTCCTCATCCAACTAAATTATACATTATTGTTATGATTCCTATAAGATTTTTGCCTGGAAATTATCCTAAAAAAACACAGCTAACTTCGCTGTGTTTATGAGTGCTTTTTATGGAAGAAACGTTTCCAAAAGGATTCCCGCTTGGACACCCCGGCTTCTCCTTGTGTTTGGTGATATCGCTTCATCCCTTCTTTGTAGGGATTGCCAAACAACTGATTGTATGATGGCTTGGATTGCTCATGTTCCGGTAACTTTTTACCGCAATTTGGACAAATAACATCGTTGACAGTTAATTTGGCACCACAGTACGGACAAAATGCAAATTGATTTTTCGCCATTACCATCACCTCGATCGGGTTTCCGTGGCTAAGTAAACCCATGGTATAATTGCTTGTTTGATCTTACATAGAGTATGGGCGCTCCGCAAAGCAGAGACTGGCGCCTAAGCCTTCTCCACCAAAAATCCAAGCCCGGGATTTCTGGTGGAGAAAACTTAGACTCCAGTCTCTAATCGCTTTGCTCCGCTCACTTTCCTAATCCACTTCATTCTCCGCCAAATAGGCCTTCAGATAATCAAACGCCATTTCACGGACCGTTTCAATTCCTACCTGCTTAATTTGGAGTTCACCGTCATCATCAACGTCTAATAATTCGACGGTCACAACCCCCGTTTGCAAATCAAACGCCGTTGGGTAGCCCACAAAATTTTCCTGGTCATCTGTTTCAAACCTAATGATGTTTCGATAATTAATCGCCTGCATAATGATATTGACCAACATATTATCCGCATTATCAAAAGCTCGTTCAGCATTTAATACCGGTAAGGCAAAGTGCTTGGCTTTTTGATTAGCCGCCACAAACTTTTCAACAACTCGCAGGTAATCCGCATCCACAATGATTCGGCGAATATCATCATAACGAATCCATACATAGCCACCAAAGCGACCATTCATATCCACCACCAACATCACAAGTTCACTTTGATTATTCGCGATAATCTTACCAACGTAAAAGTACTTCCGGCCATCATTGGTGTCAATGATCAACCAACTTTGATCCGTCCGCAATTGCATCGCTCTAGTCTTAAACTGGTTTTGATCGGTAATCACCACGTCATCAGTATGGTTCGCCGGCTTAATCAATTCCAACGTGTTCTGCAATAATTGCAATTCGGTCCCACCAAATTCAATCCCCCGAATATCAGCGAATTTAATCACATATTTCGGCCGTTTAGAAAAGTCGTACTTATTGATATTTTGAAAAGCAATGCCATCAGCTTGAATCTCGCTAATTAAGCCTTCATTATATTTCAATTCGTCAAAGTTCTTAGTAATGATCAGTGATACTCGCTGGTCTTCGTGGAGCGTCTTCAACACTCGGTCAAACAGGGAGTCACTCATCTTGATCGGCATATCAAACGGTGGATTGACAGCCATGTGGTGCTTTTCATCAAAGGCAATCCGCTCCTTCATGCTTGCCAAGTCATAGCTGTCAGTTTCAAGCCGCTTAACGGAACTAATTTTTAGGTAAACTTCCCCATCTTGGAGACCATAGTCGTTATAAGTGATCATGATAAAATCCTTAGAGCTCAAATACTGAATAATTCCGGTGTAAACAATGTCACTATCTTTTTGAAACGCATTAATTAACAGTTCATCGATTTGCGCAGCTCGTAGCTTGTCGTATATGGTTTTCACGGTTTATCTCCCTTCTTTCGAGGATAAAATTAGTTGTCGGTTGGATTAGCATGAGGTCAGTTGCAAAATAGTGAGCTGCGTGGACATCATAACTGATTTTCTTTTGTTACGTAGAGTAGAACCACTTTGCTCCTGGCAACATTGCAGAAACGTGCTACACCAAG
>NZ_AZEB01000019.1 GCF_001434135.1 Lentilactobacillus kisonensis DSM 19906 = JCM 15041 | reverse complement strand
TTAACATTTGGTTCCAGACAAACCGATTATAACCAAAATTCAGCTTAATCTTGAGCTGTTGGGCCTGATTCGGATAGATTCTTAACTTCACCCCGGCCAAAACCATTTGGATCCCCCCTGATATTCAGATTCGATAATCATATTATATCATGGCGTTAACAATTTTTAGAAACTGAAGGCGGCCAAAATGGGGGAGTCGGATCCATCCCAACAATCACGGATTCATTTTTCAAAAACCAAGCAACAGCTCCAGTATGCCAAAGTCGTTGATTCATCTCGGCATTAAAATACCGGGTTTTCCCAACATCTATTGTGATAAAACAACCCACCATCATTGGCAGCTTCCATTGCCGCCACTTCAAAAATAACTGGTGATGGATCCCGGCGTTTACCCACTTGGACAGCCATCTGTTGATTAGCGGAAAGATGGACAAAATCACGGTCCATTTTTTTCAGCCCCTCATCCACAATAAACTTGGCCGCCGCATGGGTCGTGCCGTGATATAAAAATTTCGGTGGCATCTTCGGCGCTGTTAGCGGCTTGACAGGGACACTATGCCCATATAGTGCCCTAATTGTACCACCTTCAATGGCATAACGTTGCTTGTCACTTTGAGCCATAATTTCTTTAATTAAAGCTTCACTAATCGGCGTGCCATAGTGATGATTGAAATGGCTAATAAATGATTTTAAGTCCACCCGGCCATATGGATCCAAAGAGAGCCCAATCTTCTCAGGGTGATG
The DNA here is from genome assembly GCF_001434135.1 of Lentilactobacillus kisonensis DSM 19906 = JCM 15041. Classification (GTDB taxonomy): domain Bacteria; phylum Bacillota; class Bacilli; order Lactobacillales; family Lactobacillaceae; genus Lentilactobacillus; species Lentilactobacillus kisonensis. The sequence continues at coordinate 56,447 of NZ_AZEB01000019.1, read as the reverse complement.
GCGTAAGGTGTATGAAATTCGTTTACTAATTCTAGTTAACTGATGATCCATGCGGACTGGCCCTCTATCTCAAATTATAATAGCAATCCCATTATAGGCTGCAACATGCGTATAACCAACCCCCCTATCCATTACCAAAAAATACCACTAAACGCAAAATAAGGCTGAGACAAAATTTCCGTTTTGTCTCAGCCTTATCAACTTCGCATATCATATATTGAGGGGTAATTCTATGTTGAGGGGTTAGTAAAACTTGGGTTAAATTCGCTACTAGAGGGGGGTAGTGAATTTATTAATCAATATGGCTGTTCGTCATATTTGATTGTCTATAGATTACCGTCCCTACCTTAAATGGACCTTAAAATTCAAAAGTTTTTGCGGTGTTCTATTGTGATAAAATCAATGTAAAGCTTGTTTTGAAAGGACGAATCATCAAATGAAAACCATTTATTTCGTTAGACATGGACAGACCCTCTTAAACCAGTTTCATCGGATGCAGGGATGGGTGGATTCGCCCTTAACTAAAAAGGGGGAATCCCAGGCAAAGGCAACCGGTGAACGCCTTGCCGACGTAACCTTCAGCCTTGCCATTAGCTCCGATATGATGCGGGCAATTCACACCCTGGATATCATTCTAGCCCAAAATAAGCATGCTGATACCATCAAACGGGAAGTTCACCAAGACGTCCGCGAGATTTACTTTGGCTCTTTTGAGGGAATTGATAGCGTCCAAACCTGGAACATGATTAGTCGTCCTCTCGGTTACCTTACCCAAGAAGCTTTAATCAACCAGTATGGTCTCTTGAAGGTCCGCGATTTTATGCACGATGCGGATCCCTTTCACGAAGCAGAAACAGCCGATCATACTGAAATCCGAATCAAAAATGCCGTCAGCAAAATTACGAATGAACTGCAGGATGGCGAAAATGCGCTTGTTGTTTCCCACGGAACGTTGTTACGAAACCTCGCAACCATTTATTCAGCAGATGGAACGATTGCTAAACAACCTCAGAACGGCAGTGTCACTATTTTGGATGTTACTAGTGCGCCAAAAGTCATCCCAAGCGGTCAATAAAGCGCTTTCCAACCACCCTAAAAAAGGGCTATACTTTAGATACTGTAATCCGCTATTTCAGAAAAGGGGTGCCTCGCTTGGAAGACCATTACATATCAATTTCGTGCCTACCATTACCAACATTTATTCAAGGCGGTTACGCGATTTTTGAACCGGGTGAAAACCATCCGAATAGAAATGACCTTCAGTATTTCCTTCTCATCTTTATTGTGAAAGGACAGTTATTTATTTCAGAGGATGGCGAAAACTATACCATTAATGCCAACGAAATGTTTATCCTCCTGCCCCGTCATCACCACTATTCATGGAAGCCGACTGAAACCCAAACCGAGTACTACTGGGTTCATTTTTCCATCACGGGAAAGTGGGTACAAGCTAAGGAACCCGTCAAAGTTGGCTCAGAAATTGATATTCCTACTCTGCACTATTTCACTCCCACGGTCACCATGTATTTAAAAAAGAAACGGTCCTTTACCAATAAAGAGAATCTATTCTCCTTAATAAACCGAATCTTTAAAAATAGTGCCTACCAAAACAACGTTGGCTTCTGGCAAGCCCAACAACTATTTATTGATTTACTACAAATGATCCAACTGCCTAATCTAGGCGAATCACCAGCGACAGTACTAGCTGAACAAATCCAACGGTACCTCCGTGATCATTTTGATGAAAAAATTACCAATGAATCACTTGGCCAAGTATTTCACGTCCATCCCAATTCAATTGCTTCCAGTATGAAAAAGACCTTTGGTATCACGCCAAATAACTTTCTCCAGCGTTATCGATTAGAAGAAGCGGTAAAACGATTACTGACAACCAGAAAGCCAATTAGCACAATCGCATTGGAAGTTGGTTATAGTAATATTTATTATTTTTCTAATGCATTCAAACGAACCTATAACCTATCACCAGCAGAATACCGGAAGAAGTATACGAATGATGATTAGTGACACAGAAATGTCATGATATCCTATAATTTAATTATAGTGATTTCCTACTATGACAAATAATCGCACGCAAAAATAATCGAAATGTAATTAATTAGATTTAATGGTTAACCCTAACCCGAATCATATTCCACGACAACGGCTGTAAGGTTGCTGTGATCTGGTTATCGTCAATTGATGCCGTCAATGGTTGCAATCTCATTTGACCATCTCGGTTATCCTGTTTAGGATCATAACCATAAAATTGGGTCGCTTCAATGACCTCCGTAGCGTTTAATTCCTTTAATACGGTATTAAACGTTAGGCTATCCTTTTGATTTTTATTCTCCGCAAAAATGGTCAATTCATCAGTTTTCTGATCATAGGTTGCAATGCTATCCAGATAAGGAACTTCTGGAAACTCCCGGGACCGGTACGTTTCAACGGCCACGTTGGGTGCCAGCGCAACGCCCTTTCCAAAATTAGATACCTGCATAAATGGATAGAAGATCGACTGATACCAAACACCCTGGTCGTCCGTCATAATCGGGGCAATCACATTAACTAACTGAGCCAAGCAGGCAATTTTGACCCGGTCACTATTCTTCAACAATGTAATGAGCAGGCTACCAACCAATAATGCATCCTCAAAGTTATAAATATCCTCTAGCAGATGTGGTGCTTTCTGCCATGGTTTGACCTTGGTATCAGCGTCATTGGAATGGTACCAAACATTCCACTCATCAAAAGATAAATTAATTGTTTTATCGGTTCGTTTCTTGGCCTTAACTGCATCACAAATGGCTACCACGCCCTTGATAAACTGATCTAGGTCAACGTTTTTACCGAGATAATTATCCAATTCTTTTGGATCGTCATCGTTGTAGTAACCATAGTATCGATGCAAGGAGAGGTAATCAACATTGTCGTAGCACTGATCAAGAACGGTTGCTTCCCAATCACCAAAGGTTGGGTTATCCATTGATGAACTCCCACAGGCGACCAACTCAATTGAGTCATCTACTGCTCTCATTGCCTTAGCAGCTTCGTTAGCTAGGTGACCATACTCATAAGCTGTCTTTTGACCAATTTCCCAGGGGCCATCCATTTCATTACCTAGACACCACGTCTTGATATTGTAAGGCTTTTCTTGACCATTTTGCCGCCGTAAGTCACTCCAATAGGATCCTTTTTCAAAGTTACAGTATTCTACTAAGTTAGCTGCGGCCATAATCCCTCGGGTTCCTAAGTTAACCGCCATGTTAGCTTTTGTACCAACTTGCTTGGTCCAGTTCATAAATTCATGAAGACCAAACTCATTGGTTTCAATCGACCGCCAAGCCAAATCAAGCCTGGTTGGCCGCTTTTCCTTTGGCCCAATACCATCTTCTCATTTATATTGAGAAACAAAATTGCCCCCAGGATATCTCACAATTGGGACATTTAATTTTTTAATTGCATCAATCACATCTTGTCGAAGGCCATCCTTATCAGCGGTCACCTGACCTGGCTGATAAATACCGTTGTAAACGGCCCGGCCAAGCTGTTCAATAAACGAGCCATAAATTCTTTCATCAATCCTTGAAATTTGGTTATTTGGATCAATCGTTAACGTTCCCTTCATAATTTCCTCCTGTTATTATCCTTCATTGAGTTCACCACGTCGTTCAATTAAGGTTGTTCGAATCGTTTTCTCTTTCCGTTCAAATCGAACATAGAGCAAAATCAGTAACCCTCCGATGATAAAGAAGATAGCGGGTAACCATGAAATACTAAACTTGATTGCGGAAAGAACGCCAGCATTTTGAACAGCACCAGCTTTGTATCCCGCGTGTGCAAGCACCATTGAAGGCGCCCAGCCACCAAGACCAGAACCCATCTTAATCGCAAACGAACTTCCAATAGCGGTTAAGAAGCCACTAGCCCGGATCCCATTTCGCCATTCACCATAATCAACAGTATCCGCAAGCATTGCAAATGGTAATGTAACCGAGATTCCCGTTCCAACTGAGGCAAGTGCCCAAGCAAGCGATAAGCCAATAAACGAATTGCCGGTAAACGAAATTAAGATCTGACCAAAGGCAGCTAAGAACATCCCCGCCATCAAAATATAGGATTTTCGGAACTTCTTAACCAGGAACGGAATGGCAACCATCCCAATAATCTGGAACATTACGAGTGCATTTAGAATTGAGGCAAAATCTTTGTGTCCTAAGTTATATTGCGTGTAATAAACCACCACTGATGTTCGCGAAGCATTTCCTAACCAGTAGAAAATAAAGACAATTACTAAGATAAACCACGGCCAATTAGCTTTAGCAGCTTTGATAGACTTGAGAATTGAAATTCCTTTTTTAGGTTTGTTGATTTCACGAGTATCGAGAAAGGCAAACATCAAGAGCGCAAATCCGATCACAGCTAAGATCAACGCTGTGTTTCGCCAACCAGACTGGGGATTACTGCCAAAGAAGGCAGCGAAGCTCAAAGTAAACGTTGCGGTGATAAAGTAGCCAATCATCCCACCAATACTTCGGGTACTATTCAAGCGAATTCGTTCATTTGAGTCATTACTTAAATTAGGTAAGATCGACGTAATTGGGGTTCCAATTCCGGTGTATGAAATCCCAAATAATAGATAGGTTACTAATGCCCACCAGAACTTTCCAGATGTACTTAGATCTGGTGACCAAAACATCAGAATAAAGAAGATTGCAAACGGAAATGCCATCCATAACCAGTACGGGCGGCTTTGACCCCACTTGGTATGGGTATGATCAATGATGAATCCCCAAATTGGGGCATCAAAAGCATCTAATATCCGGGCTGCTAGTAAAATTGTTCCTGCAGCAGCGACTGAGATACCAAAAACATCTGTGTAGTAGTACAGGATAAACGTTGATACCGTGGTATAAAGCAGGTTACCAGCTGTATCTGTACTGGCATACGCCAACATTCGATGAAACGGGATTTTTGCTTTACTATTAATTGCGCTACCTAACGAACTTTTCATGATGAAACCTCCTAAAAATAAGTGAGCGGAGCCAGGCGGTTAGAAACTGGAACATAAGTCTCCTCTGACAGAAATCCCTGGTTTTGGGGATTTTTGGCAGAGGTGCTTATGTGGAAGTTTCTGCCTGGCGCAGCTGTCCTAAAATAAGTGAACGATGCACAACGTTTCTCCATAAATATAAATTCCCGGGCTTAGAATTTGTGTTTATGGTGCGGTTATTGATTTGCAAAGCTTTCCTAATTTTGAAACTTACGACTTCCAGCATCAAAGGTAACTTGTTTGGCATCGGATTTAAATTTTTCGTTTGTATTCAAGTTAACGTATTGATGGATATAGGGTGCAAAACTTTGAACTTGGTATTGATTACCGTCAGCTTTTTGAACCGTTCCATTAATTGCTTGATATTGGCCTTTATGATCAACGTATAGATAAGTTGTCTGGCCGAACCCGTTCAGATAAGCGACAAGCTCCTCACCCATATCCCAATCGTCTTCACCGGTATAACCATCCGGAAATAATCGGCTAAAAATACCGCCATCAGCAGCAAAAATGGACTGTCCAAACCGGTTTCGAGATAAGTCTGGTCGATTTAAGTTAGGACCAGCAATGCTATAGGTTGAAGCCGCCTCGCCTGGTTTTAGCATTCTATCAGTTGTTGAAGCGTTTGAATCATACATGTATAAAACAGCGTTGGTAGCCCGATAGCCAGCAGCCACCAGTTCAATATCCTGCAAACTCTCGCCGGTAATTTGAGCTGCCGCAGCAGTTACGCCACCCCACAAAGAATGAATCATGTAGGAGAGCGCTTCCCACCAACGATCAGGGCTCTGGGCTCTAAAGTCATTGCTAAAGCCAATATTCGCCTTTAATAATTCACCATACTTCTTAGCAGCAGCCACGTTCCCGGTTAATGCGAGTGCACCAGCAGCTGGTCCAAAGCCAGCGTTATCAAAGAAGTGCTCAGTCATAGCAGCAGCTAGTGTGTCACTGTTAGCAGTAACCCGACTCGTCGTTGCCTGCCAAGAGTTTGAAATCTCTTGATACTCTTTTGTAAGGTCTGCCTTTTTAACATCCTGTAATAAGTCTTCAATATATAAGAAATAGATTCCCAGCATTTGAGCTTCTTCCTTGCCTCGTTGATTATCATGAAGATCTGGATTAACCCGAACGTCAAACACCTGTGCTGCCCAATTGAGGTAATCCTTTGGGGAATGAAGTTTTAGGTATTTCGCAGGAACTTTTGATAATAGGTAGAATAAGTGAGCAATGTATTCTAAATCCATTACCCGATAAAAATCACCATACAGCTTGCGTGGCCGTTTAAAATCACCGGCCACAAACCACTTTGGCCGAACATACTTCACAGCACTTTCTTCGACTTGGGCAATCTTGTGTGCCAGGTCGTTCACTTGATTATCAAGTAAACACTCCTGAATAATAAAAGTCATCTTCCCAAGTGACTCCCCTTGATTAGAAACTGGTCCAAAGCTATATGGAACCTTACCAGTGCTACCAGCATAGGAATGGCTTGAAAGATAATCGACTCGGTTTCGTAATAACTGATTGATAGAACTCATGACGTTAAACACGCCCATATCAACAGTCCCGTCAGTAAATTTTAGAATAGCCTCGTGCTCACCGACGCTAGTGGGATTGTATATTAATTCATTATCATGAAATTGACTGGTAACATCATCTTCAATCAATTTAGAATTCTGCTTATGTTTAATCAAAATCTGTTTAATTGTTTGGTTAGCCGCAAGAGAAATTTTGAATTTTTGGGACTGTCCTTCTTGCACAAGCGGCTCAAAACTAAATCGGGGATGGCCAAACGATTTGGCAACCTGATAGAAATCTTGTTGATCACCAAACGGCTGTAAGGCAAATTCCCAGGTGAGCGTCTGTTGTGGCTTCATTTGGACCGCATTTTGAGGATAAATCCAGTCGTTATGGGGCCGCTTATCAGAATCGTAGCCACCGGCAAGAATAATTTCATGAAATAACATCCCATCTAATGACGGGGAAACGTTTTCAAAAAACCGGTTAGTATATTCATTGAAGGTTCCAACTGACAAAACGTTGCCACTAAGCTGATATAGCCCCATATTTGGTTTGGTATTATCCCGGCGAACCGCTGCGAGTTTAGTATAATTTTTGGAAATTGATGGAAAAACAGCAGTTGATTGATTAGCATTTCGATGAACATCCTTATCCCTAAACATTACGTAGGCTAAACTTACCCACAAACCAAGGTTATCAATTGTAACCTCTTTGGAATCATGATTAGTTACCGTGAATCGCCACCGAAGCGATTGGTCAATCAGTTCAAAATGTTGAACAAGCTTAAGCTGACCAAGTTGGTAAGTAATTTCGCTGGCCAAGTCACTGGTGACAACTTTCGGTGACTGATCAACACTGCGATATGCTTTACCGTTTATCGTAATATTAAATTCACCAAAGAGTTTATCTAAATCATGGTATTCTAATGACTTGAGATACGTTGGATCAATCACCCAGTTCATCTTTGATGGGTCATTGTTAATCCGAAAAGCTGTAATTGCCCCTCTTTCATTTTGAGAAATTGTCATAAAATCAGACTTCATTCATAAAACCTCCTATATGCGCACTAATTTAGAAATGTCCTTTAAGTATCTGTAACCGCTTACGTATATAAGGATACTGAGATTACTTAATTATTAAAATGGCAGATAGATCAGAGTTGTTACATAATTTAAACAAGTTAATTTATGTTTTTGCTAATAAAATTTATAAAAAATAAGCCAACTTGTAAGGAAGAAATCCTAAGTTGACTTATTGATAGTAAAGAATTCAATTGTGAAGGTCATTTGATTGGCATGATCGTTTTTAAAAGTTAATTGTTTATTTATAATTAATCACAATGGAGCGAGCAAAGTAGACGCTTGTACCGAAGTGCGATATGACCAAATTTCTCTGGTTATATAGATTGGAACCACTCCGCAAAGCAGGGATCGGAGCACAAGTAGCCTAAAAATTCTCAACGCCAAAAGATCAACCATTCTTGGCAACATTGTGAAAACGTGCTCAGACGAGCAACAATCGGAGTGTAATCACCTCCAGCAAAAATTCCAAACCCAGGAATTTCTGCTGGAGGAGACTTACACTCCGATTGTTAACCGCTCGTTTTCGCACTCTGACCAAACTTCTCTGGCTATACAGATTAGGACCGCTCCGCAAAGCAGAAACCTGCACCTAAGCCTCCTTCACCAAAAATCCAAGCCCAGGATTTCTGGCGAAGGAAACTTAGGCTCCGGTTTCTAATCGCTTGGTTCCGCTCACTTTTCTAGGACCGCTACGCAAAGCAGGAATCTGCGCATAAGCACCCCAGCCAAAAATCCCCAAGCCCAGGGATTTCTGGCTGGGGAGACTTATGCTCCGATCCCTAACCGCTTTGCTCCGCTCACTTTTCTAATACCCCAACCGGTTCACATTGGTTCGTTTTGTCTTATTGGTTTCCCAGAAGTAGGTCTTGGCAACTCCAATAATCTTCTTTTTTGGAACAAATCCCCAATAACGGCCATCATTTGAGACGCTTCGGTGATCTCCCAAGACGAAGTATTCACCCTTTGGAACCTTGGTAGCATGGGTATTTTTGGGCCAACTCTTTGATAATGACTTAATATCCCAATTCCCAGTTCCGGCTGTCCGTTCATTCATACTAATGAAGTTCTGCGGAACCACCTTACCGTTGACGTAAATATTACCGTCTTTACTTGATACGGTGTCACCAGGCAAACCGATTACCCGCTTAACATAATCGGTCTTGGGCTTCGTTGCCGTCGGATCTTCTCCATGAGCGTCAAAAACAATTACGCTAAGATGTTTAATCTTGGCTTGCTTCCAGACGATCAATCGTTCATTATTAATAAGGTTAGGTTCCATCGATGGCCCATCCACGCGGGCCATCGTGAAAACAAATTTTTCGACGATAAAGGCAATTGCCAATCCGACAAGAATTGGAACCACCCAGCTCGCAATTTCTCTGATTACTTTCATTACAATGCTCCTTTAAGGACTACAATAATTTACAAATTTTTACTAGAATGCAGTCGCCATTAATTTTAGCATACTTTCCCATCATGACAACATTTTAAGGAATAATTAACCGATTGGTAATCAGATTTTAAAGCAGCTAATTACTTTTACACTATGTTAAATACAAAGACAGTTGCTCCAGGCAGAAACCTGCGCGTAAGCACTTATCGAATAAATTCCAAACCCGGGAACTTACTCGATAAGAGACTTACACTCCGATTTCTAACCGCTTGGATCCGCTCACTACTTTATTAAGAGGTAAACTTATGAAAACTAGTTTCAATTTAGGTAAACGTATCTGGTTAGTATTCATATTAGGAACAATTAGTGCAACCGGGCCGCTGTCAATTGATCTTTACTTGCCGGCGCTACCCGAAATGACCCGAGACCTAGGAACATCAGCATCCTTGATTCAAATGAGCTTAAGCGCCTGCCTACTTGGTTTAGCACTGGGCCAGCTAATCTCCGGGCCACTAAGTGATAAGTATGGCAGAAAACGGCCACTAATGGTTGGTTTCTCAATTTTCGGCCTGGTTTCCATCCTAATTGCCCTGACAAATTCCGTTTATCTATTAATTTTGCTTCGATTTATTCAAGGCCTTGCTGGGGCCAGTGGTCAAGTACTGTCCCGAGCAATTGCTTCAGATATGTTCTCCGGCTCCTTATTGACCAAATTTTATTCAATGCTATCGGCAGTTAACGGTATTTTCCCGGTAATCTCACCAGTAATTGGTGGCTTCATGATTCAATACGTTAGCTGGAAAGGTATCTTTATTTTACTTGCCATCATTGGTTTTGTATTGGTTATCGCGCTCCTATTTGGCGTAGGTGAAACTCTGCCGGTCGAGAAACGAACTAGCGGCCATCCCCTCGAATCAGTGAGAGAAATGTTTGGCTTTCTTAAAAACGCTAAGTTTGTTCGTTTAATTTTAGCAACCGGCTTAGTTTCTGGTGGCCTGTTTAGTTACATATCAGCCTCGTCATTTGTTTTTCAGAATTTCTTTCACATGTCAGTTCAAAATTTCAGTTTTCTCTATGCATTAAATGGCATTGGAATCGCAATCGGCTCAATTATTCCGGGTGGTCTGGCAGCCCGTTTCTCGGAAGTTAGTCAAGCTAAATTTGTACTGTCGTCAACGGTACTCACAACCATTCTGCTAACGTTGAGTGCACTATTTTTCAACAACTTGCCCCTAGTTATTATTCTCGTTTTCCTAACAGTGACCCAATTTGGAGTACTATTTACCCTCACGACATCGATTATTATGAACCTCTCGCTACGAAACAACGGTGGCTTATCAGCATTACTCGGCCTATCGCAAAACGCAATCGGTGGCATAATGTCACCATTAGTCGGCGTCATGGGCAGTAACACTTATCTACCAATGGCCCTCTCAATTATGGGATGCATGCTGCTCAGTATGATATTGTTCTTTTCGATTCATGGTAAATTGGGTCGGGGTAACTTGTAAAAATTGAGCAGTTGTCATTTACTTCCACAACAGCAAAATTAAGGCCACCGTTCTTATTTCGAACGATGGCCTTTTGTTATTTGACAAAAATAATGGCCCAGTGAAAAGGCGCACTACATCACGCGGAAATGGGCTAAGCTTTCTTTTGATATACAGAAGTTCTTTAGTGATTGTTTTTCATTGGATAGATTAGGACCGCTCCGCAAAAGCAGGGATCTGCACATAAGCACCCCACCCAAAAATCCCCAAAGCCCAGGGATTTCTGGGTGGGGAGACTTATGCTCCGATCCCTAACCGCTTTGCTACGCTCACTATACTTTTACATCCGGATATCCCGTAATTTCCCAGCCACCATCGACAACCAACGTCGTACCATTGATATAACTTGCTTCATCACTAGTTAAAAAAATAGCTGGGCCAGCAATTTCTTCCGGGTCTGCCGGTCGCTTTACTGAAAGTCGCTTTTGCTCTGCCAGTGGGCGGCCAGTACTCGTTTTGACTACAGATTTTTTCCTAACAATCCCCGGAATGATCGTATTGACCTGAATATTGTCTTCTTCAAGTTCGAGCGCTGCGCTTTTGGTAAATAGACTAATTGCTGATTTGATGGCTGAATAATCTTTTGGATCATACGATTGAACGTGAGCGGCTAGCGACGAAATATTGACAATCTGGCCACTCTGCTGTCGTTTCATTTGGCGGCCAACGTACTTAACGAACGAAAAAACGCCACTCAATACTAAATTAATCATATAATTCCAATCAGCCAATCGCCTTTTAACAATCAAACCAAATTGCGAATCAGCCGCAATCTGAAAAGAATAGTTAATTTGACCATAACTATCAACAACATATTCCACAAAATTCTTGACTGCTGCTTCATTAGTTGCATCCACATATTGTCCATCAAAGAGTTTATAATCATGACTGACTTCCCCTAAGGCATCTTTATTGTCTCCGGCAGCAACAACCTGGATTCCCCGATCCATTAATTTCTTTGAAATTGCCAAGCCAATCCCATCAGCGGCATTTGTCACAACTGCAATTTTGTTACTCATCATATCTTTCCCCTTAAAAACAAGTGAGCGAAGCAAAGCGCTTAGAAGCTGGAGCCTAAGTTATCTTGGCCGGAAATCCTGGGCTTGGATTTCTGGTCGAGATGGCTTAGGTGCAAGCTTCTGCTTTGCGTAGGCTCTTTCCATAAATTAACGATGCCTTGATCAACAGAGTAGTAAAAAGAACAACCGGTTTGATATATTCTTGATCAGCGGTTTGAAAAGCAAGCAATTATTATTGAGTGAAGCATCAATAATCGCTGAATCATGGAAAGAGCCTTTGCGTAGCTGTCCTATAAACAAGTGAGCGGAGCAAAGCGGTTAGGGATCGGAGTGTAAGTCTCCTCTAACAGAAATCCCTGGTTTTGGGATTTTTGTTAGAGGTGCTTACGCGCAGATCCCTGCTTTGCGTAGCTGTCCTAAAATAATACATATCATAATTCGCATCTGTATCATAACTCATAGGTAATTATTAATGGGGATTTTTGCCTCGCTATTTTAAAAGAACATCAAAAAAGGCGGCAAGACAATCTCTGTCCACCACCTTAGCAAAACAAACGCACTATTGGGCTAATTTAGTTATTTTTCCTTGTTGAATATACACACTCAATATCGCAATGTCAGCAGGATTAACCCCACTAATTCGCGACGCTTGGGCAATTGTTTCTGGATGAATTTTCTGTAGCTTTTGACGAGCTTCAGTCGCGATTCCATCGATCGCATCATAATCAATTCGGTCAGGAATTTTTTTAGCTTCCATCTTTTTCATCTTGGCAACGCTCTGTTCAGCCTTTTTAATATAACCCGCATACTTGGTCTGAATTTCAACCTGTTCAATCACGTGGCGATCTAATTGTTGATCCGACGCCGGGATGAACCGCATTAAGGTCTGATAATCTACGTAAGGCCGTCGCAAGAAAATGGCCGCAATAACCCCATCTTGTAATGGTTTATCACCGTGCTCTTGAACAAAGGCGTTAACTTCATCAGAAGGCTTAATCCGAATGTTGCTTAAGCGGTCCAATTCTGCGTCAATCGCCCGCTTCTTAGCCAAGAATTTTTGATACCGGGCATCAGAAATCAACCCAATTTCATGGCCCTTCTCAGTTAAGCGCATGTCAGCATTATCCGTTCGTAGTAACAACCGGTACTCTGCCCGGCTGGTCAATAATCGATAGGGTTCTTTGGTTCCCTTAGTGACCAAATCATCAATCATAACGCCGATATAAGCTTCGTTACGCTTCAACACAAACGGTCCCTTTCCAAGTGCCCGCCGACCGGCATTAATCCCAGCAATCAAGCCTTGACCAGCCGCCTCTTCGTAACCAGAAGTCCCGTTAGTTTGACCAGCCGTAAATAGGTTTTGAACCACTTTTGTTTCCAAAGTTGGCTTTAGTTGATATGGCGCAACCACGTCGTATTCAATCGCATAACCTGGCCGCATCATTTGTGCATTTTCCAAACCGGCAATTGTATGGATCATACTTTGTTGAACTTCTTCTGGCATTGAAGTTGATAAGCCATCGACATACCACTCCTCTGTCTGACGTCCCTCTGGCTCTAAGAAGAGTTGGTGGCGGCTCTTATCCGCAAACCGAACAATTTTATCTTCAATGGATGGGCAATAGCGCGGGCCAACCCCTTCAATAACCCCAGTAAACATGGGTGCCCGGTCTAAATTATCACGAATAATTTTATGAGTTGTTTCATTTGTGTAAGTTAACCAGCAAGACAGCTGGTCCTTGACCGCTAAATAATCAGCATCATCCGACTCAAAACTAAAATGATGTGGATTTTCGTCTCCGGGCTGCTCTTCGGTTTTTGAATAATCAATTGTGGTACCGTCAACCCGTGGTGGGGTTCCCGTTTTGAATCGTTCCAGATCAAATCCCAACTCCTCAAGGTTACCAGATAGCTTTTCGGCTGGCTGTGAATTGTTAGGACCAGATGCATACATCAACTCGCCAATAATGATCTTACCGCGAGCAGCCGTTCCAGCAGCGATGACAACTGCTTTAGCTTGGTACTGGGCGCCTGTGTTCGTCACCACACCCTTGCAAATGCCGTCCTCAACAATCAGGGAATCAACAATCCCTTGGCGCAACGTTAAGTTTGGTTCTTTTTCAATCGTATGTTTCATCTCAGCGTGATAGGCATGCTTATCTGCTTGGGCTCTTAGCGCTTGAACCGCTGGCCCTTTTCCAGTATTGAGCATTCTCATTTGAATGTAGGTCTTATCAATGTTTCGGCCCATTTCGCCACCTAACGCATCAACTTCTCTGACAACCGTTCCTTTGGCTGGACCACCAACCGATGGATTACATGGCATAAATGCAACCATATCCAAATTAATTGTCAACAGAAGGGTTTTATTTCCCATACGGGCGGCCGCCAAAGCAGCTTCACAGCCAGCATGACCTGCACCAACCACAATAACGTCATAATCTTGTGCGCGATATTTTTGCTTAACATCGCTTACTCGTAAACTTTTCAACAAAATTCCTCCATACATGTTTCACATGAAACACGCTATTTTCCTAGACAGAATTGACTAAATAGTTGATCAATCAGTTCATCTTGGTAACTGTCACCCGTAATTTCGCCGAGAAAATCCCAGCATCGTGTCATATCAATCTGCACTAAATCAACTGGCATCTCAGCATCAAGTCCCTTAATAACATCTTCGAGTGCTGACTTGGCTTGGTTTAATAGCCCAATGTGGCGGGCATTCGTCACCATAATGTCATTTTGACTCGTTTCAATTCCTTCGTTAAAGAACATGTTTGCAATGAGTTCTTCAAGTTGCGACAAACCATTCGCCTTAATTGCAGAGGTCGAAATGATGTTTTTCCCGTTCGTAATTGCTTTAAGTTGTGTCAACTCAATTTTGGTTGGTAAGTCCGTCTTATTTAAAACGATAATTCGCTGTTTGGCTTTTGTTGCTGCCAATAACTTCTTGTCCTCATCAGTAAGGGCTTCGCTTGCATTAAGAACCAGCAGGACTAAATCAGCACTATCAATTGCTTTTCGAGATCGGTCCACACCAATTTTTTCAACTTTATCCTGGGTATCCCGGATACCGGCCGTGTCAACCAGTTTTAGTGGTACCCCGCGAACGTTAACGTATTCTTCCAAGACATCTCGTGTGGTTCCAGGAACGTCGGTAACAATTGCCTTGTCTTCGTGAAGTAAATTATTCAGCAAGCTAGATTTACCAACGTTAGGGCGTCCAATAATCGAAGTGGCTAGCCCTTCGCGGAGAATTTTACCTTGCTTAGCAGTGCTCAATAGCTGGACAATTCGGGCATGGACGTCAGTCGCTTTTTCACGAAGTAGTTTACTCGTCATCGTTTCAACATCGTCGTATTCCGGATAATCAATATTAACCTCAACCTGAGCAAGAACGTCGAGGATATCCTTTCTAAGGTGCTTAATCAGATGGGATAGATTACCATCTAACTGACTGATAGCTGCCTTCATCGATCGGTCAGTCTTAGCTTCAATCAAATCCATAACGGCTTCTGATTGTGATAAATCAATGCGCCCATTTAAAAATGCGCGCTTAGTAAACTCGCCCGGTTCAGCCATTCGTGCGCCAGTACTTAAAACTAGCTGTAAAATTCGGTTAGTTGCAACAATCCCACCATGACAGTTGATTTCTACAATATCTTCCTCAGTGTATGTGTGAGGCGCCCTCATCACGGAAAGCATGACCTCATCAATTTCTTCATTAGTCTCCGGATCGACGATATGACCGTAGTTAATGGTGTTGCTGGCAACTTTATCAAGGTTCTTTCCCCGATAGATTTTTTTCGCAACGTCTAAGGCTTCCTCGCCACTAATACGCACAATCGAAATACCACCTTCACCAGGTGGTGTCGAAATTGCGGCTATTGTGTCAAATTCTGTTGTTGTTAAAACCATGATTAAGCTTCCTTCCGAAATAAAGTGAGCGGAACAAAGCGCTTAGAAACTGGAACATAAGTCTCCTCGGACAGAAATCCCTGGTTTTGAGGGATTTTTGTTCGAGGTGCTTATGTGGAAGTTTCTGCTTTGCGGAGCTGTCCTACTAAATTAAGTGAGCGGAACAAAGCGGTTTACAATCGAGGTGTAAGTCTCCTCCAAGAGAAATTCCTGGGTTTGGAATTTTTCGTTAGAGGTGCTTACGCGCAGATTGTTGCTTTGCGCAGCTGTCCTATAATAAGTGAGCGGAGCAAAGCGGTTAGGAATCGGAGTGTAAGTCTCCTTTACCAGGAATCCCCGGTTCTGGGATTTTTGGTAAAGGTGCTTACGCGCAGATTCCTGCTTTGCGCAGCTGTCCTATAAAACCAACTAATCGTGTGACTATTAAACCACAAAACCATTATTAACGCACAAAAAAAGTGCCACTCCACGCTAAAAAGATCTAGCATGGATAAAGCACTTTGACTGCTTTACCTAGTTAAGATAAGAATGATTAACCTTATAATATTTTAAAGTGAGTACTTTGTCAATTGTAAATCGCGTTAGCACCGATGAATTTACTTTGGTGCAACAACAATTACCCGGTGTGGTTCTTTACCAGTGGAATAGGTAATGACATATTCATTATCCGACAACACGTTATGAATTTGTTTACGTTCAAAGGACGGCATTGGGTTAAGGTAAACTGGTTTTCCGTTCGCAATTGCATTTCGTGCGGTTTTTTCAGCCAGTTGTTTTAAAGCGTCACTTCTTCTAGAACGATAGTTGGCCGTATCTAGTTCGACATCGACATTATTAGCGCCCAACCGGTTAATAAATATTTGAGAAAGGTTCTGCAGTGCGTTAATCGTTCGCCCGTGCCGACCAATTAAGCGGCTCTCCTGATCGGTATCAATATCGATATAAATTGTGTGCTTATTTTTAATATCCAACTTTAATTTAAACGAAAAGCCCATCGCCTTAATGACATCACTTAAGTAGTTAGCGAGCTGTTGCGAAACATCTTCTAAGTCGATCGTTTTTTCGTCACTTGTAGTTGATTCATGGTCTTTATGATTGGTTTCTGATTTTAAATGAACGTTGCTATTATTAGCCTTAGCGAGGTTCTTCTTCGTTATTTCGATTTGAGCTGGTTTGCGACCGAAACCTAAAAATCCCTTTTTGGGTTGTTGAATAACCGTTACTTCAACTTGGTCCTGAGTGAGTGATAATGCAGTAAGTCCTTGTTCTACGGCGTCTTGGATGGTTTTTCCAGAGTAAATTGTCATAATAAACTCCCTTTATTTGAATGGATTTAACTAATTTATATTAGCATAAAAACAATCATTTATAAATGGTTTCCGATAAAAAACGCAAACTAATCGGAAACTTTGAAATAAATGATGACTTTAGAGCCATCATTTAACCAAACCTTTATCAAATCGGTATAATAGACGGTAATAACTTCTATATTTTTATTAGCTTAACAGTGATATAGAAATCTAATAGTTTTCGTTTTAGGAAGTGTCAATTTTGGCAAATATTAATCAGTATGATGCTGGTCGAAACATTCAAATAGACCGTCAGCACCGGCTTAGTAAGCTTCAAGAGGCCCAGAAGATAACGTACGCAAACTTAACGTCCTATGCACTTATCATGACCGCCGAACTAATTGTTGGTTATTGGAACCATATCACCGTCTTGATTGCCGATGGTCTCAATAATTTAACCGGTGTCTGTGGCGCGGCAATTTTAATTATTGGCCTCAGAGTTTCTCGCCGGCCACCAGATTCAAATCATATTTTAGGCCACTGGCAGTATGAAAATATTGCCGCCCTTTTATCAGCCACCATTATGTTCGCAGTTAGTATTCAAATTTTGGTTGATGGTGGTTTTGCAGTTCGTAATTTCTTTGAGGGCCACTTGGTCAATCCGAATATTTGGTCGCTAGGCATTAGTCTTTTGTCAGCGTTCATCATTTCGATTTTAGCAAAGTACAACTCATTAAAGGGAGCGGAATTAAATAACCAAGCCCTTAAAGCATCTGGTCAGGATTTAAAAAGCGATGCGTGGACTAGTTTAGGGACATTCCTGTCAATCGGTGGTGCCTACTTAGGTGCTCACTGGCTTGATGGGGTTGCAACCATTGTCGTTGGTTTCTTAATTTTACACGCCTCAATTTTGATCTTTAAAACAACTATTATGAGACTCACAGAAGGTTTTAACCCTGCCTCAATTGAAAAATATAGTAAGACAATTAGTGAAATCCCCGGGGTCCTCGGTGTTCAAGGGATTGAACCCCGCTGGCTGGGCGATCAAGTGGTAATGAAAATCGGTGTCTACCTAGATGACGACACCAACTTAAAAACCGCCTTCTTAATTGGCGAAAGGGTTGAACATGCTTTAATGACTCAGTACGACATTTTGGATGCAGACGTTATGGCCTATCCGGTAAGTTTGAAGGATAATCCGGTGAACGTAGATTAGTGAGCAAAGCAAAGCGCTTAGAAACTGGAACATAAGTCTCCTCGGACAGAAATCCCTGGTTTTGGGGGATTTTTGTTCGAGGTGCTTATGTGGAAGTTTCTGCTTTGCGGAGCTGTCCTACTAAATAAAGTGAGCGGAGTCAGGCGTTTAGAAACCGGGGTGTAAGTCTCCTATCCCAGAAATCCCCGGGTCTGGGATTTTTGGGATAGGTGCTTACGCGACGGTTTCTGCCTGACGTAGCTGTCCTAAATAAAATGAGCAAAGCGGTCAGAGTGCGGAACCAAGCGTTTAGAAAGCGGAGCCTAAGTTAGGCCGTTCAGAAATCCTGGGTTTGGATTTTTGAACGGCCTAGCTTAGGTGCAGCTTTCTGCTTGGTTCAGCACGTTTTCTCTATGTCGCCAAGAACGATTAATCTTTTGGATTTGGAGATTTTTCCTTAACAGGTGCTTACGCACAGATCCTTACTTGGCGTAACAAGTTTTCACTATTTTGCCAAGAAGTCTAATCTCAACTGGAATACTTATAGGCAGTTGCCTGGAGAAGCTGTCCTAATGACAAATTGCCCAAGTCGCCGCAAACAATCAAAATAGCACTATCTCAATCTAACTATTTTCAAATCAAAAACTCCCCATCCAAGGCTGTTGCCAGCCCTAGACGGGGAGTTTTTTTGAATCTTATAAGTAAGCATCTCAGATAACGATTCTGCGACCTTAACTAATAAAGATTTATTCAATGACATATTTACTTCTTTTTACTTCGTTTTGCTTTTCGAATTGCCTTCTTAACGGCTCGTTCCCGATCACGTTCTTCTCGCTGTTTTTGCTCACGCTCACGACGAATCTTCCAAGGATTTTGAATAACCAATGTTTGGCCTACTTGGAAGGCGTTGGTGATCACCCAGTAAAGTGACAAAGCGGATGGTAAGCTAACGGCCATAATTAGAATAAAGAATGGCATTCCAACAGTCATCATCGTTGTCATTGAATTTGACTCTGGCTGGCCCTTCATTGCTAACCAAGATGAAATAAACGTAAAGACAGCAGCTAAGATCGGCAAGATAAAGTACGGATCCGGATGTCCTAATTGTAACCAGAAGAAGGTGCCGCTTCTTAAGATATGTGTTCGCCAGATTGCTTGGTACAAAGCAAACAGAATTGGCATCTGAACAATCAGTGGCAAGCAACCAGCAATTGGGTTAATTCCAGCTTCAGCGTAAAGTTTCTTTTGTTCCGCCTGTAGCTTTTGCATCGTCTCAGCATCCCGTGAAGAATACTTCTTCTGCAAAGCTTTCAGCTGTGGTTGAACCTCTTGCGTCTTTCGCATACTTCTGGTTTGGTAAATCATCAGAGGTAAGATCACAATTCTAACTAAAATGGTGAAGATAATAATTCCCATTCCATAGTTATCGCTAAAGAACCGAGACAACCAGATAATCGCCCGTGAGAAGTTCAGGACAACCCAACCATCCCAAATTCCCGTACTGTGCTCAGTAATCGGGGCATTACTACAAGCTGAAAGAACAATGGTTAAGCTCACTAATGATAGTAATACCAGTATTTTTTTTATTCTCTTTTTCAACGTTTTTCCCCACTATCATAGTTGGAATCGATCAGCTTTGCCAACTTAAGTACGTGAATTAAACCAGCCTTAATTTCGGTCATCGCCATCTGATCGGTTGATGGGCGTGCTATCACGATAAAGTCAACATCTTGTCGCAAATCAGGCTTCAACTCCAGCAAAGCTTGGCGAATCCGCCGTTTGACCCAATTCCTATGTACGGCATTGCCAATTTTTTTACCAACAGAAATACCGACGCGAAAATGTGGCTGGTTAGGTTTGTCTAATGAATAGACAACAAATTGACGATTTGCAACCGAGTTATGAGTTTCAAATACTTTTTGAAACTCCGCCTCTTTTTTTACTCGATATGATTTTCGCATGATCCATCTCCACAAATTTATAAAAAAATATGAAAAAGACCACTGAATGGTCAGTGGTCTATACAGACAATGATTTTCTACCCTTTTGACGGCGACGTGCTAAGACTTTACGACCATTGCTGCTGCTCATGCGTTTACGGAAACCATGAACGCGAGCGCGATGACGCTTCTTTGGTTGATATGTTCTCTTCATTATAAAATCCTCCTTTACTTCGAAGTCGCGTTTAAGCATTTAATGACAGATGTTCAAATGCATTTCCCAAACATATTAACATACATTGCTCATTAATGGAATAGGGTTTTATGTTCTAATCAAAAAATAAAAAAATTTAAAATTTGTTTCATGAACAAATAGTGTGGATAACTTAAGTTAAATTTTGAGCAGAATATTGAGATATGAACAGGGTTATCCACAGAGTAACAGATTGTTTTTAAAGTTATCCACAGGTTGTGGATAGCTTTCTGTTTTTCACGCGCAAAGTTGGTAACATCAGTTTTAGTTATCCACAGATACCTGTGGGTGACACGTCATTTCTAACCTGTTTTCCACTTTTCCACAGGTGGATTATACCTTTTTGCACTCCCTGTGAAACATTTATGCACAGGTCCCTTTTGCCTGTGGAAAACTTTTATAGACAATGCTAGAATTAATTTGCATTTCGTAACCGACTCAAATCAGAGGGGGAAAAATCACCGTGCTCGATAAGGATGCTTTATGGCAAAAATTAAGCAAACAATTTCGTAGTAATACGACTGATCTCACATATGACACGTGGATCAAGCCGGTTACTCCTGTTAGCTTTGATGGCGCCACACTTACTTTATCTCTACCTTCTGAATTACATCTGGACTATTGGAAACAACAATTGGCCCCTAACTTGATTGAATATGCCTACATCATTACTAAGGGAAATATCGAACCAAAGTTTGTTCTCGACTCCGATGTACAAAAAGAAGAACCAAAGACAGCAGACCTTCACCAACAAGATAGCGATAATTTATCAAACGATGATCTCTCGTTTAGCAAAGATAACCATTTAAATCCGAGTTACACTTTTGACAACTTTATTATTGGCAAGGGAAACCAAATGGCCCACGCAGCGGCGTTAATCGTTTCAGAAGAACCTGGGAAGCTGTATAATCCCCTGTTTTTCTACGGTGGAGTTGGCTTGGGAAAAACTCATTTAATGCAGGCTATCGGCAATAAACGGCTAGAAGACCATCCGGAAACTAACGTTAAGTACGTTACCAGTGAAGCTTTTACAAACGACTTCATCAACGCAATCCAAACTAACCGGACAGAAGAATTTCGCCGTGAGTACCGGGACGTCGATATTTTAATGGTCGATGATATTCAATTCTTTGCGCAAAAAGAAGGTACGCAAGAAGAGTTCTTCCATACCTTTAACGCGTTATACAACAATAACAAACAGATCGTGTTAACATCCGATCGGGTTCCCCAAGAAATTCCAAAGCTGCAAGAACGACTGGTATCAAGGTTTGCCTGGGGACTCCCAGTCGATATTACCCCACCTGATCTAGAAACGAGAATCGCCATTCTAAAAAACAAGGCCAAGCTTGACAACTTAGCAATTCCAAACGACACATTGGCCTATATTGCCGGTCAAATTGACTCTAACGTTCGGGAGTTAGAGGGCGCACTTTCCCGAGTCCAAGCTTATTCCAAACTCAAAAATGAGCCAGTAACAACGGACCTCGTTTACGAAGCGCTCCGTGGCCTCAAGTTAACTAAGGCTAACCGTGAACTATCGATCGTCGACATTCAAAATAAAGTTGCGACCTACTTTCATATCTCAATTAACGACTTAAAGGGCAAAAAACGGATGAAATCCATCGTGATGCCTCGACAAATTGCGATGTACCTTTCAAGAGAGCTAACCAGCAACTCGTTGCCAAAGATTGGTAAGGAATTCGGTGGCAAAGATCACACGACTGTGATTCATGCTTGCGATAAAATTGCCGAAATTGTCAAAATCGATGCCGATTTAAGAAAAGAAATCGCCGATATAAAAAGCGCACTCAACTAAAATGGTATAATTGGCTGTGGATAATTAATAACAAAAAGTAAAAGTTATGCACAGATTTATCCACAGCTCTTTAAGCGATAACAAAAGACTTAAGAAAAGTTATCCACATTTCCACAGTGCCTACTGTTACTTCTTTTTCTTTTATTAATTAAATTAATCTTATTCACCACTTTCCGGGAGGATGATTCAACGTATGAAATTTACAATTGGCCGAACAGCATTTACTAAAGCTTTAAACACCGTTTCTAGAGCAATCTCTACTAAAACAACAATTCCCATTTTAACTGGCCTTAAATTAGTGGCCAGTCAATCAGCAATCGTTTTAACTGGTAGTGACGCTGATATTTCAATTGAAACAACCATTAAGGCTGATAACCCAGATAACTTATTAGCAGTTGAATCTGAAGGTGCCATTGTGTTACCCGCACGATTCTTTACTGATATCGTTAAAAAATTACCTCAGGACACCATTACCCTTGAAGTTGGTGAGAATTTTCAGACAATGATTACATCCGGCCAATCTTCATTTACTATCAATGGATTAGACGCTAATAATTATCCTCATTTACCTGAAATTCAAACAAACACATCGATTCCATTAGCTTCCGATTTATTTAAACAAATTATCAGTCAAACGGTTGTTGCTGTATCCAATCAAGAAAGTCGGCCAATTCTGACAGGGGTTCATTTTGTTATTTCTGAAAACCACGTAATGGCAGTTGCAACCGATAGCCATAGATTAAGTCAACGGAAAGTGACCCTCGAGAAATCAATTGAAGGTTCCTACGATTTTGTTATTCCTGGAAAAAGTTTAACTGAGTTATCTCGAATGATTGATGACGATCAAGAAGAAGTTTCATTATCAGTCACTGAAAACCAGGCTTTATTTGTTATTGGTGATACTTTGTTCTATTCACGGCTTCTTGAGGGTAACTATCCAGATACTGGTCGCTTAATTCCAGATTCACACGACACCCGAGTTTCATTTGATGCCCCAGACTTGTTGGCGGCAATTGAACGAGCTTCATTGCTATCCCATGAATCCAGAAATAATGTGGTTAAAATTACCATTGATCCAGACAAAAAGACCGTTACTATTTACGGGAATTCTCCTGATGTTGGTAACGTTGAAGAAGATATGGAACCTAATCAGGTTGAAGGGAATCAACTTGAAATTTCATTTAACCCAGATTATATGAAGGATGCTTTGCGGTCGTTTGGCCAATCGACAATTAATGTTGACTTTACATCGGCCCTAAGACCTTTCACGTTAACGCCAACTGAAGATAGTGATCGTTTTATCCAGTTGATAACACCAATTAGAACGTTCTAACTAGCGATAATGACTAGTAGGAACTAAGTGTGATCTCTAAGGTAGCATCCACCATCCTAATAGAAGGCTGAGCAAGAACCCCTTTGTTTCAGTCTTTTTTTCTGCTTTGAATTAGTCACTTGCCAGTTAATTGGGGGCTAAACTGATGTGTCATTTTTCCCAAAGCAATGACAACCTAACTGTCATGAACTTTGTGAAAGATTCCTAATAAACGGCACTTGATTAATTGTGTTAAGAGTAAAAAAATCGCTTATCCTTATTTAATTGCTCATATACGGACTTTTTAGCAATTTTCGCTATTTTTTGATAAAACTATCTAAAAAGTCAAAAAGGTTCTGAGAGTGCCCAAGAATCGTTACTATCATGTACTTTTAATAAAATAAGGGGTATAATGTTATATGTAAAAGGTGGGTGAAATTGTGAAAAAAGAGATACTCATTGATGGACCATATATTACGCTCGGCCAATTGCTTAAAGAAGAAGCCATTATTAGTAGTGGTGGTCAAGCTAAATGGTTTTTAAAAGAAAATGCAGTTAATGTCAATGATGAACCGGATGATCGTCGTGGCAGAAAACTATACGACGGGGATCATGTTGAAGTTCCTGATGTTGGCTTATTTTTTATTCATTTAAAGCAGGAATCTGAATGAAATTAACGAAAATTGAGCTCCATAATTTTCGTAACTATGTTAATCAAAGCCTTGATTTTTCGGATGGTATCAATGTCTTTTTAGGTGAAAATGCTCAGGGAAAAACAAACTTGCTTGAAGCAATTTATGTTTTAGCCTTAACCAGAAGCCACCGAACAAATAATGAACGGGAATTAATTAATTGGGACAGTCA
Source organism: Lentilactobacillus kisonensis DSM 19906 = JCM 15041 (assembly GCF_001434135.1). Lineage (GTDB taxonomy): Bacteria > Bacillota > Bacilli > Lactobacillales > Lactobacillaceae > Lentilactobacillus > Lentilactobacillus kisonensis. The sequence goes on along the minus strand of NZ_AZEB01000019.1, from coordinate 32,242 downwards.
GACTGCTCAAATCAGGGGCATTCTGCAAAAAAGACTCGGATCCGTCCCGATTGAACTTGATTTGGGGCTAAAAGGAAAGCGTGCCAAAGTTAACCATTTGGAGCAGGCCAGACTATCAAGTTATGTGGGCCAGCTAAACGTTATTTTATTTGCCCCCGAGGACCTTTCAATCGTTAAGGGCGCTCCTCAAGTCCGCCGAAAATTTATGGACATGGAATTTGGCCAGATGAGTAATCGCTATTTATACAATTCCACTCAATATAAGAAGATTTTAAAACAACGCAACCGGTATCTAAGAGATTTACATCACAAGACTCAGTCCGATCGGGTTTATCTAGATGTTTTGTCCGATCAGCTTTCGGCTTATGGGGCGGAAATCATTTTCCAACGACTTCAGCTAGTTAAAAAGTTAGAGAAGTTTGCTAAAGTGGTGCATTCAGAAATCTCTCAGGGCAAAGAAAACTTAGCGTTTGCATATAAAACAGCGGTGGCTGATGACCAATTAACGTCAGTTGAATCGGTATATCAAAATCTATTGAAACAATTTTCCAAAATTAAGGAAAAAGAAATTATGCGTTCAACGACGTTAATTGGGCCGCATCGAGATGATTTACACTTTGTCATCAATGATAAAGAAGTTCAATCTTTCGGTTCTCAAGGCCAGCAGCGGACAACTGCGCTTTCAGTTAAGCTTGCTGAGATCGACTTAATGAAGGAACAGACCGATGAATATCCGATATTGTTATTAGACGATGTGTTATCGGAACTTGATGATTTTCGGCAGACGCATTTATTAACTGCCATTCAGGACAAAGTTCAAACGTTTTTAACCACTACCAGTTTGAGTGGTGTTCAACAGGAATTATTAACTAACCCGAAGATATTTCGAATCGATAATGGCAATGTAAGTTTGGAAAAGTAGTTAAGGAGAAACAATATGGCTGATGAAAAAGAAACTAAAAAAGAGTTAGCTCATGAATATGATGCGAGCCAAATTCAAGTTTTGGAAGGACTTGAGGCGGTTAGAAAACGTCCCGGGATGTATATTGGAACGACTAGCTCACAAGGCCTTCACCATTTAGTATGGGAAATCGTGGATAACGGTATCGACGAGGCTTTAGCTGGTTTTGCAAGTAAAATTACTGTGACGGTTGAGAAGGATAACAGTATTACCGTTATTGATGATGGCCGGGGAATTCCCGTTGATATTCAAAAGAAAACTGGTAAGCCCGCTCTTGAAACCGTTTTTACAATCTTACATGCGGGTGGTAAATTTGGCGGTGGCGGCTATAAAGTTTCTGGTGGTCTTCATGGTGTGGGGGCTTCGGTTGTCAACGCATTGTCATCTGAATTAGACGTTGAAGTTACCCGTGACGGCAAAGTCTATTACATGGACTTTACCCGCGGTCATGTTAAAACAAAGATGAAGGTTGTCAAGGAAGTTTCCGATGATCTTCATGGAACTAAGGTTCATTTTCTTCCCGATCCAGATATTTTTCGGGAAACAACAACTTATGACATTAAGGTGTTAACTGCTAGGCTTCGTGAACTAGCCTTTTTAAATAAAGGATTACGAATTGTCATTCGCGATCTTCGTCCTGAGAAGCCCACTGAAAAAGACTTTATGTATGAAGGCGGAATTAAACATTACGTCGAATACTTGGATAAGAGTAAAGAGACGTTACTTGATGAGCCGATTTACGTAGAGGGTGTCATGAACGGCATTACCGTTGAAGTTGCGATTCAATATACTAATGATTATCATAATACGTTAATGACGTTTACTAATAACATTCATACTTATGAAGGTGGGACCCATGAGGAAGGCTTTAAGCGGGCATTAACCCGGGTAATTAATGATTATGCCCGGAAGAATAAGCTACTTAAGGATAATGAAGCTAACCTGTCTGGTGAAGATGTTCGTGAAGGTACAACCGCCGTCGTCAGTATTAAGCATCCTGATCCTCAATTCGAAGGTCAGACTAAGACGAAGTTAGGTAACTCAGATGCGCGAACCGTCACTGATCGGATTTTTAGTGATCATTTTGCAAAATTCCTGATGGAAAATCCTAAGATGGCCCGCAAGATTGTTGACCGCGGCTTGTTAGCATCTAAAGCCCGTTCAGCAGCTAAACGAGCCCGGGAAGTGACTCGGAAAAAGAGTGGCCTTGAAATCAGTAATTTACCTGGTAAGTTAGCCGATAATACTAGTAAAGATCCCCGAATATCTGAATTATTCATTGTCGAAGGGGATTCAGCCGGAGGTTCGGCTAAGCAGGGACGTTCCCGGTTAACCCAGGCAATCCTACCCATCCGTGGGAAAATTTTGAACGTTGAAAAAGCCAGCATGGATCGAATTTTAGCAAATGAAGAAATTCGGTCGTTGTTTACGGCAATGGGAACCGGTTTTGGTGAAGATTTTGACCTGTCAAAGATTAATTATCATAAGTTAATCATTATGACCGATGCCGATGTCGACGGTGCCCATATTCAAACGCTATTGTTAACTTTGATTTATCGCTATATGAGACCGTTGATCGATGCCGGCTATGTGTACGTTGCTCAGCCGCCACTGTACCAAGTCCGTCAGGGAAAGATGTCTCGTTATATCGATTCAGACGAGGATTTAAGTCAATTTTTGGGAACGCTCCAGCCATCCCCTAAGCCGGTTATTCAACGGTACAAAGGGTTGGGTGAAATGGATGCGGAACAGTTATGGGATACAACAATGAACCCAGAAAATCGTCATCTGTTACGCGTGGAATCGTCAGATGCTGCGGAAGCTAACAAAGTCTTTTCAATGCTAATGGGAGACAAGGTTGAACCCCGACGCGAGTTTATTGAAGATAACGCAACGTTTGTGGAGAATTTGGATGTATAGAGATAGTGAGCGTAGCAAAGCGGTTAGAAGTCGGAGCCTAAGTTGCTCCGTTCAGAAATCCCTGGGTTTGGGATTTTTGAACGGAGTAGCTTAGGTGCAGACTTCTGCTTTGCAAAACGGTCCTAATCTGAGTTGCTAAGCGATTCATACCCTAATTAAAGAGGACTACCACATAGATTTTTCTCTTACGAAACGTGTTTCACAAAGTAATTTCCGCGTTACTACAATTAATTCAAAATTAAATTTCATCAATGTTTCACATGAAACATCTGCTTCTTCCCTTGATATGAATGGAGGTAAATAGTTTGGCCAACGAAAATGATAACAATGGCGACTTTCCAGGTCGAATAACGAATGTTGACCTATCCAAGAAAATGCGGACATCTTTTCTTGATTACGCAATGAGTGTTATTGTTGCGCGTGCTTTACCTGATGTTCGTGATGGATTAAAACCAGTTCATCGCCGTATTTTATACGATATGCATGAATTGGGGGTTACCCCAGATAAACCTTATAAAAAGTCTGCCAGAATCGTTGGGGATGTTTTAGGTAAGTATCATCCCCACGGTGATACAGCCGTTTATGAATCGATGGTTCGGATGGCGCAGCCGTTTAGCTATCGTTATATGTTAGTTGATGGTCACGGTAACTTTGGTTCTGTCGACGGTGACGGTGCCGCTGCCATGCGGTATACCGAAGCCCGGTTAAGCAAAATTGCGATGGAAATGTTGCGTGACATTAACAAAGATACGATTGATTTCCAACCTAACTACGATGGCACTGAACGAGAACCAAGCGTCTTACCATCCCGATTCCCTAACTTACTAGTCAATGGGGCATCTGGAATTGCTGTTGGAATGGCAACGAATATTCCACCGCACAATTTATCTGAGGTCATCAGCGCCATTCATGTGCTCATGAATAATCCGGAAGCAACTACCGCTGATTTAATGGAAGTATTGCCTGGCCCTGACTTTCCAACGGGTGGCGTTGTCATGGGTAAATCAGGAATCCGAAGGGCCTATGAAACTGGTAAGGGATCAATTATTGTTCGGGCTAAAGTTGAAATTGAAGGTAAGTCAGATGGTAAGCAACGGATCATTGCCACTGAATTACCATATATGGTCAATAAAGCCAAATTAATTGAAAGAATCGCCGAACTTGCTCGGGATAAGCGAATTGAAGGCATCACCGATATTAACGATGAATCTGATCGTGAAGGGATGCGGGTGGTGATTGATGTTCGCCGTGATGCAAGTGCCGAAGTGATTTTAAATAATTTATACAAGTTAACGTTGATGCAGACGTCATTTAGCTTTAACATGTTAGCAATTGTTAAGGGGACCCCAAAGATCCTCAGCTTAAAAGAAATTCTTAATTATTATTTGGAACATCAAGTTGAAGTTATTAAACGCCGGACTCAGTACGAACTTAAGAAAGCACAAGCTCGGGCTCATATCCTTGAAGGTTTGCGGATTGCTTTAGATCACATTGATGAAATTATTAAGATTATTCGTGGTTCTCAAACTGGGGATGTTGCTAAGAACCAGTTAATTGATGGATTTGGCCTAGATGATAAACAAGCGCAGGCCATTCTTGATATGCGACTGGTTCGATTAACCGGCTTGGAACGCGACAAAATTGAAAAAGAATACGCCCAGTTAATGAAAGATATCGAAGATTACAAGGCTATTTTGGCAAGTCGTGACCGGGTTAACCAGATTATTTATGAAGAATTACTTGAAATTCAGCATAAATTTGGTGACCCTCGAAGAACTGAACTCTTGGTTGGTGAGGTTCTCAGCCTAGAAGATGAAGATTTAATTGAAGAAGAGGACGTCATTGTTTCGTTAACTCATAATGGGTATATCAAACGGCTGCCAACCACTGAGTTTAAAGCTCAAAATCGTGGTGGCCGGGGTGTCCAAGGGATGGGTGTGCATAATGATGACTTCGTGGAACATCTTGTCTCTACGTCGACTCATGATGTGCTTCTATTCTTTACCGATGCAGGTAAAGTTTATCGAATGAAGGGGTATGAAATTCCTGAATACGGCCGTTCGGCAAAGGGAATTCCAATTATTAACCTGCTTAATATTAATAATGACGAAAAGATTGAAGCCGTTATTAATATTTCCGATAAGCATAAAGATATTGAAAAGGACTTATTCTTCGTAACCTTGCATGGCACGGTTAAACGGACACCAGTTGAAGAATTTGCTAACATTCGAAGTAATGGTCTGAAGGCAATTCACCTTAAAGATGATGACCAGGTGATTAATGTTTTGATCGTCGATAAGGATCAAAATATTATCATTGGGACTCATAAGGGATATGCGGTTAGTTTTAAGGCTGCAGACGTTCGGTCAATGGGCCGTTCAGCAACCGGGGTTCGTGGCATTCGACTTCGGGACAGTGACTATGTTGTTGGGGCAGATACGTTGAAACCTAATAGCGAGGTGTTTATCATTTCTGAAAATGGTTATGGTAAACGAACGGCAGCTGTTGAATATCCAATTAAGGGCCGTGGTGGTAAAGGAATTAAGACTGCTAATATCACCGAGAAAAACGGGCCGCTTGCGGGACTGACAACCGTTACTGGTGCTGAAGATATCATGTTAATTACGAATAAAGGTGTTATGATTCGTTTTGACGTTGATGATGTTTCTCAAACTGGTCGGGCAACCCTTGGTGTTCATTTAATCCGAATGGATGATGATGCTAAGGTGGCAACGATGGCTAAAGTTGAGAAGCAAGATGATGAGAATGAAACGACTGATACTAATTCACAAACACCAGCCGATGGATCGGATCAACAATCAGATTCAGATGACTCTCAAAATAATGACTAACTAATTGGAAACTGGGAATCCTTAAAATTAAGGATCTCCAGTTTTTTTGCTGGGCCAAATGGTATTATTGGGGTATCGGTACTTTTAAGACAGCTTCACAAAGCCGAGACTTGCACCTAAGCCTTCTCTGCCAAAAATCCAAGTCCGGGATTTCTGACAGAGAAAACTTAGGCTCCAGTCTCTAATCGCTTTGTTCCGCTCACTGATTTTAGGACAGCTCCTCCAGGCAGAAGTCTGCGCGTAAGCACCTCTAACAAAAATCCCAAAATCGGGGATTTCCGTTAGAGGAGACTTACACTCCGACTTCTAAATCGCCTGGATCCGCTCACTGATTTTAGGACAGCTCCTCCAGGCAGAAACCGGAATGTAAGCACCACCGAGAAAAATTCCAAACCCGGGAATTCCCCTCAGAGGAGACTTACATTCCGGTTTCTAACCGCCTGGATCCGCTCACTTTTTTAGGACAGCTCCTCCAGGCAGAAACCGGAATGTAAGCACCTCCGAGAAAAATTCCAAACCCGGGAATTTCCCTCATAGGAAACTTACATTCCGGTTTCTAACCGCCTAGATCCGCTCACTTTATAAGAGGAGGCAAAGTAATGCCAAAGATTTTTATCGTTGAAGATGATCGGACGATTACTAATGCCATGATTAAAGAATTTAATAAATGGCAGTATCTCTCTCAGACAGTTCAAGATTGGAACAGCGTTGTTGCTGAAATTCGCACGTTTCAACCGGATATTGTGATTATGGACATTACCTTGCCAACGTTTGACGGTTTTTACTGGACTAGTCAATTGCGGCAAGTATCGGACGTCCCGGTTATCTTTGTTTCGGCTGCTGACATGGATCCCAATGCAGTTAGGGCGATTGCAACTGGGGCAGATGACTATGTTGTTAAGCCGTTTTCACTTAATGTATTGATTTCAAAAATTCAAGCAGTTTTACGGCGGACAAAGCGGGAGGCTATCCCTATGGAATCCTTAACTTACGAGGATTATCGGCTGAACATTTTAACCAATGAATTAAAGTATCAAGATCATACGGTGAAATTAACTCCCACGGAAGGAACGATTCTTAAGATTTTCTTTCTCAATGCTGGCAAATTGGTAACTAAACAACAATTAATGCAAAACATTTGGCAGGGCGGCTCGTTTATTGAAGATAGTGTTTTGAACGTCAATATGAGTCGGCTGCGAGAAAAATTAGATCAAGTTAATTTGCGGGGTCGCCTCGTAACAGAGCGAGGGCGTGGATATCGGTTGGTGACAGCTGATGAAAGTTAAAAATCAAATCTGGCAACTCCTGTTATCACAAATTCCACTGGTCCTTTTGTACGTTGGTATCTTGACAATATTTTGGGGGCTTTGCTGGCTGTATCGCATCCCTGAAAACATTGTTGGCAATCTATTTCGGTTTACTTGGATTCCAATCCTTATTGTGCTCGGGTACCGGATAATGACGCAATATTTGGTTATTAAAAAATTAGATAAAGCACTTGAGCAAAATATCCTCCCGGAGGAACCCAAACAAACTTTATTAAAACCATATTGGCGGGCGTTGGCAAAAATTAAACAACAGCAGGATGAAAATCAAAGAAGGTTAGAACAACGAACGGCCCAAAAACAAGATTATTTAATGCTTTGGAGTCATGAAATCAAGTTGCCTTTAACGGCATTGCAACTGCTGGCAGAAAATAATGACGCTGTTGCTAGTGATGAATTACAGCAGCAAATCCAGTTAATAAGTAACCAAATGGACTTATTACTGAATTACGAACGATTGGAAGATTTCCACCATGACTTAGATTTTACTTGGCAGCTTCCGCAAGATATTATCACGCCAATTATCAAAGACTATTCAATCTTTTTTATTAACAAGAATTTAACGCCACGATTACAAGTTGGGCAGACGCAAATTTTAACCGATAAAAAGTGGTTAGGCTTTATTTTGAGGCAAGTTATTTTTAACGCGCTAAAATATTCTAACCCAAACAGCACGATTGATATCACTTGGCGGCAAAATCAGTTAACCATTGCTGATCATGGTGTTGGGATTTCAGCTAGTGATCTTCCTCGGGTTTTTGAACCAGGATTCACTGGCGAAAACGGTCGCCAACAGCAGGCAGCAACTGGAATGGGTCTATATATGGCTCACCAGGTTGCGACCTTATTAGGCGAAACGTTGGCGATTGTGTCCACGGAAAATAGCGGCACCGCTGTCACCCTGACTTTTCAAAAGGAACATCTCAGGTTAAATAACAAACTGTAAGGTTGCTAACTAGACCGTAACTGGTCTGAGTGCTAGCAGCCTTTTATACTTGCCTTAATAAATCAAAGGAGATCAGAATAATGCCATTATTAACCTTGGAACATGTTAGACGGGTTTTTAAAGAAAATAGTCAGCAGGTGGTTGCCTTAAAAGATATCTCACTTAGTGTCAAAGCCGGAGATTACGTGGCAATTATGGGTGAATCTGGAGCTGGGAAAACGACGCTGCTCAATATTATTGCCACTTTAGACAAGGCAAGTAGTGGCACGATCAAGCTTGAAGGCCAGAATTTAAATGAATTAACAGAGCGAAATGCCGCAAAGTTTCGCAGGGAACAGTTGGGATTTGTTTTTCAAAACTTTAATTTGTTAAATACCTTCAATAACCGCGATAATATTTTCCTGCCGCTGGTATTGGCAAAGAAATCACATTTGGAAATGGCTAAACGATTAGCACCATTGGCAGCTCAGTTGGAAATCACTCCCATTTTGGACCGATTTCCATATGAAATTTCTGGTGGTCAACGGCAAAGAGTGGCCGCAGCCCGGGCACTCATCACGCAACCACAATTATTATTGGCTGATGAACCGACTGGTGCCCTGGACTCACATAACGCTGCGGGGTTACTGCGATTATTTGATCAGGTAAATGACCAGGGGCAAACGATTTTGATGGTTACCCATAGTGCAGTAACCGCCAGTTATTCTAAGCGGACGCTCTTTATTAAAGACGGGGTTATCTATCATGAGTTGATACGGGGTGACCAAGACAAACAGGATTACCTAACAAAAATTACTCAGAGTCTAACTGCCTTAGCTAGTGAGGAGGCGCGATCATGATTCATTGGAAATTAGCTAGCCATAGTCTGACCCATCATGTTAGAGAGAATGGCCTATTTATTTTGGCGAGTTCAGTGCTGATTGCTATTAATTACATTTTTTGGAGCCTACTGGGAAATGACAGTTTAAAGCATTCAGTGAATGGCGATATTATTATCAAAATCATTGGAATTGGTTTGATGTTTGTGGCTTTGATTGCCGTCATATTTATGTTTTATGTCAATAGTTTCTTGATAAAACAACGGAATCAGGAGTTGGGCTTATACAACATGCTGGGACTGACCAGAAATGATTTGCGACTGATTTTAATCATTGAGAATTTCTGTTTATATATTGTCAGCTTGATCATTGGATTTGTGTTAGGCGTCACCTTTGTTAAATTAGCATTCCTAGTTTTACAGCGACTACTAGACGATTATCGAATCAAGGAGACCTTTTCACCGACCGCGTTGCTTACCGTAACCATTTTGTTCGGATTGACCTTTGTGGCCATTTTGATTTACGATTTTCTGCTTATCCGCCAAATTCACCCAGCTGATCTTTGGAAGCTTTCTGAAAAGGGGGAACAGGAGCCTAAGAGCCGTTGGTTAACTGGCATAATTGGTGTTTTGCTTTTGGGTGGTGGTTATTTTATTGCGGTAACGACTAAACCGAGTGCTGGTTCAATTCTCAGATTCATGGTTGCTGTTATTTTGGTCGTGATGGGCACTTACCTTGTCTTTATTACGGGCAGTATTATTTTCCTTAAGTTTTTGAAGTCAAAGCCGAATTACTACTACAAACCTAATCACTTCATCTCGGTTTCTGGGATGCTCTACCGGATGAAACAGAATGGGGCTGGGCTAGCATCTATTTGTTTATTGTGTACGTCAATTTTGGTCACAATTATTGCGACCACGAGTTTGTTTGTAGGTGAGCAGAACTTGGTTCAACTTTGGAATCCATACGATATTATTACCGCAACACCACAACCCATCAATAAGCAGGCAAAATTGGCAACTGAGCAAATTGCTCATCAGAGTGATGTTAAAATTGGGAGCCGCCACCAATATCGGATGACGACTCCCACGGATGGCATTTTAAAGGACGGTCAATTTGTAAAAAATGAATCAGCTAAGACTTCTCATCAACTAGGCACCATGACGATTAATGACTACAACCGGGTTCAAGGAACCCAACGAAAATTAGTAGGAAATCATTTATTGATCTATACCCCAGACAACAGTTATCAGAATAAGTGGCTAACGATTAATGGGAAAAAGTATCCGGTTAAAGTGGTTCATCACTTTAAAATGGTGGTCAATTACCAGCATTCAATTTTTCAACCGGTCTTTGTCATTACCGCTAATGAACGGCTTGCTAAACAACTTAATCCAGCGCCGTGGTTATATCTCCAAGGATTTAATCTTAGCGGGTCAAACCAAAAGCAAAAGCGTTTCTCATTGGTTCTTCAGCAATCACTCCGTTTACAAAATACCGAATTATCTTCTAAGGTTATTCAGCAAGCCTTATTTAAGTCGTTGTTTGGCGGATTTCTATTTGTTGGCATTTTGATTAGTATGACGATGAGTTTCGCGACTGCCTTGATCATTTATTATAAGCAGGTCTCTGAAGGGATTGCCGATGCGAAACGCTTTAAAACGATGCAACAAGTTGGACTCAGTCAAGCGGAAAGTAAGAAAGCAATCCATAGTCAGGTTCTACTGGTATTTATGTTGCCAATCATTGGTGCGGTAATTCATCTTGGTTTTGCGTTTCCGGCGATTAAGAGTGTTTTAACCATCTTTTCTATGTATAACCTTAAGTTGTTGGTTACGGTTAGTGTTGCCACGATTGCTTTATTAGTCGCCTGTTATCTCGGTATTTATTGGTTAACGACAACCGTTTATCAGCGATTGGTAAATCGATCGTAACAAGCGCCGGTTAATTCTTAAAGCCATTTTAATCGTGAGCGTTTTTGATACTACCAGTTTTAAAACGAAAAGAGACGACCTAAAATGAAAAATCAGATTTGGTCACATTTTTTAAATGTACTACTAAGTGTCTGTGTGGTCATTATCATTTCGGAATATCAAATTCTGGGGAGCAATACCTATGGGAAACCTGGCATGTGGTATGTGATGGCAGTTAGCATTATCATTCAATTAGTTGTTATTGGGACCAGTTTAATCACAGGTGCAACCGTTATAGGGGATCTCTATCAAGGATTCTGTGCGTTTGTCTTTGTCATGTTCATTTCAGTTGCATTGCTTTGTTTACCCGGTAATTTGGAACTAATCAGTATCTTGGTTGGCGTGATTGGGATTGCTAATTGCAGTTGTTACTTTATTTTAAAATTACGAAGTGGTGAAAAACGGCCATGACGGCAACTGATATGCCAATTCTTAATTGATTGTTTTTGAAATGTGCTCCAACAAGTAGGAATCTGCATATAAGCACCTGTGAAAAAAATTCCAAAACCCGGAATTTCCTTCACAGGCGACTTATATTTCGATTCCTAACCGCTTGTTTCCGCACTCTGATTGAAATGTGCTCCAACAAGCAGGAATCTGCATATAAGCACCTAACGGAAAAATTCCAAGCGCGGGAATTTCTGTTCCTTGGCGACATTGCAGAAACGTGCTGCACCAAGCCGAGACTTGCACCTAAGCCTTCTCCGCCAAAAATCCTAAACCGGGATTTCTGGCGGAGAAAACTTAGGCTCCAGTCTCTAACCGCTTGGTTCCGCACTCTAAAAATAAAAAAGCAATCCTTTGACTTACTAATCGTAAGTGATACACTTGCCATAATGAAATGAGTAGACTGATTTTATGGAGGCTTCAATTATGGCTGTTGTTAATGGATACATGCAAAATGAGAATGAAAAGAAATTAGATATTTTAAATTTACCATCACTTGAGGAGCAGGCTAAGCAAATCCATTCCAACCGGTGGATTTGGTTACATAGTCGGCGGCTCCGAGGATGAGTGGACGTTGCGGGCAAACCGAAAGGCATTTACCCATAAGCAAATTGTCCCTAAAGCCTTAAGTAATATTGAAAATCCAGGTCTAGACACGAATGTGTTTGGCATTTCATTGAAGACCCCACTTATGATGCCACCAATCGCTGCTCAGGGATTGGCGCATGCCCAAGGTGAAAAGGATACGGCTAAGGGGCTTGCAGCCGTTGGCGGCTTGATGGCCCAGAGTACCTATTCATCAACTTCAATTGCTGAAACCGCCGCTGCTGGTGGTGGTGCCCCGCAATTTTTCCAACTTTATATGAGTAAGGATTGGACATTTAATGAGTCCCTCCTTGATGAAGCAAAAAAGGCGGGCGTTAAGGGCATTATCCTGACCGTTGACGCAACGGTTGATGGCTACCGTGAAGCTGATATTATTAACAACTTCCAGTTCCCAATTCCAATGGCTAACTTGACTAAGTTTAGTGAAGGTGACGGTAAGGGTAAAGGAATTGCTGAAATTTATGCGGCCGCTGCTCAAAAGATTGGCCCAAAAGACGTTGAACGAATCGCTAACTACACTGATTTGCCAGTTATCGTCAAGGGAATTGAATCTCCAGAGGATGCTTTATATGCAATCGGTGCTGGTGCAGCCGGTGTCTATGTATCTAATCATGGTGGTCGTCAATTAAATGGCGGTCCAGCTTCCTTTGATGTTTTGGAAAGCGTTGCTAAAGCAGTTAACGGACGAGTACCAGTGATCTTTGACTCTGGCGTCCGAAGGGGTTCGGATGTCTTTAAAGCCTTAGCATCTGGAGCCGATTTAGTTGGCGTTGGTCGCCCTGCTGTTTATGGATTGGCGCTTGGCGGAGCTGAAGGCGTTCAGTCAGTCTTTGAACATCTAAATGACGAATTGCAAATTATTATGCAGTTGGCTGGTACAAAGACAATTGAAGATGTTAAGAAGACAAATCTATTAGATATTAAGTATTAACTTTAAAAACGTGTGTCACATGCCATTGATGCCCTCTAAAGAATTACGTTAAGCAATTCTGATTCTCAATGGAATATAAACTTAGAGGGCACTAGTGGTTGGGACACATTCTGGGAACGTCCCCTGCGTTTCCAACCCCCAATTTATACAAGATGAATTGCAAGAAAGTGGGTGGCTGATGAGCTGCTCGCTTTTTTGTATATCATAATGAAATTTAAATAATTATTGGTGCTGTTTGCGTATATAATTAATGTATCGTAAATCAAACATTAGGCGTATTGATATTTTTGACGTTACATGGTATAGTTTTACATTGTGAGTATCTGGGTAAAAGCAGAAACTCTCCTTGCTCTCGGGAAGAGGGCCATAAGTCCACAAGGAGGTGCAATCATGGAAGAAAAGAAATACGAAATTACTTACATCATTCGACCAGATATCGAAGAATCAGCTAAATCAGCATTGATTGAACGATTCGACAAGATCGTTACTGATAATGGTGCTAAGATTATTGATTCAAAAGACTGGTCAAAGCGTCGGTTCGCATACGAAATCGGTGGGTATAATGAAGGAGTCTATCACATTATTACCTTAACAACTGATTCAGATGCAGCGCTTAACGAATTTGATCGGCTTTCAAAGATCAATGACGATATCTTACGTCATATGATCGTTGTTCGCGATGACTAATCATTCATTCTAATATGAGAGGAGCAAATTCAGCATGCTTAATCGTGCAGTTCTAACGGGACGCCTAACCCGCGATGTCGATCTACGATACACACAGAGCGGAACCGCTGTCGGTTCATTTACATTGGCCGTTGATCGGTCATTTACCAATCAACAGGGGGAACGTGAGGCTGATTTCATTAACTGCGTAATCTGGCGTAAGTCCGCTGAAAATTTTGCCAACTTCACACATAAGGGAGCACTTGTTGGAATTGATGGCCGTATTCAGACCAGAAATTATGAAAATCAACAAGGACAACGTGTTTATGTAACTGAAGTCGTGGTAGATAATTTTGCATTACTTGAACCCCGGGGTGCCCGGAGCAACTCAGGTAATCAACAAAATGGCAATGCTCCTCAACAAAATAATGGGAATGCCAATCCGTTTGACAATGGTTCAAACAATTCATCTTCCAGTAACAATAATGGTTCCGGTAATAACCCGGGTAATAATCCAAGTAGTGGCAACAGTGGTAACAATGGTGCTAACAATCCTGGCGACCCATTTGCTAATTCTGGAGATTCGATTGACATTTCCGACGATGATTTACCATTCTAGTGGTAAACAAGATACTTTGAGGAGGAAATACTATGGCTTATCAAAGACGTGGCGGCCGTCGTCGTCGCAAGGTTGATTTTATCGCTGCTAACCACATCGAATACATCGACTACAAAGATATTAACTTGTTGGAACGCTTTGTTTCAGAACGTGGAAAGATTCTTCCACGTCGAGTTACTGGAACGAGTGCTAAGAACCAACGGGCATTAACAATTGCAATTAAACGAGCACGGATTATGGGCTTAATGCCATTCGTTGCTGCTGACTAATTGTTAACCTTAAAAGCTATCCTGAAAGGGATGGCTTTTTTCTATCCCCTTTTGCAGAGAGAATTAAAATTTTAAGTTTAGATTTACGAGGGAAAATAGTTAGTTACGGCTTTCTATATTTTTCTCGTTTTTTAATGCGATTTGATTAAATTGGAAAATATCAGAACAGTCAAAAAGGGCGAGACGGTTAATTCCTGTCTTGCCCTTTGAATATCACGATATTAATTTTGAGTTGCGACTACTTGACCATCCTTCTTAGCATTATCTGATGATTGCGTTCGTTTTAGTCCAATCCCAGTAAAGCCACTTAGCAGTGAAAATACCGGGCACAGAAGGCTGAAGAATACAAATGGCAAGTATTGGATCGTTGGGACGCCCAGCGTGTTGGCGATGAAGACCCCGCCAACTCCCCAAGGAACTAAGTAGTTAAGCACGGTACCACCATCTTCGAGAACCCGGCCGAGAGCTCTACTGGCAAGCCCACCATTGTTAAATGTTTTCTTGAATGCCCGTCCTGGCAGGATAATTGAAAGAAATTGCTCGCCAACGAAGATATTAACGCCAATGCAGGCGCCTAAAGCAGCGGTAACTAGTTTAGCGGGACTGTTTAAATGAGCAGCTAATGGTTCCATGACGGCGCCAATCAAGCCAAAGTGGACTAACAAGCCACCTAACGATAAGGTTAAGACGATCAAAGCAACGGTCGGCATCATGCTGATAATGCCTCCACGGGATAATAATAGGTTAACTTCGCTATTGGAAGTTTTGGCGATAAAGCCATTAGTAATGATATTGCTGGCTTTTGTAATGGTTAAGCCGGGATTGTTAATAAACATCATCCCCGCTGATACGAAAATATTGAGTAACATGGTTGGAATTGCGGCCATTTTAAAGGCGGCACAAACGAACACGAGAATGATTGGGATTAGTGAAATAATTGAAATATGAAAATCATTGCTCAGCGCGGCAACCGTCGTATTAATCTTTGCCATATCAGCATGATTGTGACCCATCCCCAGAGCGGCAAACGCAATTGTCGAAATTGTGGCGGCTGGAAGGGTTGACCAGAGAATGGTTTTCATGTGATCAAACAAATCGGTATCCACAACGGCAGCGGCTAAGTTATTGGTTTCAGAAAGTGGTGATAACTTATCGCCAAAGACGCCGCCGGCAACGATTGCTCCCGCTACTAATGCGGGATTAAAGTTCATTGTAACGCCAATTCCAAAGAAGGCGATCCCAACCGTTGAAACAACCGTGAAACAGCTGCCAACCGCGGCCCCAACTAGTGAACAGACTAGAAAGACAGTGGGTAAGAACCATTGCGCGCTAATTGCTTTAAAACCAATGACCATCAGTGTTGGAATGGTTCCAGCAGCGATCCAGGTACTGATCATAGCCCCGATTAGAATAAAAATAACGATGGGAATAATTCCCTTGTCGATGCCGTCTTTAATGCCGGCATTAATAGCATCCCAGTTGAATCCGGTGATCTTAGCCCAAAAAATAACGACGGTGATGGCAAGTAGGACGGGCACTTGGGGGGATAAATGAAGCCCAATAACACCAGTTCCCATAATTGCTAAAGCAACGACTAATACAATGGCTGATTCCCTTAAACTAATTTTACTATTTTTCATAATGATAACCTCTTCTTATTAATAGATAATCGTTCGAAGCGTGTAAAAAGCGGTTTATCAATATCGGATGAGTCCTCCGTTAGTTGATCTTTCCATAAATAACATTCCCTTCTCTGATGGCAAACAAAAAATCGTCCCTATCACATTAAAATGTAATAGGGACGATTTTTACCGTGGTACCACCCAACTTGTGTATTCTAGAAAAAATACACCGCTCACTAGAAGATAATGGATTCTAGTTATTGACCATTGTCGTGATATTACGGTATTTCGTCACCCTCACCCTGATTGGCTCGCAGCGACCGCCAACTTCCTGACACCCAGATAAGGAACTACTTCATGTAATTCGACTTTAATTATTAGAGTGAGTATAAAACTTGATGAGAAGAAATGCAAGAATTATTTATCAACTGGCATAAAACTAGGCCCTTGTATCGCCTAAATACAAGGAAAACTATCTGAATTAATGGCGTCACCCGATTGGTGCAGCACCACCCCTATTGGAATGGACAACGTTGGGTTGATATTTTCATAAGCATTAAGCAGGGAGAAAATCAGAATGAATAATTGACTTTGGAATTTAAGTAATCATTTTGCGATCCTTCTGGCTAATTAATGTAAAGAAATATTACATATTATCCTAATAATCAATAAGTATTTTTGAAAAATGCCTTATTTTATAATGTAATTGCTTTCAAATGTAAGAGAAAATAACATTAGCAATAAAATTTATGGTAAGATACTGACATTAACATGAGAACATTTTTAATCGCAATCTTATTTTTCCTTAATTTAGGAGGATGCTTATGAAATCTACAATTACAGAAAATCAGGACGGCACAATGCGGGCGTTAAGTAATCGTCACGTGCAAATGATTGCAATCGGCGGCACAATTGGAACGGGGTTATTCTTAGGTTCTGGAAGTACGATTAGTAAAACGGGCCCATCGGTAATGCTGGTTTACGTTGTTTTAGGACTTTTTTTCTTTTTTATGATGCGTGGAATTGGTGAGATGTTTTATTCTGATCCATCCCAGCATACGTTTGTTTCATTCATCTCTCGCTACCTTGGACCAACCGTTGGCCACTTTACCGGCTGGACTTACTGGATTGGGCTCGTGTTCGTTTGTATGGCTGAGCTAACGGCCACCGCGACATACGTTCAATATTGGTTCCCCCATATTCCGGCTTGGTTAATTGAAATTGTTTTCTTAGGGATTTTAGCTGGGATTAATTTAATTGCCGCTCGGGTATTTGGTGAAGCTGAATTTTGGTTTGCGATGATTAAAATTGTGGCGATCTTAGCAATGATTTTTACTGGTGTATTCATGATGACACGAAATTCGACGACGCCGTTGGGACATGCTACCCTGGCTAATGTGTTTACTAACTTTACCCTATTTCCTCATGGCCTTTATAGCTTCGTTGCGGCATTTCCAATGGTGTTCTTCGCGTTTCAAGGGATTGAGTTTGTTAGTATCACGATTGGGGAAGCTAAATCGCCTCATCGGGTAATCAAAAAAGCGGTTAATGAAACGCTACTGCGAATTCTAATTTTTTATATTGGTGCGTTAGTTGTGATTATGGGAATTATCCCATGGACATCAATTACCCCCAATGCCAGTCCGTTCGTTCAAGTGTTTAAACTAGCAGGTTTTCCAGCTGCAGCGGCTTTGATTAACTTTGTCGTTCTAACATCGGCTGCCTCGGCATTAAATAGTTGTATCTTCTCAGCTGGCCGTCATTTTTATCAATTGGCGACTGAAGTTCCTGAAAATTCCTGGATGCATAAAACGTTTGCGAAAATTTCCAACAACGGGGTTCCCGCAGCTGCAATTATTTTCTCAGCAGTACTTGTGTTGATTACACCACTCATGAGTTTAACGAGTGTATTGAGCTCTGTTTTCACCATTGTAACGGGGGTTTCTAGTGATATGTATATTATTGTCTATACCTTGGCAATGGTAGCTCATCGGAAATACCGGGCGTCAAGTGATTTTCTACCCGATGGTTTTTTGATGCCAGCATATAAAATTATGAGTCCGCTAACGATTGCGTTTTTCGCCATTGTGTTCTTTACATTATTTTTAATTCCCGAAGATCTTTTTGGAGCAGTGGGGGCAATTGCTTGGACCGTTATCTTTGGCGGTGTAACTTACTTACATCAGAAAAAATTGGTACCTAATACGAACCAAAGCTAATTTAGTGCTAGCGTTCGGGTTACTAACAGTTGAGTTACATTAAAACCAGCAATTATGCCTAATCTGGGGGGATAGTTGCTGGTTTTAGTGTGGGTAGCGCAGCTGAGTACGCTTGACTATTGCTGCCGCTGGCTAGTCGTCATCTTTACATTTATGGTAAAATAAGACCATTAACCATATTGAGTAAGAGGACATAAGATGAAAAATTGGTTTTCAAATAACAACGGCGAATTACCACCGTTTGTTCATAATCGACGTCTACGGCGAATCATGATGTTTATTGCCCTGATCGTGATCTATGGCATCGTGGTTTCAACGCTATATAACTTAATTGTTGCGACTATTCTAATCGTTATCAGTGTTGCTGGCTTAATTTACACAATTGTGATGATGAATGAGATTAGTTCGGACACCAATCGCTACATTACGGATTTATCCTATCGAATTCATCGGGGTGAACAAGAAGCCTTGTTGGAGATGCCCATTGGCGTGATGGTCACTAATGGCGATGGCCTAATTGAGTGGACTAACCCATATTTGATGCGGTATTTTAAGGATGATAATGTTCTTGGTAAAAAAATCAATGACATTGATCCTGATTTACAGCAACTCATTATGAAGTATGAGGAATCAAATGAGTTTCACACGATTACCTGGCGGGATCATAAATTCACAATGCTGATCCAAAAGGAATACAACTCGATTTACTTAATGGATATTACTAAGTACGCCAATATTCAGGAGCGTTACGAGTCAGAACAAATTTCTGTCGGCCAGATTTTCTTGGATAACTATGATGAAATTACCCAATCAATGACCGACCAAGAAATTTCTAACTTAAGTAATTACGTCACTAATGAATTGGCTACTTGGTCTCAGAAGTATGGGATGTATCTGAAACAAATTGATGACGATCACTTCTTCTTGTTAGCTTATGCCAAGTCGTTAACTAAAATTGAGAATGATAAGTTTAATATTCTAGACATCGTTCGAGAAACGACTTCTAAGCAAAACTTCCCGTTAACGTTAAGTATTGGGATTGCCTATGGTGAAGATGATCTGAATAGTTTGGCGGATCAGGCTCAGAGTAACCTTGATTTGGCGTTAGGCCGTGGTGGTGATCAGGTGGTTGTTAAATCACTTGATGGAACAGCCAGGTTCTATGGCGGTAAAACTAACCCAATGGAGAAGCGGACACGGGTTCGGGCCCGAATGATTTCACAGGCGCTAAATGAATTAATGAATGCATCTGATCAAGTCTTTGTTCAGGGACATACGCGACCTGATATGGATTCTTTAGGCGCTTGCTTAGGGATTCGCCGAATTGCCCAAATGAACAATAAGAAGTGTTGGATCGTTCTTGATAAGGAAAAGGTTCATTCAGACATTCAACGATTACTTGAGGCGGCTAAGAAGTATCCAGAAATTAGTGAGTCAATTATTACGCCCTCTGAAGCACTAGAGAAGGCAACGGATAGTAGTTTACTAATTATGGTTGATCACTCTAAGCCATCCATTAGTATTTCCCAAGAATTGTATGACAAGATGGCTCAACGAGTGATTATTATCGATCACCACAGACGGGGGGAAGAATTCCCTGAAAATCCAATGCTGGTTTATATTGAACCCTATGCATCGTCAACTTGTGAACTCATCACCGAAATGTTTGAATATCAACCACACGAAGAAGAACCTATTAATCGAATTGAAGCAACGGCTATGCTGACGGGGATCTTTATTGATACCCAATCGTTCTCAATGCGGACGGGGACGCGAACCTTTGATGCGGCCAGTTATTTGCGGTCAGCTGGAGCGGATTCGACTGAAATGCAGCAGTTGATGAAGGAAAATATTGATAATTATCTGCAACGTAACCACCTCATTTCGATGGTTGAATTCTTCCATAAAGACATGGCGATGATCGTTGGTGAAGAAGATCGGGTTTATGACCCGGTTACCGCGGCGCAGGCGTGTGATTCGCTATTAACGATGTCTGGGGTTGATGCCTCGTTTATTATTACGAAGCGCTCCGACGGAAAAGTCGGTGTTTCTGCGCGGAGTACTGGGGCAATTAATGTCCAAATTATTATGGAACGAATGGGCGGTGGCGGTCATTTATCTAGTGGCGCTACCCAGATTGAGGATAAGTCGATTGCGGATGTCAAACAATTACTGCTTGAATCCATTCAGTATATCGATGATAATGAATAAAGGTATTTAATTTAATTTTGAGGATAGTAGGAGTGATCAATTATGAAAGTAATTTTTCTAGAAGACGTCCGTGGTAAGGGTAAACGTGGCGAGGTAAAAGAAGTTCCTGATGGCTATGCTCAAAACTTTTTAATTAAAAATGGTAAAGCAAAGAGGGCTTCACGATCAGCAATGAGTCAGCTTGAGGGTCAACAAAAAGCTGAAGAACGGCGTGAAGCTGAAGAGCTAGAAGAAGCCAAGAAAGTTAAGGCCCATTTAGAAGACGATAAAACGGTTGTTGAATTGTCTGCTAAAGCTGGCACAGACGGCAGATTGTTCGGGTCAATTCCAAGCAAACAAATTGCTTCGGCGTTGGATTCCCAGTATGGGATTAAGCTGGATAAACGCAAGATTGAACTAGCAGATCCAATCCGAGTAGCCGGTTATACGAATGTTCATGTTAAGCTACGGCCAAAGGTTGAGGCTAGGATAAGGGTGCATGTAAAGGAAAAGTGAGCGGATCCAGGCGGTTAGAAGTCGGAGTGTAAGTCTCCTCTAACAGAAATCCCCGATCTTGGGATTTTTGTTAGAGGTGCTTACGCGCAGACTTCTGCCTGGAGGAACTGTCCTAAATAAGTGAGCGTAGCAAAGCGGTTAGAAAGTGGAGCCTAAGTTTTCTCTGGCGAAAATCCCCGGGCTTGGGATTTTTGCCAGAGAAGGCTTAGGTGCAGCTTTCTGCTTTGCGGAGCGGTCCTAATCTATGAAGCCCAAGAGATGAGATCCAAATATATGAGGAATACATTCCCGGGCTTGGGATTTTTGTTAGAGGTGCATACGCGCAGGTTTCTGCTTTGCGGAGCGATCCTAATCTATGTAGCCAGAGAAATTTGGTCACAGTGATTAGGTGCAGCTTTCTGCTTGGTGTAGCACGTTTTCTGCTATCATGCCAAAAATTTCAACCTTGATTTAATAATTACCAATACGAACCTAAAAGGGGACTGGAACCAAAACTAAGATGTTTTGGCCAGTCTCTTTTGCTACGAATGTTAAAATGGGATAGAATATCAATACTAATGTTTTAGTTACTATGAATGAATTTGGGGAATTTAAATGAGCAATGATTTTGTAAATGAATTACCACCACAGAACATTGACGCGGAAAAAGCGGTTTTAGGATCGATTTTCCTGAGTACCGATGCGCTGATTGAAGCGATGGAATATTTAGAACCCGATGATTTTTATAAACGATCTCACCAGATTATTTTCCAAGGAATGGTTGAGCTTAACGACCGTGATCAGGCGGTCGACGTTGTGACGATTACCAATTTACTAACCGAACAAAATAATTTAGACGATGTTGGCGGAATGGAATATATTGCTGACCTTGCGGGTTCGGTTCCAACGGCGGCCAATGTGTCGTACTATGCCAAAATTGTGAAGGATAAATCACTTTTACGCCGTCTAATTCAAACTGCGACCAATATTGTGACTAACAGCTACAGTACTGATGATGATATTTCGACTGTTTTAGATGATGCTGAACGCGATATCATGAACGTTGCTGAAAACCGGAATCAATCGGGATTTAAGGCAATCAAGGATGTTTTGAATAACGCGTTTAACGAAATTGATCGGCTCTCCCAGGAGGGGGATACGGTCACTGGTGTTTCAACGGGTTATCCTGAACTTGACAAGATTACAACGGGGCTGCATGAAGATGAATTGATCATTTTAGCTGCCCGGCCGGCTGTTGGTAAAACCGCCTTTGCGTTGAACTTGGCACAAAACGTTGGAACTAAGACGGATAAAACGGTCGCCATTTTTAGTTTGGAAATGAGTGCAGAATCGCTGGTTAACCGGATGCTGTGTGCGGAAGGTAGTATCAATGCCAACCATTTGCGAACGGGGCAGTTGACTGAAGATGAATGGCAAAACTTAGTTGTGGCAATGGGAAGCTTATCTCGGGCGCACATCTATATTGATGATACAGCCGGAATTAAAATGTCTGAGATTAGGGCTAAATGCCGCCGGCTCGCTAAGGAATCTGGAAACTTAGGTTTAGTTGTTGTCGATTACCTACAGCTAATTGAGGGCAGCAATGCTGAAAACCGGCAACAAGAAGTTTCTGGTATTTCCCGGCAGTTAAAGAAGCTGGCAAAAGAACTACATGTTCCAGTTATCGCGCTATCACAGCTTTCGCGTGGAGTTGAGCAGCGTCAGGATAAGCGGCCCGTATTGTCAGATATCCGTGAATCAGGCTCAATTGAGCAGGATGCTGATATTGTGGCTTTCCTTTATCGTGAAGATTACTATCGGGATGAGGATGAAGACGATGATGATCAATCAAGCGGTTCTAGCGGTGAAGACGACGAAAATGATGTCGGCGAAGTTGAAGTTATTATTGAGAAGAACCGATCTGGCCCACGGGGAACGGTTAAGCTGTTGTTTGTGAAGTCTTATAATAAGTTTTCGTCGATTTCGTATGCGCAACAGGGTTAGGCAAAAGAGATATAGTAGTTACATTAGTTAAGACAATTTAAACAATAACAATGTTTTTTGGATGATATTGGAGGCGACTTATTATTTGGTCGTCTCTTTTATATGGGCCAATTTTAAACAAAAAAATAACAACCATGGCTGCAAGCAGCTGCATGATTGTTATTTAGTAGTATGTAATAAGTGGGCAGTCAGGGGCTCGAACCCTGGACCCACGGATTAAGAGTCCGTTGCTCTACCAACTGAGCTAACTGCCCATTACTAACCGACTTAAATATAATAGCATGAGAATTTTTTTTTTGCAACAGCTTCTCCAAAAATATTTCAAAATAAAAGCAAATCAATCATTATTTTGGAAGTTGGGCTGTCGTTTACTAATCCGTGACAGGCCTGTTGCTGCCTGCTAGTCAGCTTTATTACGCGAAAAAGTACCTGTGTTATAATAGCAACATGTTGGCGTGTGCAAATTACAAATTAAATGAAAAATAACAATACCAAATCCATGTTAGGAGAAATTGTTAATGGCAAAGAAAATTTTAGTAGTTGACGATGAAAAACCAATCGTTGATATTGAGAAATTCAATCTAGTTAAAGAAGGTTATGAAGTCTCCGTCGCGTATGATGGTGAAGAAGCGCTTCAGCAAGTTAAAGATGTCGATCCAGACTTAATTATCTTGGATTTAATGCTGCCTAAGGTGGATGGCTTAGAAGTTGCCCGGGAAGTCCGCAAGACAAAGGATACCCCAATCATTATGGTTACCGCAAAGGATTCAGAATTGGATAAGGTCCTCGGCTTGGAATTAGGAGCTGATGATTACGTTACTAAGCCATTCTCTAATCGGGAGTTAGTTGCCCGGGTGAAGGCTAATTTACGGCGGCAAGGAACTAATAGCAGCAATGCTAATGAGGGTGATGATAATCAAGATATTAAGATTGGTGACTTGGTTATTCATCCAGAAGCCTATTCAGTTTCCAAACGGGGTGAAAATATTGAATTAACTCACCGGGAATTTGAATTGCTCCATTATCTAGCACAACATATCGGTCAAGTTATGACCCGGGAACATTTATTACAAACGGTTTGGGGTTATGACTATTTTGGTGACGTTAGAACCGTTGACGTTACTGTCCGAAGGCTTCGTGAAAAGGTCGAAGATAGTCCAAGCCACCCAACCTGGTTAGTAACTCGTCGAGGAGTCGGTTATTACCTCAGAAATCCAGAAAGTGACCAAGCATAATCATGAATTTAAACGTAAGGGGTATTAGCTGGTTGTGAATAATCGAATTAAATTTTACCAATCAATTAAATTTAAGATAGCACTAGTTTTCGCCCTGGTACTACTCGTAACCCTTGAAATTGTTGGGGCTGTCTTCGTGAGGCAGCTAGAACATCAGAATTTATCAACGTTCAAAAACCAAATTCAGCTCCAGACTTACGTGACCAATTCGTTGACCACGCAATTGTCGCGGTCAAACGAGGCAGCAGCTAATCGACGGATCCGAACGATTTTGAATGACTCTGACAATAGTAATAATGCTCAAATTCAGGTTATTGATACAAAGGGGACTATCCGCGGAACAAACCAAGTCAATAACCAAGCGATTGTCGGTCAAAAAACAACGGACGATAACGTCAAAAACGCGATTTATGGCAGAACGACAATTGAGAAGAATACCTATGATGCCACAACTGATACGCGTTACTACACGTTAGTTTCGCCATTAATTAAAAGTTCTGGTAATAACAGCACCATCGTTGGTGTTGTGTACACGAAGGCTAACTTAGATAGTGTTTATCAAAATATCAATAGTATTACGGTTATCTTCTTATTTGCCGCGTCAATCGCGATTATCCTGGGATTATTAATTTCAATCGTCATTTCAAGAGCGATTACCCGGCCGATTGAAGAGATGAAAAAGCAAACAATTCGGATTGCCCGTGGTGACTACTCGGGCCAAGTTCATGTATATGGAAACGATGAACTGGGCCAATTAGCAAGTGCAGTTAACAACTTGTCAGTCAGGGTTGAAGAGTCTCATGAGTCAACTGAGTCTGAACGACGACGGCTTGATTCAGTCCTTGCCAACATGACCGATGGGGTTTTAGCGACCGATCGCCGTGGAAACGTCATTATCATTAACGAAACAGCCACGAGTTTTCTAAATAGTGATGAAAATCAAGTAATGGGGCAATCCATCCTTGATGTATTAGATATTCGAAAGGATTACAGCCTACGTGATTTACTAGAAAAACCGGATGAGTTAATTCTTGATTTTTCTAGTGACGATCACAGCCTAATCTTACACGCTCATTTTTCACTTATTCAACGAGAATCGGGCTTTATTAGTGGATTGGTTTGCGTTCTTCGAGACATTACTGAACAGCAGCGAATCGATCAGGATCGGAAACAATTTGTTTCAAACGTCTCCCATGAACTGCGAACACCACTTACAAGTGTTCGTTCTTATATTGAAGCCTTGTCCGATGGAGCCTGGAAGGACCCGAAGCTTGCACCAAAGTTTCTAAAAGTGACCCAAGACGAAACCGATCGGATGATCCGAATGATTAATGATCTGCTAACGCTGTCACGGATGGATTCAGGAACCCAAAAGATGGAAGTTGAACTGGTCAACATTAATGAACTTTTTAATTACGTTTTGAATCGGTTTGATATGATCCTTAAAAAAGATGATCATCCTGAAAAGACTTACACCATCCAGCGCAAGTTTACGAACCGGGACCTTTGGGTAGATCTGGATACTGATCGTTTCACTCAGGTGCTTGATAATTTGATGAATAATGCGATCAAATATTCACCTGATGGCGGCGTCATTACCTGTCGACTATATGAGACCCGAAATAAGGTCATTTTAAGCATCAGTGATCAGGGATTAGGAATTCCACGGAAAGATATTCCCCATATTTTTGATCGGTTCTATCGGGTTGATAAGGCCCGTTCTCGCCAACAAGGTGGTAGTGGCCTTGGATTAGCCATTTCAAAAGAAGTGGTAGAAGCGTTGAAAGGCCAGTTGTGGGTTGAAAGTGTCGAGGGAAAGGGGTCAACATTTTATATTGCCCTGCCATATGAACCAATAAAAGAGGAGGACCTCTGGGATGAAGTTTAGTAAATACTTGATACCAATTGCGTTAACCATTGCGGTTATCGTCAGCCTCACGCTTTCGATGGTTCTGTGGACCAATCCGGCTAATTACCGAAGTAAACAAAATACCAAGCAGAATTCGCAAACTGAGTCCATGATTAAGCCTAAGCACTATGTCTACACCCCCACGCAGGCGGTTTATACCAATAGTGAAGGTGACCAAGAGATTCTGGTTAATGAGTTGGTTAACGTTATTTCAGAAATTAAGAAGACAATGCGGGATTATCAGAAACCAAGTATTTCAGAGTATCGTAGTGGTTCGCAAACTGATTATTTCAAAGTAGCAAATCGCCCAAATTCAATCATGCTCAGTTATCCAACGCCAGTGTCAATGAAAATATTGAACGCTAACGTTAATAATCGCTTCAAAAAGTTTCCGAATGTAACCGTCAACCGAATTGTTTTACCAACGGATGACCAGACAAAGCTTTATTTACTCAATGACCAAGACTTTAAGGTTTATCAGGTCAAAGTTAAAAAGCACAGCTTAAAGGCGTTAAACAAAGTGTTAACGATGAGTATTTGGACGATTTCGGCGACGTTTAAACTGTTTAATAACAAACCACTCGTTTACGTTGATTCCAGTGTGCAGATGGAACCCTACAAGTACCTAATTGACCGGCAGTCGGAAGATTACTACGTTAGCCGGTTATTAAATAGTGACGATTCTCAAAATATTAGTGCTAAGCGGCGGAAGAACGTTGTCATCTATGGTGATCAAAATTCGATGCAGTTACTGTTTAATTCTAAGATGCGGATGGGAAGATTCTCTGATTATCGGCCAAATAAGAACAAGAGAAACATTACGTCTGCATTGAATAACTCATATAACAAGTTGGCTGACCTTGGCCTACCGTTAGATAACGTCCGTTTCTTCGATTATGATAGCCAAAGTAGAACGGTGATGTACCGAACCTTTGTGGAAGGCTTCCCGATTTTTCGGGCAAATGGGTTCGGGACAATTTCGACACGGACGATCAATGCCAGTGCGCAAAGGATGGATTTCTCTTTAGATAATCCGGAAGTACCAATTCCAAGTAAAAAGGGGTATACGACCCTGCCATCCACGACAACCATGATCAAACGGTTAGTTAATCATGGATATAAGGCTAAGGAGATTGCTAAGATCCAAATTGGCTATGGTTGGCGAAAGGATTCTTCGTCACCATTGTTAATTAATTTAACGCCAGATTGGTATATCCTTTATAACGGAAAATGGCAAAGCTACACGGAGATGATTAATCAGTATTAGGAAAGGAGGGGAGCCATTTGAATTTTCGGAGAATTGAGATCATTTTTTTGGTAACATTTATCGCGATTGATATCTTTTTGTTTGGGATGTTTGAAAAGAACACTGATTTACAAGCGGAGAACGTGTCTCAGGGTGATTCAAATTCCAAGATCATCAAAGAAATGCGTAATGATCAAATTAAAGTAGATAGCTTGTCTAATAAGCAAGGGTTTGCTTA
The DNA here is from genome assembly GCF_001434135.1 of Lentilactobacillus kisonensis DSM 19906 = JCM 15041. Taxonomy (GTDB): domain Bacteria; phylum Bacillota; class Bacilli; order Lactobacillales; family Lactobacillaceae; genus Lentilactobacillus; species Lentilactobacillus kisonensis. The sequence continues at coordinate 4,751 of NZ_AZEB01000019.1, read as the reverse complement.
CTACATTTCCGGTACACAAAGCGATATCTTACGAAATCAAATGGGTCAATTAGTTAATCAGACTCCCCACTATATCGGTCATGAGTTAGAGAGCGAATTTAAGGAACCGGTCACTGTTAGTAAGAATGCGCCCCAGAAGACCATTGACAAAATGCTGACGGATCCGACGTTTATCTTGTTTGGCGATCAGTATACGTACAATAAAGAATTGTCGACATCCCAAACTTTAGTGTATTCTCAAAAAGCGATGGGCGGCTCAATGTATTCATCTGAAGCCCAACTGAGATTTGCGTTGAATTCTAATCATCAAATTGTCAGTTATAGCCAGACCTATCTCCAAGACATTAAGAGTTTGCGGGAAAAATCGGAAACAATATCAGAAACCCGTGCATTAATCTGGCTATATCAGTATAATGAAATACCAAATAACACAAAGGTTGCATGGACTAAGTTAGGTTATACGAAGTTGCTATCTATTGATAACGACCGGGTATTTATTCCAACTTGGATCATTGCCATCAAACCGCAAAATTCCACTCAGGTCCAAATTAAGCGGATCAACGCCTTTACTGGTGGCATTATCAAAGAAACTGATGAAAATTTAAAGAATAGTCAAAGTTCGTCTGAAATCAACTAAGGTTGGGAAAGAATAGCAATAATGGATAATGATGATATGCAAATTAGTGTCCTTGCCAGTGGTAGTACTGGTAACGTCACGTACATTGAAACACCGCAGCATAAAATCTTGCTGGATGCTGGGTTAAGTGGTAAGAAGATTGCGAACCTAATGAGTTCAATTGGACGTGACCTTAATGATGTTGATACGCTGTTGGTAACCCATGAACACTCGGACCATCGGCAGAGTGTTGGCGTTTTAGCCAGACGATATAACCTAAGTGTTTATGCAAACCAGGGAACTTGGGATGCCATGAGTTCCAGGATTGGTAAGATTCCAGCAGAAAAGAAGAATATTTTTCCGCCGGATACGGTAAAAGACTTTGGTGACATTGATATTGAGAGTTTCTCAGTTTCCCATGATGCCGCTGAGCCCCAATTCTATGTATTTCATCATAACAATAAGTCCTTCGTTGTCTTGACCGATACGGGTTACGTTTCTGACCGGATGGAAGGCGTGATTAAGGATGCGGATGGTTACCTACTAGAGTGTAACCACGACATTGAAATGCTGGAAAATGGTGAGTATTCGTGGCCGTTGAAGCAACGGATCTTAGGTGATCAGGGTCATTTGTCGAACGAGGACGGGGCTAACACGATGTTGGATGTCATTGGTCATCGTACGAAGAAAGTCTTTTTAGGTCACCGTAGTCAGCATAACAACATGAAATCATTATGCCATCTAACGGTCGCTTCAATCTTGGCTGATCATGACATGGGTGTCGGTAAGGACTTTAAATTATATGATACGGAACCCGAAATTGCCTCACCTTTAATGATTGTTTAGATTTCCTTTAGATATTTCTAAAGTTTTCAACACACTTTTTTCAATAAAAAAGGGTATTATTATAATGTAATAGAAGAAGAGAAGGGGGAATACTAATTGGCAGAAAAAAATGGTTTTGGAAAAATTATCGCAACCGCTGTAATTGCCGGTGCACTTGGCGGTGGCATTACTTACGGTGGTATTTCATATTTTGATAATAGTAATAATACTACCGGAACGGAAATGATTTCCGGCAGCAATAAAAACGGTAACGCCAAGGTCAGCAACATGAAAGTAAACCTCAGTACGCAAGCTGAACAAGCATTTAATGCGACTAAGAGTACGGTTGTATCAGTTATTAACCTTCAACGGCAAAGTGAAAGTGATAACCCATTGGCGGGTATTCTTGGCGGCGATACTTCTTCAAGTAAGAGTAAGAAGAGCGGTGAACTAGAAGCATCTAGTGAAGGCTCTGGAGTCATCTATAAGAAGAGTGGTAATACTGCCTACATTGTCACTAATAACCACGTGGTTTCTGGTGCCAATGCCCTTGAAATTATTCTGAGCGATGGTTCGAAGGTTTCCGCTAAGGTTGTCGGTAAGGATGCGGTTACTGATTTGGCAGTTATCAAGATTGATTCTAGTAAGGTTAATAAAGTCGCAACCTTTGGTGATTCCGACAATATTAAGGTTGCTGAACCGGTATTAGCAATTGGATCACCACTTGGATCCCAATATGCAACTTCAGTCACTCAGGGAATTATTTCCGCTAAAAAGCGTGAGGTTCCCCAAACTTCAGAGAGTGGTCAACAAATTGGTAACGCAACGGTTATCCAGACCGATGCCGCAATTAATCCTGGAAACTCAGGTGGGCCATTGATTAACCTTGCTGGTCAAGTTGTTGGAATTAACTCAATGAAATTGGCTTCTGATCAACAGGGAACGAGTGTTGAAGGGATGGGCTTTGCCATTCCAAGTAATGAAGTTGTGACGATCATTAATCAATTGATTAAGCATGGTCAAGTGGTTCGCCCAGCATTGGGGATCGGTTATACTGATCTCTCGAATGTTTCCGAAGAGCAGCAGCGGTCCATATTGAAGCTTCCTAAGAGTGTGACGCAGGGAGCAGTTGTTCTTCAAGTTAATGCTAATTCACCCGCTAAACGGGCAGGAATTGCGAAATACGATGTCATTACGAACCTTGATGGTCAAAACATTACGGAACAGAGCCAGTTGCGAGATATTTTGTATAAACACAAGATTGGCGATCGGGTGTCCGTAACTTATTACCATAAGGGTGAAAAGAAGACTGGCACGATTACGTTAAATCAAAAGGCAACTAATAAGGTGTTGAGTGAGGCAAGTAAGTAACAGTGCGGAACCAAGCGGTTAGAGACTGGAGCCTAAGCTTTCTCCACTAAAAATCCTGGGCTTGGATTTTTGGTGGAGAGGGCTTAGGTGCAAGTCTCTGCTTGGTGTAGCATATTTCTGTTAGATAACAGCGATTCAGGAAATCTTTGGGGCTTGGCCGTTAGGGCGCTTAGGTGTGCAAGCATTTGCTTTACGCAGCGGTCCTAATCTAAGTGAAATAGGACAACACAACTCCCATGGATAATGTCGCTTAACTAAATTCAAAGTAGCATGACGATTCGATTTCTTAGTTGAAACGGGTCGTTTTTATTTTGCCAATAATGCATTCGTATATTGTTAACTTGGTTACGGTTGGCAGAGTTATTTTTCGGTGTCGTGAACCGGGATGAATAGGATAACACCGTCGTCAGCTTGAAAGACGTTGTAGTGTTCAGCTTGGGGATGGATATTATTTGGCAATAAGAACAGGTTCATATTATTAATGGATTGAATTCGAATGGGCATTTTAATCACCTCCATATAACTAAATACGGAAAAATTACCTAGTTACTTTGTGGCTGCTGTTAAAAAGGTCAGGAGAGGAACATTCGCGTCAGCAAAAATCAATCATAGAACTCGTTTCCGAACGGTCTTGGGTCGTTGAATGAATCTTGCGGGGTACATGATAACTAAAAACCGAACTTCAATGTAAATTCTTGAAAAATAATTAACTAATAAACTGACAAAACAAAATCTATCCACATTTTAGTTGTGGATAACTCTGTGGATAATCCACAAGGAAGGCGCAATTCTTGTTATATTAACACTCAGAAGTTATCCCCCAAATGGGTAAAGTTATCCACAGAAATTGTGGATAACTTTTTATGTGTAAAAAAATAGCTTTGTTCGTCGCTGAAGTTGCTGGTATAATAGGGTTTGCACTAGTGGATTGCGAACGCACGTTTTCCACAGTTCTGTGGAAAACTAATTTGACCCTTGACAATTTCCAAAAAAATGCGGGTCCGAAAATAAATAGTTATGTGCATAAACCTGTGGATAACTTTGTGGACAACTTGTTAATAAGCCACCTTTTGTGCACAGATAAAATCACCTTGGAGGGAAAATCTGAATTGAACATTAAATTAGTCGTTGTGGGTAAGTTAAAGGAAAAATATTTCAAACAGGGAATTGCGGAATATGCCAAGCGGTTATCGCGATTCTGCAAGTTTCAGATTATCGAAGTTCCCGATGAAAAAGCACCCGAATCACTGAGTCAAGCGGAAATGGATGACGTAATGGCAAAGGAAGGTTCGCGGATTTTGGCTAAAATAAAAGATCGCGAGTACGTCTATGCACTCGCAATCTTAGGCAAAGAGCGGTCATCTGAAGCGTTCGCAAAGGAAATCGCGGACTTAACCACTTATGGTCATTCGGATATTACGTTTGTGATTGGTGGCTCACTTGGCCTGTCGAAGGAAGTTCTCGATCGGGCGGATACCCAGATTTCGTTTGGGAAGTTTACGTTGCCGCACCAGTTAATGCGATTAGTGCTGACTGAGCAGATTTACCGGGCGTTTATGATTAATGAGGGGAGTCCGTATCATAAGTGAGGTTTGTAGAAAGTATGAGCTGAGGTGTGAGTTGGAATAATGGTTAATGAAGCGCTTCTGGTAGCTTTTTTGCTGTTTTAAGGTATTAGCTTAGGTATGGGTTAGGGTGCCATATGGATAATGAATTGGAGACTACTATTTCAATAAAATTAGTACTGGCAAGGTCGTAATTCTCGAATCTGTCAGACTACAGTGGAGTGATGAGAATGTTATTTACAGTTGATGTAATCGATATGAGTCAATTATATATTGAAGAAAATAATCCATTCAAGAAGGTATCATCAAGTGAATTAAAGGGATTGTTGAAGGACTATTATACCCTGATTTATTCACAAAGATATGCAAAATAC
>NZ_AZEB01000018.1 GCF_001434135.1 Lentilactobacillus kisonensis DSM 19906 = JCM 15041 | reverse complement strand
TTTCTAACTGGATCTAATCTTAGATTGTTTTCGTTAAGTGACCAAATCAGCCATTTACGGAATCTTTATTAATCTCTGAATTAGACCACCAAATTCTAGTCTTTTAGCACCTAAAACCTTTGCGGGATATATTTTAATTTCATATTAAAAGTCGTATCTAACTTACAATTCTTATCTGTCAGCGAATTCCAAACGACATTTAAGGGGTCAATCCCGTCTTGTTTCGTGTAATCCGTTGAAACCGTTTGAAATACATCCGTCCAGAATAACCATCAAAATTTTACTTTCCAACCCTACAATATCAACCAACTTCAAATCAAGCGATACTAACAAACTAATGCTGTCTATAATTAGCAAGTACCGTTTTAAGCCAACTCTTTGTGCATAAATCCTCCCAACTCGGCTCTCAGTATAATTGCAATCTTTAAAATAGTATCTTTTAATTATTGATTATATAATATAATTGTAAACAATGTTGATGGGGACAATCTTTATAGGACAGTTCTGCCGAGCAACAATCTCTGTGTAAGCACTACCACAAAAATTCTGGATTCAAAAAATTTCGTGGCTTACTTAGCAGAAATGTGCGCCACCAAGCAGAGACTTGCACCTAAGCCTCTAACCGCTTGGTTCCGCAGGCTAGCCGCTCTGCTGAACTCACTTTTTTGGGGGGATTATATGAAAACACGAAAACTGGTATCAATTTTGTCTGCCGGTCTTTTTGCGTTCACTATATTTGGCACGATAACAGCCGCTAAATCAGGTGATACTCAGACTGGCATCATTGCTCATGCAGCAGATACCCAATTTGATCTAAGTAACAAAGAAGCCGGTCAATGGACACTAGCTTATTATGGTCCAACACCCGACTATAGTAATTACGATCCAGATTTTTACACCGAGCTCAATTCGCTAACAGCGCCAACGAAGGTTCCTGTTAGCACGGTTTCCAATATGGATCTTACCCCTGGACAATCATTTAATGTTTCAACCGTTCAAGTAAGCCCAAATAATATCGACATTGTTGGCTACGAGCAGTATTACAGCGACGCCTACAAGACTGAAGCAATTGAATACAATCCAAAGGGGCAAATCGTTGATAATCCCAGCTTAAAGATTAAGCCAGCGCCTGATAATCCAAATGCGGATTATAGCGAGGTTGAGGGGATGGCAACCGTGCGGCCAGAAGATGTCGTTGTTGTCAAAATAACACCAGCCAAGCCGAGTCTCAAGGGCACGCTGTACTTTTTCTTTAATAACACCGGAAAATTCACCTTGGATCACAGTTATTCCTATGCGGTCAATGATGCAAAAACATTAACACCAATCACGGATACAGCATCGCCAAGCACAATCACGGCTCCTGCTGGCACGAAAACCATTCAGCTCAATCAAACTGGTTTTATTAAGCCACAGTGGACCGGAGGCAATGCAAACATCAGTATTGATGCAACCGGCAAAATTAGTGGCCTTGATAACCCAGCTGAAGCGGGCAAGACTGTAACCTTTACGTTAACCGACGCCGTGGATCCAACCAATACTCACGCCTTTAACATTAAGATTCCTGCTAAGGATACACCTGATAATGGTGGAAATCACAGTGACAAGGGCGGGACAACTACCATCATTGTCTCAAACGGCTCAACTACCCAGGGATCCCAAACAAACCAAGCACCATCGACAACTCCTGACGTTTCAACAGCTTCAGCTAATCAATCCGATCAAGCTTCGAATACGTCATCAGTGAGCGTTCCAAGTAGCACTTCCAAGAAGGGAACGGCTGTCTACGCAACTAAGACAATCTATATGTACAAAAACGCTACCTTTAAAAAGAATCAGCGATTAGTCAAATACCCTAAACAAAAACGGGTTAACCGACCAATGTTTGTTATTACTGATTATGCACGTTCAAAAGGTGGCGCGTTAAGGTATAAAGTCAAGGATGTCAACCACCACAGTAAATCCGCGGGTAAGATTGGCTACATCACTGCCAACCCCAACTACGTTTCGTCAGTGTATTACCAATCCGTGCCAAAGAACAAAAAGATCACCGTTATTGCCAAGAAAGGTGTTCATGCTTACAAGAATCAATCACTGACTGGCCGAACAAAATCGTACAAGAAAGGGGCCCATTTAACCGTCAAGAAAGTGGTAAAACACAACCTTACGACTCGCTATCAGTTAAACAATGGGTATTATGTAAGTGCAAGTAAGAAACTAGTGATCCAGGAGAATTAGGAATTCTCCTGAATCACTAGCAACCGGTTGTAGTAGTCGACAAAATCCTATCGTTTAATGAAAAAGCCATTCCTAATTTGGAATGGTTTTTTCGTTAGATTCAGAAATCTAAGCGGCTATTTTCAGTCTCGATTCAGATCCGTACGTTCATACTTCAATCGATTGAAAATAATAATTTATACCGATAAATGATCTCTTCAAGTTCTTGGTTTGAAATGTGTTCGACAATGTCACTGTCAGTAACACCTCGGGCATTCAAATCCAAAGCAATCGTTTGATCTAACAACACTTGGCCGTGAATTTTTTTAGTGGTTTGAAGGAAATAATACATCGGATAATGCCTTGAGGTACTACTAATCGGTGCCACAATTGTCATGTTGCTACTTCGAGCCACTAAATCGTTACTCAACGCAATTGCTGGGCGTTGGGACATTTGTTCGTGACCTTTACTGGGATTAAAGTTTACGATAAAGATATCACCTTGTGTTACCATTTGACTTCATGTCCTTGGCTTCTCCCCCAGTCCATCTCTGTATCCTTTTTGCCATCATCTTGCCAACCGGCAAATAATTCATGAATATCGGTAGGGCGTTTAGAAATTGGTTTTAAAACCAATGTATTATGTTCGATCTTGATCGCCAAATTTTCATTATCCTTCCAACCGAGCTCCTCAATCAGCTTAGCTGGAATTCGCGTTGCGCTGGAATTCCCCCACTTAGATAACTTAGTTTGACCATCATCTTTTATAAGTTCATTCATGATATCACGCCTCCTTCACTGAATATAAAATCTACATTTTTCGTAAATAGTATATCCAATGTGTCTACATAAGTCAATAAAAGCACCTTGAAAAAAAGCCCCTTCACCCCACCAGGCAAAGAGATTTCTTCATTTTGTTATTAAAGGATGCCAATCATCATTCAGTAGTCAGTCCTCATTTCAACTCTTTCCATTCCCAATTCAAGATCCCCGGCAAGTCAGCACCGTTTTGACGAATGTAATCATGGTGTTGTTGTAATTTATCATCCATCTTAGAAGTGAATTCAGCTGATTGTTCACCAAAGACATCTTGAGCGACTTCCTTAGCCAAGTGGAAACGGTCCAAGGCATTGAGCACCCGCATATCAAATGGGGTTGTGATGTCGCCATCCTCACGATAACCATGAACATGCAAATTACCGTTATGACGCCGGAAAAATAGGCTCTCAATCAAATCTTCATACCCGTGAAAGGCAAAGATAACCGGCTTATCCTTGGTGAAATAATTGTCAAATTCAGCATCACTTAATCCCCGCGGATCCGACTGTGGCGACCGTAACTTAAGTAAATCGACCACGTTAATGAAGCGAATCTTCAAATCTGGGAACTGGTCGTGCAAAATATCAATTGCCGCTAAGCTTTCCATATTTGGCTCAGTTCCAGCAGCAGCCATCACAACATCGGGCACTTCACCCGGTTTTGTGGTGCTTGCCCAATCAATCACTTTTAACCCTTGGTCAACCAACTGTTCAGCTTCTTGAACTGAGTAGAATTGTGGTCGCAGATGTTTGGACGCAACCGTGATGTTCAGGGTTTGTTTCATATTTAACGCGTGATGCATCACCGCTAACAAACTATTAGCATCAGCTGGCAAATATTCACGAATGTACTTGGGCTTCTTTTCGGCTAAATGGGTTAAAATCCCTGGGTCCTGATGTGAGTAACCATTATGATCCTGCTGAAATGAGGTTGACGACGAAATAATGTTCAATGACGGGTACTTCTTTCGCCAAGTTTGTTCATCGGCTTCCCGAATCCATTTGAAGTACTGGGTCAGCATCGAATCAACCACCCGCAAAAAGGCTTCGTAACTTGCAAAGACGCCATGACGGCCAGTCAATGTATAGCCTTCAAGCCAGCCCTCGTCTTGATGCTCTGAAAGCTGTGAGTCAATGATTCGCCCGCTTGCGCCCATCCACTGATCGTTTGCCATTTCAATGGGATCCAGCCATTGCCGCTTTGTGACTTCAAAGGCGTCTTGAAGTTGATTAGACGCCGTCTCGTCCGGCCCAAATAAGCGGAAGTTATCTGGATTACGTTGAATCACATCCCGCAAGAATTTTCCTAGTTCCAGCATATCCTGGCCACCTTCACCAGTACCGCGTTTTGAATTATCCAAAGCATAATCGCGCCAGTCCGGCAAATCCAACTGCTTCTGCTCCTAGCCACCGTTGGTAATTGGATTGGCGGCCATTCTCGCATTCCCGGTCGGCGTGGTTGCTCGAATTTCCGGCTTCAGCGTCCCATTTTCATCAAATAATTCTTCAGCTTTATATGACTTAAGCCAACTAACCAACGCATCAGCATGTGTCATGTGCTCTGAATCAACGGGAATTGGGATTTGGTGGGCTCTAAATGATCCTTCGATCGGCTTGCCATCCCATTCCTTTGGACCAGTCCAACCTTTGGGCGCCCGAAAGATAATAATTGGCCACACTGGCCGTTTGGCATCGTCCGCGGATCCTTCACGAGCATTCTTTTGGATCATATGAATCTTTTCAACAGCTGAATCCATTGCTTTAGCCATGACTGGCGTCAGTTTTTCAGCATCATCGCCCTCAACAAAGGCCGGCTCCCAGCCCATCCCCTCGAAGTACTTTGTTAATTCTTCATCTGACTTACGTGACAAAATGGTTGGATTAGCGATTTTAAAACCATTAAGGTTCAGAATTGGCAATACCGCCCCATCCTTAACCGGGTTAATGAAGACGTTCGAAAACCACGAAGCTGCTAGTGGCCCAGTCTCCGCCTCACCATCACCAATTTCAACGGCAGCGATAACGTCAGGGTTATCAAAAATCGCCCCAACACCATGCGACAACGAGTACCCCAACTCGCCACCTTCATGAATGGAGCCAGGCGTCTTGGCATCGGCATGAGAAGCCACACCACCTGGATACGAGAAACGCTTGAACAGCCGCTGCAAGCCGGCTTCATCCTGGGTGATATTTGGATAAATAGTCGTGTAGCTGCCATCAAGGTATGAATTAGATACCATCACCTGACCGCCATGACCGGACCCTTCGACATAGAACATATTTAGATGATATTTCTTAATAATTCGATTCAAATGCGTATAAATAAAATTCTGACCGGCAATCGTACCCCAGTGACCGATCGGGTGAAACTTGACGTCCGCTTTAGTCAATGGCCGTTTCAACAATGGATTGTCCTGTAAATACAACTGACCAACCGAAATGTAGTTCGCTGCTCGCCAATACTTAACCATCAAATCAAAGTAGTCTTTTGAAGCATAATCAGTTTCTTGACCGTTTTGATGGCGCTCTGTGGAATTTGCCATACCTTACCTCCTGATACCGTGCTTACCATCAACTTTGATTAGAGAATAATGCGATCAAGTAAAATGGTCAAGCATTTATATCTGGTCAATATCAGCGACGGTGTGGCAGGGATATGGCTGCTTGTGCTCAGCATTATTGGCTATGACAAAGTGATTCTGTCAATGGAATTAACAACCACCACTGGCTAACTTCATATCCATTTCTGCTTAACATCATTCATTCAAGTAAGCTCGGGTATAATCGTCCTCACCAACTGGATGACGCAGGACACCCTTTAAGCGCGGGTTAACCAAGTGACTTTCCACCATTTGATACAGTGGCACCACTGGCATTGTCGTATTCAGTCTTTCCTGCAGGTTACGCATGTTCTGCCAGTATTGCTTTACATCAGCAGCGTGGGAACTTTCTGCTTCTTGGTACTGCTTATCAAAGTAAGCATCCTTATACTTCCCATAATCTTGGGGATTACTGCTTTGAAGAATTCCCATAAAACTGATTGGGTCAGCAAAATCCGCAAGCCAGAAAATTTGTTCCATATCGAAGTCACCATTGAGTTCGGCAGATTGTTGTCCCTTGGCTGGTAAGCTCCGTACGGTGAGGTCAGCGCCTGGCAATGATTTTTTAACTGAGGCTTGAACAAATTGGGCCACGTTCTTCGTGATTGTTTGGTCATCACCCACAATAGCCATCTTAACGGTCCCTTTTTGACCCGACTCTTTAACTCCCTCAGTCCACAGTTGCTTGGCTTTAGCAACATTATAAGTGTCACTAGGTTTAGTTTCTGTCGCAAAGTCTTTGCCAGTTGTTGGATCTTTGGCTAGATCAGGCGCTGTGTACGTATAAGCTGGCTGCGACCCATCTGCCAAAACATCCTTAGTTAGTTGCTTTCGATTAAGTACTAAGCTGATGGCCTGGCGCATCTTCTGAGTTGCCAGTGGTTTGCCATTTCTTACATTCAACCGCAGATAGTAGGTTCCGGCCTTGCGTTCATGGATCAAATCTTTATTCTGCTGCAGACCTTTGGCTGTCACTCCAGTAATGGTGGCATCATCCAACTTCTTCTGGTCAAATAATTCATGAGCCGTATTGGCATCCTTCACGACACTATACTTAAGCTCATCCAAATGAATGGCTTTTTGATCATAGTAGTGGTTGTTCCGCTTCAACGTCCAGCTATCGTTAGTACCGTTCCAACCTGTTACCTTAAACGGACCATTGTAATACAGATATTTTGATTGCGTACCATATTTTGACCCAAACTTTTTAAGGGCAGTTGGATTTTCTGGGAAGAATGCTGGCAGAACCATCATCTTATCAAAATACGGCATTGGATGTTCCAACTTAACTTGCAATGTATGTTTGTTTAAGGCATATGCACCAAGCGTTTTGGGTGATTTCTTGCTTGCTGTAATCGCATCAGCATTCTTGATACCTGAGAATATGTAGTTGTAACCTGATTTAGTCGTTGGTGACACTGAACGCCGCCATGCAGTTACAAAATCCTGAGCTGTTAGTGGGTCACCATTACTCCATTTAGCATTTTTGCGTAAGTGAAACGTGTAGGTTAACCCATGATCAGTTGGTTTGACAACGGATGTCGCTGAAGCTGGGGCTGGTTCATTTGCTTTATTTGCCCGGTATAGGCCTTCCATACTGTTTTCCAAGGTGTTCCAAGTCGTAAAGTCGGCGTGCTCGGACGTATCTAGTGATAATAGTTCAGATGTCTGCATCAATGAGACTGAATTACGTTTGGAACTAGAAGTCTTAGTCCCACAAGCTGCTAATAAAACGGTTGAAGCCCCAACCATTAAACTTAATAATAATTTTTTCATGTAAATCCCTCCAAAAGTAAGTGAGCGGAGCAAAGCGCTTAGGAATCGGAGTGTAAGTCTCCTTCGAGGGAAATTCCCGGTTCTGGAATTTTTCTCGAAGGTGCTTACGCGCAGATCCCTGCTTTGCGCAGCTGTCCTACAATATTTTTGAACCTTTAATCTCTAAACTCACCATCTTCAACATCCATTAAAAACTCACCCAACGTGCTAAAGAATGCGTCCGGATTGTCGACGCTATGACAGTGACCACCATCCGGAGTTAGTACCAACCGTGAATGAGGAATTTGCTCATGCATTCTTTGAGCGGTTGCCAACGGCATCGTGTCATGATCGCCAAATGTCAACAAGGTTGGGACCGTGATGTTGTGAATATCGGCTCGGCGATCCCAGCCATTTAAAGTTCCTACCATGACAAATTCGTTGTTACCCTGAAAATGGTTATAAACCGGGGTCGCCATGGTTTCGACCAGATGATGTGGCGCTTTTTCCGGATGACGATTGACGTAAATCTTATAAAGTTCTGCCACCAGCTCTTTGTATTTAGGGTCATCAAAGCGTTCATGAGCTTCAACGTCCTTCATATAATTGACGTCAAACTTCGAAAACGTCTTTTCCCGCAGCTGATTAATATGGACGGTATATTCCGCAATGTTGTCAATCATGCTCATGACCACCACACCTTTGAGATGATCGCCATATTTCAACGCGTACTCTTGAGCTAATAGCCCGCCCCAAGAATGCCCTAACAGATAAAAGTGATCTAAGCCCAGCTTTTGCCTAACCTCTTCTAGCTCCGATAAATAGTAATCAAGTGTTAAGTACTTTTGATTATCTTTTTGCGTAAAATCCGGTTGGTCAGAGTAAAACGATCCTAATTGATCATACATTGATACCTGAACACCGTATTTTGCCAGCCGATCACCAAAGTTTTCAAACTCTTCGTGATTACTACCCGGTCCACCATGAACGCAAAGTAACTTCACATCACCTTGACCAACTGTTCTGGTAAATAAATGGAACCCATTTGCTAACGTTACAATTCGACTACCTGCTTGCATCTAACTACCTCCTCGTATAAGTGAGCGGAGCAAAGCGCTTTGAAACTGGAATATAAGTCTCCTTGGTCAAGAATTCCTGGGCTTGGAATTTTTGAACAAGGTGCTTATATGGAAGTTTCTGCTTTGCGCAGCTGTCCTAAAAATAAAGTGAGCGGAGCAAAGCGGTTAGGGATCGGAGTGTAAGTCTCCTCTACCGGGAATCCCGGTTCTGGGATTTTTGGTAGAGGTGCTTACGCGCAGATCCCTGCTTTGCGCAGCTGTCCTATTATTAATGTTGACGAGAAAAAAGCGCCCTTCCAGAGAATTTACTCTCTGAAAGGGCGCTCACGCACGGTACCACCTTTGTTTGCTAAAAAAGCCTCACACAAACGGCAACCCTCAATGTTTAAGGATTACGATTTGCCGCATCTATAACGGTTGCGTACCGATGGTTGCTTACTTTGTTCAGCCCATAGCTCAAAAGTGATTTTCACTCACAAACCGTTGTCCCTGCTTTCACTCATCCAGGTTCGCTACCCAACAATTTTATGCGCTACTTTCTTTCTCAATGCTTTTATGTTCTCTCATCAACATTTAATGTAAATACCATAATTCATTTTTGAGCATCTGTCAACCGTTAGTCATAATTTATTTTACATTCCGCATTGCCCATTATTAAAGGAATTGTAGAAAGGCTGTGGTGGATTACTTGCTAATCTTAAATAATAATCATCAAATAATTTCTTAATCTTATCACTGAATTTTCACAACAACGACTGGTGAATTTGTTACAATAAAAGCATCTAGTAATTTGTGATGTTTTTCGAATAGCGCCTCCAAGCAACAATCGGAGTGTAAGCACCTTGGATCCGCTCACTTATTTTTAAGGGGGAATTAATGTGAAATCAATCTATAAAGTGCTGACCCTGCTCAGCGTTGTGCTTGGGATTCTAGGAATTTCTATTTCGACTGCGAAAGCACAAACGGTTAAGACGATGCAGGTTAACTATGTTTCAACGACTGGTCAACAGGTACGAGCACCCTTGACCTATCATCGTTCAGCAAACGGTGTTTCCGCATTTGGTTCAGGGCTCGCCTATTCAGCAACCGGCTATGCATCTTCTAAAGGGTATGTTAAAAAAGTTAAGGGATACGTGCCATACAAGCTGCAGCAAGATTACACTTACGATCAGCTGCCGGACACGCTTACCGTAAAGTACATAAAGGAGTCAACCCTGGCCCGCAAGGTAGAAACTCAATATCTAAAACAGATTAACGCCTATCGAGCTACCAAAGGGCTAAAACCGTTTAAGCATAACAAGTCCCTCAAATCAAAAGCCATCGTACGATCAAAAGAACTATGGCAGCAAACCAGCCATGTCCGTCCAAACGGCCAATCTTACAACGCTAACCTAAGTGGCTACGCTGAAGTAATGGCAGTTTTGCCTGCATACTTCCTGCCAACGGGAATTGCAACAGTCAATACTGGATTAGGTGCGATGTTAACGTACAATAGTAACGGCTTAGTTTCCTACAAAAAAACGGCTCAAACCGCTAGTCATGAGTTGTTAACGTGTGATCAAGAACACCGAGATACAGAGTTGAATAACTGGGCCACTTACAGTGAACCAGCGTTTAGCTTTCACGCAGATGGTTCGGGGATGATGGCACAGTTGTTTGAATTAAAGGGCGCAACTGGGTCGGGATCGTATTGATTTCCGACCACACTTCTTATCGAGATACTGGTACATTTTGTAATATTATATGCAACTTTCTAAAATTAGCAAAAGAGGTCCGATATCAAACTTCTAACATAGGAGTTTAATGTCGAGCCTCTTTAAAATCGTTCTCAGTCCGTGCGCACTGAGAACGACAATCTGCCTTCTTTGAGTTGGATAATATCCTAGAGGGTTATCCCCATATACATGGGAATAACCTGACGATGAGGGATTTCAAAGCACTAGTCAAAGAATCACCCACATACATATGGAAAACACTAAGCTTACTTACAATATTGCCTCAAGTTCACTAAAGGATTGTGTAGAATCTACTATATTTACAGACGACGCGATAGACGAATCTAATCCCGCTGCTTTAAAGTCTGATACGCTGGATTTTCAGTATGGTCTTGCGGTTCGTTCAGTTCAAATTACAAATTCAGGAATTCCGTTAATATTAACCAGGGTTGATACAGATAACAAAATAAGCGAGCTTTTGGGATTTAGTCCTCTAATTGTCAATACAATTGGTCATACTTATTACGCAGACCCTTCTGATTTTGACTCATACAACACTTCTAGCCTTGGCGTTGTATCATTTTTCTGTAAACCAGATGGCACAACAAATATCCTGTTAAAAAGTAGACAAACCATTAATACTAAGGAGCTTTGGACATACTACACAGATCTAAATACAGATAAAGAAACTGACTATACGTACTCGTTAAAAAATAAGGCCTGGGAATATCAACGCTTAAATTAATGAAGAACAATTAGCTACAATTAAAGCGTCACACTTCCGAATTTATACTATAATCAAGTTAAGATTATAACTTGACTATGGGGAAGCTGATTTCATGGCATTGTTAGTAATTGCAATTTTTGTCATTGGCATAAGCTACAAATTTTTTACCAGTTGGTGGATATATATTGCCCTATTACTGCTTATGTTTGCTTTCCATAATTTTATTGACATGATATTAGGTAACATGATTATCATGCTGGGACTTGTTTTTTTAGCGATATTAGCAATAATTAACCAAATACCGGCAATGTTTTACTACCCAACTTGTTGGCAACAAATTAAAAGTAAGTTCAAGTAATACAAAATAAAAAGCCTCGTTGGCTTTAAGCGAATGATTTGCATGAATAATTAAAGAAAGAGTTGAGGATCTTCTAAGGGACGCTGACTTTAAATATTTTGATATTTTGATATTTTGTTAAAAAGAGCGTTCGCTAATCATCAAGATCATTTTACGGGATCACCTCCATAAGTATGGGCAACACTCGACGATATGAAGCAGTAGATTGAAACGCAAAGGATCACCCCCCCATACGCATGGGGAACACAACTCTTGATATCAATATCTAAAGCCGTAGCGAGGATCACCCCCATACGCATGGGGAACACCATCGGAACCGCCACCGATATTGCTGGTCGGAGGGATCACCCCCATACGCATGGGGAACACATGCCTAGCTCCATCGAGTATTGGGTGGGAGCAGGATCACCCCCATACGCATGGGGAACACTCTTGCACTTCCCCATGAGACTGGATGAGTAAAGGATCACCCCCATACGCATGGGGAACACATTTCCACTGCGTACCCTGATCCCTCTGTCCCAGGATCACCCCCATACGCATGGGGAACACACCAAACAAATCCCGCCAAACCAACATTCCGAAATTTCAAAACAACTGTTTTTCATTAACTTCAAAAATACATACAAATAAAGACGAGCTAAAATATGTATCATTCCAACAACTAGTTTAAGGATACCAGACTTTCCCAAATAAAACAGTTCAAACTTGACGGTGCTATTAAAACAAACATCAAACAAGTATTACAATATTTTGCATACCCTTCGATCCCCACAAAAAAGCCCCCGCTAACACGCAGAGGCTTTGAGGAATTTTTCATATTGAGGGGTAATTCATGAAGTTAAGAAATCGTTGGGGTTTCTCAAGAGGGTTACTATTAATTATTTGAGGGGTGAATTGTTTTATCGTTTGCACATCGGCTTATTGATTCACTGGCATCCCTTCTTTCAAATTTAGATTGATGAGTTTCAGTTCTCCGGCTGGATTAACTCAGTTCTTAGTTTTAAAAGCATCTCCAACCAACAATCCTCTGATTGGAAGTCATTCGTCGATTACGTCGAAACTGTAATTCTTGGTTTATTTTCATAGGCACCGTGTGCATCCTTCCTTTCGCATTTTGTTATGATTGGAGAAGCTAAGGTAAATTCATGTTGGGGTTGTGCTTTGTTATCACCTCCTTTCATATTTGATTGTCTATAGAATATCCTACTGAACTTAACTGAAGCTTAAATCTGTAAAAAGAATCAGTTATTTTGTTATCATCCCCTTTTTATTCTGATTGGGTGTAACTTATTCCCGTATAGTGACTATTAACAATCACACTGTCCGTCAATCCTGAGTCAGTCGTCTTATGAGTTGAATTTGTCACCCTTTCTGGTCGATGCTCAAAACCGCTGTTATTGGTTAAGGTTTCTGCTGAAGTTTCCGATGGCGCCGTCAGAGCGGGCGGCTTATTGATGGTCGTCAATGAATCGTTTTGATCATTATGAAAATTATTTTTGGGACTCGCTGCGTTATCAAGTTCGCGGGTTTCCGTTTCGATATCTGGTTTAGGTTGTTTGAGTTGTTGAGGTTGCGTTGACGTGACCGCTGCGTTGGCTGAAATAACAGAACCAGAGATTGTGCCAATCATCACTGCACCTACGCTAACTGCGTATAGTATTTTTCTTAGTCTTCCCGTATCTGTCTCTCCCCTTTAATCTTAATTTAGGTATCCTGTGGTCATCCCTTCTTTCATATTTGATTGTCCCTAGATTAATTGGATGAGCTTAATCGAAGCTTAAATTCGCAAACTTGCTACTAAAAAAGTGTTCAGCTTAAGAAAACCGCAACCTTCTTAATGGAAACCCAAATTTACGGGGCGAAATCAAGCCATAAAAAAAGAGCCTCCCAGCAGCTAAAAGTTAGCTACCAAGAAGCACCATTAAAGTATTCTACATAAACGACGGCTTATCACCATCAGTATTTGGCTGGTTCACACCAACGGAATGACGAACCTGCGCACTTGGATCATTAATCAAACGAACCACAAAGTCCGCGATGCTCTTCCGAGAAACTTTAGTCCCCTTAAAAGGATCATCCCTTTGTGTCGTTTCATAACTTACAATATCATCATTCGATAACCAGGCGGGGCGAATAATCGTATACTTCAGACCAGAATTTTCAATCACCTTAGCAGCAGCGGCGTACGTTTCCAAATACCCACCGTCTAACTGTTGATGATTCCACTTACCGAAATTGCCTGGCACTTCATCGTAAATCCCCAGCGTCGAGATCCAAATGAGGCGATCGATTCCAACCTGATCCATAGCAGCCAAAGTAGCTTTGGCTTCATCTTCAATGTTTTTACCGGCCAAATTAGCATACACAATATCAATCCCATCAAGGGCGGCAACGATTGAGCGAACATCAGTCGCGTCTCCTTCAATCACCGTTTCCCGACTAGGATCACTTATTGAGAGTCGCTTAGCATTACGCAAAAACAACGTCAAATGATGATCAGTTTCAGTCAAAATCTGCTTTTCAACTAACTTAGCAATATTACCATTAGCACCTAAAATCAACACATTACTCATATCTTAAATAAATCTCCCTTAAATTATTATTGTAAATTCTTATGCCATATCCGTTCCGGATAGTGCGTTCAACGATTTCATATCGTCTGAACTAATTTCAAAGTCCAACTCGGTGTTGGCTTCAATATGATCTTGATGGGTAGCCTTTGGCAGCGGCAACACACCATTTTGAAGGACAAATTTAATTGCTAACTGGGCAACACTGACGTCGTACTTCTTAGCAATCCGTTTAATATCCGCATTTTCTAAAATACCCCCGGTTGCAAGCGGCGAATAGGCTTCAACTAGCATCCCATTTTCCTGAGCAAACTGAGTGATTTGCGGTTCTGTATAACCAACAAAGTATCGGATCTGGTCAACCATTGGCTTAACGTCAGCCATTTGTAAAATGTTCTGCAAATCGTGACCATTAAAATTAGAAACCCCAATTGCTTTCACATCACCGCTGGCATAAATATCTTGCATTGCCTTCCAGACCTCGATGTTGCCCTCATCGTAGTTGGCACCTCGCTCATTCCATGGCCATGGTGCGTGAATGAGGTACAAGTCAAGGTATGATAGGTTCAATGCCTTCATCGTTGATTGAAAGTCTGCGATGACGCCATCATAGGTTTTGGTCGCTGCTGGTAATTTTGACGTCACGAAGACGTTCTCTCGGTCAACATCTGAGTCAAGAATCGCTTCGCCAACACTTTTTTCGTTCCGGTAAACTTTGGCAGTATCAATGTGCCGATAACCAGCTTTTAATGCCATACTAACAGCGTCATAGGTTTGCTGGCCGCCGGGTATCTGCCAAGTTCCAAACCCAACTTTGGGAATTAAGACGCCATTATTAAGCTCATAGGTATCAGTTAAGATCGACATGGTTGTCTCCCCTTTTCAATTTAATTATAGTTAATACATTTATTATGGCGCTTTTCTGGATAAAAGGCGAGGATATGGCATCAAGATATGGGTGATCCCATCGAATCAGCGTGTGAAACGCCCCGTTTGACACACGTGTCAGCTATTTTACTTATCAACCAAAAAAGGCCCAGAAATCGTCATTTCAGGGCCTATCTCGGAAAATAGTTAACATGGGTCAAAGCGTTTTATCTTAGCTGAAGTTATTAATAATTCTCGTTTGTCAGAAACGTTTCTCAATCATTCAGCCACGTCTAATAGGCGTCCCCCGTTTAATCCGCTGCCATGATAAACAACCATTAGGAAAATTAACTATTTGCAAACAGTAATTGTTCCTATACTCATATTATCATGTGCGTAATCAACTTGTCAGTTTTTTAGCCTACATTTTCACAATGTCCTACGCGGAACAAAAAAAGAGTGAGACAATTAATTCCGTTGTCCCGCTCTCAATCATAAAGCTCATACTAACTAATGAGCTTGAGTATACATCAATTTAATTGTGTCGCCATATTTCGCTTGCGCATTTGCCTGAACGGTAGCGTCCCGATTAAACGCATACTTTGCACCACCATTAACCGGTGTCAATGAAGCTAACTTACCAGTTGTAAACAAGGCATTATCAAACGTTCCAGCTGGAATAAAGCCCTGACTGTTGCTACTAAACAGCGCTTTTTCTGAATCTGACAACGTTGGGTAGGTATTGCCAACCAGTTGACCGGCATTGATTGTCGCGCCGTTCACATTAGTTGTGTAGAATGCTAATTGCGATGTGTACTGAGCACTCGCAGCATCAACATAAACCGCGTAATTGTTACTTCCAACCGTCAAGTTACCTATCGTGGTATTTGGTTGGGTCTTGCTTACCGTGTAGCCAGCAGGCACATTTTTCGATACAACTGAAGTCAATGAATCAGTTGTATTCAAAATATCGCCTAACTTAGCACCATAGGTGAGCTTAGCGCCAGTCTTCAAATCAGTTGGTTGAATAATCCATTGGTAACTACCAACTGATTGACCAGAAGCATTGACATAATTAATCTTTAAGCTGTTATTAGAAGTGGCAACCGTATTATTAGTTGGGGCATTTAGTCCAGCAGCATATACCCAACCGGTAATCGCTGAATTATTATCATCAGTTACTTGATAATATAAATAACCTTCACGGGTCTTAGTTGCCGCTGCGCTAACTGTGAACGTGTCACCAGCCTTGTAGCCGCTCATATCAGTTTGCTTTGCTTTATACTGTGACCACTTTGGATTTACCCAAAGCGTATTCTTACTAGGATCCTTCAATGTATAACCGGTCGTAACGGTTGGCATATTCGCATTAGCCATTGTGTTAGCAGCTGTAACCCCGCCAGCAAACGAATTTGTCGACTTACCACCATAGATCCAACCACGATAATTACCATTGAAAGAAACCACTTTGTAGTAAACGGATCCCTTATTAGTAGTTGCAACTCGGTAAGCCCTAAAGTACTTTGTTGAACTCTTGGCGTTACCATAACTTTGTAGCGTGTACTTAGAAGCAACTAACCTTGCTCCGCGTAAAGTACCTGCTTTGGTATATAGCGCATTAGATCCGTTAGTCGTAACGTTACGGGTCTCTGGTGCACCCGATAATGTTTGATTAGAAGTCGCCTTAGCGTAACTTTTCGCACTGGCGTTTGTTGTTGTAAAACTTGATGCAGCTAATACTGAAACTGCTGCTAATCCCAAATATAGTGATTTTTTTAATCTAGAATTCATAAGTCCAACTCCCCACATAATTTCACGTCCAGAAATATTGACGTTATTTAAATGTTAACACCATCTTGAAGACCATGGAAAATAAACGCTTGAAATTAATGGTAACGTTTTATAGCTGTAATGAGTTAGAAACAAAAAAGCTAGAGAAAATCTCTAACCTTTACGTATTTTATTCAGATTGATGCGTCACTCATTATGCTGAAGTTGACGTAATCTTAACTTTGTCTTTCTTATACGCAATCACCACGACCAGCAAATTGATAACGACTAATATCGTTGTCATTAAAAAGACGTAGCGGTAATCCAACACCCCGGCGACTCCTGAGGCCAACATTGGCCCGACAACCGCTCCGATTGCTTGAAATGATTGATTATAACTAAAAATTCGACTCACAGAACGGGCAGGCGCTTCTAACGTCATCACCGTTTGCGTAATTGGAAGTAACGCCGCGTTTGCAATGCCAATTAAGAATCGTAAAATCCCCAACATCAAGACGGTGGTCACAAAGAACATTGGGAAAAAGACAACTGCAGAAAAGATGAGGCCAGCTAATAAGATTTTCTCCGGACCCACGTGATCACCCAAACGGCCTAGGTACGGCGCAGAAAATAGGGTTGCAATTCCGGGAAGCGCCGCGATAATCCCACTTGTAAACGCGATATTCCCATGATTATGCATCAATTCTTTAACAAATAAACTGATGATTGGATTAATCGAAGTCGTTGCGGCCATGATCAACATCGACGACACAATCATCGCTACAACTACTCGTTTATGCTTAATGCCAACAAACGCGTCCTTGATGCCAGTTTTAGCCGCCTTCTTAATGGGTTTGAAATCTTCCTTCACGAATATCCAAGTCGACAGCGATGCTAACAGCATCATGAACCCAAACATATAAAATGGCAATCGGTAACCAAACACGCCGGAAAGGTAGCCACCAATAATCGGGCCGATCAATTGGCCACCCACGTTTCCAGTGGTTAACGCACCCATTGTCCGCCCACTTTGATCACGTGGCACCTCGCTGGCAACTAACGCGTAAGCATTGTTAATATAGCCAGAAAAAGTACCTTGAATTAATCGAATCGCAATCAGCATCCACACGTTAGTCGACAGTCCAGTCAACGTGGCACTAATGGTCATCCCAATTGATGCCCGCAACAGCATTGGTTTTCGACCAGTCCGATCGGCTAAACTTCCCCATAATGGCGACACAATCGCCTGACTAAGAAAAACACTTGAGAACGCAAGTCCAGCATACAGCGTTAACTGCCACTTTGGAAAATTTCCCATTTCATTTATAAATAATGGTAGAAATGGCATCGACATACTAGCGCCTGCACCGGTTGCAAAGTTACCAAACCACAATGCCCATACGTTCTTTTGCCATTGTGGCCGTTTTGTTTTTGTCATTATTTCAGGATCCTTACTAAAATCGAATTTTTACATATGAGATTCATTATAGCGATGGTTGTTGTATGTGGCAAGTTGGTTTGAAATCGAACAACTGTCTGTAATCCTTTACAAGGTTTTACTTTAGGTCATTGGTGTCAGCTCAAAAAAGTTATTGACGGTATTTAAATGAGCCAATAGCTCTTTATGAAAGAAGCCTCGTTTGTCTCAGCTCTTCTTTCTTCCAACTGCTTCACTTTTAATTATTACCCAAACCTTTTCAAATGATTTCAATAGGCCACAATCGTTTACGCCCGTCATCTAGTAACCAATGTTCTTAAGTCTCCTATTCTCCAACAAATGAATCATTTTACAGTCAAATTGTGTGCAATCTAACACCCCATATTATATTATGTAAGCGTCTTCAAGGAGTTGATTAGTTGGTTTTAGGACAGCTGCGTAAAGCAGGAATCTGCGCGTAAGCACCTTCGAGAAAAATTCCAAAACCGGGAATTTCTCTCGAAGAAGACTTACACTCCGATTCCTAACCGCTTTGCTCCGCTCACTGTTTTAGGGGAGGTACAATTATGACAGAAAAAGTTGCGATTATTACTGGTTCAGCCGGTGGCTTGGGGAAAGGCATTGCTGAACGACTTACTAACGACGGATTTGATATCGTCCTACACGACATCAATCAGGACCTGTTAAATGAAACTGAAGCCGAATTTAAGGATAAGGGATTTAAGGTCACCAGCTTTGTTGGCGACGTTTCCAAACGTGAAGACCAATTTGCATTAGTTAAACACGCTGTAGATACCTTTGGTCGCCTTGATGTCTTTGTTAACAATGCTGGGGTTGAAGCCGTCACCCCATTGATGGATATTGACCAAAAGGAACTTTCAAAGCTCTTTTCAATTAATGCCTTTGGAATGCTCTTTGGCACCCAAGCAGCAGCCGCTCAATTCATCAAACAAGGTGGCGGTGGTAAAATCATCAGTGCTTCGAGTATTGCTGGTCATGAATCATACGAAATGCTTGGTACCTATTCCGCTACCAAACATGTCGTTCGTTCATTCACCCAAACGGCATCTAAGGAATTAGCAAAGTACAAAATTAACGTCAACGCATATGCCCCAGGCGTTGCCAAAACCAAGATGTGGGACCGAATCGATGCCGAAATGGTTAAACAAGATCCATCACTAAAACCAGGCGATGCCTTTGCTAAATACACGGCAGAAATTTCATTAGGCCGTTATGAAGTCCCAACAGACGTTGCCAATTTAGTTTCATTCTTAGCATCTCCGGATTCCGACTACATTACTGGTCAAACGATTTTGGTTGACGGTGGGATGGTTTACAGATAAGTTGAGCCAATCAAAAAAGAACCGTACCCGCAAAATGGGGACGGTCCTTTTTGTCACTTCTCTTCATTTTCCCGGCGATAAGCCACCAGTTCATGAGAAATTTTCTTGGTACTTGGATAAATTTGTTTATAAATTTCATGGAGTTTTTGATACTTAGCAACGTTCTCTTCTTCAGGCAAAAAGACATCCTTGAACTTCACAAAGACTTTGGTGCAATCTTGCATCGTTTTGAACCACCCCAGACCAACAGCCGCTAGCATTGCCGCACCAAGTCCTGGCCCCTGTTCGTTTTGTAGAGAAACGACCCGGGTATTAAAGATGTTGGCTTGAATTTGCTGCCAAAGGGGGCTCTTAGCACCACCGCCGATTGAAACCACGGTATCAAATTTAGCCCCTTCTTTTTCGTAAATATCCAAAAGATCTCTGAACGAGAAGATGATCCCTTCAAGAACCGCCCGGACAAAGTCGTGACGTTGGTGGATCCCGTCAACACCGATAAAACTACCCCGGATATCCGCATCAGCGTGCGGTGCCCGCTCACCGACAATGTACGGTGCAAACAGCAGGCCATTAGCCCCAACCGTTGATTGAGCTGCACTTTCTACCACGTCGGTAAAGTCTTCTTTTTCGGCAAAGGTCTTCTTAAACCAACTAAGTGAAAAACCAGCCGCCAAAGTAACGCCCATTGAATAATAGGCATCTGGGATTGCGTGATCTTCATACTGTAAAACGCCGTGATAGTTAGTTTCCTTTTGGGGTTCGTATTTCAAAATCACCCCAGAAGTCCCAATGCTAGAAAGCACTTTGGATGGGCTATCAATCCCCGCACCAACAGCGCCACACGCATTATCGGCACCGCCACCAAAGGTTAGGGTGTCGGTTGACAAGCCAGAGTACATCGAATACCAGGCGTCAATATTGCCAGTATGATCGATTGAGCGAACCAGCGGTGGACACAAACTAGCTGGAATCCCAAACGTGTCAAGGATTTCTTGACTCCATTCCTGTTTATCAACGTCTAACATCACCGTCCCGGTCGCATCCGAATAGTCGATGGCAAGCTTGCCGGTCATTCGAAATCTCAGATAATCCTTTGGCAAAAGCATCGTTTTCGCCTTGGCAAAGATTTCTGGTTGATTTTCCTTAACCCAAAGTAATTTGGGGAGCGTGAAGCCTTCCAATGGCTGGTTATGAGTGATTTCAACGAAACGATCACCCATCTTAGCCATGATTTCTTCGCGCTGCTTGGTAGAACGGGTATCGTTCCAAAGCATTGCTGGCCGTAATACCTGATTGTTTTCATCCAATAGAACCAGCCCGTGCATTTGGCCTGAATAGCTAATGCCTTTGATTTGTTCTGGCTTGACTGAATCATTCAAAATTAATTTAACAATGGCCACAGTTGTCGCGTTGACCCAATCATTGGGATTTTGCTCAGCATAGCCTGGTTTGGGTTGGTTCAACGGAAAATCCATGCCTTCTTGGGCAATAATTTCACCAGTTTGGGTGACAGCCGAAACTTTCACGGCACTGGTCCCAAGATCCACTCCTAATACGCAGTCGGTCATGTGTGTTCCTCCTCTATCAAAAAATGAGAATGGAAAATTAATTCCATTCCCATTATACGTGGTTTTATTGGTTATTTTACTTAAACGTAGAAATTCTAGTTGTTTAGCGGTTAGCCTATGTCATATAGATTAGGACCGCTCCGCAAAGCAGAAACTTCCAGATAAGCACCTTGGACAAAAATTCCAGAACCGGGAATTTCTGTCCAAGGAGACTTATCTTCCAGTTTCTAACCGCTTTGCTCCGCTCACTTTATTTCAACGTTTGAATAATGTAATGATTAATCGTATCCTTGATTTCTTCCAAATGATCAGAATGGGTTGCATCACGCAATTCCTTTTGGGTCTTGTCTAATGAGTAGTTTTCAAGGTCAGCCATGCTTGCCTTGCCACTTTCGATATCTGCACCAATTCCTGAATCAAATGAGCTGTAACGGTTCTTAACGATGTTATCAAGAACACCATCACTCTTCATGGCAACAGCTACTCGTAACCCAGCAGCGAAGCTATCCATTCCAACAATATGACCATAGAAGAGGTCTTCGGGTTCAAATGATGAACGACGTGGCTTGGCATCAAAGTTCAAGCCACCACGAGGGCCAATGCTACCATTTTCAACAACTTCAGTCATTGCAGCAGTTGTTTCGTAAAGGTTTGATGGGTATTCATCAATATCCCAGCCGATCAACTTGTCACCCTGGTTAGCATCAAGAGAGCCAAGCAAGCCAGCTTCTCTAGCAACGCGGATTTCGTGTTGGTAAGTGTGACCAGCCAAGTTTGCATGGTTACCTTCCAAGTTCAACTTGAAGTCTTTGTCCAAGCCGTATTCCTTCATGAAGGCAATGGTGGTTGCAGCATCGAAGTCGTATTGATGAGTGGTTGGTTCCTTTGGCTTTGGTTCGAGTAACATTTGAGCATCGAAGCCAATTTCGTTAGCGTAATCCTTAGCCATATGGAATAACTTAGCAGCATGCTCTTGTTCACGCTTCATGTCAGTGTTCCAGAGTGATTCGTAACCTTCACGGCCGCCCCAGAATACATAGTTTTCAGATCCAACCCGCTTACCAATTTCAAGACTGTGCTTTAATTGAGCAGCTGAGTATGCATAAATGTCAGCGTATGGAGAAGTACCGGCACCTTCAACGAAACGAGGGTTCGTGAACAAGTTCGAAGTGTTCCAAAGAACTTTCATTCCGGAAGTCTTTTGGTTCTCAACAATCTTGTCAACCACTTTGTCCAAGTTCTTGTTAGTTTCACGAAGCGTGTCACCTTCAGGAGCCAAGTCACGATCATGGAAGCAGAGGAAATCAACGCCTAATTTGTCATAAAATTCAAAAGCAGCGTCAACCTTAGCCAATGCTTGGTCCATTGGGTCAGTGTACTTGTCGTAAGGACGAAGAGCGGTACCATCACCAAATGGATCTACCAGTCGTTGGTCAAATGTATGCCAGTAGGCAACGGCAAAGCGTAACCAGTCACGCATCTTCTTGCCACCAACAACTTCATCTGGATTGTAATACTGGAACCCTAATCCTGACTTTTTATCTCCGGTACCAACGTACTTAATTTTATCGACATTCCAATAACTCATTTAGAAGTCCTCCAATTTTTAATTAGTTTGTTTGCACAACCAACTTACAAAATATACTATACATCATCAGAATAATTTTGCAAGCCCTTTCACCAACTTTTTTATTTTTACCTTGTGATCAATCCAAAGTCACCACTCAAATCCTTGAAATGATATAATGTTGGTTAATTTAATTAAGAGAAGAGGAACGGACCAGATGGATAAATTAGACCGCAAAATTCTAAATATTATTCAAGAGGATGGCCGCGCATCAGTTAAAAGTATCGCTGAGCGTTGTTTTATTTCTGCCCCGTCAGCCTCCGTTAGATTGCAAAATCTCGAGAACCACGGCTTTATCAATGGTTATACTGCCAATGTCAATTATGAAAAGTTAGGTTACCTCATTAAAGCATTCGTCAGAATTGATGTTAGTTACAAGGAATTGCCAAAATTTGTCGATTTTGTCTCAAAGGTTCCTAACGTTGTGGAGTGCAACTACATCACTGGAGACGCTGCTGTTCAACTTAAAGTCTTCTATAAAAATATGACCGAACTTAATGAATTTAACGCTTCCCTCAAAGAATTTGGTAACACGCATACCAACGTTGCCTTTACTACCAATATTGGTCCACGGCCGTTGAAGTTACCGGGGGAGGAGTAACTTTTATTTCTGACAACGAGATGAAAACAAATTCTTTATTTTCATAGGCTGGAACTATCTTTTACCTTTTTTTCATAAAAAATATTTCCAAATTACAAAATGATGTTAAAACTTTCTGTTGAATATCACGGTATTAGCTCCTCTTGTGGTAGGATAATTTCAGTTTGATTAGAGAACTTCTAATTTAATTTATTATCTATTATCAACAGGGAGGAAGTTAGTTTATGGAAAAATCTCATATTACTGAAAACGCCGATGGCACAATGCGTTCCCTCAGCAATCGAAATGTTCAAATGATTGCGATTGGCGGCACAATCGGTACTGGGTTATTTCTCGGTTCTGGAACTACCATTAGCAAGACTGGCCCATCAATATTATTAGTTTATTTAGTTTTAGGTATCTTTTTCTTCTTAATGATGCGGGCCATTGGTGAAATGCTTTATTCTGATCCATCGCAACATACCTTTGTTGCCTTTATTACCCGTTACTTAGGCCCCACAGTCGGTCATTTCACTGGGTGGACCTACTGGTTAGGACTTTCCTTTTGTGCCATGGCCGAAATCACTGCCATCTCTACATATATCCAGTTCTGGTTCCCAACCATTCCTTCTTGGATTATTCAGTTGGTCTTCTTAGGAACGTTAGCCTCAGTTAACCTAATTGCTGCTAAGGTGTTTGGGGAGGCTGAATTTTGGTTCGCTTTGATTAAGATTATCGCCATTTTGGCCTTAATCGCTACTGGTGTCTTCATGATGTTCAGCCACTCTGTTACCCCGCTGGGACACGCCTCCATCCAAAATATCTTTCACAACTTCACCATGTTTCCCCATGGCGGGTTAGGCTTTATCTCAGCCTTTCCAATGGTCTTTTTTGCCTTTCAAGGAATTGAATTTGTCAGCATTACCATTGGTGAAGCTGAAACGCCACATCGAATTATCAAAAAAGCTGTTAACGAAACTTTATTGAAAATCCTAATTTTCTACTTTGGCGCCCTCATTGTAATTATGGGGATTATTCCTTGGACCCACCTCAATGCCGCCAGCAGCCCATTTGTTCAGGTATTTAAGCTCGCTGGGTTCCCCGCTGCCGCTGCCGTCATTAACTTTGTTGTCTTGACGTCCGCTTCTTCATCGCTGAATAGCTTCATCTTCTCCGCCGGCCGCCATATGTATCAAATTGCTGAGGAAAATCCCGAAGACAGTTGGATGCACAAACACATTGCTAAGATTTCTAAGAACGGCGTCCCAGCTGCAGCAATCATCGTTTCAGCGTTGTTCCTTCTGATCACACCAATCATGAGCTTAACCAGCGCAACCGCATCAGTCTTCACAATTGTGGCTGGTTCGTCTAATGATATGTATATCATCGTTTACGCGTTGGCAATGATTGCCCACAGAAAGTACCGGGAATCATCTGATTTCTTGCCTGATGGCTTTAAAATGCCGTGGTACTCGGTTACGAGCCCACTCACCATTGCATTTTTTGCCATTATCTTCATCACCCTGTTCTTCATACCTGAAGACATTATCGGCGCAGTTGGTGCTATTATCTGGACCGTTGTGTTTGGTGGTGTTACTTACTTGCACCAACGCAGTTTGGTTGCAGCAGATGCGGAACAGTAGTTTTAAATAGACCTCCAATATATAAAATAAGAGCAGCAGCCAAACGCTATTTCTAGCATTGGGCTGCTGGTTTTATTTGTATTAGAGACTAAAATAGCATTTTAGATCTCAAAATTTAGCCAAAAATACCATCACCCCAAACTGGGAATGATGGTATTTTTAGTTAAATTCTGGGATCTGCAGTCTGGCACAGCTTTCTACAGGATAAAAGTGGTAATTAAAGTTACCATTACAACCGAAATAATGAGCCTTAATGACTTGCACCGTATAGATTTAACACAACAACACCTAAAACAATTAAACCAATTCCCAAAAGGCTAGCAAAGTTAATCGGCTCTTTCCATACAATAACGGCAATAACCGTCGTTAACACAATCCCCAAGCCTGCCCATAGCGCATACGCAACGTTTAAATTAACACTTTTCATTGCAATAGCAAGAAAATAAAAGCATGCCCCGTAAGCACCAAGTGCCCCAATTGTAGGCCAAAGAACCGTAAAGCCAACTGAAGCTTTTAATAAATTAGTCCCAACCAGTTCGCCTAAGATTGCCAAAGTTAAAAACAAGTATCCCATCATTAACCTCCTTAATTGATCGAACTCAATATCAACTTATCAACAAAGTTTAAGTAAACTACCACAAGGTCTCCCAAGCAACTACATAACTGTCGTCATCGAACCCATCAAATGATTTCAAAACCACATCCTCCAGAAAATAAAAAGACGCAGCCTGGGAATAATTTCCTAGGTTAGCGTCTGAAACTGCTTAGCTACCAACAAGCATACTTAATTTTATGACTGTAATTCTAATCGTGGAAAAAATGTTTGTCAACAATGAAGTTAACTGACCTCTCCCGCTTGGTAAAGTATCAATTGATAACAATACTTCATTTTAGTCGACATTACAAAATGTCCGAACAGGCGTTAGTAGATAGCCAAGACTGCCCGGTTTACCTTTAATACTTGGATTAACTCAGAAATCCAGATATCCTATCCTAATATATTTGAACCCCGAAAATTGTACAATTACATTGCAAAGCAACACCTTGCAAACAATCTTAAATCTAAGCACCAGGAACGCCCGCAACCGCTTTAAATGCATCAGCGAGCGAGACCCCCTTCTCGGCAAACTTCTTATTCAAAATCAACTGCCTAAATTGTTCAATCGAAATTGTCTCGACATCCTTATAAGGCACTTGATTCAAGCCAAAATTGGCGGGTGCAGTAACGCCAGTTTGCATCGTGATCTGCAAATTGTCCGAGCTTCCAAGGCGAACTGTGTAGTATTCATAATAAGCTGTATTGCTATACCTGCCAGTTAATTCATCGTGTCCCTGGAAATAATCTTCAATAAAGTTTCTAAAATCAATTTGAGACTTCAAAGCTACTTGCCAATTCGTTGTATTTGTCATAATTCTCTTCCTCTCTTCCAATTAGAACAAAAACAAAACGAAAAACACTCAAAACAACGATGAGGACAATCCCTATTCATTGATCTCTCTTGAACAGAGAAGAGTTCTTCTAACCGTTCGCCTAGAGCATAGTCACTGGGTTGATAAACTTCTAGTCATTATTCAAAAAGATTGTGGACATTTTTTGTAGCCATTTCATCTCCACCAAAAAGTCAGAATTTTCGACGGCATCTTATTTTAATCCTTTGTCGATCCACAAATGGGGTTATGTGGAATGTAAAGTATTACCAAAATTAAATTGGCGATTCGCAAAATTATCTGACAAACTTCGCATTTCCTGTTACGTAATTACCATTCGTTAATTGATAACGCGTCGTTAAGTGATGGGTAACAACTTTCTTCACTTTCAAAGTCGTTCCGCGCTTGATGTGCTTGGCCCGATTCTTCTTCGCAAAGGTTTGACCCTTGTATTCGTATACACCGTGCTTGTTGATCACCTGCAGCTTCTTAACGTTCTTTGTCAAATACAGTGGTGCTACAAACGAAGCCTTAGCAGTTACATACGTACCATCGCTCAACTTGTAACGCTTAACCCCATTCGCTGACTTAGCAATCGCAACCACTTTCATCGCGGTTCCCTTGGCAACTTTGCTTTCACGAGCTGAACGGGTAAACGTGACTTGATCATACTTGTAAACGGCTCGTTTGGCATAAGCCATAAACGGTTTAACCTTGGTTACCTCGCTGGTCGGTTTGGCTGGCTGACTATTTGAAGAACTGTTAGTCGAGCTGGTCGAAGTGCTTGAGGTTGAAGGGGTTGTTACCGTTGGAGTGGTCGTTGAATTGTTGCCACCATTATTATCCGGGGCAGGTACTGGCTGCTTAGCTTGGTAACTAACTGTAATGTTGATTGGATCAGCACCGAAGTTCCCAGTTAAATTCTGCTGACCATTAGTAACAGCTTTCAACTGATAACCACTAACTGATTTTTGAGTTAATTTTGTGACATCATATCCAGTACCAACGATACCGGTAGCTGATGAATCATCTGGAGCAATTGATTTACCATCTTGATCAACGTAGTGAATAATAACTTTGCCTTGCTGGGCAGTATCACCGACATTTAATGTTTCAACACGAATCTTATTATTGCCGTCCCAGTTACCACCGTTAGCAATCATTAATTGTCCGTTAGCTAATGCAAGTGTCTGACGATTATATGAATGCCCGAGCTGTGTATCGTATGGGGTTGCATGAGCAATTCCTTGTTTCATATCGTCCGCACTATTGAACACGAAAATGCGGTCATATGCGGTATCATTGAAAACCACTTTTCCATTATTCAACGTTGTAATGTATGGTGCCCCTTCCTTAGGCTCAACAACATATCCTTCGGTAGTAGCATTCCAATTTTCTGGATCCTTGGTAAACTTCACAGATGAAATTCCCTTTGGGGCATATCCTTGATGTTCAAATGTCATTGCAAACTGGCCATCTTGAAATTGAGCAATCGTTGGCATGCCCGGACGTTCACTCTGGCCTGATGCAAGCTTGTCATAATTAACATCATCAACAGCATTACTCCAATTCATGCCATCATTGGTTGTTTTGTGAACGATCTTTTGGTTCCCAGCTTTAACGGAATTGTCAGTCTCATCGGAGTAGTAACAAATCAACTTGTTATTGTAAACCATCAAATACGGTTCCCAAACCGGGTCGTCACCCATCTTATTTGTTGGGTTCTGACCACCTTTGGCAATGCTACTCATATAGTTCCAACCACGGCCAAGGTCTTTGCTTGAGAAAAATTGTAAATCAGTATTACTCAAGTCATTAGGGGTTGCATCTCCAGCTAGAACAATCGTTCCGGCGTCCATGTCACCAATCTTCTGAGGCAATTCGTAGAGCTGTGGGCAATTCATCATCCCCCAGTCTTTATGAACATTTTGTGGCTCCGAAACATCGGTCACATGATTCCATGTTTGTCCATTATCATCACTCTCATAAATTGGAAAAACAGGATGTTTCCCAGATTTTGATTCGTTATTAGTAATTACCTGCTCGAAAGTTAATAGTAATCTACCATTATCTTTGGCATTTGCTTGATGCTTCAATTCAATAACCCGAGGAGATAGAGCACCATAATTCTTATTATTCAAGAATCCACCATTTTGAGAAGCTTTTTTAGTTGCTGAATCATAGACGAGCGCGGTCATCGGTGTTGCTTGCGTATTGATATCGGCTTTTACGCTTTTTGCAGAAACAATTCCGAAACTGATTAGTATTGCTACCATTCCAATAAGCTTGGCAATTCCACGCCACTTTGTGAAGTTTCGTACACTATTTTGCATGTTGTAGTCCTTTCAGTTCTCACTATTTTTCTAATCCATTTATGATTATCCTACAAGCAGAGCACTAACAGTGGTGATTTTTGCTTATAAAAGATAAGTCATTTTTGTAAAAAAGAGAAGACGAAGCATTTTATATCCCCCGTCCCCTTTTTAAGTGTAAGTTGGTTGTTACTCTTGTTATAGCTTATTCGAAGATGAACGTCTCAAATGAGTGTTCCTTCAGGTGAGCCTTGTACGTTTCACCTTTAACATCAATGGTAATATCGCGGTCATGGTTCATGCTGTTTGACATAACCACAACAATACTGCCGTCTGGGTTCTCATATGCGGTTGCTTCACCAGAAGCGTGACCACCATATGAAAGCAGGTGAGCACCTGGTTGAACATAATGCGCATAGTGTCTCATAACGTAATATTCAGGGTTATAAGTTGATTCACCAGTCTTTGAGTCAACTGAGATCATACTATTTTGTAACCAGCCCCAGGTACTTTCCCCATCTTGTAAAACAGAGTTCCAGTACATATAACCATTAACACCATTGCTGATGTAGTGACGGAACAAGTTGAAGACGTATTCCCCGTAAGTCCACGTATTCTTACCGTTCCCACACTCAGATTCTGACTGGAAATAGTTCAATTCTGGGAAGGCTTGAACAGTTCGTTGGAGAACTGATTTACCAGCCCATTGGTAAGTAACTCCCTTAACGTACTTGTAAGCGTCAGGATCGGACAAGACAGTTTCCGTAATAACTGGATAATCAGTGGTTTCATCCTTAGTCATCTCAGTATCTTCAAGTGGTGAGTTAATAGTTCCTAACCAGATATCAGTAGTCAAACCTTCTTTTTCGAAAGTTGGGCCAAGGTAGTTCTTGATGAAGTCACGCAATTCTTCACCCGTCCAGTAACATGATGGGAATGGTTGATCACGCTGTGGCTCGTTTTGGGGGAACAACTGGCTGATGTGAATGCCTTCTGCTTCGTAAGCCTTAATAAACTTAACGAAGTAATTAGCATAAGCCTGTTGGACCTTTGGATCGTGTTTAACAATTCCGTAATTATAAACGGCCTTTGTCTTCATCCAGGTTGGCGGACTCCATGGTGATGCAGAGAAAACAATATCAGGATTGCGTTTCATAGCCGCTTTAATATATGGAATTAGATATTTTTTATCACGTTCAATTGAGAAATCCTTCAGATCATAATCGTCAGGGGTCTCGTCACAGCTGTACCAGTTAATTGCGTAATCACTGGCACCAACTGGAATCCGGCAGATTCGGTAATTTTCACCATCTCCAGGCTTAAATAAATCGTCTAAAATTTGGTTACGTTTTTCTTCTGATAGGCTTTGTAATGCTTGCCAGCCTAATTCGTTAAAAGTCTGACCAAAGCCCCAAATTTCTTGACGCTTCTCGGTGCCGACCACGAGATTATTATGAAGTTTTTCAGTCGTGGTACTTAACTCACTCTTTACGAGCTTTGAGTCTTGAGTACTTTCGATTTGTGTTGCACTCATAAATAATTTCACCTCTATCTTGTATTTGTCCTTACTTTGTTTATGACAGCTCCAAGATGGTAAAGACAGAACATCTTAAAACCGCTTGATACCGATTAATTACTTAGCGTTTGATTCTTGAACCTTAACGTCTCGGTGTTCGTTGACAAAGAGGATCATAATCCCACCGACAAGTGCTAACCCGGCACAAACTGGGAAGATTCCGAAGTAACTACCGTGTGACATCGTAACAATTGTTGCAGCAACGATAGGTCCAATAATTTGTGAACCAGTGTTAGCTAAGTTCAAAATACCCAAATCTTTGGCAGCAGTCTGTGGATTTGGTAGAACTTCCAAGTTAAGAGCTTGGTCAACAGCGAAGAAGATTCCCATTCCAAGACCAGCAAGTAACCCATAAACTAACATGGTCCATGGATTGTTGCTTAACATTGGGAAGGCAACACCAACAGCAACTAGCAATGCGGCAATAAATACTGGGATTTTACGACTCTTCATCCAGTCAGAAACAGGACCAGCAGAAATTGACATGATAATCGCAGTAACCATCAGCATCATGTTAATGATTGAGATGTACTTCTGTTGACCACCAGTATTCAACTGAATGTAGTCACTCAAGATGTACAATTGATAACCCATGATTGCAGTCGTAGCGGTGTTGATTAATAACTTACCAAATAGTGCCAGGTAGAAGTCTTTTGCGTGGTGCAATGGGAAGATAAAGTTTTGGACAACCATGCCAGCAGTGAAGTGCTTTTTAGGCATTCCTAAGCTTGATGGTTCGCGAACAATAGCTGCAGCAATTGGGCCAGAGAGTAATGTTAAGAAGGCCATGACAATGATACCGGTGCTGACGTGACTCAAGAATTGCGCCCCGACAACTTGACCACCATACTGACCAATAACGTAACCGAAGGCGTAAATTGAAGAAATCGTTCCTCGGTTCTTAGGGGCAACTTGGTCTTGTAAGAATGCCAGTAATGGGGCAACAATGGCGTTCAAACATATTTGATACGAACACCAGGCAACCACCATCATCGCCACGGTGCCAGACATATTGAACCAAAGAAGCGTTAGTAAACTACCAATTGAGCCCGCGATAATCCATGGCGTCCGCCGGCCAAATCGTGACCGAGTAATATCTGAGAAACCACCGATAATGATATTTGCCAATGTTGCGGCAATCATTGCGGCTGAAGCAAGTAAAGCAACAACTTGGGCCTTGTCAGACGGAATAATTTGTTGAACCTTAGCGGGAAGTAAAACCCCGTTGACACCTAAGTAAGGTCCCAACCAGAGAAGTGCCCCAATCCCAGTGGCAATCCCAATTTTGATTGGTTTCTTTGGTTGCTCACTGTCTAGAACAGTTCCATGCCATTCTGGAACATTTTGATTTTGTGCCATTATATTCACCTTTTCTATTCATAATAGTAATTCCATGTTCAACGTTTCCAAAACTACTTTTGGATTCGCTTACAATTTGGACAATAACTTAACTCAAATTCTTAACTACAAGTGCATGAGATCAGTTGCGAGCAATCCAGCGCGGTTAATTCTATCAAAATTGCAAAAATCTCTGACAGTCGTCACTGCCATTTAATTGCCGTTACAGACATTTATCACCGTTCGACTCGCAACCGCTTTCATTCACTTGCAAAAAAATACCCTCATTCGAGGTCAGCTTTTAAAAGCGCTTTCCAAAAACTGTGACTTAATTAAGTACACCGTTAGTTTATCTTTAAAACGAACTTACCGATATGCTTATATTTGGTTATTATTGGACATTATTTGTCTTTCGTGTTTACAAGTTACCCCTCCAAATTGATCAAATGCCTTTAGTCACGTGTTTTTGCTCACTTACTCAAAAAGGCAAAAGAAAGCCACGATGATCAATGATAGTCATCGTGGCCAGAGACAATGCTTAATCTTTATTCTTCCAAATTTGATTAGGCTTCGCAATCGGTGGATCAACCGCCAAATTATTAAGATACGTTTTGTCAAATGAATTTCTAAACTGTGTCGGAGTTACTTGGGTTTCATGCTTAAATAATCTAAAAAAGTATTTTTCACTTTGAAAGCCAAGTTCTAAGGCAATTTGCTTAATGGACATTTCTGTTGTTAAAAGTAACTCCTTAGCTTGTTGGATCTTAGCACGATTGATAAACTGAACGGTCGTTATCCCCTCGTACTTTTTAAATAGTCTTGTCAAATAGGCTGGTGTGATATCAAAGTGTTCCGCAACCAAATAGACCGTTAAGTCGTCATGACTATGAATTCGAATCCAATTTTTGATTAATTCAAATCGCGTAGAGTGAAGTTCGGACTCATTTCCCTTTATTTGTGATAAATATTGATTGCATAATTCAATGACAATACTTGAAACAAAATAATTGGTCGTAAAACTGACAACTAACCGTTCATTCGCCGCATCCAACAATTGGCGAATTAGAATTGTCACCCGATCAAAATTCAGAATATTAAAAATCTGTGGCACAATCACCTCAACCTTTTGCTTATCAATGTGCGAGTCATAACTTGATTGGACTGGCCCGCTAGAGTAAAAGTGCAGCCAATAATAGTTTGTATTGTCTGGCGATTCTTGATACCCAACGTGACGGACATGCGGTGGAATTAGGAGACAATCATGCTTTTTAAGTTGAAATCGCTCAGAGCCAATTTGGATATAAGCAACTCCTGTCAACACAATGAATAATTCATAATCACCATCGTTAATAATATCTTTATGTTTCCAGCCGGCATTGGCAGAATATTGACCAGCTTTAAAAAAGGTAAACGGCACGTTCATCCAAAATTTGTATACTTTTTTACCGATAATGTCCACCTCCCGTTTTGATTTGTGCACTTTCTTCATAATTTTAGTAGTTTTAGGTCTACAAGTAAATTAATATAATTGGTTTTGTAATCGGTTACAAAACAAAATTTGAACATAGTTTGATTTTAACTTTCTTTGTCGGTTCTACCATCAAAATTTGAAAAGGGTTGAATTCTTGTGAAAACTAAAAATACCACTATAAGCTATCCAGCTGGGTCGACTAGTAAAAAAGTCGGCTTTCTGGAGCGGCTTAGTTATGCTAATTTTGATTTTTCTGGGCAATTAATTAGCACGATTGTTGGAAGTTACTTAATGTATTACTTTACGGATGTCGCCTTGATTCCTATTGCGGCTGCTGGAACGATTTTACTAATTGCCCGAGTGGGGGATGCAGTTATGACACCGTTTTGGGGAATGGCCATCGACTTGACTCATTCAAAGTATGGAAAAGCACGACCGTATTTTCTCTGGCTTTCGATTCCCTATATTGCTGCCGCTATTCTCCTATTCTGGACGCCTGGGCTTGACACCCATGGAAAAATCCTTTACTGCACGATCGTTTACTTAATCTATGGTGCCTTCTTCCTTGGAATTAACGCACCAATTACAACAATTTTACCATTACTAACATCAAATCCTGATCAACGGGTCGTTTTGAATTCTTGGCGGTTGGTTGGTTCCAATCTTGGAGTGTTTGTTGTTAATTCATTGACATTGCCACTCGTTGCCTTCTTTGGTAAGGGCAATGATATTAAAGGGTTTAGAATTTTCGTCATTATCTTCGCGATACTGTGTTTAGCTGGTCAACTGTTTTCATTCTTCCATGTTAGAGAACGAGTAATTGTTCCAAACAGTGAAAGAGTAACACTAGGCCGTAGTATCCACGCAATGAAGAACAATTGGCCATGGTTCATTATTGTCTTGGCAAACTTTCTTTTCTGGATCGCCCAACAAGGCCGCCAGCAATCAATGGTGTACTACTTTACTTACTACTTTAATAATAAGAGTTTAGTTACTCTCTTTAACTCGATTTCAATTATTCAGGTTGTCGGTGTTATCGCCATCCCATTCTTTAATAGGTTCATGTCTAAAAACCGAATTTGGATTATGGGGTTAGTTGGAGCCGTTCTTGGTCAATTTATTATCATGCTTTCTGGATTAAACCTTACAGGAACAATTATCGGCTGGTTAATTGCCAACGTTGGTTCTGGAATTGCGGTCTCAATGCCATTCGCAATGCTTGGCTCCGCTGTTGATTATGGTGAGTGGAAAAACGGCGTTAACGCTGCTGGAATCTTAACAACAATTGGTTCCTCATTCTGCATTTCAATGGGGCAAGGCTTAGCGGGCGTGTTAAACGGAAAAGTGATGTCCTTTTTCGGTTACGTTGCTAACCATGCTCAAACGGCCCAAGCCCTCTCTGGAATTAAAATTTCATTCCACTGGATCACAATCATTGGCTACGGAATCGCTATCATACCACTGTTAATGTATCAAAAATATGAAAAGATGGAGCCAAAGATTACAAGTGATTTATCGAAGACTCGGAAATAGACGATTCGATCGGCGCGCTAGTGATGATACCTTGATATCCTAGTTTAAAAAATGGAGGTTAACCATGATTTACAAAGAAAACAACAGTTTGTTCTTAAGAAATGGCCGTGAGTTAGTTAAGATTCAACCTTGGGGCACCAATAGCTTCCGAGTCCGTTCAACCCACTATGATCATTTTAAGAATGGCCTTAACGCTTTGTTACCATTGTCAAATGAAAAAGAATCCGCTCAAATTAAAATTGACGATGCTGGTGAAGTTGCCAGCATTACCAATGGCAATATTACCGCAAAAATCGACCGTTGGCATAAGATTTCTTACTATAACGAAACTGGTAAGCTCCTGCTAGACGAATACCAGCGAAGTTTAGCCGGTGGTTCAGACGTTGGTCAAACGGGAGAAGAAGTTGATACATCCTTAGTAGAACATTTTAACAGCGCTTTAAACCTTGATCCACGTGAATTCAAAGCCATCCCCGGTGGTGATTTTGAATTACGGGCTCGTTTCGAAGCAAATTCTGATGAAAGAATTTACGGAATGGGTCAATATCAGCAAAACTTCGTTAACTTAAAAGATGCTAGCTTAGAACTTGCTGACAGAAATTCTCAAGCAACCGTTCCTTTCTACGTTTCGAGCCTGGGTTATGGCTTTCTCTGGAACAATCCGGCTATTGGTGATGTCAAATTTTCTAAAAACATCACCGAATGGCATGCCCGTTCGACTAAAGAACTTGATTATTGGGTCACGGCTGGCAAAACGCCAAGAGAAATTGAACATCAATACGCTAACGTTACCGGGAAGGTACCAATGATGCCCGAATACGGATTAGGCTATTGGCAGTGCAAATTACGCTATCGAACCCAAACAGAATTACTTGAAGCTGCCCACGAATTTAAAAAGCGCGGTTTGCCAATCAACGTGATCGTTATTGACTTCTTCCACTGGGCAAAATCCGGAGACTTCAGTTTCGACAAAAAATACTGGCCAGATCCAAAGGCCATGACCACAGAATTACACAAAATGGGAATTAAACTAATGGTTTCAGTTTGGCCAACGGTCGATCAAACTGGAGATAACTTTGAAGAAATGAATGAGAAGGGCTACTTGGTAGGAACTGATCGCGGAGTCCCGATCACAATGACATTCCAAGGCAACAACGGTTTTGTTGACTTTACCAATCCTGATGCTCAAAAGTACGTATGGCATTTAATTAAAAAGAACTACTACGATAACGGTGTTGATTTCTTCTGGCTAGATGAAGCCGAGCCTGAATTCACAGTTTATGACTTTGATAATTATCGTTACGAAAAAGGAAGCGTCCTTCAAGTTGGAAACCGGTACCCCTTAGACTATTCAAAAACATTTTACGATGGCTTGAAGTCCGAAGGCAAAACCGAAATTGTCAACTTAGTCAGATCCGCTTGGGCAGGCAGCCAACGTTATGGTGCCTTAGTATGGTCCGGCGATATTGATTCATCGTTTAGATCCATGCGTGATCAGTTGGCGATTGGCCTCAACATGGGAATGGCCGGAATTCCTTGGTGGACAACCGATATTGGTGGCTTTCATGGTGGCGTTGATACCAGCCCTGATTTCCGTGAACTTGTTACCCGCTGGCTTCAATTCGCTACGTTCTGTCCCGTCATGAGAATGCATGGCGACCGTGAACCCCATACTTTGCCATTGAGTAATGAAGGTGGCGGCAAAATGCCTGCTGGTGCTGGAACTGAGCCATGGAATTATGGCGAAGACGCTTACCAAATCATGGTCCGTTATATGAATTTGCGAGAACAATTACGCGATTATACCAGGCAAACTATGAAGCAGGCTCACGAAAATGGCGACCCAGTCATGAGAACCCTATTTTATAACTTCCCTGAGGATCCACGTGC
Source organism: Lentilactobacillus kisonensis DSM 19906 = JCM 15041 (assembly GCF_001434135.1). GTDB lineage: Bacteria > Bacillota > Bacilli > Lactobacillales > Lactobacillaceae > Lentilactobacillus > Lentilactobacillus kisonensis. The sequence continues at coordinate 25,709 of NZ_AZEB01000018.1, read as the reverse complement.
CTGGAAGATTGAAGATGAATTCATGTTTGGTGACAGCATTCTCGTTGCCCCTGTCCTATACGCCAAAACTGATTCAACTTCTCGCCAAGTCTATTTACCTGCAAACCAAGACTGGGTGGATGCGATTACTGGTAAAGCCCTTGATGGCGGTCAAACACTGGATTATCAAGTTGATATCAACAATATTCCGATCTTTGTTAAAGCGGCCGATTATCCACAACTAAAAGATGCCTTTAAAGACTTAACCGTTTCTAACTAAAATCAGTTTCTTAATCACTCACCGACCGGCGTCGTTTCTAACATACCGATTAGTGAGTGATTGACGTAAAACGACAAATTCTAATATCTAAAATAATTTAAAGGAGCGTTCATATGATCTACGAAAAAGATGATTGCCTATATCTAAGAAATGGTAATGAATTACTTGAAATCCGTCCATGGGGGAGGAACAGTTTCCGTATTCGTAGTACAAGGTACCCCGCTTATACAGGCCATGCCAACGCCCTCACCATGAAAGTACCAACTGCCGAACCCGTTATTACGATCAATAAGGACCAAAATACTGGTTCAATTACCAATGGCAATTTGACGGCTAAAATTGATCCGTTTAAAAATCTCAGTTTCTATAATCAAGACAATAAGTTGTTATTAAAGGGGTATCAACGTAACCGAATCGATGACATGACTAGTAGCGTTGATACAACTAAAGTCAGCCATTTCAACAGTGCCTTAAACATTGATTCTAGGGAGTTTAAACCATTGGTTGGTGGGGATTTTGAATTAAAGGTCCGTTTTGAAGCTAATCAAGACGAAAAACTCTTTGGCATGGGCCAATATCAACAAGACTTTCTTGATTTAAAAAATACAAAATTAGAGTTAGCTCACCGAAATTCTCAGGCAAGCGTTCCCTTTGTCCTTTCTAATCAAGGATATGGGATGCTTTGGAACAATCCAGCTATCGGTGACGTGAGTTTTGCTAAAAACATGACTGAATGGCACGCCCTTTCGACAAAGGAACTGGACTTCTGGATAACGGGTGGGGATACACCCAGTCAAATTGAGGAACAGTATGCCGCCGTTACCGGTACCGTGCCAATGATGCCAGATTATGCGATGGGCTATTGGCAATGTAAGTTACGCTATCGAACCCAAGATGAGCTATTGGAAGCCGCTCGTGAATTCAAGCGACGCCACTTGCCAATTAGCGTCATTGTGATCGATTACTTCCATTGGCCAAAGTCCGGCGAATACACGTTCGACCCAACTTATTGGCCGAACCCCAAAGAAATGATCACTGAGCTACACCAGATGGGCATCAAACTGATGGTATCAGTATGGCCAACTGTTGATGAGACCAGCTCACATTATAGCGATATGAAGGAAAAAGGCTACCTTATTCAAACAGAACGGGGAGTCCCAATCACGATGAATTTCTTGGGGAATAATGGCTTTGTTGATTTTACGAACCCCAACGCCCAAAAGTACCTATGGCAGTTGTTGAAGAACAATTACTTTGATAAAGGGGTTGATTTATTTTGGCTTGACGAAGCTGAGCCAGAATACACCGTTTACGATTTTGACAATTATCGTTATTACAATGGCAGTAATTTACAAGTCGGCAATCTCTACCCCGTCACTTATTCAAAAGCCATTTACGACGGCATGAAGGACAGCGGCGATAATCAAGTGATCAATCTGGTTAGAAGTGCTTGGGCAGGCAGCCAAAAGTACGGTGCCCTCGTTTGGTCCGGCGATATTGATTCAAGTTTCCAATCACTTCGAAATCAGTTAGCAATCGGCCTCAATATGGCAATTGCTGGTATTCCCTGGTGGACAACTGATATCGGAGGCTTCCACGGTGGCGTTGACAATGATCCTCAGTTTAGAGAGTTAGTAACCCGCTGGTTTGAATTCGCAACTTTCTGCCCAGTGATGCGGATGCATGGTGACCGTGAACCCCATACTGAACCATTAAGCCAAGATGGCGGTGGCAAAATGCCTTCTGGCGGTCCAACCGAGCCGTGGGCCTATGGTGAAAGCGCCTATCAAATCATGCGCCACTACCTAAACCTAAGAGTTGCCCTCAAACCATATATTAAAAAGCAAATGCTTGCTGCCCACGAAAAAGGGACACCAGTTATAAGACCATTATTTTACGATTTTTCAAGCGACGGTAACGCTTGGTCAATTGAAAACGAATATATGTTTGGTGATAGTATCTTGGTAGCACCAGTGCTACATGCAAGCGAATCTTCTCGACAAGTTTATCTTCCCAAAGGAATTGATTGGGTTGACGTTTTCAACGGTACAGCTTCAGTTGGTGGAACCACTATCACCGTTAAAACACCCATCGCACAAATACCAGTATTTGTCCGGGCCGATCAGTACACTAACTTAAAAGAATCTTTTATGGTCCTTCAGAACTAATTAGACCTTGAATAAAATATGATCGCTTTAAATTTCAAAAAGTCGGCAGGAATCAAATGAATGAATTTGATTCTTACCGACTTTTTGAAAGATTGTGTCAATTTTCTAAAAAACACTTTATATTAAAATTTAAAATAGAACAATCCGGTTAATTCCTTGCTTTAACTGAGCAAACGGTCCCACAACTCTTTTAGCCGAATGAACATCTTCATCTATGCCTTCAGTCATGCATAATTCCGTTCCATCCCGGTCATCAAAAATTGCATCAGCAAGTCTTACTCTTCCCAAAGATTTGGTATTTTGAACTGGAACAGAAAAATTGATGACGTCTTTGGGAATGTTAATTTGTAGTACCGCTTTTGACTGATCAACCGTCACCTTTACCTGAGCATCCCACTTTTCCAACTGAATATTCTCAGCTTCTTCGGAAAACGCCTGGGCACCACCGAGATAACAATTATGGTTAATATAGGCCGGTTGGCGAATCGTTTCAAATAACTCGATATCCCCGGGCAATCGCTGTTCAATAGCAGCAATGAAGGATTTCATTGATGTCGGGCTACCATCGTAAATACTGGTGCCAATTTGTTGATTAACATTTGCCATTCCTACTTGGCCAACAAACAAATTATTGAAATACCGATCGTCACCACCATAAATACAAGCATATCCTTTTAGTTTTGTCGAATGAGGTTGGTGATAAGGCGTGGTGCGGTTCAAGACTGACTGAATCACGACCTTGCCGCCAATCAAATTATTAACATAGGCGCCACCCTGAGAAAATTCGTTAATGGCTTCTTCGGAGAGCAGCACATTATCATCCACTAAGAACGGCCCGTGATTAACTTCTAAAAGAAGATCCCGCAAATTGTCCACGTAGGTATTCCGGCACAATCGCGTTCCCTGGGCCTGCCAGTCTAGCCAAGTTCCCAACGTACAATGATCAATTAAGTTGTGTTCGATCTTAACATCAATTGGCGCATGCAATTTAAGGGCTGCAATTTCCCAACCGCCAAATTCATACCGAGTCCCAATATTATAAAGATGGTTATCTGAAATTGTCGAAAAAATACCGCCGAGGAAGCCAATAATTCCGGCTTGGCCGCAGTCATGGATTCGATTATTTCTAATAATATGAGATCCAATGTGAGTTTTATCCCAATGTTTGTTGTAAGCTTCAAACATCGTTTCAATTTGATACTGATATCCTGGCCGGTCGTGGCGGCTCGCAAACCGATTTTGTTTGGCTTTGGCTAATGGAACCGATCCCAAGCTAATTCCACAACATTTGGCGTCATGAATATCATTATTTTCAATAACCCAGCCCTTGGACCAATTCACCCCGATTAAGCCTTCTTGCTCAGCGGTTGGTGGCGCCCAGTTAGTAGCTGCTTGAGCCATCTCAAAACCGGCAATCTTAATATAATTTAGCCCCGGCTTCTTCGGGTAAAAGCAAAATTTTCGAACGCTAATTTCAACCATCTGCTTATTAACATTGAGCTCATGACAATTGAGATAAATGACGGTTTGATGATCATTAACTTCCGCATACCACTTATACTTGTTCCACTGGGCGTTAGGCCGCTCCACAACTTTTTGGGTAATATATTCCCGTACTTTAGTAGTCGGAATGCCTGTGGCCAGTTCATTATAATCAGCTGCTTCAAATAATGCCTGACCATTTATGTAAACCGTACCGGCATGACGCCCATTAGGCTGTTCCAACCAGTCGCCACTTAAAGGAAAGGCAAATGGGTTAAAATGACCAAATTGTTGATTATCAATCATCATTTTCCAAATTCCATGACCCAATTCCTCAATCTGGTCAACTACTTCAGACCCCTTGATGATCACATGAGCGTCTTTGGCTGATTGATAAGTAATCATCTTGCCGGGTTCACCCCCTCGCAATGGATTTACCCATTCACGATAGGTGCCTTCGTGGACGATCACCGAGTCACCTGGTGTTGCTAACTGAACCGCCCGGTTAATCGTTAATAATGGCGACTGTTCTTGACCATTATTTTGATCGGCACCATTTTTAGCAACATGAAAGATCGTCAACGCGGACCTCTCCTTTCAATAATCCAATTTTTGGGACATTATTTCTTTATAGATCCACTTTACAGCGCTTACAGGTTGTAAAATAGCTGATTATTTGTTATAAGTAAGACAATAATTGTCATAATAAAGGGAGCCATTCTAATGGTCTTATTTCAACACTTTGGGCTAGAGTCCAAACCAATTTTTAAACATTTTGACGTCAGTGACTTAAATTACCCTATCCATCTTCACCGGGCGTTTGAAATCTTGTACGTTCGCCGGGGACAAGTTCAAGAGCAAGTTGACGACAATGTTTATCATATCAATCCCCGTCAGTTTATCATTGTCTTTCCCAACCAGCTTCACGGCTTTGATATGTCACCCAACACGGTGGCCACGATTATTTTATTTTCACCCGAAATCATCAGTGCCTTTAATGAACAATATCAAGATCAAGTCGCTGATAACCCAGTTATCTTTGACAGCGTCCCACCCGAATTCGACCATCTGAATAATATTTTTGGCATCAAAAGCTTTCTTTATGGCCTTTGTAATAAGGTTGTCGAGCAAACCCGCCTAGCACCACGAAAAGCTTCATCCCAATTAACAACCATCCATCTCATTATTGATTACATTAATGATCATTACACAGAAGCTTGCACATTAAAACAAATTTCCAATTCGATCGGCTATGATTACGTTTATTTATCAAAGCTTTTTCAAAAAACGTTGAATATCTCCTACACAAAATACCTCAACAGCTTTCGGATCTCCAAGGCACGGCAACTCTTAAAGAACACGGCCATGCCAGTGACTGATATTGCATTTAACGTTGGATACACTAACCTAAGAACCTTCAATCGTAACTTCAAAGAATTAAATGGTAATAGCCCAGCACAGTATCGTAAATCTTCTAAAATTACGAAGTATGATAAAGCCATTCAGGAGAATTATATCTCAGGGTAAATAAAGGGGACGGCCTTTACTGGAAAATCAATTCCAGTAAAGGCCGTCCTCTTTATTATTCACTCAATTATATTTTCAACTTGTGATTAAGCAGTAACTGTTATCGCCGTCATCTGCAGCCACCTATTCCTGAATCGCAAATTCCAAATTATAATCGTCCATATTTAAAGCTCGGTGGGTCACTACCGAACAGCATCCCAACAGTGTCGCATACCCTGAGTGGACAATCAAACGAATTGGGATCTTCATCCCTAATTTACCAGTGTTGGCAACAATATCATCAAATAACGCCGGAATCGCTTCGATGAGTGGCGAGTTCAAGTAAAGTTCTTCAGGGGCAAAGCTAATGGCAACATTATAAATCACCCGCGAAATAGCATATGTGAAATGAGCAAGTTCCCTTTGAACGACCCTGTCCCCATCCCGATTCATTTGAACTAAATCTTCACGGGTTAAGTGTTCCTGTTTGGTCTGAGCCTCCACCTGGTCGATAATTGCATCTTCAGAACAGAAATCTTCCACTTTGTCGTTCTTGTTATCCGTAAAGTTCTCAGTAAACATTAAGGAGCGACCAATTTCACCCGCTTCACCATTGAAGCCCCGATATAGCTGTTTATTAAGAATGATCCCAGCCCCGATACCTTTATGGATGCTAATCGCAACAATGTTGTCCTTATCCTTGCCATCATTAAAATCCCGTTCGTAAATACCAGAGAGATTGGCCTCATTTTCAAGAATGACTGGTACATGATACTCATTTGAGTAGTGATCGGCCAAATCGACACCATCCATATCAATGAAAGGGGAATTGATCACTTGATTATCCTGCACAATCCCATGAATTGAAAAACCAATTCCCAGCAACCCGTGTTTGGTTTGGTTACTTTGACTAGCAAGTTTGATTTGATTATCAATCATTTCAAGAATCTTATGAATGTCCCGACTGCCAAGTTCAATTCGTTGATAATAAAAGACTTCGCCGTTGATATAGTTCCCCATTACGTGAAGGTGACGATAACCCAGGTCAAAGTTCATCGTATAGCCATACCGTTCGTTAATTTTAACTAGAACGGGCTTGCGGCCCCCAGCACTGGTTGATTCTCCAGAGCCAACCTCTTTTAAAATCCCCTTCTCGTCTAGCTCGTTGTACAACGCCGAAACCGTTGATTTATTCAAATTTAGTGTCCGCGAAATATCAATTCGCGAAATAATTTTATTATTAAAAATTTGTTGGAGAACTAGATCCAAGTTTTGCTTATGAAACAGTTCCCTCCCCGTAGCGTTTGCCATTAAATTCATTCCTTCCACTTATCTTTAACTAAACATGATTCATTAACTAACTGTACACTTTACAACTAGTATACCAAATTTAGCAATAGGCATTATCAAAAGTATAAGTAACCTATGAAGCTGAAAATCAGCCCAAAGTGTAAGCGGTTGCCCTCCAAAAAACAAAGTATGATTTTCCGGAAAGTTCATTCAACAAACCAACCACCTCAACCAACTTACACTGTTTTGGTTTATATTGTCAATAAAAAAATACTGACGTTGGCTTTGGCGTATCAGCCGCTTTGATCGCCCACATTGGGATTGGAATTTTCAACGTGATCGTAACCACAATTGCTGTTGCTATCATGGATAAGATTGATCGCCGCAAGATGCTAAATATTGGCGCTCTTGGCATGGGAGTTTCACTACTAGTTATGAGTTTTGCGATGAAATTCTCAGGTCACAGTTTAACTGCCGGCGTCATCTGTGTCATTGCGTTGACCATCTATATCGCCTTCTTCTCCGCAACTTGGGGTCCTGTAATGTGGGTCATGATTGGTGAAGTCTTCCCACTAAATATTCGTGGGTTAGGTAACTCCTTCGCAAGCGTGATCAACTGGAGTGCCAACATGATCGTTTCACTAACATTCCCACCATTGCTTGATTTCTTTGGTACTGGTAGCTTATTCATCGGCTATGCGGTTCTCTGCTTCGCTTCCATCTGGTTCGTTCAAAAGAAAGTCTTCGAAACTAGAAACCGTTCCCTTGAAGATATTGAGGAAACATTGCGAACTCGAAAAGCTGCAGCGGATGCTAAGGATGCTGCTCACGCGAATAGTTAATTACCAACTAAAAACGATTTGCTTACGGAATTTCCGTAAACAAATCGTTTTTGACTCTCATAATTTACTTTTGATATTTATCAAAATGCGCTCTCAAATACCTAATCGTCAAGCTTGAAGGATCCTCAATTAGATCTGTTGGTCTTCCCTTGGCAACAATCTTGCCCCCTTGGTCCCCACCACGAGGTCCCATATCAATCATATAGTCAGCGTTGGCCATCAAATCCAGGTCATGGGTAATCATCAACACAGTAGCTCCCTGATCGATCAACTGGGAGAACACTTTGAGTAATACCCGAACGTCTAGGGGATGCAACCCAACCGTTGGCTCATCGAAAATAAACAACGTGTCATTTTGACTGCGTTTCATGTGCGAAGTTAGCTTGAGTCGCTGGGCTTCCCCACCAGACAAAGTTGGCGTTGCTTCACCAAGATGAAGATAGCCAAGGCCCATCTGCTGCAAGACATTTAGTGTTTCACCGATAGCACTGTTCGACTTAAACAAATCAATTGCCTGATCCACATCGTAATCCAAAACGTCTGCGATCGACAGTCCCTGCCACTTCACGGCCAGCACTTGGCTATTAAACCGTTTACCATGACAGGTTGGGCAAACTTCAACCATGTCGGGCAGATACTGAATATCAAGGGAAATTTCACCAGTCCCGCCACAAGTTGGGCAAGCGCCCTGTTTATTGTTATATGAGAAATGACTGGCCGTATAGCCGGCCTTTTTAGCTTCAGGTAAGACTGCGTATAGTTTTCGCAAGTTATCCATGATATTCGTATAGGTGGCAACCGTTGAGCGGGCGTTCTTTCCAACCGGTGTCGCATCGACACTGATGACATGCTTTAATTGAGCCGGATCAAATTTAGTGATATAACTTGGCAATGAACGTCGGTGGAGTTTAGACCTAAACGCATCCAGTAGTCCATCCAAGACTAGGGTTGTCTTTCCTGCGCCAGAAAAGCCGGTAATGGCAATCAACCGGTTCACGGGAAATTCCGTGGATACGTGATTCAGATTAAATTTATGATCAATTGCCAGCTTGATTTGCCCTTTAGCAAATACATCATCTGTAATAACTTTCCTGGTAACCAATTTCCCCTCACCAGTTAAAAATGGTCTGATGAGTGACTTTTTACTCCGGTGAATTTGGGCGGGGGTTCCCTGATCAATCACGGTTCCGCCATTGGCACCAGAACCCGGGCCAATTTCAACGATCCAATCAGCGGCATCAATAATTGCTGTCTCATGATCAACCACCACCAACGAATTACCTTGATCGATTAACTGATGAAAAATTTTGATTAAGCCGGTAACGTTATCAGGATGTAGACCAACCGATGGCTCATCCAATACGTATAGGACACCAGTGGTCTGAGTCCGCAGCGTTCGCCCCAGCTGAATTCGCTGCAGTTCCCCCGTTGATAGGCTGGCCCCTGCCCGATCCATCGTTAGATAATCAAGGCCGAGGTCTAACAATGGTTGGACTTGGTTAAGCAGTTCCGTCGTCAAATTCTGAGCGAGCGCCTGCATATCAGCCGGCAACCATCCCTTAATTTGATCAACAAACTCTGGCAACTCGCTCAGTGGCATCTGACTGGCTTCAGCAATGTTTTTACCAACTACCAGCTGATTCAACCGATCCGGATTCATCCGCGTGCCATGACAAACTGGACAGGTGAAGAAACGATAGAAGCGGTTAAGACGTTTCAAAGCCACGTCACTTTTTGTGGTCCGCATACTATCTTCGATCGCGTTATAGGCATTTTCGTAAAGCGCATTGTCCATATGAAATACGCGGCCATTTTTACTAGGAATGTCAATCGCGTAATGCTTCTGCTGACCGTGCAATACCATTTCACGTTCTTTATCAGTGAGTTGATTATAGGGAACGTCGATTCTGACCCCTGCTGCTTGGGCAACGATTGGCATGAAGTTTCTTCCCGGTGTCCGCCATGCAGCCACCGCGCCATCTCGAATTGATTTAGTTTCATCACCAATTAAGGTATCAGGATCAATTTGCTTAGTGATCCCCAGCCCCTGGCAATTTTTGCAGGCGCCATCTGAATTAAACGCAAAGTCTTCTGCCCCAAACGCATGGAACTTAACGCCACAGGTTGGACAAGTAATGACGCCCATGGTCTCATCCATTTTGTCCATCGCTTCAGCAATCTTAATCGTTGGTGGAACCTGGTGCCCATTTGGACATTTTGGCGATCCCAGCCGCGAATAAATCAATCGCAAAACGTTAAAGATTTCGGTCATCGTTCCAACCGTCGACCGAGCCCCAGGGACGGTTGGCCGTTGTCGAAGGGCCAACGCGGATGGAATATGGCGTACTTCCTTCACGTTTGCTCGGCCAACTTGGCTGATCCGCCGGCGGGTGTAGGTTGCCAAAGAATCCAAATAACGTCTAGCCCCTTCAGAATAAAGAATCCCCATTGCAAGTGAGGACTTTCCTGAACCGGATAATCCTGAAATTGCGACGAACTTATGTAGTGGAATATTAACTGAGATATTTTTAAGATTATTGACGTTACCGCCGATTACTTCAATTTGAGTTGGTTGAGAACTGTATGACATATTGGACTCCCTTCAATGATTAAAGTCTTTACGTTCTAGGTTATCACTGGACGTGACTATTTGCTGAAAATTACCTCGAAACAATCCTGATAATTTAGGACAGCTGCACAAAGCAGAAACTTCCACATAAGCACCTCTGACAAAAATCTTCCAAAACCAGGAATTTCTGTCAGAGGAGACTTATGTTCCAGTTTCTAACCGCTTTGCTCCGCTCACTTTTTTAGGACAGCTCCTCCAGGAAGAAACTTCCATTATAAGCACCTCGGTCAAAAATTCCAGAACCGGGAATTTCTGCCCAAGGAGACTTATATTCCGGTTTCTAACCGCCTGGATCCGCTCACTTTTTCAAATATTCTATTGACAAATCTCAGAGTAGCTGGTACCTTTATCACTGTTATCTCATATAATTTTAATAATGTTATCTAAACAAGTTGATTCGGAAAGTAGTTCCTAAACATTGTTCAGAGAGTCGGTATCTGATGAAAGCCGATCTTTGTGCGGGGATGAAAATGGCCGATGATTGGCTGGCACGATCGAGCAATCGAAAATGACAGACGGAGTGGTCTTCGTTATTAGACACACCATTTCTTACGAGAGATGGTTGACGAGACTTTTTAGGTAACTAATTGAGTGAACTCAGAATGGCATCGCGATTAAGCGCTTCTGTATATTTATATACGGGAGCGCTATTTTTGTATCAAAAATTAATTTAAAGGAGTGTTTATCATGACAAAGTTAGCAATTGTAACGGGTGCAGGTCAGGGAATTGGAGAAGGAATTGCCCATCGACTAGCAAAAGATGGTTACGCAATCGCCGTCGCAGACATTAACCAACGAACTGCTAAAAAAGTTGCTAAGGATTTGAAAGATGCTGGCTACCAAGCCAAAGCATACTACGTTGATGTTGCCCACCGAGATGAAGTTTTTGACCTTGTCAAAACAGCTGTCAAAGACTTTGGCTATCTAGCTGCCTTTATCAATAATGCCGGGGTTGCTTTTATTGATTCATTCGTCGACTCCCACCCAAATGACGTTGAACGTTTGCTGGACGTTAACCTAAAGGGAACTTATTGGGGCGTCCAAGCCGCTGCTGAACAGTTTATCAAGCAGGAAAATGGCGGCCGAATCGTAAATGCCGCCTCCCTTGCCGGCGTTGAGGCTTCAGCACTTCAAAGTGCCTATTCTGCATCTAAATTTGGCATTCGGGGCATCACCCAATCGGCGTCTAAAGAACTAGCCAAATACCAAATTACGGTAAACGCCTACGACCCTGGAATCGTTAGAACCCCCTTGCGAGACGGCATCGACAAACGAAGCGCCGAAATTAATGGTGTCAGCGTCGAAGAACAACGAGCCAACTCCCTCTCAGAAATTTCCCTGGGAAGAGAAGCCACCCCGGCAGACGTAGCAGAAGTCGTTTCCTGGTTCGTGTCCAAGCATGCAGGCTACATCACCGGCCAATCATTGTTGGTGGATGGTGGGATGAGATATCAGTGAGCGGAGCAAAGCGGTTAGAAACTGGAACATAAGTCTCCTCTAACAAAAATCCTGGTTTTGGGATTTTTGTTAGAGGTGCTTATGTGGAAGTTTCTGCTTTGCGTAGCGATCCTATTCCATAAAACAGAGAACAACCATTAAGTAACTTTTGAGACTTTTCCAGAAAATGCTGACACACAACTCCATGCTTTACAAATCCTAACTAAGGAAGTGATTCAAATGCCCAAACCAACCAATCCCATCATCAATCTTCAAAACGTCAGCGTTACTTTCCAGTCAAACGATCACCCGCTGACCGCCGTCGACAAAGTTAACTTACAAATCAATAAGGGCGACATCTATGGCATCATTGGTTACTCAGGGGCCGGCAAAAGCACTTTGGTTCGCACAATCAACCTCCTTCAAAAGCCAACCTCAGGCACCGTTACGGTCAGTGACCGCCAGCTTCAACAGCTTACTAATGCTGAATTAAGGACTGCTCGCAAGAAAATTGGCATGATTTTCCAGCACTTTAACTTACTTAACTCCAGAACCGTCTTAAATAACGTTGAGTATCCGCTCTTAAGCCAATCGATCAGTAAACCCGCCCGCCAGAAAAAAGCCAAACGCCTTCTCAACCTTGTCGGCCTAAGTGAGTTTGAAAAGTCATATCCAGAACAGTTATCCGGCGGCCAAAAGCAACGGGTCGCTATCGCCCGCTCACTCGCCAATGACCCTGACATTCTGGTCAGCGACGAAGCAACCAGTGCCCTCGATCCTAAGACGACGAATGACATTTTGAAATTACTGAAGCATCTAAACGACAACCTTGGTCTAACCATTGTTTTGATTACCCACGAAATGCAAGTCATCAAGTCAGTCTGTCAACATGTCGCTGTGATGGATCAAGGCAAAATCATTGAACGTGGTTCGGTCGCCGACGTTTTTTCAAATCCAAGGCAACCATTAACCCAAAACTTCGTTGACTCATCAGCCAATGTCCCGGAAGCCCTCGCCCAGATCAAAGCGGACGAGAGTTTACAAAACCTGGCGGCCAATGAACGGCTGCTCTTCTTGAAGTTCAGGGGTGGGGCAACCCGACAATCACTAATTTCTGATTTAACCGCCTCATACAAATTAAAAGCCAACATTTTATTTGGTAACATCGAGCGAATCGGGTCAACCTCGATTGGCTATCTCATCATCATTTTGTCTGGTGAGTCAAAACGATTAGCGGACGGGATCACCTTTTTGAATCGAAACGGCGTCCAAGTCCAATTGATCCCCACTGGCAAGAAAGGAGCGGATAAAAATGTTGAAGCAACTGTTTCCTAATGTCGTCCACATCTGGCCACAGTTTATCCAATCAATCTGGGAAACCCTGTACATGACTTTTTGGTCTTCAATCGTTGCCGGCATCCTTGGATTAGCGGTTGGGATTATTTTAGTCATTACCCAAAGCGGCGGGATTGCTGAGGATCAATATGTATATAGTTTAACGGATAAGATCGTCAATCTTCTCCGATCAATTCCATTCATTATTTTATTAGCGGTGATGTTTCCAATCACAAACTTTATCGTTCATACAACCGTTGGCACGACCGCCGCACTTGTCCCCTTAGTTGTTGGCATCTTTCCATTTTATGCAAGACAAGTTCAAAACGCCCTGCTTGAAATTGATCCCCAGGTCATTGAAGCAGCCCGTTCAATGGGCTCTAGTATTCCAGAAATTATTTTTAGAATTTATCTTCGGGAAGGCCTGCCAGATCTCATCCGGGCATCCATCGTCACCGTTATTAGCTTAATTGGCTTAACAACAATGGCTGGGGCAATTGGTTCTGGCGGCCTTGGTGATATCGCAATCAGTATTGGCTACGCACGATTCGAAAATGACGTGACGATTGCTGCCATGTTGGTCATCCTCATCATGGTATTTCTTGTCCAAATTGTTGGCGATTGGCTGGCTAGAAAAACAGTTCACTTATGAAAGTGAGCGGAGTCAGGCGGTTAGAAACTGCCGAGTAGGCTAGGCGTTTCACGGCCGTCGGAATATAAGTCTCCTTGGTCAGGAATTCCCGGTTTTGGAATTTTTGACCAAGGTGCTTATGTGGAAGTTTCTGCCTGACGGAGCTGTCCTACCGTTATGACACCAAAAGCCTTAAATCCCAATAACCAAACATCCACTATATTGAAGCCATTTTAAAAATAGGAATCATCATACAAAGGAGAATAACCATGAAAAAACATCAAGGATTAATTTATACCCTCGTAGGGATCATTGTTCTTATTGGAATTGTATTTGGTCTTCACACCCTTACTGGTAGCTCAGCTAATTCAAAGAGTGCAACAATCACCGTTGGCTCTCAAGGGTCTGATTACGACATCTGGAACCACATTGCTAAGAGTCCACAAGCTAAAAAGCTCGATTTAAAAATTCAGGTCAAACAAATTACCGATGGTGTGCAGCTCAATAATGCAACCGCACAAGGAAGCGTTGACGTCAATGCATTCCAATCATACTCATACCTAGAAGCTTACAATCAAGAGCATCAAAACGCCCAGCTAGCAGCATTAGGCACCACCTACTTAGAACCGCTTGGCATTTACTCGGACAAATACAAGAAAGTCAGCCAGATTCCTAACGGTGCCACCGTGGCGATTGCCAATAACCCCGCTAACACGGCTCGTGGCCTTTTACTACTTCAAAGCGCTGGCCTCATCAAACTAAAAAAGAACTTTGGAACGCTGGGTAACACCAATGACATTACAGCCAATCCAAAACACCTCAAATTCAAGGAAATTGATGACACCACTGGTCCCCGGGTTCTACACAACGTTGATGCCGTATTAATTTCCAATACCGTTGCGCTGGAAGGCCACTTAAACGTCTTGAAGGACTCGATCTTCCACGAAAAAATTGACACGGACACTAGAAGTAACATCAATGTCCTTGCAACCGCTAAGAAGAACAAGGATAACCAGGATTACAAAAAACTGGTTAAGCTTTACCACGAACCAGCTATCCAAAAGTATATTAAGGATCAATATGCTGGGACTAAGGTAGAAGTACAGAAACCATTATCGTACTTGAAATAAGCCCCATAACCATTTAAAAACGCCTGACTGCATGCAGCTAGGCGTTTTTTGGAATAAATTCACTAAAGAGACGACACCCCTTTAATTTAAAATGCAGCGTCACACTTACCACATCATGACCGGTCAAATTATTATCTTCATAACTACCATCATGTTACTGTTTAAGTGAGTATAATGACAAATACGGGAGGTTTTAACATGGCTGATCTATCAAACAAGGTTGCTTTAATCACCGGGGCCGCCAGTGGCATGGGCAAAGCATTTGCTAAAAACTTTGTTGAACACGGGGCTAAGGTTATTTTGACTGACGTTAATGAGGAAAACGGCCAGCAGGTCCAAAAAGAACTTGGTGACCACACCATTTTCTTCAAGCATGACGTTTCTTCCATAGATGACTGGAAGCGAGTCATTAAGGACGGCGAAGCAGCGTTTGGCCCAATTAATGTCCTCGTTAACAACGCTGGCATTGGGATCATGAAATCAATTGAAGATATTACCCCTGAGGAATATGACAAGGTGATTCATATCAATCAATATTCCGTCTTTTACGGAATGAAGTATGTCCTGCCATCCATGAAAAAAGCAGGTACTGGTTCAATTGTCAACATTTCCTCAATCGGTGGCTTAGTTGCCATGCCTATTTCAATTGCTTACGGTGCTAGTAAATTTGCCGTTCGCGGGATGACCAAAGATGCCGCTATCGACTTAGTTAACGATCACATCCGCGTTAATTCGGTCCATCCTGGGGTTATTGAAACGCCCATTCTCAAAGATATTCCAGATGACCAAAACGAAGCTAGTTTAAAGGAGATCCCCATGCATCGGTTTGGAAAACCCGAAGAATTGGCAACGCTGGTTAATTATCTGGCATCAGATGAAGCCAGTTACGTTACCGGTCAGGAGTTTACAGCTGATGGTGGGTATACGATGAAATAATTTTTGGTCAAGAACTTATATTACCGTTTCTAACTGCTTTACTAGGACAGCTGCACAAAGCAGAAGCTTGCACCTAAGCCACTCCGTTCAAAAATCCAAACCCAGGATTTCTGAACGGAGTAACTTAGGCTCCGCTTTCTAACCGCTTTGTTCCGCTCACTTTACTTAGGACAGCTGCGTCAGGCAGAAACCTGCGTGTAAGCACCTCCGAAAAAAATTCCAAAACCAGGAATTTCCCTCGGAGGAGACTTACACTCCGGTTTCTAACCGCCTGACTCCGCTCACTTACTAATAGGAGATATTTAAATGCAATTCAAAAACGCTCATTTAGTCAAACAACTTACCACAATTATCGGTGTCGGAGCAGCCTTATTACTTTCTGCCACCGTTTCGGCCCATGCTTACACCGACTTAGGAAGCAATAGCCACATCCAATACGTCAAGGTCAAGCGGCCACTGTTCACAGGCCAATACACCAAAATCCATGGTAAGAAAGGCCAACCGATTATCACGCCTAAGGGAACCATTCTTCAAGTTGAATCAACAACCTACTCAGGAAAGGGGCCCTCTCATGCCTTACTGAGTCGTGGTGTAATTAGCTACCAAAAGCAACAACGGATTTATCAACCAGATAATTCTTACATTAAACACTACAATACAAAATACTTTTCACCTTACAAGTTGCGTTTACCGGTGAGAACATTGGCTCTGCAAGCTGGTAAGGGCTTCACCAACAATAAAGCTGGTTATTACAAGCCGATTTTCTACATTACCCTCGATGGGTATTTGCAGTATTACACCACCCCGCGGCTAAAACATTACGGTGCTCAAAACAGCTGGCAGTCAACCAAAGGCGTGCCGGCAGTTGATAACCCGATTTGGACAATCAAACCAAGTGTCTCTGAGAAGATTGGCACATTTAAATCAAAGGGCAACACTTCCTATGTTTATTATCAGAAACCAATCAAGGGGCTTGCTGCCAAGAAAGTTTCGGCAAAGTATTATCGCTTAACGATTAAAAAGGGTCAGACACAAAACAAAATTTGGCACTATGGGGATGAGGATACCCGATTAGGTATTTGGACGAATTACACGGTTGGCGGTAACCCCTTCTACAATCTAGTAGAGGTATCTGAAGCTGACTAGGACACAAATTCGGAATCACTCAGCCTTTTTGGTTACAAATAAAAAATAAGGCGTTACGAACAAAACCCATGAACGTTTTGTCCGTAACGCCTTATTTATCGTTTTTAATCAATTGTTTTAAGTTTGCCTCTAAAGTCAGCCAGCGTGTGATAACCCTTTTCAGCCATAATTTCCTTTAATTCTTTAGAAATCCGTTCAAAAATCGGCGTCCCATCGAATCCAAAAGCCGTCCCAATTTGAACGAGGCTAGCACCACAAAGCACGTGTTCAAAAACATCCTTGCCAGATTTAATACCACCCGTACCAATAATTGAAATCTCAGGTTTCAATCGCAATCGGAGTGCTCGTACGTTCGCCAAGGCAGTTGGTTTCACGTAGTCACCACCCAAGCCGCCAAAGCCCCCCTTTGGCTTGATGACAACTGACTCGGTGTCTGGATCAACCACTAAGCCATTACCAATCGAATTGATCGAATTAATATAAGTCACCGGAAAGTCATTCAGCACTTCAGCGATGCCATCAAATTGATTAAAATCAAAATATGGTGGCAGCTTTAATCCTAATGGCTTCTTAAAGAAACTGAAGGCTGATGTTAACACATCCCGAACAGCCTCAAAATCATAGCCAACTTGGGACTTACCAGCAATATTAGGGCAGGAAAGATTAAGCTCCGTCAAGCCAGCAAATGAGCTTTCCTGAATCTTTTTTAGCATTTCAATATTTTGCTTGATTGATAAGCCAGCAACTGAGAGAACGACCTGCTTGCCACTTTTCCCCTGGTTTGTTTCCGCAAACTTTAGATAATAATCCAAGCCATGATTTGGTAATCCCATGGAGTTAATGCAGCCCATGGACGTTGCTTTCATGCGGGGACTTTCGTTACCCTTGCGTGGCTCTGGCGTCGCACTCTTGGTGACACAGCCACCAGCATCTGAATCCAAAATCTTGTCCAATTCATCCGTTGACGCACACCGAACCCCCGCAGCGTTTAGCAATAAATTATCAAATTGGTAGTCACCAATCTGTGATGCCAGCGAAATATTAGTTTGCATTTGCTTCCTCCCGTTTGGTCCAGTCCCAAGGGGCTTTGTGCCAAGTCGACAACCGTGAATACTGCTCGTCTGAGAACTTATTTTCCTTGTGACCTTGTTTGATTAAGTCCGCGTAACTGAGTAATGGCACTAATTTTGTCTGTGCTGCTGCAAAATTCTTGTCAGCATCTGGTAGCCCATAAGTGAACACTGACGCAACCCCAATCACATTAACGCCTTCATTACGAACAGCCTTAACGGCACCCAAGACACTGCCGCCAGTCGAAATCAAATCATCAATCAAGACGACCTTATCATCCTTGGTAATACGGCCCTCAATTTGCTTACCAGCACCATGATCCTTAGGCTTCGCCCGGACATAGATCAATGGTAAATTCAAGCGTTCAGCAACCCACGCAGCATGGGGAATCCCAGCCGTGGCGACCCCGCCAATGACGGTTGCGTCAGGATAGTTTTGCTTAATATTTTCGGCTAGTCCATCAGCAATCATATCCCGTAATTCAGGAATTGAAATGGTCAAGCGAAAATCAGTATAAATGGGGGATAGAATGCCACTGGCATATCTGAATGGCTTTTCAAGGTTGATACTCACAATTTGATTGTCAATTAATGACTGAATAATTTGATTAGTTTGCATCGTTCCACTCCTTCAATAATTTGTGATAGGCAGCAACCGGATCGTTTGACCGAATGATTGGCCGGCCAACGACCAGCGCAGAACTTCCATACTCCGCGGCTTGTTTTGGCGTTGCGGTTCTGGATTGATCATCCTTCGGGAAATTAGCGGGACGAATTCCCGGTGTGACATACAGGAAATCATCACCAACCTGCTGCTTCAATGAACTAACTTCAAGTGGCGACGTGATAACGCCATCCGCCCCAGCTTTTTTGGCGAGCTTGGCAAGTGAAACAACCTGATCAACCATATCTAACCGACAGTTTTGTTCAGTTTTTAAGGCATCATCCGTAATTGAGGTTAACTCAGTCACCGCTAGGAGTTTGGGACTGGGAACGCCAGCCTCCTCACTCCCAAGTTCCAGGCCTTCTTTGGCAGCCGCAATCATTTCTGACCCGCCCAACGCGTGGACCGTCGTGTAGGTTACGCCAAGCCGGCCAATCTGCATCATTCCCATCTTAACGGTGTTGGGAATATCTTGAAGCTTGAGATCCAAGAACACTTTGAATCCCCTTGCCAACAATTGTCGCACAACGTCCGGACCCTCTCCATAAAAGAGTTCCATCCCGATTTTGACGGTCATCCCTTCATCGCTTGGAAACTGATCAACGATTTTGAATAAGCCTTCTTTATTGGCAATATCCAATGATACAATTAACGGTCCTCGCATAATTACCCTCCTGGTTGATTGCAGAAAAAGAGCCCGAGACTGCAGGATTGCGCACATTTCTGTACAAATCCCCACAAAATCACGGACTCTTCGATTAAATTATCGTCCGCTTTTGGCCTCTCTGAACCAAATTAAAGCTCTTTTATTTGTTTAATACTTTATCACGTTAGCATAATTTGTTCAAGAAAGTATTAAAGGGTTCTTAATTGAAATAATTAAATTATTCGTATATACTCTATGTATACAAAATAGAGGGAAGTGATTGAGATGTCAGTTAAGCTTCGCAAAGTTGGTAATTCCAACACCTTGACAGTTCCAAACAATATCAAGCCAATCGCTCATGAATTTGATGTTTTTCAAGGTCGAGACGGCATGATTGTTTTCGTTCCAAAACACAAAAACCCATTTCACGATGAATCGTTCATTCAATCACACGACTTTACACAATCAGAAGAATTTGGGGGAAAATTAATTGGTAACGAAATCCTCAAAGACTAGTAGTTACACCCCCAACCAACAAGATCTTATTTTGATTGATTTTGATCCATCAGTCGGACATGAAATTCGAAAACGTCGACCGGCAATTGTTTTAAGTAATCAGGGTTACAGTCGGTTAACGCATTTGGTGGTTGTTTGCCCAATTACCCATGCAGCTCATAATACATTGCAGGAAAATCATTTTTTAGTCGAAGTTAATAATGACAAAATCAACGGGTTCATTAATCCATTCCAGTTTTTCACTTATGACTACCACAGCCGGCACGCCGAGTTTATAGGAATACTGGATACACCTGCCTTTCTCAAAGTAAAAACAATAATTAACGATATTCTCAATTAATCATCTTGCATTCTCTTCATAACCATGCAATAATGTGAACAACAAAAATAACGAATGTCAGCGAGCATTCATTTGGAGGAATTCGACATGGAAAATACCAACGCTTCACTTACGCACAGCCATACTTTTACGAAAAATCAGAAATGGGTCATTGCTTCAACCAGTTCTGGATTCGCGCTAGAAAATATGGATGTGCTATTTTTATCGTTTGCGATGAGTTCAATGATTGGGCAGCTACACCTAAGTGGTGGCGCTGCTGGCCTGATTGGTTCCATTACTAACTTGGGCATGTTGTTTGGCGGTGTGATCTTCGGCTTAGTTGGTGATCGCTTCGGCCGAGTGAAGACCTTTACTTACACCATCTTCATCTTCGCGTTTGCGACTGCGATGATGGCCCTCGCTAATAACATTACCTTAATCTACATTCTGCGGTTCTTAGCAGGAATTGGAGCTGGCGGTGAATATGGTGTCGGCATCTCATTAATTGCCGAATCATTCCACAAAAACCAAATTGGTAAAATGACGTCAGTTGCTGCCATTGGTGGCCAGATTGGCGCAATCCTAGCCGCCGTGACAGCCGCTTTAGTAATCCCAACTCTTGGCTGGCACGCCCTCTTCTTACTTGGCATTGTCCCAGTTGTGCTAACTTACTTTGTTCGTCGCCACTTAACGGAAACGACCGAATTCGTCCAAGCTAAGAAGACTGAAAAAGAATCAACCACTAGCGCCGTTTTCAAATACATGTTTAGTTCACCCAAATTAGCCTATCAAAGTTTTGCTTTAATGATCATGACAACCGTTCAAATTGCCGGTTACTTCGGCCTTATGAATTGGTTACCAATCATTGTCCAAAAACAGCTTGGCCTAAACGTTTCCGGCTCCTCACTCTGGATGATTGCCACCATCATTGGCATGAGCCTTGGGATGATGACCTTTGGCTCAATCTTGGACTACTTCGGTCCCCGACGGGCATTTGGGATTTTCCTAATTGCTTCAGCCGCTATGGTCTTCACGATTACCCTTGCTCACAACACCATCTCACTGTTAATCATCGGCGCCATCGTCGGTTTCTTCTCAAACGGGATGTTCGGTGGTTATGGTGCAGTGATCAGTCGCTTATATCCTACCGAAATTCGGTCAACGGCTAACAACGTGATTGTCAATATTGGCCGAGCAGTTGGTGGCTTCTCATCAGTTGTCATTGGTATCCTCATGGATCATTACTCATTAACCATCGTTATGGCTTTTCTATCAGTCTTGTACATCATTAGCTTTATTACGATGATCACCTTACCAGGATTGAAAAAAATGAGCTTAAACCAATCAACTCCCAACTAAACGTTTTAATCTTAGAATTTAACAAAGACACAGCCGGTAATGGTTGTGTCTTTTTATGAATCAAAATCAATTTTATCATTGTAAATGAAACTGGTAATAATCTTGATCCGCTATTTTTGCAGTTGACCAATTTTTCTTAACCAGTCATCAACCTGCTTAGAAGCCTGAACCTTGTTATTCCCCTTAATTGCTAATAGAATGCCAACATTCTCTTCTCCACCCCTTAAATCCAGCCCTTCAAGAACCTCCGCGCCATCACTGGCCGCCTTAATTTGAGAAAAGGTGCTTCCGGCCCCATATGGACCGTGAGTATTGAACGGAATAACGGTTTTGCCAGAAAAATCATAACGATTCAAAAAGGCAACTACCGCTTGGGGCAACGACATATTCCAAGTTGGTGTCCCAATAAAGATCCGATCATATTCATGGAAGTTAGGAATGACCGTTTTTAATTCAGGTAACACATTATTAAGCTGCTCCTGCATATTTGTATCAACCTGTTTTCTATAATCGGTTGGTTCAGGATCTTGCGTCTGAATTGGGATTAGGTCACCACCAACTCTTTCATTGATCATCTCTGCAACCACTTTAGTATTACCCGTTCGAGAAAAATAAGTGATTAAGGTTTTAGAATTCGCCATCATTTGTCGCCCACCTTTTTATTTAAAATTATGCCCTTTAAAATTTCTAAATCCATAGAATAAGCACCAATCCAATATCAATTGTGTCATCATTGGAACCTAACGGATATTAATCCTGATCCACAGAAATAACCTCTTTAGCAAACCTTTCAATCTCAGTTTGCGAATTCAATGTGCCACCGTTTCCGATGGTTGCTTGTGCCTGACCCGCCCAGTCGTTAAGAAATGGTAGACTCTTGCCGATCAAATCATCCGAACTGGTTGTAAACGGAAAAATTTGTTGGCCCTTTAAATCGTTTACGGCAAAAAAGCGCTCAATCAGCATTGGTGGTTGATGCCGCCAAGTTGGAAATCCAAGTATTATTTTATGGTCCTCAGGCAGATCGATAGCCATCCTTTTTAAATCAGGCTGAACTTGCTTTGCCACCTCTAATTTAGTCACTTCGGCTAGTTCAGAAAAGTCTGCAGGATAAGCTTTCACCGGTTCTATTTGGTAAATTGGCACGTTCAATACCGAGTGTAACTGCTCAGCGGCCGCTTTAGTTGTGCCACTCTGTGAAAAATAAATAATAATCAAGTTGCTAATCCCCTTTTTTCTAAGTTAATTAAATCATACAAATATCATGAACGACTGGCCCGCGGAACAGCCGCCATCACTTCCAAATTCATTTTTCAAAGTTTAAATTGCCTTCTCAACTCGTTGATGGTATTGAAAATTCACAATAAATAGGAGCAGGTCAATGGCTGCCATCATCCAAATACTTGGAAACAGTGCGGTTACCAGGAAGATAATCAGTTCGATTGTAAAAAAGCCAATTCCTCTAGGTGATTTGAAGCTATCCTCAGCGATGGTCAATTGTTGAATAACCCACATTAATAATAAGCTAACAAACAGAACCATGATAAAGGTAACCTTGACCGACAGGACCTCACTGGTTAACACCAACTGTAATAATACCCCATCCAAAAGCACAAAATAAATTTCAATTAAAAATAACCAGCGAACCGCCATCGTTTGAACCGGCGAACGTAATTTAATGTGTAATTCACCAATTACCTGATAATAAACGGCGGCAATTAAGGCAGTTAAGATGATCCCCAAGATGAATTTTACTAATTCACCTAATCTAGCATGGTTGGTCACGGCGTACAAGCTGGCAATAATTTCACCTAAGGCAATCATCGTCATCAATCCGTATCGTTCAATCAAGGAATCTTTAACAACATAAGGAAGCCCTGTTCGCCGATATTCGCGCTTCAACGCATTCTGGGCAACAAAGACAACCCCAAAGTTCATTACTAAAACACCGAGCATCACCCAAAACTGAAAACGACTAGGGATCAACGTCCCAATTACCAGAATGAGTAGGGCAACCCCATAAACACTTGCCCAAATTTTGGAGGCTGGACCATGTGCGGTATCAAAATGACTGATAGTGTACCACACGAAGATTAACATCATCTCAATTGGTAGCATGGCCCAAATCAGATTATGGTAATGGCCAGCCAGTCCCTCAGGAATAAACAGAGCGGCCACCGCGGTGAAGATTATTTGAACATTAATAATGCCAATATTGAGAGCTGAATCATTCCCATGATTATCAAAGTAACCAGAAGTTTCGTGCCAACTCCAAAAGAACCAGCCAAAGATAACAATTGAATTAATAATCGTCATTTTGGAAAAGTCTTCAACCAACCCCTCAGTTAGCCGGCCAATAATAATTGTAAAGGTTAAATCGTAGAATAATTCCAGCCAACTAATTTTACGATTATGAATAATCTGCGTAATCTTTCTTGGTTTGCCAAGCTTGTTTAACATCATTTACCCCCGAGTTCCAATATTGAAAAAATGATCATCCTACTTTATTTAGTGTATCACTTTGTGTCAGTTTGCTAATTGTTGGGTCAATTAAGTCGTCATCATTAGATTGTTTTGCTATCGGATTTGAATATTCGGCGTTGGTGGCTGATAATAGTAGTTAAGGTGTTTAGTAGTTACTATTTTCATGTCCTTATAAAAAGGGAGTCGTAGATAAATAATGAAAAAAATTATTGCGTTTGATATGGATGGCACAACGGCCGAAACTTTCCCGGTTATTTTTGACTCATTTAGGAAAACGGTTCACGATTACACTGACAAATGGATTAGTAATCAAGTGATTCTTGCTCAATTTGGCGCCAATGAAATTGGGATGCTCAAAGAATTGATTCCAAACTATTCGGACGAGGTCCTCGAAACGTTTCATAAGAACTATCGCAGCGCTCATATGTTGCTGCGAAAGCCATTTGATGGCATCAATGACCTTTTACATATGCTCCACGAACACGACGTCATAACGCCCATGATTACTGGTAAGGGCGAACAGAGCTTACAAACCAGTCTGGATGCATTAGGCTTAAACGATCAATTTGACCCCGTCATGTCTGGCTCTCCCGATGGTTCCATCAAGTCGCAACAATTTGCCCAAGTGCTGAAACAGTATGATCAGCCAAAGGAACAAATGGCCTATATTGGTGACGCCACTGCCGATATTGAAGCCTGTCAGAATGCTGGGATCACCTGCTATACCGCTGCTTGGTCAATCAATGCTAAGCCTGACGAAATGGAAAAACTGAATCCCGGTAACGTGTTCACCTCTGTTGAGCAACTCCGAGATAAATTATTAGAAAGTTAAATTAATTCTAATTTATTACTCATTATGATTCACACTCGTAGTATAATCAGTCTCAGTGGACCAATTTTATTGCGAAGGGATTTGATCAGTTAATGAAAATTACAGAAGGATACATGCCGTTCAAGGGCTATAAAACCTATTACCGGATTGTTGGTGACCCGACACCGGGGAAAGCACCGCTTTTATTAATTCATGGTGGCCCAGGTTCGTCCCATAACTACTTTGAATTATTGGACGACTACGCTAATACTGGTCGGCAATTGATTATGTATGATCAAATTGGCTGTGGTAAATCATCAATTCCAGATGACGAATCGCTCTACGTCAAAGAAACTTGGGCGGAAGAATTAATTGCTCTCAGAAAATACTTGCACTTAGATCAAATCCATATGCTAGGCCAATCTTGGGGCGGCATGTTAGAAATGCTCTATCTAACCCACTACAGCCAGGATGGTGTTAAGAGCGTCATGATCGACGGTTCACCAGCTTCCATTAAATTGTGGATTCAAGAGCAACATCGACTGATTAAATATTTAAGCTACGAAGACCGAGAAGCAATTGCGGAAGCTGAACGAACCGGCGACTTCACTGGTCCTAAGTATTTAGCAGCCAACGACCGTTACATGGAACGCTACTGCTGGGACGATCCAGATGAAAATTCACCAGAACCATTGCGTCGGCCAACAAACGGTAAAAAGGCCAGCTTGATCGCCGAGGGTCCCAATGAGTTTACTGAGAACGGCACGATTAGTGATTTTGATGTCACTGATGACCTCAAGAATATTCACGTCCCCGTTCTCGTTACCAATGGGACCGATGATTTATGCACACCATTGATTGCCAAATCAGTTTACGACCACATTCCAGGTGCTAAATGGCATTTATTTGCAAACAGCCGCCATTTAGCTTTGCTGGATCAGCATGATGAATTTATTAGCGTGTTGGATCGGTGGCTGAGGGAAAATGATTAACAATTAACAGCATTTATTCAACGTTTAAAATGAGGCTGGGACAAAAGTCCTAGTTAA
>NZ_AZEB01000017.1 GCF_001434135.1 Lentilactobacillus kisonensis DSM 19906 = JCM 15041 | reverse complement strand
TCGGAGCGCATTTTCGGTTAGGTAGTCCGGAGCATCCTGGTTTTGGATTTCGGTGGTGGGACTCGTTATATGTTTAGCGTCAGTTTTTTTGGAGCGTATTTCGGCTAGGTTGCAGTCACAAAGTATCCCAGAAGTTGAAGTTTTAATGGTCTTAGCCACTCATACATAAGCATGACGCAAAAGATTAACCACTTATCAGTCTCATAGCAATGAATTTACAATGCTTAATTTGAACATCAAAATTTAACTTGTGGATTTATTCCTTTCACCAGCACTTAAAATGTACTATTATGAATTAATACCATTTGATTTTAGTTTTTGTTTTCATTGACTGAATGAAATGTTACAATTAAAAAGTATGTAGTCCACATTTTACTAATAAGGTTAATAATAAAGTTTTATTTTTGGAAGGGAATTTACTAATGGCAACTAACGTTTTAAAGAAATGGGTTGAAAGTGACAAGCGTGAGCAAAAGCGCCTTAGCAAGATTGCTGATAAGGTTAGCGCATACGCTGAAGAATACCGTCAACTCAGTGATGAAGAATTACAAGCCAAGACGCCAGAATTTAAGGAGCGTTATCAAAAGGGCGAATCCCTTGATGATTTACTTCCGGAAGCCTTTGCGGTTGCTCGGGAGGGTGCCAAACGGGTCTTAGGTCTTTATCCATTCCACGTTCAAATCATGGGTGGAATCGTTCTTCATGAAGGTAACATTGCCGAGATGAAGACTGGTGAAGGTAAGACTTTGACGGCAACGATGCCGGTTTACCTCAATGCCCTTGCAGGCGAAGGCGTTCATGTTGTTACGGTTAACGAGTACCTATCACAACGGGATGCCACTGAAATGGGTGAGTTATACAATTGGCTTGGCTTAACAGTTGGGGTTAACTTAACTGAAATGGGTCCTGACGACAAGCGAAAAGCGTACGCTGCCGACATCACGTATTCAACCAATGCCGAAATTGGATTTGATTACCTTCGTGATAATATGGTTGCTTACAAAGAGGAAATGGTTCAGCGACCACTTAACTTTGCGATTGTTGATGAAGTTGACTCGATCTTAATTGATGAAGCCAGAACACCTTTAATCATTTCAGGACAGGCAACTGGAACGTCAGAACTCTATCAACGGACTGACCGGTTTGCAAAGACGTTGCATGAAGGTGATGACTTTAAGGTCGATCTTGAAACAAAGACGGTTTCGTTAACCGATCAAGGAATTGAAAAAGCCGAGAAGTACTTTAACTTGAAGAACCTTTATGATACCGATAACACGGCTTTAACCCACCATTTGGACCAAGCATTGCGGGCTAACTTCATCATGCTTCGGGATAAAGATTACGTTGTTCAAGATAACGAAGTTTTAATCGTTGATTCATTCACTGGTCGGATTATGCAAGGCCGGCGATTCTCAGATGGCTTGCATCAAGCGATTGAAGCCAAAGAGGGTGTTACAATCCAAGAGGAAAGTAAGACCATGGCAACCATCACGTATCAGAATATGTTCCGGATGTACAAAAAATTAGCCGGAATGACTGGAACTGCCAAAACTGAAGCCGAAGAATTCCGGGAAATTTATAACATGGAAGTTATTTCCGTGCCAACTAATAAACCGGTTATTCGGGTAGACCATCCAGATATTTTGTATCCAAGTTTGGAAGCTAAGTTCGATGCGGTTATCAATAAGATTAAGGAACTGCATAAGAAGGGCCAGCCGATGTTGGTTGGGACTGTTGCGGTTGAAACCTCTGAATATCTTTCAAAGCGACTGGACGAAGAGAACATTCCCCATGTTGTTTTAAATGCTAAGAATCATGCCAAGGAAGCTGAGATTGTTACGAATGCTGGCCAAAAAGGTGCTGTTACTATCGCAACCAACATGGCTGGCCGGGGGACTGATATTAAATTAGGCCCTGGTGTCGTTGAATTGGGCGGTTTAGCAGTTATTGGAACTGAACGACATGAATCACGACGAATTGATAATCAGCTTCGTGGCCGTTCTGGTCGTCAAGGAGATCCTGGTTTATCACAGTTCTACCTATCTCTCGAAGATGACTTGATGCGTCGTTTTGGGTCTGAAAAGATCAAAAACTTCCTGGAGCACATGAATGTTCAGGGTGAAGACGCGGTTATTCGATCAAGAATGATTACTAATCAAGTTGAATCAGCTCAAAAGCGGGTTGAAGGAAATAACTACGATTCACGAAAGAATGTTCTTCAATACGATGATGTTATGAGACAACAACGTGAAGTTATTTACGGTGAACGTCAACAAGTAATTGAAGAAAATAAATCTCTCAAATGGGTTATTATGCCAATGATTGAGCGGACAATTAACCGGATTGTTGACTTGCATACGCAGGGTGAACAATCTGATTGGGACCTTCAAACAATTTTGGACTTTGCCATTAGTGCAATGGTTAGTCCTGATCAGATTTCACTTGAAGAGCTGCAAGGAAAGTCTGCCGATGAAATTAAGAAGTTATTGATGGACATGGCAACCAAAGTGTATGATCAGAAGCAAGAGCAGCTTTATGATGCTTCTCAAATGCTTGAATTTGAAAAGGTTGTTATTCTTCGAGTGGTTGATTCTCATTGGACTGACCACATTGATATCATGGACCAATTGCGACAATCAATCGGTTTACGGGGTTATGGTCAACAGAACCCACTGGTTGAATATCAGCGAGAAGGTTACAAGATGTTTGAAGAAATGATTGCTGACATTGACTACGATGCAACTCGTCTATTCATGAAGGCTGAGATTCGACAAAACATGCAACGTTAATAAACTAATGAAGAATCCGAACGTTGCTGTTTGGGTTCTTTATTTGAATAACAAAGTTTAAGAAAGAGGATAAATTATGACATTTGAATTAAGTGAAGCTAAAAAACAACTTGCTAACATGCAAAAAGCCATCAATGGTTTTAGGGGGTCGCTTTGACTTTGATGCCCTGAGTGAAAGCATTGCGATTAATGAAGCCAAGATGGCTGAACCTGGATTTTGGGATAATCAGGAAACGGCGCAGAAGTTAATTGATGAAACGAATCAAATGAAGACCAAACGGGACAGTTTTAATGCATTAGTGGCTAAGTTAGATGATCTAAAGGTCACATTAGAATTGATCTCTGAGGATTCTGATTCTGGTATGCAGGAAGAATTTCAGGATGATTCTGCTGACCTTCAAGCTAAATTGCAGCGGTATCAGCTAGGACTGCTCCTGAACGGAAAATATGATCATAATAACGCGATCTTAGAAATTCATCCTGGAGCCGGTGGGACTGAATCTCAGGATTGGGGATCGATGCTACTAAGAATGTATACCAGATGGGCAGAAGCTCATGGATTTACGGTGGCAACATTGGATTACCAAGTAGGTGATGTAGCTGGAATTAACAGTGTTTCACTTTTAATCAGTGGCGCGGATGCCTATGGTTACCTTCGTTCCGAAAAGGGGGTCCATCGACTTGTGCGGATTTCACCGTTTGATTCTGCCGGGCGGCGCCACACGTCGTTTGCGTCGGTAGATGTGATGCCTGAACTAAATGATGATGTCACCATTAATATTAACCCGGATGACTTAAAAGTTGATGTTTACCGGTCAAGCGGAGCAGGTGGTCAACACGTTAATAAGACGTCGTCTGCTGTTCGAATTACCCATATTCCCACTGGGATTGTTGTTGCCAGTCAGGCACAACGCTCCCAGCTGCAAAACCGGCAAACAGCAATGAACATGTTGAAATCCAAACTATACGAACGTGAACAGGAAAAAAAGCAAGCTGAAAAAGACAAGATTGAAGGGGAACAAAAGGATATTGGCTGGGGATCTCAGATAAGGTCCTATGTTTTTCATCCCTATTCAATGGTGAAGGATCACCGAACTGGGTATGAAACAGCTAATGTGAATGGTGTGATGGACGGTGACTTAGATCCGTTTATTAATGCTTACTTACAGTGGCAGTTAAGTCAAAAGAACCCGGACTAAATTGTTAGCAGTTAACCGTAAAGGTTTCGGCGTGTGAATTTTGAATTTAATGATCAGGTTTTAATAACAATGCACATGCGGTCGACAAAGGTCTTTTTAAATAGCGCAACCATTTCGAATTAGGCAAATGGTTGTGCTATTTTTTTGGACTGACGCTAAGAAGTTACTGATATCAATCTTTAATGCAAGCAAGTAGTTATCATGATCGCTTTTATTCGCTTACTGATAAATGATATACTTACCATATAACATTGATGAGGGCATAAACATAATGAAAATAATAATTGCAATTTGTTTTTATATTTTACAGCCAGCTTTATGGGTTGGCATCATTCGCGCTTATTTAATACATAATCGGCGGGTTAAGCAAGAACGGAAGCTTTTTAGTTCTGCAATTTATGAAGATTTTTATGAAGGCCGCCATTTTGTTCGCAGCGCTTTAGTTTTTGGAATTTTAGCGTCGATTGGGCTGGGATGGTTTTTGAGCGTTTCAGCTGCTTGGGTTATGTTGTACGAAGTTGCCATGTTAATTTCTCTGGTGGTACTACCAGGTCAGTTCTTATCGGTTTCGTTGGTGAGCTTAGTTAGTTTGATGATTTTGGCCGTCCCAAATATTTCCGATTCTTTACAAGTAAATCACTGGTTGGGGCGATTGGGATTGAGTGATAAAACGGTTAATCCGTTAAGTTACTTGGTATTGGTCACAATGGTTATCTTTCTATCTGGTATTTTTATTCGAATGAACGCGGGTAAATTTAATTCGCCAATGATTGCCAGAAATACCCGAAATACAAAGGTTGCTGTCTATCGGTTTAATGAACTAACGATTTTTCCGTTAGTGATGTTTGTTCCCGGAGATTGGTTTAGTAGTCATCTATCCTTTATTCCGTTTTTACAAGTCAATGGGCACTCATACGCAATATTAGCTGTTCCCATATTAATTGGATTAAAACTTACGGTTAAAAAAAACAATCCGCCGGTATTTTTTACGAAGTTGAGTAAGAAAATACTTTATTTAGCACTGTTCGGGGCGCTTTTGGTCATTGGTGGTGGCTTCTATCGGCTAATTATTACACCCGCTGTTGCAATTTTACTAATAGGCTACTATCTTATAATTGGAACTGCAAAACACCAGGATAATCAAGTTGATTTTGAATATAGTGAAGTGATGGATGGCATTCGGGTGATCGGCATTCAACCAGAAACCCCAGCAGCCAAGATGGACCTCGACATTGGCGATGTCATTTTGACTGTTAATAACATCGCGGTAGCTAATGAGGACGAATTTTACCGGGCACTATCAACTAATTCTACGTACTGTCGGTTTAAAGTCCGTGATCGCAATGATCAGCTTAAGATTACCGAATCAGCAATTTTTAAAAATTCACCACATGAAATTGGCGTAAAAACATACTCGCAAGCTATGAAGTAGGAGGATTATTGTGAAAAAAGTTTTGGTGGTTGATGATGAGCCGGCAATTGTTACCTTACTTGAGTACAACTTAAAGCAAGCTAACTTTGAAGTTGAAAGTGCCACTAACGGGGTTGATGCGTTATCAATGGCGGAAAATGGGATGTTTGATATTGTGCTGCTTGATTTGATGTTACCAGAGATGAGCGGTGAGCAGGTGCTAAAACAGCTTAGAATGGATCGCAATGATACACCGGTAATTTTGCTGACGGCCAAGGATACTGAATTTGATAAGGTTTTTGGCCTTGAAATGGGTGCTGACGATTATATTCCTAAACCATTTAGTCCCAGAGAAGTCATCGCGCGAATTAACGCTGTCTTGAGGCGATATGAGAAGAATGTTTCATCCAAAGAAAGCTCACCATCAAAAACAAGTAGTGATGTTGAAGTTGCCGGGCCGTTCACTATTGATCATAAAAAATATCGTGTGAGTGCTGACCAGAAGAACCTTAAGTTAACGCCGAAAGAGTTTGAACTAATGCAGTACTTGGTGAGCCATGAAAATCAAGTGTTGAGTCGTGATCAATTGCTTCAGGGGGTCTGGGGATTCGATTATAGTGGTCAAAGTCGAATGGTTGATATTCAGATTGCCCATTTAAGGGAGAAAATTGAACCGGATTCCAAGTCACCAAAATACTTGAAGACGATTCGGGGCTTTGGCTATGAGTTCTCAACTGGGGATGATGATGCTGAATAAAATTTCCAGGCAAATTTTAACAATCTTATTAATGAGCATTGCCGTCTTGGTCATGCTTTTTTATGCGTTTTCAAGAAATAATCGGGGACTAACTGAACTCAGCTTGATTGTTGTTGGGGTCATTGTTGTCATTACAGGACAGCTCTGGATTCGCTACCGTGAGCATTCAAAGATTCTTAAACAATTGGCGACGATGACTGCTAACATTGTGAGCCATCGCCCCGCTGCGCCATTATTTGTTGAGCCTACTAATCCGTACAAGGAACTTGCCGATCAGTTAAATGAACTCCAATCTCGGCAACAAGACGAAAGTAAAAGCATTGAGAATAGTAACACCGAGTTGATTACCATCTTATCGAGCTTACCCGTTGGTATTATGGTGATTGACTCTTCTCATGATGTCATTTTTTCTAACCATAAAATGGCGACAATGCTGGCCAAAAATATTTTGACTCAGGTGCATCCGTATACTCAAGATATTAGAAATTATCAGTTGTTATCGTTGATTGACGATGTGTTTGATAGTCATAAGTCTAAGCAAGCAGAAGTGCGGAATGTTGGTGATACAGCTATTACTTGGGATACGAGTGTGTTATTTAACCAGTTGGCTGACGATTTTCATATATTAGTAATTATTTATGATATTTCTGATCTGATTAACGTCAAACAAATGCAGATTGACTTTTTACGAAATGCCAGCCATGAACTCAAAACGCCCATTACCGCAATTTCTGGTTTTACTAAGACGCTACTTGATGGGGCAATGAACGATAAAAAAAGCTTGGTTGAGTTCTTGAAGATTATTGACCAGCAAAGTGAACAACTGGCGTCATTGGTCCAAGATGTTTTGACCATTTCTCACATTCAAAATGGGCAAAACGATCATTACCAGGTTATTAATTTGAAGACTTTTGTTGAATCACAGTTAAAGTCCTACAAATCAACGGCAGCTGCTCAACGTATTACGATTAATAACCACGTGGCGGCCACTGCCCAAGTAACTGCTGATGCGAACACGTTGACCCGGGTTTTGGGTAATCTGGTTAGCAATGCGATTAAATACAACCGGCCAAGTGGTGAAATTAATATCGGCTACTCAGCTAATGATAGTTATTGGCAGCTTCAGGTTGCTGATACTGGAATTGGAATTGCTCAAAAAGATGTTTCTCGATTATTTGAGCGGTTTTATCGTGCGGACGATTCCCGAACCAAGCAGAAAGTGAGCGGTACTGGGCTGGGGTTGTCGATTGTTAAAGAGCTCATGGATGCTGCAGGTGGGACCATTCAAGTTAAAAGTCAGCGGGGGGTCGGATCAACATTTATAGTTGAATTTCCGATTGTGAATGATGATGTTCACAGCTAACAACGCATGGTATAAAAATACTTCTTTTTAAGATTCGGCCAATTTTTGGCTGATTTTTTTAACTCTAAAATAAAGGTAACCCCCGTGTTTTATTTACACAATCTTTACATTCAGCTGGTCAAATATTTACATTGGTTTAATACAATCATAGTTGGAGATATTAGGACAGCTGCGCAAAGCAAAACTCTGCACATAAGCACCACCAGCAAAAATTCCAGAACCGGGAATTCCTGCTGGTGGAGACTTATGTTCCGAGTTCTAATCGCTTTGCTCCGCTCACTTTATTTAGGACAGCTGCGCAAAGCAGGAATCTGCGCGTAAGCACCTATACCAAAAATCCCAAAATCGGGGATTTCCGATATAGGAGACTTACACTCCGATCCCTAAGCGCTTTGCTTCGCTCACTTATGGAGGTATTAGAATGCGACAACGAACTTTAATCAAATGGTTGCTTGCGATTGTTATCATCATTGCCGGTATCGGCGCTTATGGTGCTCGCAGCAAAACCGCAACGAACCAACAGTCGATAACGGCAGTTGGTTCTACTGCGCTACAGCCATTAGTTGAAGCGGCAAGTGAGGAATATTCCGCCGATCATTCTGGCATTTTTATCAATGTTCAGGGTGGTGGATCCGGGACTGGTCTCAGTCAAATAGAATCTGGAGCTGTCCAGATGGGAAACTCAGATTTGTTTGCTGAAGAAAAAGCAGGTATCAACCCCAAGGGACTGGTTGACCACAAGATCGCTGTGGTTGGGGTGACACCAATTGTAAACAATGATGTTCATCTCAAGAATCTATCATCTAGTGAACTTATCGCCATCTTCACAGGTAAAATTACAAATTGGCATCAACTTGGTGGTCCAGATATTCCAGTAACGCTCATTAATCGTTCTCAAGGAAGTGGTACTCGGGTAACTTTTGAAAAGTACGGGTTAAATGGTCATGAGAGTGCCGTTGCTCAAGAACAAGACTCTTCAGGGACCGTCCGCCAAATCGTTGCCACGACTCCCGGAGCAATTAGTTACGTTTCGTTCGGCTACGTTAATCAATCAGTTCAACCGGTTAGCATTAATGGGGTTAAACCGACCGAACAAAACGTTACCCATAATCGATGGCGGATTTGGTCATATGAACATATTTATACTAAGGGGACACCGAGAGGATTAACGGCCAAATTTTTACATTATTTGAAAAACGATCATATTCAAACAACTCTGTTCAATAAGCTTGGTTATATCTCCGTTAAGGATATGCATTATCAACGAACTTGGCAGGGAAAAGTTTCTAAAGGATCGGGGGAATCATAATGCAAAATCAAAAATTAGCCAAGCAGTTAATGAAAAAGTCAAAAACAGCCCGCTATGAACGCTTTGGGCATTTACTCAGTCTCTCCGCGCTTTTACTGATCATGGCAGTCGTTTTGGGAATCATCATCTTTATTGCAACTAAGGGACTATCGACATTTTTTAACGATCATATTAGTTTTAAAGATTTCTTTACTGGCGTTATTTGGAACCCTGGGACCAAAACGCCCGGCGGTCAACAAGCTGTGGGTGCGCTGCCAATGATTGTTGGTTCGTTTTTGGTAACCATCTTAGCGGCAGTTGTCTCAACGCCATTTGCGATTGGAACGGCCGTGTATATGACTGAAATTTCACCGAAGCGCGGGGCAAAGATCTTACAGCCAGTTACGGAATTATTAGTCGGGATCCCATCGGTTGTATATGGTTTTATTGGCCTCTCAGTTGTGGTTCCCTTTGTTCGTCATGCGTTTGGCGGCAGTGGTTTCGGCATTCTTTCAGGAACTTTTGTCCTATTCGTCATGATTCTGCCAACGATTGTATCAATGACGGTTGATTCGCTAAAGGCCGTTCCTAAGTACTATCGGCAAGCCTCCTTGGCCCTTGGTGCAACTAAATGGCAAACTATTTGGAAAGTTGTCTTGCGGGCCGCGACGCCGGGAATTTTAACGGCAGTTGTTTTTGGGATGGCCCGGGCTTTTGGCGAGGCGCTTGCCGTCCAGATGGTGATTGGTAACGCCGCTTTAATGCCTCATAGCCTTGTGTCACCAGCCTCAACCTTAACGTCTGTGTTAACTGCTGGAATGGGCAATACCGTCATGGGGTCGCTACAAAATGATGCGTTGTGGTCGTTGGCACTTGTGTTGCTCATTATGTCTTTGTTGTTCAACCTGCTGGTTCACTTTATCGGCCGGAGAGGAGCGTTTAAGAAATGAATCGAACTCAAAAGCAAAGTCAAATTGCGATTCTGATTTTAAGACTAATTGCCGGTTTCGTTGTGCTAATCTTAGCGTTTCTAATTGGCTATATTTTTATCACTGGGTTGCCAAATGTGAGCTGGAAATTCTTGACGTCCCCAGCTAAAGCGTTCACGGCCGGTGGCGGGATCGGTGTTCAACTGTTCAATTCAATTTATCTGTTGATTTTAGCCATGCTTATTTCCCTACCTATCGCGCTAGGGGCGTCAATTTATTTGAGTGAGTATGCAAAAGATAATTGGTTCACATCGATGATTCGAACCACAATTGAAATCTTGAGTTCGCTACCTTCTGTAGTGGTCGGTTTATTTGGTTTCTTATTGTTTGTCGTGCAGTTTAATTATGGCTTCTCAATTATCTCTGGTGCTTTGACACTGACCATCTTCAACTTGCCGTTACTCACCAGAAATATTGAGGAGTCCCTCGCGAGTGTTTCCGATGACCAGCGCCAAGGAGGACTAGGACTTGGGTTGTCCAAATACGAAACAATTATTCATATCGTTGTCCCGGCAGCTCTGCCTGGTATCATTAGCGGCGTAATTCTGTGTTCTGGCCGGGTATTTGGGGAAGCTGCAGCGTTGATTTATACCGCTGGCCAAAGTGCACCAGCATTAAACTTTGGCGACTGGAATCCATTCAATATTGATAGTCCGTTAAGTCCATTGCGGCCAGCTGAAACGCTAGCGGTTCACATTTGGAAAATCAATTCTGAAGGAATTATGCCGGATCTTACTCAAGTTTCCTCTGGTTCAGCTGCCGTTTTGGTACTAGCAATCCTAATTTTCAACTTATCAGCTCGCTATATTGGGCGAAAAGTATTTGAAAAAATGACGTCAGTTAATTAAGGGGGAGATAAACCATGCTAAATCCAAACAATGACTCTGAGCGATTTATTTATCACTTTAATCCTGAGGAAAACGAAATTACAATGCAAACCAAAAATTTGGCCGTTTACTATGGAAAGACCATGGCAATGCACAACGCGGATATTCAATTCAAGAAAAATACGATTACGGCGTTAATTGGCCCTTCAGGATCAGGAAAATCCACTTATTTACGGTCACTTAACCGGATGAACGATGATGTGGCAACCGTTAAAGGACAAATTTTATATCAAGGAGTCGATATTAACCGGCCTAAGATTGATGTTTATGAGGTTCGCCGCCGAATTGGAATGGTTTTCCAACGACCCAATCCATTTGCTAAGTCAATTTATGGCAATATTACCTTTGCCTTAGAACGTCGGGGTGTTCATGATAAGCAAACTTTAGATGAAGTGGTTGAAAAAACGTTGAAGCAGGCTGCCGTTTGGGATCAGGTGAAAGATAACCTTCACAAAAGTGCATTGTCTTTATCAGGAGGTCAGGCGCAACGGGTTTGCATTGCCCGGGCACTCGCTGTTGAACCCGATGTTTTACTGCTGGATGAGCCCGCTAGTGCCCTTGACCCCGTTTCGACTCAGCAGCTTGAGCAGACATTACGGGAGTTAAAAAAAGATTACACGATTATCATTGTGACCCACAACATGCAACAAGCAGCTCGGTTAAGCGACTATACCGTTTTCTTTAATCTTGGTGAAGCCATTGAGTATAATAAGACCCGCAAAATCTTTACCCGCCCTAAAATTAAATTGACTGATGATTATGTATCGGGGAACTTTGGTTAGGATGGCTGAGTGGATTTCTAACTGCTTTACTCACTTATTTTTAGGACAGCTCCTCCAGGCAGGGATCTGCGCGTGAGCACCTCAACCGAAAATCCCAAAACCAGGGATTCTCGGTAGAGGAGACTTACCCTCCGATCCCTAACCGCCTGGATCCGCTCACTTATTTTTAGGACAGCTGCGCAAAGCAGAGATCTGCGCGTAAGCACCTCTGAAAAAAATTCCAAAACCGGGAATTTCTTCCAGAGGAGACTTACCCTCCGATCTCTAACCACTTTGCTCCGCTCACTTTACTAGGAGGCCTTAAAATGGCACAACCCATTATTTCAGCAAATAACTTAGATTTATTCTATGGTAGTTTTCAAGCACTTCATGGCATTAATTTGGCGTTTGATGAACACAAGATCACAGCCCTAATTGGACCGTCTGGTTGTGGAAAATCAACTTTTTTACGTTGCCTGAACCGAATGAATGATATGATTGATAACGTTAAAATTACGGGGACCGTCAAGTTTCACGATCAGGAAATTTACGCACCACAAGTAAATTTGGTAGAATTAAGAAAATCAATTGGGATGGTTTTTCAACAACCAAATCCATTTCCATTTTCGGTATACGATAACATTACTTACGGCCTTCGAATTGCCGGGATCAAAGACAAGCAAAAATTAGATGCAATCGTTGAACGGAGCTTAAAACAGGCGGCTGTCTGGGACGAAGTTAAGGATAATTTGTATGATAACGCCTTATCGTTTTCCGGCGGTCAGCAGCAGCGGATTTGTATTGCGAGGGTATTGGCAGTTTCACCCGCCGTTATTTTGATGGATGAGCCGACAAGTGCGCTGGATCCAATTTCAAGTGCTAAAATTGAAAATACACTGTTAGAATTGAAAAAAGACTATACAATTATTATTGTGACTCACAACCTGCAGCAAGCATCTCGAATTTCAGATAGGACTGCCTTCTTTATGGAAGGGCGAGTTGTGGAGTATGACGATACTACGAAGATGTTCGTTAACCCTGATGATAAGCAAACCGAGGATTACGTTAGCGGCCGATTTGGATAGGAGAGAAGCATATGGGGAAAGTTTTTGATGAAGAAATTATTACTTTGAAAGCGGATTTTATGAAGTTGGGGGCACTTGTAAGCCAAGCAGTTGCCAATGCTGGTCAGGCTTTCATTGACCATGACACGCAAGCGGCTGAGACGGTGATTACGAATGATCATGAAATCAATCATCTGCAAATTCATATTGAGAAGCGTTCTTTTGAAATGATTGCCCTCTACCAGCCAGTTACCGGCAATTTAAGGGAAGTTGTGGGCATTTTAAAGGCTGTTACTGATTTGGAGCGGGCTGGCGATCATGCACGAAACATTGCACGATCAGCAATTAGTATTAAAGGTGAGGAACGGATTGCTGCGGTTGAATTAATTATTGCGACAATGGCGAAGGCGGTTAGTCAACAATATAACGAGTCGATGGATTCATACGGTGAGGCTGATGAAAAGAAAGCAAAACAGACCGCACGGTTATATGATAAAAAGATTGATGAGTTGTATAACGACATTGCTGCCCCAAGTTATCAAGCAATGGCAAAGCACCCAGACATTGTCAGTTCGGCCATTATTTATTTGAACGTTGCTAAGGATCTAGGCCGGATTAGTGATTATAGTACGAACATTTGCGAGTGGACGGTTTATCTAGCAACCGGAAAAATTATTGAATTAAATTAAGAATGGTTGTTTTTTTACACTGCAGACTTGATTGCGGTGTTTTTTTTAGATAGTCTTAAGTTAAGAAAACTTGAGTGGAGGTAAGCCGATGAATAATGGTAAAAAATTGTACCGTTCATCCACAGATAAAGTGATTTCTGGTGTCCTTGGTGGCATTTCAACGTATTTTAATTGGAATTCAACGTTAGTTAGGGTGTTGTACATTGTCTTAGCATTCACGCCTGGGATCAATGTATTGGCAATTTTAGCGTATATTGTGATGATGGCCATCATTCCAAGTGATAATTCTGGTAATTCGTTTTTTAATCAATTTAAATCAGGAACGCCTAATGGTGGTTCCGGCAATCAATCTCGAAAGGTTATCCATGATGTTGAAGAAAAGAACGTCGATGACCATCAGAAAAGAGGCTGACAGTGAGATTTCTAACAACCGTTTTAGTTGATACATTGTTATTTATGGCGTTAAGTGGCTTCTTTCCCGCCAACTTTTACGTTGCCAGTGTGGAAATGGCCGTCATAGCCGCTGTTGTCCTGGCAGTCTTAAATTGGGTGGTCAAACCGATTGTGACAATTTTATCCTTGCCGATTAACTTTTTAACATTGGGATTGTTTTCAATTGTCATTAATGGCTTAATGCTTGAACTTACCTCTGCAATTGTTGGGGCTGGGTTTCGCTTTTCGTCGTTCTGGATAGCAATGTTAGTGGCAGTCTTGATGTCATTAGTGAGTACAATCATTGCTCAGTATTTCCGTAAAGACTAAACGGGGCTGACGTGCTAAAATTATAGTGATTATTAAGAGGAGTGATAAATTTGGCCGATAGTGTGAGTGTTGCCGATTTGGTAGAAAATGCCAGGCTGGATGTTTATTACGGTAAGGAATATTTAGATCAACGAACCATTTCAACCAGCGATATATCGCGGCCTGGTTTGGAACTAACTGGATTTTTCAATTACTATCCTGCTAAGCGGATCCAATTGCTTGGTATCACCGAGATATCCTACTCAAAAGGGATGACCCATGAAGATCTGTTGGACGTTATGAAAAAGATGTGTCAGCCGCAAACACCTGCCTTTGTTGTTTCGACTCAGTTGGATCCACCAGAAGAACTACTTGAGGCTGCTAAGGAAGAACATATTCCGGTATTAGGTTCAAAGCTAACGACGTCTCGTGTTTTAAGTAATATGACCAATTATTTAGAAGATAAACTGGCCGAAAGAAAGTCTATTCATGGTGTTTTAGTTGATGTGTATGGTCTTGGAATTATGATTACTGGTGATAGCGGGATTGGTAAAAGTGAAACAGCTTTAGAGTTGGTTAAACGGGGACACCGGTTAATTGCCGATGACCGGGTTGAAGTTTATCAGCAAAATGAGCAAACGTTAGTTGGGACGGCTCCTGCTATTCTCCGTCATTTACTTGAAATTCGGGGAATTGGGATTATTGACGTTATGACCCTATTTGGAACTGGGGCAGTTAGAAGCCAAACAACGGTATCATTGATCATTCATTTGGCTAACTACACTAAGGAAGCAAAATTCGATCGTCTTGGAAATGGGACTCAAAATGTTCACATTTTTGATGTTGACGTTCCCAAAATTACGATTCCTGTTAGAACTGGTCGGAACTTAGCGATTATTATTGAAGCTGCGGCAATGAACTTCAGAGCACAAAGCATGGGGTATGATGCCACTGAAACCTTTGATCGTAATTTGAATAATTTGATTAAAGAAAACAGTAAGACGGATGTCACTAAAAAACAAGAAGAAAAAGCCGTTGAGCAAACGAACAAGGACTTAATCGGTAAAGATGACCATAAGAGTGATGGTAGTGGGAGATAGATGGTTTGTTAAACTTTAATACTTTGGCGCTCAATCCGATTGCTTTTAATTTGGGGCCAATCGAAGTTCACTGGTACGGAATTATTATTGCCAGTGGGGTTATTTTAGCAGTATACCTTGCTGTTAGTGAGGGCAAAAAGCGGGGAATTAATCCCGATGATATTTATGATATGATTTTATGGGCGTTACCAGCCGCGTTAATTTGTGCGCGGTTGTACTACGTTATCTTCCAATGGGGGTATTATCGGGACAACCCAGGTGAGATTATCAAAATTTGGGATGGTGGCATTGCCATTTATGGTTCATTAATTGGGGCCATGATTGTGGTTATCTGGTTCTGTCGTAAGCGCTTTATTCCAGTTTGGCTAATGCTTGATGTTGCAGCGCCTACAGTTATCTTGGCGCAGTCCATTGGTCGTTGGGGTAATTTTATGAACCAAGAAGCATTTGGAAAAGTGACCACCCTTCATTATTTACAAGGCCTTCATTTGCCAGCCTTTATTATTTCGCAGATGAACATCGGCGGTGCGTACCGTCAGCCAACGTTTTTGTATGAATCAATATGGAGTTTGCTTGGCTTCTGTGTTTTGATAACTTTACGGCATAATCCCCAGCTCTTTAAACAAGGAGAAGTATTCTTGTCGTATGTCATGTGGTATTCATTTGGAAGATTTTTTATTGAGGGCATGCGGACTGATAGTTTGATGTTACTCAACCTAAGGGTATCGCAGATCCTCTCAGTTATTCTGTTTTTTGGTGCCGTTGGCTTAATCTGGTACCGGCGACGGAATCAGGATAATCCTTGGTATTTAGATGGGACTAATCTTAGAAATAAAACAACACCAACGAAGGAGAAATATAATGTCTAAAAAAGTTGCAGTACTTGGAGCCGGATCATGGGGTAGTGTTCTTGCAAGCTTACTGGACGAAAATGGGTCCGATGTAAAATTATGGTCGTATAATGCTAGCCAGGTTAAGGAGTTTAACGAAAAACATACAAATTCTAAGTATATCAAGAACTTTACGTTTTCTAATTCCATCACTGCTTATAATGATCTAGCCGAAGCCATTGATGGCGTTGATTACATATTGTTTGTCGTCCCAACTCAGGTTACCCGATCAGTTGCTAAACAGGTTGCTGAGATTTTGGCAAAACGGCACCAAGTTGTGAATATAATTCATGCCTCGAAGGGAATTGAGGAAAAGACTTACTTACGGCTTTCGCAGGTTCTCTCGCAAGAAATTGATCCTCAAAATCGAAAATCAATTTCGGTTATTTCAGGCCCAAGCCAAGCCGAAGACGTGA
The DNA here is from genome assembly GCF_001434135.1 of Lentilactobacillus kisonensis DSM 19906 = JCM 15041. Classification (GTDB taxonomy): domain Bacteria; phylum Bacillota; class Bacilli; order Lactobacillales; family Lactobacillaceae; genus Lentilactobacillus; species Lentilactobacillus kisonensis. The sequence continues at coordinate 46,487 of NZ_AZEB01000017.1, read as the reverse complement.
TTACTAAGGATATTACCTTGGTAACCGTTGCCAGCAACAATCAAAAAGCGGCTAAAGAAATTCAAGGATTATTTATGAATCATTATTTCCGAATTTATACCAGTGATGACATCATTGGGGTTGAGATTGGGGCTGCCCTTAAGAACATTATTGCTTTGGGAGCCGGCGCGCTTTATGGCCTGGGTTACAAAGATAATGCGAAAGCAGCACTCATGACTCGAGGATTAGCAGAGATTTCTCGTTTAGGGACGTCATTTGGTGCTAATCCGCTCACCTTTATCGGGTTGTCTGGCGTTGGTGATATCATTGTAACGGCTACTAGCCGGAATTCTCGGAACTGGCGGGCTGGAAATGAATTAGGTGAAGGTAAATCACTAGAAGAAGTTGTTAAAAATATGGGAATGGTGATCGAAGGAATTGCGACTACTCGTGCTGCTTACGAATTATCGAAGCAACGGGGTGTTGAAATGCCAATCACCACTGCTATTTATCACGTTTTATATGACGGCGCTGATATTAAAGAGACGATTAATCAGCTCATGACTCGTGAAGGCCGTTCTGAAATCGAATAGTCAAAGGAAAGTAAGGGACATAGAATGCAAAGAAAAGTAACGAAGGCGGTCATTCCGGCAGCAGGGCTTGGAACACGATTTTTACCAGAAACAAAGGCTTTACCTAAGGAAATGTTACCAATTGTGGATACGCCTACCATCCAGTTTATCGTGGAAGAAGCAAAGAAATCCGGCATTAAGGATATTGTGATTGTGATTGGCAAGGGCAAACGCTCAATTGAAGATCATTTTGACTCCAATCCTGAATTGGAAATGAATTTGGAGGAGCGTCATAAGGATGCAATCTTAGAGACGATCCGCAAAACGAATGACATGAATATTTACTTTATTCGGCAATCTCATCCTCGTGGGTTAGGAGATGCTATTTATACTGCTCGAAGCTTCATCAGCAATGAACCTTTTGTTGTGATGTTGGGTGATGATGTGATGGAAGATAAAGTTCCCTTAACCAAGCAGTTAATGAATAGCTTCCAAGAAACCGGTGCTTCTACTTTGGCTGTTAAGCGGGTTGCTCATAAAGATATTTCTAAGTATGGGGTTATTGATCCCTCCGAAGAAGTTCGGCCCGGATTATTCAACGTTAAAAAATTCGTTGAAAAGCCAACCCCAGAGAAGGCCCCAAGTGATTTGGCAATCATCGGGCGTTATCTGTTAACGCCAGAAATTTTTGGTATTCTTGAACATTCTAAGCCGGACGCTTCCGGTGAGATCCAATTGACCTCTGCAATCGATGAATTGAACCAAACACAACGGGTCTTTGCCCATGAGTTTATGGGGAGCCGCTTTGACACTGGCAATAAATTAAGCTGGTTAAAAACGAATATTATTTTTGGGTTACGACACCCAGAGATCGCTGATGGGTTAAGGGCTTACCTTAAAGATTTAGGTAAAGAGCTGGCTGATGAGGACAAACCCAGCAAGAACTAATTACTGGACAGGCTTACTTATTCATAGTAGATTTAACTTTGTGAATATGACGTTCTTCATACAAGGAGGATTTAAATGGCAAAAAATTATGATGTTGTTATTATCGGTGCTGGGCCTGGCGGAATGACAGCAGCACTCTATGCATCACGGGCCAATTTATCGGTTGCAATGATTGATCGGGGAATTTATGGCGGTCAAATGAATAACACTGCTTCAATTGAAAATTATCCTGGTTTTAAATCAATCATGGGACCGGACCTCGCACAGAATATGTACGATAGTTCCATTAATTTTGGTGCTGAGTATGTTTATGGTGCTGTTCAGTCAATTGAGGACCGTGGCATTACCAAATTGATCAAGACTGATAGTGAGGAATTAGAAGCTAAAGTAGTGATTATCGCAACGGGATCTGAATATAAAAAGCTTGGTGTCCCCGGTGAAAAAGAATACGGTGGCAAGGGTGTGTCGTATTGCGCCGTTTGTGATGGGGCCTTCTTTAAAAACAAGCACGTCGTCGTTGTTGGCGGTGGTGATTCTGCGATTGAGGAAGCTTCTTACCTTGCAGGGATTGTTGATCACGTTACGGTTATCCACCGTCGTGATCAACTACGCGCGCAACAGGTTATTCAAGACCGGGCGTTTGCTAACGATAAAATTGATTTTGTTTGGAATACAAACGTCACTGAGGTTGTTGGTGATGGCACCAAAGTAACGGGTGTTAAAACTCATAATAATCAGACGGATGAAGATTCAACAATCGAAACTTCGGGTGCATTTATTTATGTTGGTCTCTTGCCAATGACCGAGCCATTCCAGAACTTGAAAATTACTGATGCAGATGGCTGGATCAAGACCGATGACCAAATGGAAACGGCTATTCCAGGTATTTACGCAATTGGGGACGTCCGTCAAAAAGAGTTACGCCAAGTTGCAACTGCTGTTGGCGAGGGTGGTATTGCTGGCCAACAAGCATTCAAGTACATTGAAGCGCACAATGCTCAGAGTAAATCCAGCGTGTCGGAATCTTAGAACAAATCATTCGCTTTTACGTGTTTATGGGTTAATATGAATAGTAAAGCTAAAGAGGTTGGATCATTTCCAACCTCTTTAATATATGTAGAAAAGTCAACGGATTATCAAGGGAGCTGTCGAATATGGGGATGCACCAATATTTAGAAAGTTTGGATGAATTGGAATTGATTAACCGAGCACCTGGGTATTTTAAATTTGAGCAGCATTCTGTCGCGGCTCACTCGTTTAAAGTGGCCGAAATTGCACAGTTTTTGGGTGACGTTGAAGAAAATGCTGGCAAAACAATTGACTGGCGGCGGCTTTATGAAAAGGCCCTTAACCATGATTACACCGAACGGTTTATTGGTGACATCAAGACCCCAGTAAAGTATGCAACGCCTGTTTTGAGAACGATGTTAGCGGACGTTGACGACAAGTTAACTGAAAACTTTGTTGAAAATGAAATTCCAAGTGAATTTCAGGCAGCTTATCGACGACGCTTATCTGAGGGAAAAGACGCTTCGATTGAAGGTCAGATCCTGGCAGTTGCCGATAAGGTGGATTTACTGTATGAGTCGTTTGGCGAAATTCAGAAGGGAAATCCAGAAGCGGTTTACCCAGAAATGTATAAGGAAAGTTTATCCACAATTCTTAACTATCGGGAAATGGCTTGCGTTCATTACGTGATCACCAAAATTATTCCTGAGATGTTAGCGGAGAACTTTACGACTCAAGAAAAGCTACGTAATTTAACTCGAAAAGTTTTAAAAAAGGAACCCGTTTCGGGTAACTAATTATTGGCGAAAGTATGTTCGTATGGTAAAATAGCGTTGATAGTGGGGCTAATAAAGCATGGTTTTGCTTGTAGCCCTTTTGTTGTGTGTCAAGTTGATGTTAGGACAGTTGTGCAGAGCAATAATCTGCATGTGAGCACCCCCCCAGCAAAAATTCCAAACGCAGGAATTTCTATTGGAGGAGACTTACACTCCGATTGTTAATCGCTCTGCGCCACCTACTTCTTTTAGAACAATTACGCAAAGCAGAAGTCGATGCATAAGCCTTTCGATTCAAAATTCCAAAACCAGAGATTTTTAACCGAGAAGATGTATGCTCCAACTGCTATTGCTTTGCTTCGCTCACTTCTTTTTGTTAGGGGGAATTTAATATTGATCGAAAGAGAAAATGATCGTAAATTTGATTTGGTTTCCAAGTATAAGCCAACTGGAGATCAGCCAAATGCCATAAAAAAACTAGTTGCTGGCGTTGACGCGGGTGAAAAAGCGCAAATATTAAAGGGCGCTACCGGAACTGGAAAGACCTTTACGATTTCAAATGTCATTTCGCAGGTTAACAAACCCACTTTAGTGTTATCGCACAATAAAACGTTAGCTGGCCAATTGTATGGTGAATTTAAGGAGTTTTTCCCTAATAATGCGGTTGAATACTTTGTCAGTTATTATGATTATTACCAGCCGGAAGCCTATGTTCCTTCAAGTGACACATACATTGAAAAGGACTCCTCAATCAACGACGAAATTGATCAATTGCGTCATTCCGCTACCAGCTCACTTTTGGAACGCAATGACGTTATCGTAGTGGCCTCTGTATCATCAATCTTCGGATTAGGTGATCCAACCGAATACCGAAATCACGTGGTTTCATTGCGTGTGGGTCAAAATATTGAACGGGATCATTTTCTCAGGCAACTTGTTGACATTCAATATGATCGTAATGATATTGACTTTCAACGGGGGCGTTTCCGAGTTCATGGCGACGTGGTCGAAGTCTTCCCGGCATCTTGGGATGAACACGCCTTTCGAATTGAGTTCTTTGGTGATGAAATTGATCGAATCCGAGAAGTTGATACCTTGACGGGTGAGGTGATTGGTGATCGGGAACATATCGCCATTTTCCCGGCAACCCATTTCTTAACAAGCGATGATGTTATGAAGTTGGCATTGCCGGAAATTCAAGACGAGATGGATAAGCAGGTCGCTAAATTTGAAAAAGAAGGCAAGTTACTTGAAGCTCAGCGCCTCAAGCAACGAACAACTTATGATATTGAAATGATGCGTGAGATGGGGTATACCAGCGGGATTGAGAACTATTCTAGGTTTATGGATCGTAGAAAGCCTGGTCAACCGCCGTTCACGTTACTCGATTTCTTTCCAGATGACTTCTTATTAGTTGTTGATGAATCTCACCAAACAATGCCACAAATCCGGGGGATGTATAATGGTGATCAGGCCCGCAAGAAGCAGTTGGTTGATTATGGTTTCCGACTACCCAGTGCGCTAGATAACCGCCCATTGACCCTTTCAGAATTTGAAAAGCATGTTCATCAAGTAATTTATATGTCAGCAACTCCCGGCCCTTATGAAATGGATCAAACCGATAATGTCGTTACCCAGGTCATTCGACCGACTGGTTTACTAGATCCGACAATTGATGTTCGGCCGATTATGGGGCAGATGGATGATCTAGTTGGTGAAATTAATAAACGAGTTGATAAAAATGAGCGGGTCTTTGTCACGACCTTGACCAAAAAAATGGCTGAAGATCTAACGGATTACCTAAAAGACTTGGGAATTCGAGTTAAATATTTACATTCAGATATCAAGACCCTTGAGCGAACTCAGATTATCCGTGACCTGCGCTTGGGTAAGTTTGATGTGTTAGTTGGTATTAATCTGCTACGAGAGGGCATTGATGTGCCTGAAGTATCCTTGGTTGCAATCTTGGATGCTGATAAGGAAGGCTTCCTTCGTAACGAGCGTTCGTTAATTCAGACCATTGGTCGGGCGTCGCGAAATGAACATGGTGCCGTGATTATGTATGCCGATGAAGTGACTGAGTCAATGCAGGCAGCAATTGATGAAACTGCTAATCGGCGGGCCATTCAGATTAAATATAATCAGGAACACGGAATTACGCCAACCACCATCAAAAAGCCAATTCGCAACCTAATCTCAATCACTAAGGATACAGGGGATTCCGGCGAAAAGGATGACTTTGTTGAGAGCGATTTTGAGCAGATGGATAAGAAAGATCAGAAGAATATGCTTGCAAGGTTAACTGAAGAAATGCGGGACGCTGCTAAAAAGCTTGATTTTGAACAGGCGGCGACTTTGCGTGATACAATAATTGAATTAAAAGGTGAAATGAGCTAAAGGAGTAAATGCGTATTGGCAATGGATAAAATTATAATTCGTGGTGCTCGGGCCCACAACTTGAAAAACGTTAACGTGACGATTCCAAAGGATAAATTAGTTGTCATGACAGGACTATCTGGCTCTGGTAAAAGTTCCTTAGCGTTTGATACGCTCTATGCGGAGGGACAACGGCGTTACGTTGAGAGCTTGTCGTCTTATGCCCGTCAATTTTTAGGGCAAATGGATAAGCCAGACGTTGACTCGATTGATGGGTTGAGTCCGGCTATTTCAATTGACCAAAAAACAACCTCAAAAAACCCACGATCAACTGTAGGAACTGTCACTGAAATCAACGATTATTTTCGCCTTCTTTGGGCGCGGGTTGGGACACCCATTTGTCCAAATGATGGGACAGTAATCTCTAGTCAATCAGTTGATCAAATGATTGCTCAAATAATGAAATTGCCAGAGCGGACCAAATTGCAGATTCTCTCACCAATTGTCCGTGCCAAGAAGGGTCAGCACAAGAAGATTTTTGATAAGGTAAAGCGAGAAGGGTTTGTTCGGGTTCAAGTTGATGGCGAAACGTATGATATCGACGATACACCAGAACTTGATAAGAATAAGAAGCATGATATCAACATTGTAGTTGATCGAATTATTGTAAAGGACGGCATCAATAACCGTCTTTCTGATTCCCTTGAAGCATCCTTACGATTAAGCGGCGGTTATGCGGTCGCTGATTTTATGGGTGCCCGTGATGCGATGTTATTTTCAGAACATTACGCTTGCCCCGTTTGTGGGTTCACAGTCGGGGAATTGGAACCACGGCTTTTTTCCTTTAATTCGCCAATCGGTGCTTGTCCTGATTGTGACGGCCTTGGCATGAAGCTGGAAGTTGATGAAGATTTAGTTGTCCCTGATAAAAGTAAGACGCTCAACGAAGGGGCATTGGCTCCGTGGAATCCAGCTGGTTCCAAGTGGTACCCGAATATGCTGGCCCAAGCTTGTGAAGCCCAGGGAATTGATATGGATACGCCGTTTAAAAAATTGCCTAAAAAGGATCGTAACTTTGTCCTTTATGGATCAAAAACCAAATCGTTTCATTTTGTTCTTCAAAGTGACTTTGGTGGCATTCGCGATGTTGATGGCCCATTTGAAGGTGTTATTAACAATGTTAACCGTCGTTATCACAACACTAGTAGTGACTTTACTCGGAATAATTTGAATCAATACATGACTGAATTAACCTGCCAGACCTGTCACGGGTATCGGCTTAATCGGAAAGCACTAGCGGTTAAAGTTGATAAACGTAACATTGCGGAAATTTCTGTACTAGATGTATCGGCTGAGTTGGCTTTCTTCCGTTCTCTATCCTTTGGGCCGCAAGATACGATGATTGCTAAGCCAATTATTAAGGAAATTACGGACCGGTTAACGTTTTTGAGAAACGTTGGGTTGGACTACTTAACTTTGTCACGGTCTGCCCGAACTCTTTCTGGTGGGGAAGCTCAACGAATTAGGTTGGCCACCCAAATTGGTTCGAATTTAACGGGTGTTTTGTATATTTTGGATGAACCCTCAATTGGGTTACATCAACGAGACAATGACCGCTTGATTGCTTCGCTTAAAAAAATGCGTGATCTCGGTAATACGCTTATCGTGGTTGAACACGATGAAGACACAATGAGGGCTGCGGACTATATTGTTGATATAGGCCCTGGTGCTGGTCAAAGCGGTGGTCAGGTTATGGCGGTTGGAACGCCAGCTGATATTGAGAAGGCCCCTAAATCCATTACGGGGCAGTATTTAGCTGGTAAACGGTTTATCCCCGTGCCATTAAAGCGGCGTAAAGGCAGCGGAAAAAAGATCCGGGTCACTGGCGCTGCCGAAAATAACCTCAAAAATATTACGGTTGATTTTCCTCTGGGTAAATTTGTTGTGGTGACCGGTGTTTCTGGTTCAGGAAAATCAACGTTGGTTAATGATATTTTAAAGCGCGCGTTGGCACAAAAAATCAATCATAATTCAGAAAAACCTGGAAAGTACAAATCAATTTCGGGTTACAAGAATATTGAAAAGATCGTTGATATTGATCAAACCCCGATTGGAAGAACCCCTAGAAGTAACCCGGCAACTTATACGGGGGTTTTTGATGATATTCGTGGGCTATTTGCGAATACCAATGATGCTAAATTGCGTGGTTTCAAGAAGGGCCGATTCAGTTTCAACGTTAAGGGTGGCCGTTGTGAGACATGTCACGGCGATGGAATTTTGAAGATTGAAATGAATTTTCTACCCGATGTTTACGTGCCCTGTGAAGTTTGCCACGGGAAACGATATAATGCTGAAACGTTAGAGGTTGAATACAAGGGTAAAAATATTGCCGATGTTTTAGATATGACCGTTGATGAAGCCGTGGATTTCTTTAGTGCGATTCCAAAGATTAGCCGTAAGTTGCAAACTATCAAGGAAGTTGGCTTGGGCTATGTCTCTCTTGGCCAATCGGCAACGACACTTTCTGGTGGAGAAGCCCAGCGAATGAAATTAGCCTCTGAGTTACATAAAAAGGCTAATGGCCGCAACTTCTATATTCTTGATGAACCAACCACGGGGTTACATTCTGAGGATATTCGTAAACTATTAGGTGTCTTACAAAAATTAGTTGATCAAGGCAACACAGTTTTGATCATTGAGCATAATCTTGATGTGGTCAAGAGTGCTGATTACCTGATTGATTTAGGACCTGAGGGTGGTGACGGCGGTGGCAGCATTGTCGCTACCGGAACGCCGGAAAAGGTTGCTGAAGTTAAGGAAAGTTATACGGGTCAGTATTTGAAACCAGTCTTGGAACGGGATAAGAAGCTGACTAAGGAAGCTGATTCGAACTCAAAGAAACGGGTTATAACTAAATAAAGTTTCGCTAAAAAGCAATCCTTCATTTCGACAGGATTGCTTCTTTGGCATAATTCAATCTTTCACTTAAAATGATACGCCCGGTATGTTATACTCTAATGAGTTTGTTACACGAAAGGAACTTACTATGGCTGTCAACAACCAATTCGTGATTATTACGGGAATGAGTGGTGCGGGCAAAACGGTCGCTATGCAAAGCTTTGAGGATTTAGGCTATTTTTGCGTTGATAACATGCCACCAACCTTATTACCTAAGTTTAAAGAATTAATTAAAATGGAACGCGACATTAATAAAATTGCGCTTGTCATGGATTTACGCTCACAAGCTTTCTATGATGAGATCATTGATATGTTTCGCGATTTAAAACACAATAACGATAATAATGTCGACATTATTTTTTTGGATGCCTCAGATGGAAAGTTAGTCTCCCGCTACAAAGAAACTCGTCGTGCTCATCCGCTGGCCCGCAATGGTCGAGTCATTGACGGTATTAAAAAAGAGCGTGAATTATTGGCTAACGTGAAGAACGCAGCGGACTTGGTTGTTGATACAACCAATATGGCACCCCGACGGCTCCGTGAGGAAGTGTTTCATAACTTTGAGTCGATCGATGCAACCCACACATTTCATGTCGAAGTGATGTCGTTTGGCTTTAAATATGGGCTACCGTTGGACGCTGATATTGTCATGGATGTCCGTTTTTTGCCAAACCCCTATTATGAAGCCAGTATGCGGTTTAAAACGGGGTTGGATAAACCAGTTGAAGCTTATGTGATGAATTCAAGAGGGGCCCAGGAATTCTATACAAAGCTATTAGACATGCTCAACTTTACGCTGCCAGCCTATTCTAAAGAAGGCAAGGCAAGCTTAACGATTGCGATTGGCTGTACTGGTGGTCAACATCGTTCGGTTGCGATTGCTGAAAAGCTTGGGAATGATCTTAAGAAGGCTTATCCGGTTAATATCACACATCGAGACATTGATCGACATACGACGAAAGGGGAAAACTCATGATAGACGCACTTCATAGCCACCAGCCTAGAGTGGTTGTCATCGGTGGGGGAACTGGATTGCCGGTTATCCTCAAAAACTTGAAGAACCGCCACGTTGACATCACGGCGATTGTGACGGTTGCCGATGATGGCGGGTCATCTGGAATTTTAAGAAACTACATTAACGTTGTCCCGCCTGGTGATATTCGAAACGTGATGGTGGCGTTATCAGACTTACCCAAATTAGAGTTGGATTTATTTCAATACCGATTTAATAGTACTGATAAATTTTTTGCAGGCCATGCGATTGGAAATTTGATTATTGCTGCGTTATCCGAAATGAAGGGTGGTATCTTTGATTCGGTTCAGATTCTCAGTAAAATTATGCAGGTAGATGGCCATATTTATCCAGCCGCTAATGAACCGTTGGAACTAAACGCTGAATTTAGTGACGGCTCTCATTTGAGTGGTGAATCTGAAATTACCGCTGCTGGTAAATTAATTAAGCGGGTGTGGGTTGAAGCTAATAATGATTCTCACAAGCCCGAAGCGGTTCACCAAGTAATTGATGCAATTATGAATGCTGATCAGATTGTTTTAGGGCCTGGGAGCTTGTTTACAAGTATTTTGCCTAATTTGATGATTGAAAACGTCGGTGAGGCCCTGAGACGCACCAAAGCTGATATTGTTTATATTTGTAATATTATGACCCAAAAAGGGGAAACTGAAAACTTTACCGAGGCTGATCACGTCCGGGTTCTTAACCAACATTTAGGGATGAACTTTATTAACACGGTCTTAGTTAACGTTAAAGAAGTACCAGCTGAGTATATCGATCATAAAAAGTGGAACGAGGTTTCCCAGCCCGTGAAGCATGATTTTGATGGCCTGCGGGCAATGGGCTGCCGGGTTATTTCCGCGGACTTTTTGGAACTTAAGGACCGTGGTGCGTTTCATAATGGACAAGAAGTGGCGGATGAACTTATTTACTTGATTGGCCGTTCGTTAGATGACCACAAGAATAATTAATGGAAGGGAGGGTATCCAATGTCATATGCAAGTGAAGTCAAAAAAGAACTTACATCATTAACTGTGCATCGTGATAATGCTAAGGCTGAGTTAATGGCACTGATTCGAATTAATGGTTCCCTTACAATTTCTAATCATCATTTTGTTTTGAACGTTTCCTCTGAAAATCCGGCTATTGCAAGACGGATGTACAAATTACTCTCAAAATTTTATGGCATTACTGGTGAACTAAGCGTCCGGCGAAAAATGAAGCTCAAGAAGAATAATTTGTATATCTTACGGGTTGAAAATAAGGCGAGTTTATTGCTAGATGATCTCGGTATTTTCGATGGGGCCCAAATTGTTGAGCGTGTCCCAAATAAAATGCTGACAGAAGATGCCCAGATTCGGTCCTATCTTCGAGGGGCCTTTTTGGCCAGTGGTTCAGTGAATAATCCAGAAACGTCTCGATACCACTTAGAAGTTTATTCACTTTACGAAAATCACAATGAAATGATTGCCGAAATGATGAATAAGTATCATTTAAAAGCTCGGACAACTAAGCGACGGAGTGGCTACATTACCTATTTAAAAGAGGCTGAAAAGATTGCTGACTTTTTGCAATTAATCGGGGCGACAAGTTCGATGCTTAAGTTTGAAGACATTCGAATTGTTCGCGACATGCGTAATTCTGTCAATCGGTTAGTCAATTGTGAGAATGCCAATCTTGACAAGGTTGCAAACGCGGCCAGTAAACAGATTGAAAACATTAAGTTAATTGATAACGTCATTGGGTTGAATAAACTCCCGCCTAAATTGGGGCAGATTGCTCGGGCACGCTTAAAACATCCTGAAGTAAGCTTAAAGGAATTAGGTGACCTGGTTGAAGGTGGACCAATTTCAAAATCAGGTGTTAATCACCGTTTAAGAAAGATAAATGAATATGCTGGCAAACTGGGTCAGGGTATAGATGAGACAATTGCATAGGTATTTGGTAATTAGTAATCATCGTTTTAAGTCATCACAAAGAAAAATAGCACAATCATTCTAGGTTTAAGTCGAACAGAATGATTGTGCTATTTGTTGTGTTAAATTGAAACTTTATTAACCCTCACTTACTCTAAGCACACAGGCACCTTTAATGTCACCGTGTGACAAGTAACGAAGGGCGTCATCAGCTTTAGCAAGTGGATACTCAGTAATCTCTGGATGAATAATATCCAGGCGATCCGCTAACGTTAAGAAGGCTTCACCATCTCGTCGAGTGTTACTTTCAACACTGGTAAGATTCTTTTCGTGGAAAATATGTTCTGGATAGGATAACTGTGGGATATCCGTCGAGTGGATCCCCGCCATTGCCAAAGTCCCACCAGGCTTAAGTGCTTCGAGGGCCTTGGGAACAATGTCTCCAACCGGCGTATAGTTGATGGCTGAATCCAATTTAACGGGTGGCAAATCATAGGCACCCCTAGCAGATGCCGCGCCAAGTTGTAAAGCAAATTTTCGGGCATCCTTACCACGAGTGAGAACATGGACTTCAATACCTTGCTTCATCGCAATTTGAGCGGTGAGATGAGCGGAGCCACCGAAACCATAAAGTCCTAAGCGGCCACCGGCGGGAACGTTGGCTCGTTCGAACGCCCGATAGCCAATGATACCCGCACAGAGAAGTGGTGCAGCCGTTGCTGAATCAAAACGGGCGGGAATTCGATAAGCAAATCCTTCCGGAACGGTTGTGTATTCTGCGTAACCACCATCGTGATCCCAACCGGTATAGCGTGAGTTGGGACACAGATTTTCTCGGCCAGCCCGACAATATTCACAAACACCACAAGTCCAGCGTAGCCAAGGGATGCCGATTCGGTCACCTAATTTAAACCGGCTTGTTTCTGGCCCGTTTTTAACCACACGACCAACAATCTCGTGACCGGGGGTCAGGTCTTCTTTGTGAACTGGTAAATCACCCTCGGTAACGTGTAAGTCAGTATGGCAAACCCCACAGGTGATTACTTTTACGAGGACTTCGCCGCGATTAGGAGTTGGTACCGGTTTGGTGGTAAATCGAAGTGGGGAGGTTTCTGAATTGATTGATCCGGGTTTGATAATTTCCCAGGCTTTCATTTTAGTAGGGATTGTTTCAGAGGTAACTGGATCAATTGTTTCTTGAGATTTCATAATTAAATGCCTCGATTCGATAATTATTTCTGAAATCATTGTTTTACTTTCATCTAGTTGACAATGTTTTGTTAATCACTATCAGCTCTCATGGTTATTTTAGTCCGATCACCGTGGTTAAGCAATTGATTCATATGTATCATCCGAGTGGTTAGGATTCAGATTAACAAAAAATAGCAATCACCCTAAAATAAGAATGATTGCTATTTTTGTTAAATTCTAAAATTAAACCAATTACTTTCTAAATCTAAAAAAGATTAGGTTAATGATCGGCTAATTTAAAATGATCTTTGGTTACTGTTTCTCGGAACTGTTAGTCATGATGCCATCCAACAATCCATAATCAACGGCTTCTTGAGCAGTGAGATAATTATCACGTTCAGTATCCTTGTTGATCTTCTCAATTGGTTGACCAGAATTCTCAGCTAAGAGGTTATTAATCATCTTACGAGCTTTGAGAATTTCTTCAGCAGCAATTTCAATTTCGGTTTGTTGTCCTTGAGCACCACCAGATGGTTGGTGAATCAAGACCTGGGCGTGTGGTAATGCAAATCGTTTGCCCTTAGCACCAGAAGATGCTAAAACAGAAGCCATCGAAGCAGCCATGCCCATTACGATGGTTTGAACATCAGCCTTGACAAAGTTCATTGTATCGTAAATTGCCATCCCTGAGGTAATAACGCCACCAGGTGAGTTGATGTAAAGGTAAATATCTTTTTCAGAGTCTTGCGCATCCAGGAATAACAATTGAGCAATAATCGCATTCGCCATATCATCTTCGATTGGGCCAGATAACATGATGATGCGGTCTTTTAACAGACGTGAATAAATGTCATAAGCTCTTTCGCCATTAGCGGATTGTTCAATAACAGTTGGCACTAAATTCATTGAGAATGCCTCCTTGATAGGTTTTATGAAAGATGGCTTTTGCCAACTTCATGATAACAGTTTAGTGTATTGGTCAAAAAAGGTCAAATGTTTTGCTCATTTTCAGTGATAACTTAGTGGCAATATTAGTTAGATTCTCAATTCCGCAAATGCTTTTATTAATGAAAACGGATTCATTGATGGTATACTTTTAAAGAGGGAATTTAGGACAGTTACGCCAGGCGGAAGCTTCCGTATAAGTACCCATCTCCGTTCATTTTATGAGGATAGCCACACAGATCCCTAACTGATTTGTTTCGCTCGCTTGTTTTAGGATAGCTATGCCAGACCGAAGCCTGCGTGTAAGCACCTTTGAGAAAAATTCCAGAACCGAAAATTTCCTTCAGAGGAGTCTCACTCTCCGGTTTCTAAGCGTCTGGCTCCGCTCACTTTACCAGGGAGGCTTTGATATGCAAACACATCATATATCGTTATTAACCAGAAATGCCAAGCAAAACGTTCATTTTTATACCCGAGTTCTGGGGATGCGATTAATCAAAAATACGGTAAACCAGGAAAATATCAAAATTCGGCACTTGTTTTATGGCGATTATCTAGGAACTCCTGGTACGGTTGTTACTTTCTTTGTATTGCCGTTGCTTGGTCATCGAACTGATGGAAACCATTATTTCAATTCAATTAAATTAGCGATTCCGCTGGGAAGCTTGGATTTCTGGAAGCAACGACTGACTAATTTAGGATATGAGACCAATAACATCGATAACGGCATTGAATTTGATGATCCAGATCAAGTTAAAATTAAACTTGTTACAACCAATGAATTGTTAACGGATACGAGAATTGTTGCTGATAATGATGTTCCAGCAGCAAATCAAATCACCCGGTTATTGGGAACGGAACTTCATGTACCTGATCCAGAAGCAACTGCCCGCTTTTTTCACGATTGGCTTGGAATTCCAAGTAATCAAAACACCGTTTCTCTGGATAACGGCCAGTCAATTGAGCTGTTTCAATCAAAGGACCCAACGCAACGAACACGATTTGGACGGGGAAGCATTGACCATTTCGCTTTGGCTGCGCCTAGTAAAGAAAAACTGCTTCAATACTGGGAACGAGCTAAAAAGCTTAACTTGAATACTGAGGAGTACGCTGACCGTGGTTGGTTCAAAAGTATTTATGTGAGGGATCCAGGTGATAATCGAATTGAGATTGCAACGACCTCGCCAGGATTTAGTCTTGATGAACCGATATTGAAATTAGGCAATGGTCTGGGGTTACCCCCACAGTTTGAAAATAAGCGAGAGGAAATTCTGACGTATTATGATGAACAAGGGGTTGACTTTCACGACAAAGATGATTAGCTTTTGTGAGTGGCAAAGTTCAAATTGTGAATAATGTTTAAAGCAGTTAAAATCGCTAACGGTCTTCGAGTCAACTTGTTATTATGCACTCTTGGGTTCATAAAACGGTATCGCTGGATGATACCCAATCCAATAATATATAGATGTACGCCAGTGTTCTTCTTTGTTTTTGGCTTGGTATTAAATTACCGAGCTTTTTATTTGCCAACAGAGAATACTGGTCATTCGTAGACAGGATTGGTCTGGCACCCCAAAGGATATCAATTGGATTAATCATCTTAAATAGTTAATCTTATGAAAGATAGCGTTAATATATGAAAGCGAGAAAATAATATGAAAATAGTAGAAGTAAATGAAATTAGTCCTAAATTAATCCGAAGCTTATTAGCGGTTTGGGAGAGTTCCGTTAAGGGGACGCATTTATTTTTAACTGATGACGAGATCCAAAATATTAAGACTTACATTCCAACAGCAATTCAGCATGTTCAACATTTAGTTTTGATAGCGAATGAGAATAATTATCCCGTTGGGTTCATGGGGATTACTGATCAAACACTTGAGATGTTATTTATATCGAATGAATGCAGGGGTAAGGGATTAGGAAAGCAATTATTGACATACGGAATTAACAAGTATTCGGTTAACAAACTCAGTGTGAACGAACAAAACCCACTTGCTCAAGGATTCTATGAGCACATGGGCTTTGAGGTTTATAAGAGAACGGAATTAGACGAGCAGGGTAATAACTTTCCAATTCGCTACATGAAGAAAAAATGACGGCTTAAAATGAGTGACTTACAGAAAAGTTACATGAAAGGCATGAAAAATATAGGCTTTTATCAAATTTGAAAAAATAAAAAAGCCCACAACAATAGGCTTTAAAATGATTTGTGAAATTATTAAATGCGCTCGGGGGGAATCGAACCCTCATTTCAAGAACCGGAATCTTACGTGCGATCCATTACACTACGAGCGCAACTTACTATACTAATATACAAAAAAATCGCACATTTTTCAAGAACAATAAAAAATTATTTCTGGAAACGTTTACTAATCCACAATCCATTGCATTTATTACATGGTCTGCTATACTCAAATTTGGGTAATAAATTCTGGTTACTCGATGCACTGCTTTGAATTCTATTTCACAAGGGTGCTGACTTTGTTTTCATTTAGTGGTACGATTGTGTTCGTACTATCTAACAATATTTTCTTGATTTCCTAAAGGAGGAAAACTTAGTATGACTGTAAAGATTGGTATTAATGGTTTTGGCCGAATTGGTCGTTTGGCATTCAAACGGATTCATGAATTACACAGCAGCGAAATTGAAGTTGTTGCTATTAATGATTTAACGACACCATCAATGTTGGCATACTTATTGAAGTATGATACAACTCATGGTCGTTTCCCCGGTGAAGTTTCAGCAACTGATAAGGGTATCGTCGTTGACGGTAAAGAAATCCCTGTATATGCTGAAAAAGATGCAGCTAACCTCAAGTGGGTTCCTAATGATGGCGTTGATTACGTTCTTGAATGTACTGGTTTTTACACTTCAGAAGAAAAATCACAAGCTCATATCAAAGCTGGCGCAAAGCGTGTCTTGATTTCAGCTCCTGCTGGTCCTATTAAGACCGTTGTTCCAGGTGTTAACTTGGATGTCCTTAATGCAAACGATGTTATCGTTTCAGCTGGTTCATGTACCACTAACTGTTTAGCACCTATGCTTTACTTTATGAACAAAGAATTCGGTGTTAAAGTTGGTACAATGACTACTGTTCATGCATTCACTGCATCACAACAAATTCTTGATGGCCCTAAGACTAAGAAGCGTCGTAATAACCGTACTGCTAGTGCTAATACGATTCCTCATTCATCTGGTGCTGCTAAAGCAATTGGTTTAGTTATTCCTGATCTTGACGGTAAAGTTATGGGACATGCACAACGTGTTGCCGTTATCGATGGTTCATTAACTGAATTGGTAACTGTTCTTGATAAGAAAGTTACTGCTGATGAAGTTAACGAAGCAATGAAGAAGCACACAACTGACAACCCTGCATTTGGTTACAATGCTGATGAAATTGTTTCATCAGATATCATTGACGACGATCATGGTTCAGTATTTGACCCAACTCAAACCGAAGTAACAACTGCTGGTGACAACCAACTTGTTAAGACCGTTGCTTGGTATGATAACGAATGGGGCTTCACTTGCAACATGGTTCGTACCTTGTTGAAGTTTGCTTCACTTTAATAATAAGTTTTGCAATTGGCGGAGGAGGGGTTCTTCTCCGTCTTTTGTTATCTAAAGTATTTATTCTAAAACCACAGATTTTCTGTGTGTAGGAGGTTTCTAAATTGGCAAAATTAACAGTTTCTGATTTGGATCTTGAAAGAAAGAAAGTATTGATGCGGGTTGACTTTAACGTCCCAATTAAGGATGGCGTTATTGGTGATGACAACCGAATTCAAGCAGCATTACCAACTATTAAGTATGTCTTGGACCACAAGGGTAAGGCCATTCTTTGCTCGCATTTGGGCCGAGTTAAGAAAGAAGACGACAAGAAGGGACTTTCTCTTCGTCCAGTCGCAGAACGGTTATCTAACCTATTGAACAAGCCGGTCATCTTTGTTCCGGTTACAGAAGGTCAACAATTAGAAGATGCCATTGCCAAGATGGACGATGGTAGTGTTCTATTGTTTGAAAACACACGTTATGAAGATGTCGTTAATGGTGAATATGTTAAGCGCGAATCCGGTAACGATCCTAAATTAGGGGAATACTGGGCATCATTAGCTGATGAATTCATCAATGATGCGTTTGGAACGGCCCATCGTTCACACGCTTCTAACGTTGGAATTGCTGAAGCGATGCATCAAGCAGGGAAGCCAGTTGCCGCTGGCTTCTTGATGGAAAAAGAAATCCAATTCTTGGGCGAAGCTGTTAACAATCCAAAGCGGCCTTTCGTTGCCATCTTAGGTGGTGCCAAGGTTTCTGATAAAATTGGTGTCATTGACAACTTACTTGAAAAAGCTGACAAAATTATTATCGGCGGTGGGATGACTTACACGTTCTATGCTGCCAAGGGGATTAAGATTGGCGATTCACTTGTTGAAAAAGACAAGGTTGATGTTGCTAAGAGTATCCTTGAAAAGGGTGGCGACAAGATCGTTTTGCCTTCAGATAATATCGTTGCTAAAAGTTACAGCAATGATGCTGAACACAAGGTTGTTGAAGGCGACATCGATGATGGTTGGATGGCTTTGGATATTGGTCCTAAGTCAGTTCAAGAATTTGAAGATGTCTTAAAGGATGCCAAGACGGTTGTTTGGAATGGCCCAATGGGTGTCTTTGAAATGCCTAATTATGCACAGGGAACTTTAAACGTTGGTAAGTTCTTAGGGACACTCTCTGACGCAACGACCATTGTTGGTGGTGGTGATTCAACTGCTGCCGTTAAACAATTAGGAGTTTCTGAAAAGTTAACTCATATTTCAACCGGTGGTGGTGCTTCACTTCAATATCTTGAAGGTAAAACCCTTCCTGGTATTGCTGCCATTGATAATAAGTAACCTTGTAAGGACCCGCTTTTTAACGGGCCCTTTTTTAATTGGTATAGTAAAAATGTAGCTTTTGAAATTAGTTTTGGTTACAATGGCATTAAGACGAAAATATAAAGGAATGATTTTTATGAGAATTCCGTTTATTGCCGGTAACTGGAAAATGAATTTATCGGTAGATGAAGCGGTTCAGTTTCTTCAAGATATTAAGGGGAAGTTGCCTGATCCCAAGGTGACTGAAACTTGTATTGCGGCCTCACCACTTTTTTTGGAGAGTATGCTAAAAGAAAGCGCAGGCTCATCGCTAGTGATTGCTGCTGAAAACTGTTTTTACGAAGATGAAGGAGCTTATACGGGTGAGACGAGTCCCAAGGCGCTTCATGAGATGGGCGTTACCCACGTGATTATTGGTCATTCTGAGCGGCGAAAATATTTCAATGAGACAGATGACATTATTAACAAGAAAGTCCATGCTGCTTTTCGGAATAATTTGACACCGATCATTTGCTGCGATGAAACGATGAGTCGTAGAGAATCAACCAACCGAATCTCTTGGGTGGTCAGTCAGGTTACGAATGCCTTAAAATCAATTACTTCAGAGCAAGCTAAAACTATTATTATTGCCTATGAACCGAGTTGGGCGATTGGTAGTGGTAAAACCGCAACCACTGATGAGGCTGAAGAAGGGTGTTACTTAATTAGGCAAACCGTTGCTGATCTTTATTCAGATGAAGTTGCCAATCAAGTTCGGGTTTTATATGGTGGTAGTGTGAACGACGAGAATGCGGATGATATTTTGGCTCAGCGGGATATTGATGGTGTACTTGCGGGTGGCGCTAGCCTTAAAGCTGATTCATTTTTGAAACTTGCAAATTTTTTACAAAAATCGTGATCAATGTCATAATTTTTGTTGAAACTTGGGCTTTAAACTAATAGAATTGAAGTGAACCTTGTACAGAAGGTCACAACTTTCGCTAAGGAGAGAAAAAAATATGTCAATTATTTCTGATATTTATGCTCGTGAGGTTTTAGACTCTCGCGGTAACCCAACTGTTGAAGTTGAATTATATACTGAAGCAGGTGCAATGGGCCGTGGAATCGTTCCTTCAGGTGCTTCAACTGGTGAACATGAGGCTGTTGAACTCCGTGATGGCGACAAGGACCGTTTCATGGGAAAGGGCGTTACAAAAGCCGTTGATAACGTAAATAACATCATTGCTAAAGAAATTGTTGGCTACGATGTTACTGACCAATTAGCTATTGATAAAGCCATGATCGAATTAGATGGTACCCCTAATAAAGGTAAACTTGGCGCTAACGCTATCTTGGGTGTTTCATTAGCTGCTGCTCGGGCTGCTGCTGATGAATTGGAAGTTCCTTTGTATAATTACTTAGGCGGCTTTAACGCTCACTTATTGCCGACACCAATGTTGAACGTTATCAATGGTGGTAAGCACGCCAATAACAAGGTTGATTTCCAAGAATTCATGATCATGCCAGTTGGTGCTCCTAGCATCAAGGAAGCTGTTCGTTGGAGTTCAGAAACATTCCATAACTTGAAGAACCTATTAAACGAGCGTGGTTACTCAACGGCCGTTGGTGATGAAGGTGGTTTTGCTCCTGATCTTAAGAATAACGAAGAACCATTCGAAATCCTTGTTGAAGCGATTCAACGTGCTGGCTACAAACCAGGCAAGGACATTGCGATTGCCTTTGACTGTGCCGCATCAGAATTCTATAACACTGAAACAAAGAAATATGAATTAAAGGGTGACGGTAAGTCATATACCGCTGATGAATTTGTAACCTTGCTTGAAGGCATTGTTGACAAATACCCAGTTATTTCAATCGAAGACCCACTTGATGAAAACGAATGGGAAGATTGGCAAATGGCTACTAAGCGCCTTGGTAAGAAGGTTCAAATCGTTGGTGATGACTTGTTTGTTACTAACACTGATTACCTCAGAAAAGGCATCAAGATGGGCGTTGCCAACGCGATCTTAATTAAGCTTAACCAAATCGGAACTTTGACTGAAACTGTTGAAGCTGTTGAAATGGCCAAAGAAGCAGGTTACACTGCAATCATTTCACACCGTTCTGGTGAAACTGAAGATACAACTATTGCTGACTTAGTTGTTGCGTTAAATGCTGGTCAAATTAAGACTGGTTCAATGAGCCGTGGCGAACGAATTGCTAAGTACAATCAATTGATGAGAATTGAAGATCAACTTGGTGACGTTGCTGACTACAAGGGTGTTCACTCATTCTACAACTTGTCAGAACAAGCTCGTGAAGATATTTTAAACAAGTAATTTTATCTGTCTGACTGACAGACAATTTGAATAAAAAGACCTCCTTTTTCCGTATTTAATTTATGAATACAGAAATGGAGGTCTTTATTTTGAAGAATTGGTTTGTTTTATCATTTATGATGTTTGGGATGGCGGTACCGATGATACAGTATCAATATGGAATTGTCGCGAGTGCTGCAGAATTTCCACCACACATCGTCGCAGCGAAGCCATATCCCCCAAATTTCAAAAGCGATGGGTTAGCCACGGTGACCGTTAAGTTTACGACTGAAAATGGCCAGGCAATTAAGGGAAATTACATTATCCAAAATGAGCAGCTTTACCAACCACTTGACCTTTCTAACGATAGTGAAATTGTGATTCCAGGTTATGAGCTAACGTCAATATCAAAAAGAAGACTTAAGACCACAATTCACAAATCGGATCATCAAGTTATATTAAAATATACACCAGTAGCGGTTGAACAGCCGACGCCTCAGGAAACAAAAACTTCAAATGAAGTTGGGAATCCCAATAAAGAGAATAGTGCGGCGGGGTCGCAACAGACTGTTGTTAAATCGACTGAAGCCACTGGTACGCAAAGTGCTAATCACTCAAATAATAATCAGTCACCAGATCTCAAATTAGGGCAAATTGATCAAGCTGTTGACAAGCATGAGACGCCAGGAAATAATCACCCTAAAAATGAATCTAATGGCAAGAATCTTTCAGCAAAGACCGGCGCAGTTAATAAAACAGTAGAGGGGCATTTGCCTATTGAACAACCATTTGGCAACAAAGGCAGCGTGCTAACTTCTACTGACCAGAGCAAGTCACAACCTAAATCATCTGATTTATCCCAGCTGCCAAATGGTGTAATTGGTAAGCAGCCAGCAGACATATTGAATGAAACAGTTTACTTATCCGGTGTCGATAACCATGGTAATCAGCTATTCTCTCGATCAACCACTGTGAGTACGACTGAATTACCCAATTTATTAGCCAACAATGTGGATTACTATGGCTATAAATGGCAACGTAGCACCTATGATGATAAGCGTCATATGATTACACATCATTATGTACCGGAAAGGGCTTCTTTCAAGGTTATCCACCTTGATAATGCCGGGCACCAAATTTCATCTAAGCAAATAAACGCTGAATTTGGTTCGATGGTAACGATTGCGCCACGGACGATCAAGGGCTATCACTGTCTTGACAAATCACGAACAATAAAATTGGTGAGCATGTTCCCTGAAGATGTCCAATTTCATTATCGAAGGGATAATTTTGAAGATAAAAGTTCACGGGTCAGCCAAGCGAAAGCACAGCCAAAACAATCAGAAGCGATTAGGTCGAAACACGTTTCTGATTCCAAACTAGCTAGTCATTCACGTTTAGCGGATAAACAGGATAGTCGAAAACACCTCCCTCAGACGGGTGACACTACCTTCAAAGCAGGTCCGCTTATCGGCATCTTAATGTTACTGGGACTAATCAGCTTAAAGGTTATTAAACACCGCCCATGATTATGATATGATTAATAGCAGATCATATCAGAGGATGGGTATCGTGCAAATTTACGGAAGCTATAAAATATCACAGATTAAGACAATCTTTAACGGGATAATCATCGGTGTGCTGGCAGGGTCAGTCGTATCAATGTTTCGCTGGATGATTCAACACATGATGGTGTTTATGCAGTTCTTGTATAGTGGTGTTTCTCGGCATCCCTATTTCCCGGTGATTTGTATCTTGATTAATTTAATGATTGGTCTCTTTGTGGGTAAACTGTTAAAACAACAGCCAGACATCAAGGGCTCTGGGATCCCTCAGGTTGAAGGTCAGTTGTTAGGAGAGATTGATTACAATTGGTGGTCAGTTTTATGGCGAAAATTTATTGGCGGCATTTTAGCCATTGGTAGTGGCCTTTATCTCGGCCGTGAAGGGCCATCTATTCAGTTAGGGTCAACATTAGGGCAGGGAGTTGCCCGTTTATTTAATCAAGTTGGTTTTGATCGCCAGGTCCTTATTTCAAGTGGCGCAGCCGCAGGGCTAAGTGCCGCTTTCAATGCACCGATTGCCAGCACGTTGTTTGTTCTTGAAGAAATTTATCATAATTTTTCTACCAATATTTGGGTTGTTTCGTTAACGTCTGCAATAACCTCTGATATGGTTGCCACCTATGTCTTTGGATTGAAGCCCGTCCTATATATGCAAAGTACCCCTTTGCCGCTTAAGTATTTTGTTTGGGTTGTGATTTTAGGGGCTGTCTTAGGAGTCGTTGGCAGATTTTATCAGATTATTATTCTAAGTATGAGCAAATGGTATCAGCACACTCATCTGCCGTGGTACCTAAATGGGATTATACCGCTATTACTGGTTATTCCATTGGGGATGTTTTTTCCGCGGCTTTTGGGCGGTGGCAGCAATATTATTCTTCACCTGAATGCAGCTGGATATGCCACCTCAATTTTAGTTTTCTATTTCTTAATCCGATTTATTTTTTCAATGATTTCTTATGGTAGTGGCTTGCCAGGCGGTATTTTTCTGCCAATCCTTTGCCTGGGTGGGTTGATCGGAGCCATTGTGGGAAATATCGCGATTAGTTTGCACCTGATGAATCCGTTGTACTTTTCTAGCTTTATCATTATGGGAATGGCAGGGTACTTTGCGGCCATTAGTAAAGCACCGTTCACGGCTATTCTATTAATTACTGAAATGGTTGGGACCCTAACTCATTTACTGGGATTAGCAGTCGCCTCGTTAGTTGCATATGCCGTCATTGATCTATTGGATGGCAAGCCGGTTTATTATTCAATGCTGCAACAGTTGTTGAAGATAAAAACGCAATTGAATCTTGATAAAACCGTTCAAATTATAGAAACCGTGTATGCTGGGTCATCGATGGATGGCAAAATGGTAAGTAAAATTAACTGGCCTAGAGGATCACTACTTACCAAGATTCAAAGAAACGGGATAGAAATTGTGCCTGCAGGGAATACCCTCATTCGATGGGGAGATACGTTATATATAAATGTGGCAACGAATAATCGAGTTGCCATTACCCACCAATTAGTACAGTTAACAACGGAAACTTGATATTAAAGGTGGCACAAATTTAAATAATGTGTTAACTTAGTATGAGTAGTATTAAGCCGATTTAACGGTAGGAGGCTCTAAAGTGTACAATTTCTTGTTAACATTATTACTGATTGATTGTGTCTTAATCACGATCGCAGTATTAATGCAACCATCAAAAACGAACGATGCGATGTCTGCCTTGACGGGTGGAGCCGATGACTTGTTTGCTAAGCAGAAGCCACGGGGTTTCGAAGCATTTATGCAAAAAACGACAGTTGTTTTAGGCGTGATTTTCTTTATCCTAGCACTGGCATTAGTTTGGATATCATCGCATTAGTATTCAATCCTCCTGTTTAAATGCAGGAGGATTTTTATTATAATTGAAGATGTGAGGTTGAAGGGGTGATCACAATGCAGCAAACACCAATTAAATCTTTTTTCTTCGAACATGGGCCTAAAGCGGTGATCTTGCTTCATGCGTTTGCTAGTGGGCCGGTAGATGTTCGAATGCTCGCCAGACACCTTGAACATGATGACTATACCGTATATGCACCATTATTTACGGGACATATGACGCCTGATTTTAGCGATATCCTTTTGCAAGGATCCCCGCAAAAATGGTGGCTGGATACGCAACGGGCCATTACCTTTTTAAAAGACAAAGGATTTAAATCAATTAGCGTGTTTGGAATTTCGCTTGGCGGTATTTTTGCGGCTAAAGCATTGGAAGAATATCCTGAGCTAATTGGTGGTGGTTCGCTTGGCTCACCCATTGTTCGTAAACGGCAATTTAGTGTCCACGAAACCTTTATGCAGATGGCAAAAGCTAACTTTATCAGGTATCATACTAATGAGGTGATCATGAATTCAAAGTTAGCTTGGCTTGACGCCAACATTGATGGATTGCTGGCAAAGATTGCTGCCTTTACAGCAGAAGTTGCTGATGATTTACCTAAAATTAAGCGGCCGTATTTCATTGGCCAAGGATTGGCAGATGAAATTGTGAATCCAAGAAGTGCTGGGTTGCTTCGGGATCAGCTGGTTAACTCATCAGTTAGTTTTCACGAGTACCCGGCTGCTAGTCATATGATTACCGTGAATAAAGCTCACAAGCAGCTTGAAAGTGACTTGAATAGCTTTTTAACAAAACTTTATGAATAATACGAGGAATATAGATTGCAAGATAATGATTTGAAAAATGAAATAGAAAATGTTTTACGGACGTATCCGGAAAACGTCTTTACTGTAGAAAAAATTGCTGATGTCATTCGCTCACATGGGTCAGCCGCTTTTAAGTTAATTGTTCAAGAACTTGCGGCTTTGGAGCGAGAGAATGTTGCAGTTGTTACTGACGATGGCAAATTTAAGTTAAACCCTGATAAACAAAAGCTTAGTGGCATTTTTCATGCTAATGATAAGGGGTTTGGGTTCGTTGCATATGATGATGAAGCACCCGATGCCTACATTGCTCCAGACAACACAATGAATGCCTTAAATGGTGATACTGTTGACATGACCATTGTCCGGCCTGCTCAGCCAGGGTCTGATCGTGGTCCTGAGGGTAAAGTAACCGCGATAACTGATCGTAAATACACTCGGGTTGTCGGCCCATTTACTAAGACGGATGATGACAAGGGATACTTTGGTCAGTTAACTTTAAATGATAAAAAAATCGCAAAATATAAATTTTATATTAACGATGTTGGTCTTAAGCCGACCCCAGGGGAAGTGATTACTGCCCAGATTGTCGAATATCCAAGTGCTAAACATCCTGATTATATGGTCGGGATTGCTGACGAAGTGATCGGATCGGTTGATGATCCCGGAATTGATATTCTTCAGATTGTGTATGCGCATAATATCCCAGCTGAGTTTCCTGAGGATGTGCTTCAAGCAGCTGATGCAATTCCAGACCACGTTACTGAAGCCGAGAAGGTTGGTCGAGAAGATATTACTGACCAAGATCTTGTGACAATTGATGGCGAATCCTCTAAAGATTTAGATGACGCCGTAACGGCTTGGAAGTTACCCAATGGTAATTTCCATTTAGGCGTTCACATTGCTGATGTTAGCCACTACGTCAAGCCCGATAGCTTGCTTGATAAGGAAGCTTTTAGAAGAGGAACCTCAGTTTATCTAACTGATCGGGTTATTCCGATGCTGCCACGGAGATTGTCCAACGGAATTTGTTCATTAAACGAAGGAGAACTCCGTCTATGTATGAGTTGTGAAATGGAAATTGATCAGTCTGGGAATGTGATTAACCATCGGATTCATCCTAGTTTGATGCGCTCAACGGCTCGAATGACTTATACGGCCGTTAACAAGATTTTGGAATCTCACGATGAAAAAACAATGGCTCATTATGAGAAGCTCGTTCCAATGTTTGAAGTGATGGGTCAACTCCATAAGATTCTTTATAAGCACCGTAAGGCCCGCGGAGCAATTGATTTTGATGATAACGAAGCGGAAATCATCGTTGACGAGAAGGGGCACCCAATCGATATTAAGCTGCGAATTCGGGGCCTGGCTGAACGAATGATTGAATCGTTTATGTTGGCTGCCAATGAAACGGTCGCCAAGC
Source organism: Lentilactobacillus kisonensis DSM 19906 = JCM 15041 (assembly GCF_001434135.1). Classification (GTDB taxonomy): domain Bacteria; phylum Bacillota; class Bacilli; order Lactobacillales; family Lactobacillaceae; genus Lentilactobacillus; species Lentilactobacillus kisonensis. Next base: position 19,966 of record NZ_AZEB01000017.1, on the reverse strand, counting down.
ATTATTCTGATAAGCATGTCCCGTTTATTTACCGGGTTCATGAAACACCAGATGCTGATCGAATTCGGACGTTCTTCCAGACGCTGACAGCATTTGGAATTAACGTTAAGGGTGATCCAGAACACGTAACGCCAAAGACGCTACAGAATGTTTTGAAGAAGGTTGCTGGCAAGCCAGAGGAAATGATGGTTTCCGTTATGTTATTGCGGAGCTTGAAGCAGGCTCGATATGCCGACCAGTCTCTTGGTCATTTTGGCTTAGCTGCACCATACTATACCCACTTTACGTCACCAATCAGACGTTATCCAGATACGATGGTTCATCGACTCATTCATTATTATGAGGAAAATGGTATTAATGATGAAACCAAGAAGAAGTATGGCAATGTCTTAGACGAAATTGCCACGACAACTTCTGAATACGAACGACGGGCCGTTGATGCCGAACGTGATACCGATTCAATGAAGAAAGCCGAGTACATGAACGATCATATTGGCGAAGAATTCGATGGGGTCGTTAGCTCTGTGATGAAGTTTGGACTATTCGTTGAATTACCAAATACGGTTGAAGGTCTCGTTCATATTAGTCGGATGAACGATGATTATTATCAATACGTTGAACAGTTTATGTCATTAGTTGGCCGCAATACGCGCAGAACCTACAAAATGGGGCAACCAATTCGCGTTAAAGTTGTAAACGTGGATGTTAAGCAGAGCGCGGTTGACTTTGATGTTGTTGATCCTGAGAAGACGCCGCAAAGCAACATGTTGCCAAAACGTTCATATTCTCACAACAACAACCATCATGGTGGCAACGATCGTCATGGCCAGGGAAGCGCTAGATCTCATTCAAATGGAAATCGTCGTGGTAATCAGAATTCCCGCGGTGGTAACCATAATCGAAATAAACGATAATTGTTAAAGTAGGGTGATCGTATGGCCAAAAGAAAGCCAAAGCAGAATAACGATAATCTGATGGCTCAAAATAAAAAGGCTCGTCACGATTATTCAATTCTTGAAACCTATGAAGCTGGTGTTGTTTTAACCGGAACTGAGATCAAATCAATTCGGGAGCGACGCATTAACCTCAAAGATGGATTTGTTCAAATTAGAAATAATGAAGCCTGGATGATGAATGTGCATATTAGTGAATATGCTCAAGGGAATCAGTTTAATCATGATCCGCTCCGTAACCGAAAATTATTACTCCATAAAAAGCAGATTAAGAAATTAGCGCTGGCAACTCAAGATAAAGGGGTTACCATTGTGCCGCTGAAGGTTTATTTAAAGAGTGGCTTCGCTAAGGTATTAATCGGAGTTGCTAAGGGTAAACGTGAGTTTGATAAGCGTGAAACGATCAAACGAAGGGATCAGAAGCGTCAAATCGAAAGAGTTATGAAACACTACTAACTAAATTGAGAACTAAATTGAGATGGTTTTGATCCCATAATTAATAAAAGTCCCAATCATTCCTAGTTTTTGGAGTGGTTGGGACTTTTATTAATTATGGGATCAGTCGTTATTTAATGTATACGTAGAAAGTAATCAAAGTTACGATGTACAAGTGAAAAAATGACTCATCCTGAACTAGTTTGTTAAAATAAGAAGATAATTAGTTGGTGAAATTTATGGTTATTTGGCCTTGGAGTTAAAGATGTTTCGGCAATGGAAATGTAACAACCGCGAATTTTCCCAATTGGGATCTGGTTTAGGAGTCAACTTACCCAATTCTCGCAGCTTAAGCCTAGCGGTGTGAACGAGTGATGGGTGGTTTAAAATGGCAGCAATTGCCACTACTAAGGGTTCATGTTTGATATTATCGACTTTGATTAACCGAATTATTTGATCCGATTGGCCGTATGACTTGATAGTGGCAATCTTTTCTCTTTTATGCCAAATAACGTAAGACTGTTTTTCCTGGTTACCAATAATTAACCAATCAATACCATTTATGAAGATGGTTGTATAATGCATCGAAACGTTAATCACTGAACTGCCCACAAATTGGCGCAGGAAAAAGACGTCGAATTTGGGATTTATTCCCATAGATTGTTGGCGGACTTTTGCCAGGATATCACCACTGACTGAATAAACAGAAAAAGCGTCAGAAATTAAGCCCCATTTGCCAACAATTAAATATTTTGTGTCCTTATATTCATCGATTATTCGGCTAGACCGCGTGTGATCCAGCTCGGATAAATTTAACTGAATTATTCGGCTCATAAATGCATTTCCTTTTCGTTTAATAAATTCATTTTAACACGTTCTCACTATTTTAGGACAGCTATGCAAAGCAGAAACTTCCGCATAAGCACCTCCAACAAAAATTTCCCCAAATCAGAAATTTCTATCAAAGGCGACTTATGTTCCGGTTTCTAAGCGCTTTGTTCCGTTCACTATTTACGCTGATGTTATTTGAAAATGAATATGGTAAAATCGAAGATGAGGTGTTGTAAATGAAGCGGTTTATTGACAATGACTGGTGGGATGTTTTAGAACCGGAATTTGAAAAAGCATACTATCAGCAATTACGGCAATTTTTAATTTCTGAATACAAAACGCAATATATCCATCCTGACATGAATCATATTTTTGAAGCCTTTCAGTTGACGCCATTCAGTAAGGTCAAAGTGGTGATCTTGGGACAGGATCCATACCATGAACCCCATCAAGCTCAAGGATTGAGCTTTTCGGTAATGCCTGGGGTGAGGATTCCGCCGTCATTGCAGAATATTTATAAAGAGCTACAATCTGATCTCGGTATTAAGCCGGTTCAACACGGCTCACTGGTTAGCTGGGCAAAGCAAGGTGTCTTATTGCTCAACTCGGTGCTGACCGTGAGAAACGGCCAAGCTTTTTCACACAAAGGAAAGGGATGGGAGCAGTTAACTGACGCTGCCATTAAAAAATTATCGGCTCGCGAAAAACCAGTTGTATTTATTCTTTGGGGACGAGCTGCCCGCGATAAGATTGCGCTGATTGATACGGATACTAATATTGTACTGCAATCGGCTCACCCAAGCCCATTGTCGGCAAATCGTGGTTTTTTTGGGTCCAAACCGTTTTCAAAGACTAATGAAGCTTTGCTGGCAATGGGAGAATCGCCAATTAATTGGCAGCTTCCAGAAAAAGCTACCCAGACTTCATAATATGAGTATCGAAAAGTAACGGATTGTTAAATAATATTACTTGGTAATTGGAGGACAGACTGATGGAATTATTTGAAAGTCTCAAACAAAAGCTCACTGGTCACAGTATTAAGATTGTTTTCCCGGAAGGAACCGATGAACGGATTCTCGGTGCTGTTAGTCGGCTGGCGAAAGAAAATGTTTTAAAACCAGTTGTTCTGGGAACTGAAGCCGGCATCAAGGCAGCTGCAGCAAATGCCGATATCACCTTAGATGGGGTTGAGATCATTGATTATCAACATCTTCCTAAAGAGCAGATCGATGAGATGGCAAAGGCAATTGTTGAACGCCGAAAAGGTAAGACTGACGAAGCCAAGGCTCATGAATGGCTAAAAGATCCAAACTACTTTGGAACAACGCTTGTTTATATGGATAAAGTTGATGGCATGGTATCTGGTGCTATTCATGCAACGAGTGATACAGTTCGTCCTGCCCTTCAGATTATTAAGACCAAGCCGGGTGTTAATTTGATTAGTGGTTCCTTCATTCTACAAAAAGGTGACCAACGATTCTTGTTTGCAGATTCCGGAATCAACATTGACCCTAATGCAGAACAATTGGCAGAAATTGCCGTTGTTAGTGCTGACTTTGCAAGGGCCTTTGATATTGATCCTAAGGTCGCAATGCTTAGTTTTTCAACAAAAGGATCCGCGAAAGGGGAAATGGTTGAAAAGGTGCAAGAAGCAACTAAGCTTGCTCAACAAGCAGCTCCAAATGTTCCAATAGATGGTGAGCTTCAATTTGATGCTGCTTTTGTACCATCAGTTGCTGCTAAAAAAGCGCCTGATTCTAAGGTTGCCGGACAAGCAAACGTCTTTATTTTCCCAGATTTAAATTCTGGCAATATTAGTTACAAGATTGCAGAACGGTTGGGCGGTTTTGAAGCAATGGGTCCCTTATTGCAGGGATTAAACAAACCAGTTTCTGATTTATCACGTGGAAGTAACGAAAATGAAGTTTATAAAGTAGCGATCATTACTGCTGTTCAAGCATTAGCATAATAAGATGATCGTCGTATTTACGGTGGGATAAGGGACTGTATTGTTATAAAATATGTCCCTCCCACTTTGATTTTTATGAGGTGATCGATTGAAAAATACTGTAACCGTGACGTCTGCTGATCAAACAATCCAACTTGGCGAAAAGCTAGCTCAATTTTTGCAGCCCCGAGATTTAATTCTGCTTGATGGTGATCTTGGTGCTGGCAAAACAACTTTTACCAAGGGATTAGCCAAGGAACTGGGAATTTCTCGACCAATCAAAAGCCCGACCTTTACAATTATTCGAGAATACCAAGATGGGCGGATCCCACTATATCATATGGATGTTTATCGGCTTGAAGAAGGTGGCGGCGACGATCTCGGCTTAGAAGAATATTTTAACGGTGACGGTGTAAACGTGGTTGAATGGTCGAAGTTTGTGGCTGATGAGCTGCCTTCAAAGTATCTGCGGATAATCTTTCGCCGTGATGATTCTCAGGGCGATAACGTTCGAACCCTCACATTTGAAGCTCAAGGGGAGCGTTTTGCTAAGATGATAAGCGAAGTTATAGGGGATGCCAATGAGTGATGAAGTAACTTTCCGATTGGCAGAACCCGAAGATGCTGAAAAGGTCTTACAACTGTTGAACACGTTACAACAAGAATCGGATACTTTCTTAGTGGATTCTGATTTGAGCGAAATTACGGTTGAAATGGAAGCCCAGCAAATTAAGCTGATTAATCAATCTTGCAGTAACCTAATGGCACTGGCCGTAAATGATGACCAACTACTAGGAATTGTGACCGTTGATCGAATCAATGATGAGACAGGCGAACTGGGAGTGGCCGTTTTAAAGGCTTTCCAAGGGGTTACTTTGGGGAGCAACCTGGTTGAGCTTGCTGTTGATTGGGCAATCACTTACAGTTTGTTAACTACGCTCGAGTTAACCGTTGTCGCAACCAACGAGCCAGCCGTTCATATTTACAAAAAGATCGGTTTTGAAAACGTGATGCAATTCTTAGAGCATGATCGGCAGGTTTTCAAAATGACTCTGGATGTTTCTGGTAAATAAAGAGGCTGGGAGTCATCTTTTCATTTGTAATGGCAACTTTGATCACCATGCTTATATTGACTAAATCTGCGAGAAACGGCAGATCCCTGCCATTTAACGAAGGCGGGCCGTTATTCCCAAAACCTGGAATAACGGCCCGCCTTCGTTAAATTCTGGGATCTAAACGCCTATTCCCCCAGTCTCTTTTTGAATTAAATCGCCTTCACAAATTGTCTAAGGGCACTGCTGCCGAACTGATGTTGCTCCGTTAACAAAATATTTGCACAAGCAACGCTATCATCTAAGGCATTGTGGTGATGGTGTAACTCGATGTTCAAATTATCACAAAGTGTGTTTAATTTGTGATTAACAAAGTTTGGGTAAAATCGTTTGGATGTCCTGAGTGTATCCAGCGTCAAGTAGTGCGGTGGTTGGATTTCGTAACGTTCTAGCGTCTTCTTTAAAACGCTATTATCAAACGATGCGTTATGAGCAACAACGAGTTTATTAGCATCAAAAAGTGGGGCAATGTGGTCCCAAAGCTCTGGAAAGGTTGGCGATAATGCAACGTCAGATCTGTGAATGCCATGAACATTGATATTTCGCCAGCTAAAATCGGTTTCTGGGTTAATTAGCGAATAAAATTCATGAGCGATTTGATTATTGCGGACAATTACCAATGCTAATGAACAGGCACTAGCACGTTTTGCGTTTGCGGTTTCAAAGTCCATTGCGACAAAGTTCATTTTTTTCACCTCATTAATAATGATATTGTACAAATATCTGCATTAAATTACAAACAAACGGCTGTGGAAGTTCTTTGCGTAACAATGATAATCTTAATCGTGGTAAAATTAAGTTATACGTTTTGAAAACAGAGGAAAAATTAATGACTATTTATGAAAGTTTAAAACAGGAGTATCCTGATATAAAAATTTTATTAAAAGAACCATTGGCTAATTTTACCCACACTTTAACTGGCGGGCCAGCAGATGCCTTGGCTCTGCCGACTTCAATTAACCAGTGCCAAGAATTGCTTCAATACGCAAATGATCACAATATGCCAGTAACGGTTGTGGGTAATGCTAGTAACCTGATTGTTCGGGATGGTGGTATCCGCGGTCTAACAATCATTTTAACCAAGATTAACAAAATAACGGCCCACGAGAATATTATTATCGCAGAAGCAGGGGCTGCTTTGATTGACGTTACGAAGGCTGCTCAGAGCCATTCACTGACAGGGATTGAATTTGCGGCTGGAATCCCCGGTAGTGTCGGTGGCGCAATCTTTATGAATGCGGGCGCTTATGGTGGCGATATTGACGATGTGGTTGTCGGGGCAGAAGTTTTGACGCCAGATAATCGAATCATTCATCTCGACCGGACCCAATTAGATTTTGGTTACCGTCACTGTAGTGTCCAGGATAATAATCAAATTGTGCTGTCGGCAACTTTCTCATTACGGACGGGAATTGCTGATAAGATTCAAAAGGAAATGAACCGACTTAATCAGCTACGGGCTTCTAAGCAGCCACTTGAACTGCCTTCTTGTGGGAGTGTCTTTAAACGACCCAAGGGCTATTTTGCCGGGAAATTAATTCATGATTCTGGCCTCCAAGGGTTTCAAATTGGTGGTGCCCAAGTATCCACTAAACACGCAGGCTTTATTGTCAACGTTGATCACGCAACCGCAACGGATTATCTTAACGTCATTAAACATGTTCAGCAAACGGTTTTCGATAAATTTACCGTTCATTTAGAAACTGAAGTTCGAATCATTGGTGAAGCCCCAAAGACAAAATAGGAGTTGGTAATTTGTGCATATCCTCGAAGCCGTTATCTTATTAATGGCGTTGGTCGTTTTTTCAAATGTCGTGGATCATTTTGTCCCGGCGGTTCCGGTTAGTCTGATTCAAGTTGTGATTGGCTTAGGAGTTGCTTTATTTACCCGAATAACAATTCCGTTGGAAACTGACTGGTTCTTGTTACTATTTATTGCACCATTACTGTTTAACGATGGTCGCCGTTTTCCGAAACGAGAACTTTGGAAGCTACGGGGGCCAATTTTGGCTAATGCAATTGCATTGGTTTTTTTGACAACGATTGTTGGTGGGCTGCTATTTCACGTTATTATTCCGACTATGCCACTATCGGTTAGTTTTGCGCTTGCCGCAATCTTATCACCAACCGATCCAGTTGCTGTTCAATCGATTTCAAAACGAGCAAAGTTACCAGAAGGCATTTTGCATATTGTTAGCGGTGAAAGTTTAATTAATGATGCAAGCGGCTTGATTGCATTTAAGTATGCGGTTGCCGCAACGGTTACTGGTGTGTTCTCGCTAAAGGCTGCCGCAATCGACTTTGTCTACATAAGTATTATGGGATTTATAAGCGGAGTTGTCATCATTGCTGTGATTTTGATGATTGAAAATTGGTTATATCGACAAGGGATTAATGATGTGATTTTTAGTACGGTTCTTCAGGTAACAACCCCATTTGTTGTTTACCTCTTAACCGAAGAAATATTGTATGCCTCTGGTGTCATTGCCGTTGTGGCGGCTGGAATTGTCTTTCATTTTTATGGGACCGCTCCAGATCGTAGTCAGCCCGAACTTAAATTAGTGAGTGAGCGAACTTGGGATATTATTATTTATACCCTTAATGGAATTGTTTTCTTAATCCTAGGAATTGAGCTACCAATCGCCACAACTAACGTGATTCAAAATGATAAAATTAATACGTTTGTCGCTTTGGGAATTTCGTTTGTTGCTTGGTTAATTCTTCTGGTTATCCGAGTTGTATGGATATACGCTTATCAGCTTGCCAGTACGATTCGGTCTCGTAAAAATGACGCGATAAAGACAAAGGAGATGCCAACTTTAAAAGCCGCACTGTTAGCCGGATTATCCGGAGTTCGTGGTGCTGTTACCATGGCCGGGGTCCTTTCAATTCCAATGGTCGTTAAGGATGGCAGTGGCTTTCCGTCACGGTCATTAGCGCTATTTGTTGCAGCGGGCGTGATCATTATTAGTTTAGTGGTTGCAACAATCATGTTGCCACTGATTTCTGAAGATAAGGCCCCATTATTAACTCGAGCAAATTCAACAAATGATCCGGATGAAATTGAAGATGCTGAGGATGAGGGTAGCGAACACTATATCTCTGAAGATGAAGCTCGTTTGTATATTATGAAATTAGCTGTTCAGCGAATTGAAGAGGAACGCCGGCCTAGTAATCAAAAGGAAGCCTATGATCTCATATTAGACTACCAATTTTTAATTCGGCGGCTTGAGCTAAAATTACAAAATAAGCAGGAAATGGATTCGATCATCTCAGACGAACTGGCTTTAAGACGGGTGGCGTTACGGGGTGAACGGGCTGCTATTCAATCATTATATGAAGCAAAACAAATTTCAAAGGAAACGTTTCTCATTGCAAATTCTCGGCTCCAGAGGGTTGAAAACCAAATGATTCATTCCGTTGGTAGAAAAATCAAATTGGGTCATGGTGCGACCCAGCAATTTCTACGGTTGCGTAATCGATTATCGTTACTGTTAATCCAACGCCACCAGCGGCAAGACGTTTCTGATGAGCTTGCCTTAGTTCAACGTGAACAAGCTAAGGGTGCCATCAAAGAATTGTCGAAGTACTTTGCTCGTGATGATATTGACAACAATCGTTTTGATGGCCAATCGGTTTATCATCTGATCGTCCATTATCGAAATCAGATCGAACTAGCAAAGGAGAATTCTAAGCAACAAATTAAGGATCATACCATGCAATATCAACATTTACGGATCAAGGCGTTAGCTGCAGAACGGGAGGGTGTTCAAATCTTGTTGGAACAGGGAAACATTGATTGGACAATGGCGGCCCGCCTTAGACAATATATTAATTACTCAGAGACTGTGTTAATCATGGATTACCAGAACAATGAATAGGTGACAAACTGAGTGGAAAAGCGTGGTTAGTTTCTGATCATATAAGTAAAGGATCCAAAATCCCAAGTGGGTATTTGGATCCTTTACTTATACGATCGGAAACGACGTTATTGCCACATTTCTGCAATGTTGCATTCAGAAGTAGAAAGCAAGGGGAGACAGCGAATACTTTTCCTGCTCCTTCGTTGCATCGTTTTCGAATTCATTATTTTTTGGACGGCATTTCATTCATAAATTGGGAACTGCCAATCAATTTTAATGTATAGAAAAATACTAACTGAACGACCGTCAACAGACCGATAAAGATAATTGCCGGGTGGCTCCACATGTTGATAAGTGGCCTAATGAACATCTCTGGCGTGAGAAAAAGGTAAATGGTATGGATTCTAAGAAACCGACCAATAAAAATCCCAATTGAAGTTAGGATTGTCAAAAAGATAATGACCAGATGTTTAAACCATAACTGATGAACCCTTAACCGAGCAGTAATTGCTTTCGAAACCTTATCAAGACCCCACATGCCAAGAATGGTGGAGAATAGGGTAGATATCAATAGGAGCGAAAACTTTAACCACATGATGTCATTTAACCGCAACAGACCATTTGTCCCGTATGGATTTAACAAGGACAGGTGAAATAAATCAGTTAATAAATATGGCGTATTGGGGTAAAATAATAGCCAAATTAAAATTAATACCCAAAATATTAGTCCGTTTCTGGGATGTCCAGTATCGATGTGAAAACTCAATTCGATTGGTATGTATGCCAAAAACGTATTGAGGACCAAAAAATTAAATGGAGGTTCCTTTAAATAAATGAATAAGATTGCCAGCCAGATAACAAAACAGCCCCGAACAATCCATTTATTTAGATTACTCATTAGCCAAACCTCCCCTCAATATTATTAAACTATTTTTACCAGCCAAATGCTATAAATAAATCGCAATCAATTGATTTTTTATAATTTATTTAAAGATCCTTCGGAATTTGGTATGATTAGATGTTCACGCAGTTAGAATGCTATAATATTGCTGACAAATTAATTAAGGAGCGCGCAATGAACTGGTCTGGAATTTTTACATTACATAATTTTACAAATTTAATTGATATTTTAGTGGTTTGGTTCCTAATTTATAATTTAATCTTAATGGTTCGGGGGACTAAGGCAGTTCAGCTCCTTCGGGGAATCGTATTTATCCTTCTAATTAAGATTGTGAGTGTTTGGATTGGTCTTTCAACGGTTTCTTGGATTATGGACCAAGTGATCAATTGGGGGGTAATTGCGATTGTGGTTATCTTCCAACCAGAGATTCGTCGCGGATTGGAACATCTTGGGCGCGGATCGCTGTTTGTACGGGGGCGGCAGGAAAATGAAGCTGCCAAAAAGATGATTTCATCGTTGGATAAGGCCATTCAATATATGTCAAAACGGCGAATTGGTGCGCTGATTACCATTCAAATGAATACGGGCCTTGAAGAGTATATCGAAACGGGAATTGATATCGACGCCGAAGTAAGTGGCGAATTGTTGATTAATATTTTTATCCCAAATACACCATTGCATGATGGGGCGGTTATCATCAAAAATAACCGGGTTGCCGTTGCGGCGGCCTATCTTCCGCTTTCTCAAAGTAATTTAATCCCTAAAGAACTTGGAACTCGACATCGGGCAGCGGTCGGAATTTCTGAATTGACAGACGCAATGACAGTGGTTATCTCAGAGGAAACTGGTGAGGTGTCAATTACTCAAAATAATGAGCTTCTCCGGGGGATGACCCAAGATGATTATCTTAAATATTTCCGGGATCAATTACTGACCGACGAATCCCAACAAACTCATAGAACCTTAATTAACACAATTTCGGCTTTCATTGAAAACCACTTTAAAGGGGGTCGATAACTGTGAAAAAATTCCTACTTAATAACTGGGCCTATCGATTGTTGTCACTTTTTTTTGCTATCTTATTATTTATGTATGTCGGCAGTACCCAAATGGGATCTTCCACGCAGGTAAACGATAGCAGTAATGCAACCCAACTGACGTCGAATAAGGCTAAAACTCTCTCGGTGCCATTGTCCTTAACAGTTAACAGTAATAAATATTTTGTAACCGGCTATCCAGAAAAGGTCAAGATTCATTTGAACGGACCATCTGCATTGGTTACGACGACCGCCAATACACAAAATTTCAAAGTATATGCGGATCTCTCAAAGCTTGGCGTGGGTAGTCATACCGTTAGGATTCAGCAAGAAGGGCTTAATAATGATTTGAGATATCGTTTCGAACCAGCTAAAATAAAGGTTGATATTCAACCAAGAAAGACCGTTAGTTATCCGCTTCAAGTAAAGTACTCTAAGGGAAACGTTGCTTCTGGCTACCAAGCTGGTAATGCAACGGCTGACGTTAAGAGCGTTAAGATTACTGGGGCTTCAGACCAAATTAACCGAATTCGGTCCGTTGTCGCTCAACTCAACGTTCCCCAAAATGCCAAGTCTTCAATCAATAGCCAAGCAATTGTTGAGGCCTTGGATAGTAAGCAAAATACGGTAAATGTTGTTATTACGCCGGCAACGGCAAACGTTACGTTACCAATTACACCCGGAAATAGTAAGGAGCTTCCTGTCAAGTTAGAAGCCAAGGGAATTACTGATGACAACGAAAGCTTTACACTAACATCGTCTACTAAGCGGGTTCGGGTGTTTGGCACAAAGGCACAACTTAAGAAACTAACTTCTGTCGAGGTTGAAGTTGATACAAGTGATGTTAAGAAGACTAAGACTAAGCGAATTGAACTTGATAGTAAGCTCAACGATGTTAAAGGCTTTGATCCCGATTACATCAATGTCAAAATTACCAGAAATAATTAATATCATAATTTGAAATGAGGAAAAGTTAATGAAGTATTTTGGTACAGATGGTGTCCGTGGAATTGCAAATAAAGAACTCACCCCAGAGTTGGCCTTTCGTTGTGGGCGTGCAGGTGGTTACGTTTTAACGCACCATTCTGAGCGAAAACAGCCCCAAGTATTAGTTGCCCGCGATACGCGGATTTCGGGGCAAATGTTGGAAGAGGCACTGATTGCTGGCTTACTGTCTGTTGGAATTGAAGTATTGAATCTTGGAATTGTGACGACTCCCGGAGTTGCTTACTTAGTTCGTAATCAGGAAGCTGATGCGGGTGTTATGATTACGGCTTCTCATAATCCCGTTGAATATAATGGGATCAAATTTTTTGGTGCAGACGGCTATAAACTTTCAGATGAACTTGAAGAAGAAATTGAAGGTATTTTAGAGCGTCCAGAAGATGTTTTACCTCGACCAGCTGCTGAAGGATTAGGGGTTGCTGGCGACTACCTTGAAGGCAGCCAAAAATACATTCATTTTCTAGAACAGACAATTTCAGAAGACTTATCAGGACTTAAAGTCTGTGTTGATGCTGCAAATGGTTCAACTAGTAAATTAGTAACCACCTTGTATGCAGATTTAGGAATTGAGTTTGAAACGTTAGCAACTAATCCAGATGGGCTTAACATTAATGATCATGTTGGGTCAACGCATCCTGAACAATTGCAAAAGTTCGTGTTAGATCAAGGAGTTCAAGCTGGGATTGCATTTGACGGTGACGGTGATCGCTGTATCGCTGTTGACGAGAACGGTAAGCTAGTCGATGGGGATGCCATCATGTACATTTGTGGCAAGTATATGGCTAAGCGTGGCCGCCTTAAGAAGAACACCATTGTGACGACTGTTATGAGTAATATGGGAATGTATAAAGCAATGGCCCGTGAAGGGATGACCAGCGTCAAAACTCAGGTAGGTGACCGTTATGTGGTTGAAAAAATGAACCAGGATGGCTATAACTTGGGTGGTGAGCAATCAGGACACATTATTTTCCTTGATTTCAACACCACTGGCGATGGTATGTTAACCAGTTTGCAGTTGTTATCAGTTATGAAGGCAACTGGTAAAAAGTTGTCAGAATTGGCTAGTGAAGTTAAGAAATACCCACAACGATTAATCAATGTTAAAGTTCACGATAAGAAAACGGGGATGGAAAATCCTAAGATTCAAGAAGCAATCAAGCAAGTTGAAGAAGAAATGCATGGTGATGGCCGGGTCTTAGTACGCCCTAGTGGTACTGAACCGTTATTGCGGGTAATGACTGAGGCACCAACTCAAGATTTGGTTGACGAGTACACAAAACGAATTGCTGACGTTGTGCAGCAAGAAATTGGAATTGAATAATTTATGAAAGGAATTGGCCAGTGCATTTTGGGCTGCAATTCCTTTTTTTGTTATATTCGATCAGCCGTTACGTTAAGGCGTTAGGATATCTTTAAATTTCCTATACCACTTCGAGTATTTTGTTGACATTTTGCTATAAGTTGTGTAGATTATACCTGTTAACAAATTAAATTAAATAATATTTTAGTATATACCAATTACTAATTGTTGAGGAGAATATATTATGTGTGGAATTGTTGGAGTTACTGGAAACGACAACGCAGTTTCAATTTTGCTGGAAGGGCTTGAAAAACTTGAGTATCGTGGCTATGATTCTGCTGGCATTTATGTCAATGATCTAAAGGGTAACGATTACCTTGTTAAGAAGAAGGGTCGGATCTCTAATCTTGAAGCTGCAGTTGGCCCTGAAGTTCACGGGTCGGTTGGAATTGGCCATACTCGTTGGGCTACTCATGGGGTTGTTAGTGTTGCCAATGCACATCCCCAATACTCGGAAGACCATCGCTTTTACTTGGTTCATAACGGTGTTATCGAAAACTATAAGGAACTTAAAGCTAAGTATTTGAGCAACGTCACCTTTGAATCGCAAACTGATACGGAAGTTGTCGTTCAATTAATTGACCGGTTTGTTCAAGCTGAAGGATTATCAACTAAAGAAGCCTTTTTAAAAACATTGAGTTTACTTGAGGGCTCTTCTTATGCATTCCTATTAATTGATAGTTTAGACCCAGAGACGTTGTATGTTGCAAAAAATAAAAGTCCGTTGCTAATTGGGTTAGGAGATGGCTGCAACGTTGTCTGCTCCGATGCCTTGGCAATGTTAAACGTTACTCATGATTTCTTGGAACTACATGACGGCGAGGTGGTTACGATTAAGCCAAACTCCGTTAAGATCGAAGATGCCGCTGGTAATCCGGTTGAACGGGACAGTTTTCACGTTTCAATGGATGCCCAAGAAACTGACAAGGGGACTTATCCTTACTACATGTTAAAGGAAATTGATGAGCAACCTAATGTGATGCGAAAGTTAGCTTCTTTGTATACACAAGAATCTGGCCGGCCAAATGTCAATCAAGCGTTAATTAACACGATGAAACAGGCTGACCGCATTTATATTGTCGGTGCTGGTACTAGTTATCATGCTGGTTTGGTTGGTAAAAAGTTGTTTGAAAAGCTGACTCACGTACCAACTGAGGTTCATGTTGCTTCTGAATTTGCTTATGAGAATCCATTATTATCTGACAACCCATTCTTCATTTTCCTATCGCAGAGTGGTGAAACAGCTGACAGTCGAGAAGTTCTTGTTAACGTTAACGCCCATGATTATAAGAGCCTCACGATTACAAACGTTGAAAATTCCACGCTTTTCCGTGAAGCAACTTACACGATGTTACTTCATGCTGGTCCTGAAATCTCAGTGGCATCAACGAAAGCCTATACAGCCCAAATCGGCGTGGAAGCAATTTTAGCAAAGGCACTTGGTGAGGCTAAACAACAAGTGATCGCTGAAGAATTTGATATTCGTCAACAGCTCGGACTTGTCGCAACTGGGATGCAGGCAATTATCGACGAAAAAGAAATGATTGAGGATCTGGCTAAGAAGTACTTTGTTCCAACCAGCAAGGCGTTCTACATTGGGCGGGGAATTGATCAAACCGTTTCTTTGGAATCAGCCCTTAAACTAAAGGAAATTTCTTATGTTCAAGCGGAAGGGTTTGCGTCCGGGGAGTTAAAGCATGGGACAATTGCACTGATTGAAGACGGCACACCAGTGGTTGGCATTATTACTCAAAAACGGACCGCTAATTTAACTAGGAGTAATTTACAGGAGACTATGTCTAGAGGTGCAAAAACCTTTACGATTGTTCGCAATGGGTTGGCTCAAGAGGGTGACACCATCATTATTCCAGACGTTGATGAAATGATTACCCCACTTTTAAGCGTTGTTCCAGCACAGTTGATTGCCTATTACACCAGCTTAAACAAGGGACTAGATGTTGACCGTCCAAGAAACTTAGCAAAGAGTGTAACAGTTGAATAGTCTGCTAGCCGGTAACTAGTAAAAAAATAAATATTAAATGATGAATATAAAAATGAAGTTCGAAAATTCCCTTATGGAAAGTTTCGAGCTTTTTTATTAGCAGAACGTCAAGGCTTGTCTTAAGGGAAACGGGTTAATTGGGCAATTTGAATTTTAAAAAGGAATTTTCAGGCTAATTTTTTGTGTTCAAGTTCGAGATAATATAGTATTATGGATGGTGAAAGTATTAAGAAATTATTAAGATTAAATTGTTTAAATTTGCGGTGAACCACTTCATTTTTCAGTGGATTTCTAATATGATGGTGATGTGGGAATTAACAAAGGGGTGGAATTATTGAATAAGGTAATTAAATGTGGACTTGCTGCTCTATTTACAGCTGGGATGGGACTCTTTCTCTCAATGTTTCCGACCCAAAGTACATATGCGCAGGCTTCGACAGCAAGTAACTTTATAAATAATTATAAAAGTGATGTAAAAAAAGCATCTTCTAAGTATAATCTTTACGGATCAGTCATGATGGCTCAAGCTGCCCTTGAAAGTGCATGGGGACAGAGCCAGTTAACGACACAAGCAAATAACTTTTTTGGTATCAAAGGCGCTTATAACGGCCAGTCAGTCTCGATGCCAACGGTTGAGTATGATAGTAATGGTCAAATGGAGAATACCACTGCTAATTTCAAGAAATATCCGAGCGCGTATGCTTCATTTGCTGATAATGGGGCAACGTTACGAAACGGCACGAGTTGGAATTCGAAATACTATTCTGGTTCGTGGAAAGAAAACGCCTCTAGTTATGTTGCTGCTGCCAATGCACTGACCGGTAAGTACGCAACGGCACCCAATTATGGGGCGTCGCTCATTAATTTAATTCAAACTTACGGTTTGGATCAGGTATTTAATGAAACTGGATCAGCGGCTAGTTCGAGCACTGTCAGCGGAGCAAGCAGTTCATCGTCAGCTACTAGTTCAGCAGCATCAAGTTCATCATCCTCATCGTCGAGTTCGACCACAACAACTGCTTCTCAGAAGGCACCATTAGCAAGTGTTAAATACTATTCTTCATCAGGTCAGGACCAGGTATCATTATCTAATAAGTATCGGAAGTATTATGTTTACAATCATATTAAGGGTGCTAGCCAATCCGAAAAAAAGTACACTTGGAATTCCCTTGGGGTCAATAACCCGGTTAATGTTTACTTAGATATGCGGGGCGTCAAGAAGGGCACTTCAGGTTCCTGGTATCGATTAAGATTTTATCAGAATGCGAAGGCGAAGAAGTTCTGGGTCTACGCACCAGCTCTTAAATTTGCGTCCACGTATTATGGGAACACAACGGGCAGGTTGACCCCTAACGTTAAATCATCAGGAGCTATATATAACCACGTTGTGAGTTCGCCAACCCTTTCTAAATCAGTAGCTAAGATAAGTACTTTAAAGGCCAAGAAGACCGGGTATTCGGTTGATAAGACGGCTCTGCAGTCATCCAAGAAGGGGCCAATTCTTTGGTACCGAGTTTCGGATGGTAAAACCAAGGGCTGGATTAAAGGAACGAACGTCACATCTTATCCTGCATCCGTTGCCATCGCAAACGCGAAAGTAACAAAAGTAATTGCAAAGAATGCAACATCAACTCTTTTGTATGATCATGCGGTGGAAACGGGTAATATGCAAAAGCATTATAAATTAGCGCAAACGACTTTAAAGATTGGCACCAAGGTAGTGGTTGATAAAATCGGTTATAAGATTCAAGACCATTCAACTTGGTATCGAATAACAACCCCTGGTTCAAATAACAAATATTGGGTTTCTTCTAAATGTTTATCATGATTTGAATCCCAGAGTAGTAAATATCAGAAAGTGATGTATAATAACATTCTGATATCTGATTTTAGGGAGGTTTTCCAAATCTTTAAACGAATTCAAACTGTTATTGGAAAAGCGATAATCTTGGGGATCATGGTTATCGGTTTTTCTTTTGCCAGCACAACGTTAGTTCATGCGAGCGTTGAAACAAATTTCATTCAACAATTTAAAGTGCCAATCACTAAAGTTAGTAAAGAAAATCATCTTTATCCTTCCGTAATGATGGCGCAAGCGATTGTGGAGAGTGACTTTGGCCGCTCAGAATTATCCATTCAAGCTAATAATTATTTTGGGGTGAAGGGTAGTTACAATGGTCAATCAGTCACGATGGACACGGGTGAGTATAGCGCGAAGGGGAAGCACTTTGTGACCGCAGCTCAATTTAAAAAATACCCAAATATCATGGCGTCCATTCGAGATAATGCTTATATTCTCCGTCATGGGACGCTTACTGATCCAGTTTATTACTCTGGGACGTGGACAACGAACGCTCTTTCATTTACGGACGCTGCCATGGCATTGTCTTCTACTTACGCAACTGATATGGCTTATGGTAATAAACTCAATGCAATTATCATTAAGTATGATTTAAATAAATTAGATTCAAATGCCAGTTCTAATGACATCAATTCTAAAATTGAGGCTTCTTTAAAGAAACAGTTGGGCACTTCTAAAGCAACAGCTGAAGTAGCCGCGGATACACAGTCACGAATCACCAAGATCGACAAATCTTTGATTCCAAAAAGTATTTTTGAGAAGACATGGAACCAACGGCAGGCTGATAATACTGGCGAAGTCCCGATTAATAATATTTTGTTAGAGAAAATTATTGTTAAATAGTTGTTTAAAGGTTCGCAAAGATTCATTGCGAATTCTTTTTTTATGACAAGTTTTTGTTATAATGAGTTTTGTTTGTACTATAGAATCTCTTAAAGTAGGAGAGAATAATTGTGGAAGATTACAAAGTAAAAGTTCAAAATGTCACAAAGGAATATGACTTATTTAAAACCCAATCAGAAAAATTGAGATCATTTTTTTCAGTTTCCAAAAAGGCTGTGCCCCATTTTTGGTCACTAATGGGTATCTCTTTAACGATTCAACCTGGTGAGACGCTTGGGTTAATTGGGGTTAATGGTTCCGGAAAATCAACGTTATCTAACATAATTTCTGGAATTATTCCCCAAACAACTGGTTATGTCGATGTTCGGGGCGAAACTTCAATTGTTGCCATTAGTGCGGGCCTTCGAAACAATTTAACTGGTCGCGAAAATATTCGGTTAAAGTCATTAATGCAGGGAATGACTAACGAACAAATTGATGAAATGATGCCTGATATTATCGCGTTTGCGGATATTGGTGATTTTGTTGATCAACCGGTTAAGAGCTATTCTAGTGGGATGCGCTCGCGGCTGGGTTTTGCCATTGCGGTTCACATTAATCCTGATATTTTGATCATTGATGAAGCGTTATCCGTGGGGGACGATACGTTCTACCAAAAGTGTGTCGATAAAATAACCGAATTTAAGGAAGAGGGCAAGACGATTATTTTCGTTAGTCACTCCCTTAAGCAGATTCAGATGCTCTGTGATAAAGTTGCTTGGATCAACTATGGCGAGTTGAAGATGGTTGGTGAAACTAAAGAAGTAACTGGTAAATACCGTGAATTTACGCAATGGTTCAAAAAGCTGAGTAAGAAAGAAAAGCATGCGTTCGAAAGTAAACGAAAGAGTGTTCAGAAGAATTTTAATATTGAAAATTACCAAAAAAAGGTCACTGAGCAAATGCAAAAGGAATCACCGAGTGATAAAAATGTGCCCGCCAAAGTTCATAAACTTTTTTATGGATCTGTCATTAGTGAAAAAATGTCTGTATGGAATCAAATTCTCACTTGGGCGGTACTCATTGTCGTTGTCTTCTTCTGTCTGGTAAACGTTTCTGGATACTCAGTTGGGCACGTTTTAAGCGAGCCTTCGGTTATCATGCATCCCTCCCATGTACTTCATTTGCCAGGGGTTAAATAAGGTATGATGTTGTTTTCTACTCGTTGTATGGGTGTTGCTTTTTAGATTAAAAAAAGCCGCACTTATTTTTTGAACGTTGTTGACAGCGCTTCCAAAATTGAGTATATTATGTACGGGTACTAAATAAATACCTTCTAATCAATTCTCTTTCTCTCTTAAAAACTGGCGGTCTTTAAACTGTCAGTTTTTTTATGTATAATATTGTAATGAGTTGGAGGAGGAGATTGGATTGAAAAGTCATGAGGTTTTAACGTTAATTGAAGAGATCACAAGAAATGATGGTTCTAAGTATACTGAAATTAGTAATATGGTACAAAATGGTCGGGCTGAATTAGCGGCAGACAGGGGATTTATTAAGCAGGTTCGGATACTACAGTTGAATATCCCACATTCACCCCACGTTGCGAAATACGAACAGTATATAAATGAGAATTTTACGATGCCGGATGAGAATATGGATCATTTCGAAGAATGGAAGAAAACCCCTGAGATGCAAAAGGAAGTTGAGATTATTTTGAAAGAAAATCATATTGGTTAATTAAAATTTAGTTGCATCGATTTGGTAAATATGATATAAATATATATGTCGTAATTATAGAAATCATTTTTGCTCCGTAGTTCAGTGGTAGAATAA
>NZ_AZEB01000016.1 GCF_001434135.1 Lentilactobacillus kisonensis DSM 19906 = JCM 15041 | reverse complement strand
CCCTTTTCTTAAACAAGCTGAATCAACATCTCTACTACATGTATCAAGAGACTTACATCACGCTTACCAAAAGCTATTCAAAGAACATAAAGGACACCCAAAATTTAAATCACGTAAGTTTCCTAAGCAAAGCTATCAATCTAATTCAGTCAATGGAAATATCAATCAAGTGGACAACTCCCATTTGAAACTACCAAAGGTTGGTTTTGTACGTTTTAAATCAGGTAGAAAAGTAACTGGAAAGATTAAGAACGTCACTATCTACTTATCTTCAACTGGTAAATATTATGCAATGGTCTTAGTAGATACAGAGATTAAAGAACTACCTAAGGCCAATAATTCTGTTGGACTTGATATGGGTGTAGCAGACCTGATGATTACCAGTGATGGGGTTAAATACCCTACTATTCGCTTTGATAAGATTTTAGCTAAGAAAAAACATTACTGGGAAAAATGCTTGTCCAGACGTCGGTTACAAGCTCAAAAGGAAATTGCTTGGGATAAGCACAACAAAGCGTTAGTGCCAAGAGAGCTTTCTGATTTTAAAAACTACCAGAAAGCTAGATTGATGGTTGCCAAATACTCTGAGAAGATAGCTAACCAGCGCAACAATTATCTCCATCTACTAACTAAGCAATTGGTGAAGCAGTATGACGTGATTAAGATTGAAGATTTGAAAACCAAAAATCTCATGAAAAACCGTAAGCTCGCTAGAGCCATTGCAAATCAGTCTTGGAGAGAGCTTCGTTCTCAGCTTCAATATAAGTGCGATTGGTATGGAAAACAGTTGGTCACTGTTAATCCCAGAAAAACTTCTCAAATCTGCTCCAGTTGTGGATATGATGACGGTAAGCACACTTTGGATATTCGGCAGTGGACTTGTCCTAATTGTGGGATTAACCACGACAGAGACATCAACGCCGCTAAGAATATGCTAAGTGCTTAGAAACGCAAGACTAAATCGGGCTGGGACAGCCCTTAGTAAATAGCTGTAACCTCTATCTAGCATTCAAAGAATGATAGACAAGTATGTGGTGTTCCTAGAAGCTCGTTACTTTAGTGACGAGTAGTTCACTTTGTACGCACAGGAAAGGATGATTGCGATGTCAGAATTTGATACGAAACTAGTTCATGGGAAGCCAGAAAACGATAACCGGACGGGGGCTGTTAATGTGCCGATTTATAATTCATCGACTTATATTTATCCGAGCGCTGATGCCAAGGTAACCTTTGATTATGAGCGGTCAGGCAATCCCACCCGTCATTATTTGGAAAACCAGTTAGCTATTCTTGAAAATGGGGTTCAAGGGTTTGCGTTTTCATCGGGCTCAGCGGCTATTCACGCGGTTTTATCCATATTCTCTCCAGGCGATCATCTAATCATCAGTAAGACCATTTATGGGGGAACCTTTAGAATCATCAATGAGTTTTTCAAGCGCTGGCAACTCGAATTTACTGCCGTTGACACGCAAAATATTGACGAAGTTAGGGCGGCTATTCGGCCAAATACCAAAGCCATTTATTTTGAAACCTTCTCTAATCCGTTACTTCGTGTAACCAGCGTTAAGGCAGTTTCTCGCCTGGCCAGACAACACGGCATTTTGACCATTGTCGATAACACGTTTTTGACGCCCTACCTACAGCGGCCATTGGATCTAGGGGCAGATATCGTGATTCACTCGGCGACTAAATATCTTGGGGGTCACTCTGACGTTGTTGCTGGCGTGGCGGTTGCTAAGGATCAAAGAATTGCGGACAAAATTTACTTTAACCAAAATAGCATTGGGGCGACATTATCGCCAGAAGACTGTAGCTTGATTAGACGGGGGATTCAGACGCTAGCCGTTAGAATGGATCGTCACTTAAGTAACGCTAAGAAAGTGGTTCAGTTTTTGCAAAAGCGGCCAGAGATTGCCAGAATTTATTATCCGGGCATTGATAGCAGTCGGGATCACGAAATTGCCCGTCAAGAAACCAATGGGTATGGTGGGATTATTTCATTCGAATTAAGGGATGGGATTGATGCAACTGAGTTTGTGGATAATCTTCACTTGATTCAGCTGGCTGTCAGCCTCGGTGCCGTGGAGAGCCTAATTGAGCTGCCATACAAAATGACCCACGCGGAGTTATCGCGAGAGGAACAATTGAAAGCGGGAATTACCCATCATTTAATTAGATTATCCGTTGGCATTGAGGATCCCAACGATCTAATTGCCGACTTAACACAAAGTCTTAACTTGGTCGCTGAAAAAACAAAAGTGATCAATTAATCTTAAATTGGGTGTTGACAATTAAAATTAGATGAGTTAGATTATAGCCACATTAAAATTTGATTGGAATTAAATGCAGTGACGAGGAGAGTAACTTGGCTGAACTATTTCAGGGAGTCCCAGATAAGTGAGAAGGGATAATGGTTGGCTGAGCGAAAGTAACCTCTAAGCAGTAGATGCGAAGTGATGAGTATCTATGGTGTGCACCCCTTAAAGTGCCAGTGTATCGCCGACCTTGGCCGTACATGATGAGACGGTTTGTGTGAGCAAATCGTAAATAAAGGTGGTAACACGCATAAAGCGCCCTTGATCTTATGAAAAGATCAGGGGTGCTTTTTTAATCAAGTTTAATTAACTATGAAATGGAGAGTGATTGTTTATGAAATTTGCAATGATTGGTGCAGGCGCAATGGGGTTACGTTATGGTATTTTACTACAAGAGGCCGGTAATGATGTCACATTTATTGATACATGGCAGCCACATATTGATAAGATCCGTGAACAGGGCGGCGTTTATCAGATGCGGGATCATCAAGATCGGCATTTAGTAAAAATCAAGTTGGAAACTCCTGAATCTTATAATGGTGATCCAGATATGCTGATCTTTTTCACGAAGCAAATGCAGTTAAACGAATACTTGAGACGGTGCGCGCATTTCTTCAATGATCGCCAATATGCCTTTACCTGCATGAATGGGATGGGTCACATTGAAAAGCTTCAGAAATACTTTGCTGATGACAAGATCATTGGCGGGACGGCATTGATTGCCACCGTTCTTCCTGGTCCGGGTGAAGTTGACTTTATGGGCAAGCGGGGCGCCGGCAAGTTGAATATGTGCCCGTTAACTGAAAATCCCGATGAGATGACCCACCGCTTGTTCGACGAGTTACAGAAAGCCAAAATGAACCCTACCCTCACCGATGACTTCACTGGGACGCTGATGACTAAGGTTATTTTCAATTCTGTTATTAACACTATCTGTACTATGTTTGAAATTCCAATGGGTGAATTTGGTAACTTCCCGGGGGCTAACGACATGGCTCGCCAGTTGATCGACGAGGCTTACGATATTTGTGCCCGCGCCGACATCCATTTGGTTTCCAGTCGCCAAGAAGAAATACACGCGATTGA
Source organism: Lentilactobacillus kisonensis DSM 19906 = JCM 15041 (assembly GCF_001434135.1). Lineage (GTDB taxonomy): Bacteria > Bacillota > Bacilli > Lactobacillales > Lactobacillaceae > Lentilactobacillus > Lentilactobacillus kisonensis. The sequence goes on along the minus strand of NZ_AZEB01000016.1, from coordinate 60,253 downwards.
TATTAATACCCGAATTGACATGCCACTGCACTATCCATCAATGTATCAGGATATGACCAAAGATCGGCCAACGGAAGTTGATTACATTAACGGCTATATTGCGGCCCTCGGCAGAAAATATCATTATGAAGCTAAGACCCACCTCTTCGTTACCCAAGCAGTTCATCTAGCAGAATTTCATCGTCAAAATTTGGCCAAGCAACGGGCAATTAAGGCGCGGCAGGCAGAACGACAAGCTCAAACGGCATAATAGCCAAGTGGATGGACCTGATAGCTTGAAGTGAGTTCTTGTAACGTCGTAAAGAGCGCCTCCTGTTGATTACGATTGCCAGACACTTCAAGGTAGAAGGAATAGACACCGAGTTTAGATTTTGTAGGTAGTGACATGATGGTTATCAGGTTTAAATCGGCTTTAGCAAAATAGCCTAGGATGTCGTATAACGTACCAGGCTGATCATTAACTGCGGGGGTGATAAACAAAGGTGCTTTGAAACGTTCTGCGGTCAAGGATGTTTGGGAAAGTTCAACTAAATTAGCGGGGTTGGCCTTAAAAATAATGAACCGGGTGCTGTTATCTGCCTGATCGGCAACGTTATTCTGTTTTAAGGCAACGGAGACTTCAGCTAATTGAGATTGGGGAATGATCGCGGCGTCTCCCAAGTCACCGACTTGAAATTTCTCTAACGAAATCATATTAGAAGATGTTGTGATGATTTGCGCACTAGGTAAGCTACTTAATAATTTCTGACATTGACCCTCTGTCTTAAATTGCACATAAATTCGTTTGATTTTACTTAAATTGTCAACGTTTGCCACGAGCCCGAAATCGACTGGAATCGTGATTTCGCCAATTTCCGTAACGGCGGCGGTTTGCAAACGTTGAAGCGTTGCGGACACATAACCATCAAGCTGATTTTCCAACGGTAATAAGCCAATATTATCACCAGAAACGGCTTGATAAACTTGATCAAAAGTGGGGTGGTAGTCAAGGGTGACGTTAGCATATGGCTGGGTTTTTAAGTACGCTTTAGCGGCCGCGTCGGTAAATGTACCCTCGGGGCCAAGAACTGAAAGTTTCATGGCAAAGCTCCTTTGAGTGAATTCTTGATCTTAGTATCTCACATAGAATGCTAATAATATAGAAACAAACTATCAATTGTGTGCTTCAAGCCGTTTGAGAAGGTGAAAATACCTTGCGGGTTTGAAGCACTTTTTTGGATGACGGATGATTGTTTGGGGTGAGTTGAGGGGGATTAGGACGGCTGCGTAAAGCAGGGATCTGCGCGTAAGCACCTATACCAAAAATCCCAGACCCGGGAATTTCCGGTATAGGAGACTTACACTCCGATCCCTAACCGCTTTGCTCCGCTCACTATATTAGGACCGCTCCACAAAGCAAAAGCCTGCATATAAGAACCTTCCGAAAAAATCCCCCAAAACCAGGGATTCTTTCAGAAGGAACTTATATTTCGGCTTTTAACCGCTTTGTTACGCTCACTATACTAGGACAGCTGCGCAAAGCAGAAACTTCCACATAAGCACCTTGGGCAAAAATTCCAAACCCAGGAATTTCTGCCCAAGGAGACTTATGTTCCAGTTTCTAACCGCTTTGCTCCGCTCACTTTTAAATTACAGTAAAGTTGTTTGACTTGCATCACTCAAATAACTAATATAACCAGTATCACAAAAAAGGAGTTCGAGTAAATTGATGAAGATGCCATCGTTAAAGCCATTATTAATTCCGCTAACGGCAATTACTGCTGGGAGTGCGTTTGTTAGTTATAAGTTATTTAATTTTGCATTTAAGCGCGTCGACTACGTTCCCGAAACTTCGAAAGAAAAACAGAAGTACGCGGATCAATATTATGAATACGTCGACTGGTTTCATTCAGTTCCCTCGGAAGAATGGTACTTAAATGCGGATGATCCTAATAAAAAGATGGTTGCCACCTTTATTCCCGCTGAAGAAGTAGCGAAAAAGACTGTCATTATTGCGCATGGTTACAAGGGCAATCGGGAGACAATGGCGAATTATGCCAAGATGTTTTACGACATGGGATTCAATGTGTTAACCCCAGATGACCGTGGTCATGGTGATAGTGCAGGGGCATACATTAACTTCGGTTGGTTAGACCGGCTTGACTATCTTAAATGGATTGACCGGGTCATTAAGCACGTTGGCGAGGATAGCCAGATCCTGTTGTTCGGTGTCAGCATGGGTGGTGCCACGATGGAAATGCTATCGGGGGAGCACCTGCCGGATCAGGTTAAAGCCATTGTTGCCGATTGTGGCTATTCAAGTATCAAGGGTGAAGTGACCTATTTATTGAAACGCCAATATCATTTGCCGGAATACCCGGTGGAACCAATGGTTAGCGAAATCAATAAGCGCGCGGCCGGATTTGGACTGGAAAGTGCATCGTCTGTTAAGCAGCTGGAAAAGAACCAGCGGCCAATTTTATTTATTCATGGTGAGAAGGATGTTTACGTGCCGGCAAAGATGGCTTACGAAAACTATCGAGCGACTCATGCGCCAAAACAAATTTGGATTGTTAAAAACGCTACTCATGCGGAAAGCTTTTGGAAAGATCCTAAAGCGTACCAGAAGCGTATTGAAGAATTCTTGAGCACCTATATGTAAAGTGAGCGGATCCAGGCGTTTAGAAACCGGAGTGTGAGTCTCCTCCGAGGGAAATTCCCGATTCTGGAATTTTTCTCGGAGGTGCTTACGCGCAGGCTCCTGCCTAGTGTAGCACGTTTCCGCCATGCACTGGTGCTTGCCAAGTGGTGCAGACTACTGCTTTGCGAAGCGGCCCTAATCCCTATATTTAGAGAAGTTTGTCCAGTAGCTACCTACAAATTTACGTTCTGTATTTTTTTTCAAATGCACCTGTCATGAAACAACCACCAAATATATTGGAAACGGAAAAATATCCAAACTCAAAAATGACCACTGAAGACCCAGTCCAGTAGTCATTTTTTGTACATATGATGGCGCAATTGTCTGCCAAATTTGATGAAGTTAGATGTAATTAAACTTTCACACTTTGTGACCCTACTAACTTATCAAAAGTAAGTCTAAATGTTAGCATTTTGTTTTCTTAAGATTATACTTAATAGGTGAACAACTAAATAACAACAATGGAAGCGCTTGTGGTTATTTGGATAAAAAGGAGATATTGCTATGACTAAGATGATTGCAGGACAAGCTTTGGTAAAGGTACTTGAAGACTGGGATGTTGATCATGTCTACGGAATTCCTGGTGGTTCGATCAACCATACCGTTGAAGGGCTCTATCTTGAAAAAGATAAGGTGAAATACATTCAGGTACGTCATGAAGAGGTTGGTGCGATTGCGGCATCAGCTGACGCAAAGTTCACCGGCAAGGTTGGGGTTGCGTTTGGATCAGCTGGTCCTGGTGCTACTCATTTATTTAATGGCTTGTACGATGCTAAAATGGATCACGTTCCTGTTTTAGCCTTAATCGGACAAGTTCCCCAGGCCGCAATGAACACCAACTACTTCCAGGAAATGGATGAAGTCCCGATGTTCAGCGACGTCTCCGTTTATAACAAACAAGTGACAACTGCGGATCAAATTCCTTACGTGGTTAATCAAGCAATCAAGGAAGCTTATCGTCAAAAGGGCGTTGCGGTCGTTCTCTTGCCAGAAAACTTAACCGCAGAAGAGATTGGTTATGAGCCAACTAGAACCCCATTGACGGTTGCGGACGATTTTAAGCAGACCGTTGATCCATCAGCAGTTACGGATACGCTGAAGATGATCAAAGAAGCTAAACGCCCATTAATTTATGCTGGCCGTGGCTTACTTGGTGCCCGTGATACATTGACCAAGTTCTCGGAACAGTTCAATATTCCCGTTATGAATAGTGTTCCGGCAACTGGGGTCATCAGTACAGATCATCCTAACTTTATTGGCACAACTGGCCGGCTTGGAACGAAGTCAGGGTTTGAGGCCATTCAAAATGCCGATTTAATCCTGTTCTTGGCTTCTGAGTATCCATTCGCAAACTTCTGGCCACAGAATACGAAGATTATTCAGGTTAATAACAATTCTTACGATATTGGTAAACGAATCGATGTTGACTACGCGGTAATTTCTGATGCCGAGAGTTACTTACAAGCTTTAATTGATACCGGTGAGAGCCGGCCAAAGGATACTTGGCTTGAAGCTAACCAAGAGAACAAACAGAATTGGGATAAATGGATTGAAAAGCTGGCTGATGATGACAGTGATGGCTTAAATGCTGAGTCAGTTACGAAGAAGATTGCTGAAATGGCTGGGCCAAACGATACTTACGCCGTTGATACTGGAAACGTATCGGAGTGGAGTGTTCGGGGCCTGCAAATGAATAAGAATCAGCGATTTGCTATTTCTGGTTTATTTGCAACCATGGGCTTTGGTGTTCCTGGTGGCTTAGCCGGTGCTTTGAGTGTTCCAGAGGGTCAGGCATGGTCACTGTCTGGTGATGGTGGCTTCTCAATGGTCAGCCAAGATATCATTACGGAAGCCCGTTATGGCTTGCCAGTTATTAACGTCGTCTTCTCAAATGACCGATTTGGTTTCATTTGGTATGAACAGATGCAAACTAAGCAGCACTTCTACGGTGTTGACTTGACCGACGCTGATTGGGCTAAAGTTGCTGAAGGACTTGGTGGAATTGGCTTTACGGTTAAGAACATCAAGGATCTTGATGAAGTCTTTGCTAAAATTAAGGACCTTCAAGCCAATGGTAACAAGAAGCCAATCGTGATTGATGCTAAAATCAAGCAGGACGATCCCGTTGCAACGGCCTTTATGCCATTGGATCCAAAGGCATTTGGTGAGGATACTGCTGATGCATTTGCAAAGCAATATCACATCAACCGAAAGGAACAACCATCCTTAGGTGAGATCCTTCGTGGGAAAGAATCATAATTAAACAGTGCCGCGGCCATTGGTGCCGTGTTTAATCCGATGACCGTAACATAACAACTCTACACTTTGAAAGGGCTGGGGTAAGTGGAAAACTTGCCTCAGCCTTTTTTGTGATTGGGATAATGTTACAAATGTTACAAAGATTAACCTATTAATGGTGGTCGGAATTTCCGAACGATAACCTTTGTGAATCGTTGCTATATTGCCCTTGTAATAGGGATTTACATGATTGATACATGTTGTGTTACCGGTTGCTTAACTTTTTATTAAGAGGCGCTATATTACAGCAATGTTTCGTTGACTTTAAACTGTAACGTGGCATAATGAACTCATCCAATTAAGGGAGGGTATTATTATGAAAAAATTCGCAACTATGATTACTGTCGCTTCACTTGCATTGCCATTAGCTCTCGCTGCGCCATTTGCAGTAACTTCAGCATTACCTGCTGCTAATGCCGCAACAACGACAACTAAGGCACCTGCTAAGAAGGCTGCTACGACAACTACTAAGAAATCTGCCGCAACTACTAAGACAACAGCTACTAAGGGCGTAACTTATACAATTGCTAAGAACGGTGTTAAGAACTTCAAAGCACAAAGTTATCACATCAAAGCAAACGTTAACGTTTATAAAGGTTTCTTCTATGCTGATGCTGGTAAGGTAACATTCACTAAGAAGGGTGTTCTAAAGGGCGGCGTTACATATAAAGTCACCCGTTCAGTTGCCGTTACCAAGGGTAGCAAGACAAGCACATTCTTGTACGTAAAGGGTCAAGGCTATGTTTCAGCAGCTCAAATGACTAAAGGTGCTTACATGCAAGCTGACTAGTGATTAAAAATTAGTATTAATATGAGCTTCATCCTTCAATGAATCGGTCAATGACAATTAACGTTGTCGTTGGCCTTTTTGCGGAGCGGTCCTGATCTATGTAATTGAGAAGCCTGATGCCAGAAATCCCTGGGTCTGGGATTTTTGGTGGCGAAAGCCTAAGTGTAAGCGAAGTTCCCTGTGCATTGTTGGCTAATTTGTAAGCGCTTATGATAGAATGAAATTGTTCATAAGTTACAAGTAGGTATTGTTACGATATCTATCAGCATTTACAATTTGAGGGGGAATTTTGTCATGGATAATATTAGTTATCATCGAGGAGCAAAACTGCACGGGGTGATCAAGATTGTCATGGTTGCGATTGCAACAGTTTTGTTTTCTCTATCGTTTAATATGATGGGGGGGGGGGCAGCAGAGCGCTCTAGCCGCTGATTTTAATAGGACGAGCGCAGCCGCTGATCAAAGTATTGATGAATGGATGCCGGATAAGAATTTGCAATATCTTGTACTAACTGAATTACAAATGAAAGATGTTCAAGTTGATGGTAGTAATATTTCGTCTGCTAGTCAAATAACGAAGCAAATGTTGGCAGATGATTTAACTTCATTAAGAACGGACAGAAATGATAGCGATGATCCGACAGGGCAGAGTGTTCAGTATGATAATCGTGATTATTATAATGCGGTTATGGCTGTTCAAAATCTTGATGGGTTGCAGTATGCAACAAATTTGGTCAATATTGAAGTTTCACCAAATACAGACGCTCAATCTGAATGGGACGGTGCATTTCCCAATGCAAAACTTTCTGATATTAGTGCCTTAGCAGGATTAACTAAGTTAGCTACTGTTAACATTTCATTAACCAGTGTTCATGATATTAGCGCTTTAAAAGGTAAAAGACTGGTATCTAAGGATCCTAATAATGGCATGGTGACTGACTTAAGTCACAACGAGATCACTGATATTTCACCACTTCAGGATACCCAAGGTACGCTGCCGGCTTGGCTTACTATTGGCTATCAGGCATACATTCTACCGACGATCACCTTAAATAAGAAGGTTACCAGTCTTGTGACACCATCGTTTATTATCAAAAATATTGATGACCAAAACGTACCAATTACACCTTACTATAATGATGCTTCTCAAAATGATTGGTTTAGTGAATATACTAGTACTGCTAACGGCGGGGCAATTGATAATCCTCAACAGCAACTTACTTGGACCGATTTAAAAGCTAGTACAATTATTCCCGGTGGACAGACTGGTGGTTATTTAACAGCTTATTGGAGTGATAAACTGTTTGGCGAAAGTGGCTATCCGTATGATGGTGTGGTTATTCAACCATTCATCTTTAGCGACACGGTTGGTAACATTAACGTTAACTTCAAAAATGATGCAGGTCAGTATATTTACGGTCAGCAAACGCTCTCTGGTACAATTGGAGACAGCTTCAACTATAAGTTAGCTTCAGATAATAAAACATTAGCTGATCCAAGTTCTACCCAAAACAACCAGAACGTTAATGGGATTCTTAAAAATCTCGAAAATAGCTACGGGTATAATTACGTGACCGTTAGCGGTCCAGCTGATGCAAAGTATTCCGAACCAGATGCAACGACCAATGCGCTTTCGGAAATTACTTATACGCTGAGTAATAAGAAAGCGCCCGTTGCTGCGCGACCAGTAACAATTAAATATCAAGATTCTGAGGGAACAAAACTTGCTGATGATGTAAATTTATCAGGTAGCGATAAAATTGCTGATGTTGACACGTTTACCACAACTAAGCCAACGAAGTTTAATGATCCATATCAAATGGATGATTATAAGCTGGATCAGATTCTTGTAAACGGAAGTCCCGCTCCAGCTGCAGATGTTAACATTAACGATGGCACGTATAAGGGAACGTATACTGACAGCGACCAAATGGTTACTTATGTATATTCCAAAATTCCTAAGACTCTGTTTAAAGTTAATTTTGTAGATGAAAATGGTCATGCTCTTACAATAAATGGCAAGACGTTTGATACTATTTCAGGTAATCCGGGTACACAGTGGACTTATACGATCCCTATTGCAAATGGTTATAACTTTGATCATTTAACGGTTGCTGCTGGCGGAGCAGTTCCAGTGCGTTCAAGTAACACATTATCTGGGAAGTATGGTGAAAACAGTAAGGATATTACTTTGGTTTACAAGAAGAACACCCCAACCCCACCTACTCCAGTAAATCCGGTTAACCCTGTCAATCCGGTTAATCCAACACCGACTCCAACGCCATCAACGCCGACAGTAACGACACAGCCAGCAACTCCCGGCATTGCCAAGAAAGGTGAAGCCGTCTACGCCTTGAAGAAGATCTATATGTACAGTAACAAGGACTTCAAGCAGAGTGAACGAGTTGCTAGTTACGCTAAGAAGCCGCGGATTAACCGACCGATGTTTGTGGTAACAGATTATGCGACCTCCAAAGCCGGTAACTTGCGGTACGTGGTTCGTGATGTGAACCATCACAGCAAGACTGCTGGTAAGAAGGGATACATCACTGCTGATTATGCGTTTGTTCGACCAGTTTATTACCACAGTTCTCACAAGACACTAACGGTGATCAACCCCCGTGGTGTCAACGAGTACAAAAACAAGAACTTGACGAGCAAGGTTAAGAACTTTAAGCAAGGCACCCAACTTAAGGTGAAGGGCTTTGTGAAACACAACTTAACTACCCGTTATCTCCTGAGTAGTGGTCATTATATTACCGGAAACCGCAAACTTGTGATTGCTGGTAACCAGAAGCAGCCTAAGCAAATCAAGGTTAAGAAAGCTATTTACCGTTACAACAATGCTAACTTCAGTAAACGTACGAAGCACATCAAGAAGGGTACCGTCTTGAAAGTCAAGAAGTGGGAGTACTCACATCCATACTCGACTACGACCTTTGGTGCTAAACGTTATGCGGTTACTGGCGGTTATGTGACTGCTAATAGCAAGTATGTCAAGATCATTAAATAATATTGGAGAGAACCAATCAGTTAAATCAGCTGGTTGGCTTTTTCTATTTAAATGGGCAAATTACTAGGGCTTTCCATGGTAGAATGGCCATGAACTTTATATTGGAGATGATAATCATGGCAAATAGAAATCAGCTTTTGACATTAATCACGGGTGCTGACAAAGGAATTGGCTTTGAGACGGCAACCAAACTTGGTGAAGCTGGGCAGCATGTTTTACTTGGAGCTCGCAATGCTGAGAAAGGGCAACGAGCAGTTGATCGATTAAGAAGTCAAGGATTTGTCGTTGATTTGGTTGTCGTGGATGTGACTGACAAGCAAGGGATTGACCAAGCTGCCACGAAAATTGACGATGAATTTGGTCATCTGGACATCCTTATTAACAACGCAGGAATTGCCTTGGACAATCACGAGAAGGCTTCAAAACTCTCGACTGCTATCATGCGAAAGGAGTTTGACGTTAACTTTTTCGGCTTGATAGACGTGATTCAGGCTTTTCTACCATTGCTGCAGAAAGCAAAGTCCGCTAAGATTATCAATCTTTCGAGTAATATGGGGTCGTTGGGGCTGGCTACTGACCCGCAGTCCCAGTTTTATAACGTTAATTCGTTGGGCTATCAGGCCTCTAAAGCTGCGGTTAACTTTGCCACGATTTGTTTCGCGAAGGAATTGGCAGGGACTAACGTGACGGTTAATTCAGTTAATCCTGGTTGGACGGCGACTGGATTTGGCGGCCGCAACCTCAATGAACCAACTCCGGCAGGGATGCAGACACCAGCAGAAGGAGCTGAGCAAATCGTGAAGCTAGCAACGGATTCCAAGAATGTGATGACTGGTACGTTCACCGAAAGTGGCGGGACATTACCTTGGTAAGGGGAGAAAATCTAAATGATTATTAATCCAACAAAGAAGGCCTTGCCGATTTTTTCTAAATTACCCAAGGTTGGTGACAGGGAGGCTGGCAAACAGGAAAGCGGCGACTATCCATTCTTCTCGTGGACAGCCAATTATTTCAATTTTGATCGGAAGAAAATTGTGGTGTTAATCAACGAGCTCACCTATTCACCGATTGTCTTGGTGGACATGAATGCGAAAAACCAAAAGCACATTTCAGAGTTATTCAAGGAAGGGTTGCGGCTTACGATGGCTCAAGCCGACATCGATTCCAAATATGTGAATCACTATTTGATTAAAATGGGACAGATTCGGGTTAACGCGGCATCAAACAAATCGATTCTCGGCAAATTGGGGCAGTATATTTTTCAACTAAAAGTCGCAATATCGTACTCTGATTACGACATTAATGATCAACGGTTGGCTGAAAAGATGACCAATTATTTGGCACAGTTAATCGTCAGAGGTGGTGAGGATGGCGATTATCGTCGGACTTCTGAGGCTCTGAAAACTGCGGTTACACAACATTTAACATCATAATTTCCAAAATATTCAAGGTTAGATTTCACACTAATCTTGGATATTTTGTCAGTCAATGGTATTGACAACTCACCAACGTAGTATAGAATACTACATAAATAGTATTTAAAACTACGTACCATAAAAAGGAGAAGTCACATGCCTGAGAAAATTGCGTTATTAGTTGATTCTGCTTCAGATGTCCCGCCAGAAACATTGAAAAAGTATGATAATATTGGGGTTGCCCCCATGTTGATTACGATGGCGGGCAAGGAGTATCGCGATAACGTGGATATCACCCCCGCAGAGTTTTACGATAAACTAGATGGGTTAGCTGAATTGCCAACAACCTCTGCGCCAACCCAGGGAAGCATTCAGGAACAAATCGACGCCTTAAAGGAACGCGGATTTGACCATTTCATTGGGATCACGATTTCGGCGAAGTTATCGGTTAGCTTTAGCTTATTTAACCAGGTGAGCCAGGAAAATGCCGGGGTTGAAATGGCAGTTATTAACACCAAAAATATTGGGATTGGTAGTGGCTTGTTTGCGGTGTATGCTGAGCAATTGATTGATGCGGGTAAGTCTTATGCTGAAATTATCGACCGGTTGAACGCCGCCGTTGCCAAAAGTCGGATTTTCTTTTACATTCCTAGCTTAAAATATTTACGTGCGGGCGGCCGAATTGGCAAGGTGGCTGGGCTAGTTGGATCACTATTAAAAATTAAGCCAGTGATCTCATGCGACCCCGATGGCGTTTATTTTCCAATCACTAAAGCCCGCACAGAACAGAAAGCGATTTTGAGAATGGTGAATTTAGCCGCGGAAGCCGCCAAAGAAGCACAAAGCGTTCGGATAGCCGTGGTAAATGGCGCTGACGAGTCACTGATGCAAAAAGTTGCTGAACAATTGCATCATTTGTTTCCATACGATAAAATCTACACAGGAAGTGTTTCCCCGGTACTGGGGGTCCATACCGGTCCGGGACTTGTTGGCATTGCCGTTCAAGTGGGTGACCAACTTAATTAAAGTGGGGAAGATAACGTGACCAGTAAGCAGAATTCAACATCAATTCGATTACCAATGTGGGATGAGCTCCCGACCTTGGATTTGCACTTAGACCAATTGTTGGCCCTTACCAATCAGTATTTAAGCCCGATTATTGGCAGTCAGATCACTAAGACAATGATGCATAACTATTTCAAGGCCAATATTATTGTGCCGCCAATTAAGAAGAAGTATTGGCGGACTCAGTTAGCTGGGGCAATTGTAGTCGGCTTATTGAAAAATATTTTCACACTTAACGAAATCAAAGTGGGGTTAAGGGCAATCTTAGCGGACAATTCACCTAAGGTTGGCTATAATCATTTTGTGATAATGTTTAACGAGCAGGCTGCCAAAGCTGGCACAGTTCCATCGGCGTTAAATAGTTTGGATTTGGAGTCAGCAGATACGTCGACAATTATGCAGTATGATGCGGTTCAATCGATCCTATTTTGGTTAGCAGCGAAGGCCAGATTGGCGGAAGCTTCAACTAAAAAAGTTAAAAAATAATACGATCCATACTAAAAACCCACCAGAGTTAACGTTACGTTAACCCTGGTGGGCTTTTGTGGATCAGTCGTTTTTTATTGCTTAATCCGTTACGCCATTTACCACGTAGTTTGGCTTGTCGCCATTGCTCATTGCAACGGTATTCTTGGCAACAATTTCTGCCATGGCGTCTCTGGCTTCTACCGTGGCATTGCCAATGTGCGGTGTCAAGATGACGTTCTTTAGTGATTTGAAGCCATCATCAACGTGGGGTTCCTTTTCGTAGACGTCCAGAGCGGCACCAGCAATTTCGTGATTTAAAAGGGCTTCATACAGGGCAGCTTCATCGATCACTGGTCCCCTAGAAGCATTGATGAGCATGGCACTATCTTTCATTGCCTTGAATTGGTCAGCGCCAATCATATGATGGGTGGCGGGGGTAGCAGGAACGTGTAATGTCAAGACGTCGGCGTTCTTAATGACTTCATCGACGGTCGCAAATTTGGCGCCTAGTTGCCCTTCAGTAGTTGAATCAAGAGGTTTGCGTTGGCTGTATAGGATGTTCATGTCAAAGGCGTGCATCCGTTTAGCAACTGCCTGGCCAATTTGTCCCATCCCAATGATACCCAACGTTTTGCCGGCCAGTTGATGGCCCAAGAAGAATAGGGGTGCCCAGCCGCTGAACCCTTCGTTACGCATTAATTTGTCACCTTCAACAATTCGGTGCGCTAAACTGATCATTAATCCGCAAGCGACTTCAGCAGTTGAAGTCGTTGAGACCTTAGGGGTGTTGGTAACGGGGATGCCCTTCGTCTTGGCGTGGTCAGTATCGATGTTATTAAAGCCAGCCCCATAGTTAGCAATTAACTTCAAATTTGGCGCGCTATTGATAACGTCCTTGTCGACTTGGGTTGAGAGCGGCGTAATCAAGAAGTCTTTATCCGCTACCCGCTTGATTAGTTCATCCTTAGTAATTAAAGCCTCACTGTCATCAAACACATCAATGTCTAATTGAGCTTCCTTTAAAATGTTTAACGCCTGCTCAGGAATTCTCCCGGCAATTAATACTTTAGCCATAATCCCACTCCTTTTTTTAATATCATCCAACTTTATTATAGGGCATGACTGGTGATGATTGGAACCGTTTACGTTTTAGAATAGCCAAATAAAAATCCGCCGTTGTGCCTAGTGGACAAATGACTAGACAGCTCACCTGATATTGGGGCTACGATAATCCTTTGAATTTGCCGGTATATTTTGAACTATCCCATACTGGTACTATATCTGATACCTGGATAACAAAGTATTCAAACCTATGATGGTCTCCGAAAACGGGCGATGCTGAAAATTGGGCCTGACATTGACCGAGGAGGTTGAAAATTTTTAAGAGTGGCGAGAGATTACCACCTTGGTCAGCATAGGTCATATCGAGTGATGATTTTTGAGTAACTTGGATGACAAACACTGGTGGCTTTCCTTGGGAGCGGTAAGTGATTGCGTTGTCAATCAGTAATAGGGAAATGGCTTGTCTTAAAAAATTGATTTTATTTTGATTCAATCATGACACCTTCCATTGCATGCGGTTGGCACTTTCTAGTAATCATTATTAATGATTACTAGAAAGTGCTATTTTGAATAACCATAAATCGGCAGAATAATTTGATCGACCCAGTTACTCACGTCAGTTTTTGTGATCGTATTGCGTAGCATCAGGCTTGCAAATATGACTAGGTCGGGGATGATCTTCATCTCGAGGCTGCCATCTGCGACATCTTTGGTGAGTTCACCCCGGTCGTAGCCACGACTCAAAGCTAACTGGATAACTTTTGTAAACTGATTATCTAGGATTGCGGTGTGGCCGGTTAAATGAATTTGCGGCAAGGTGTCATTGGCATACCCACGGATATTATCGATCCCAAACATCTGAATGATCCCTAGGGGTTGGCTTAAAATCTGAATGAGGTCATCCCTCACCCTGCCAGAATTCGGGGCTTTAAAATCGACCGCATCAAGAATTTTTTCTCGGGCAACCTCAAATATGATTTGCTGTTTGGAGTCCCAGCGGCGGTAAATAGCATTTTTATTGGTCTCCGCTTTCTTTGCAATGTCGTCCATCGTCATCTTTTGGTAGCCAATTGCTTGCATAGTATCCCAAGCAGCGTCCAAAATTGCTTGTTTAAGCGTCTCGCCGCGGCGACGCTTTTTTTTATTTTCCATTTTTTCCTCCAAACCGTTGACACCCCGAAAAAATGTAGTAGTATTCATAAGGTACTAATAGTACCTTAAAAGGAGAGAAAGAAATGACGAATACAGCTACAAAGTCTTCAGTTATGAAATCAGCGTTAATTTTGGTTTTAGGCGCGTTCGTTGCAATGCTAGACACCACGATGACTAACATTGGAATCAACACTATTCTTAATGATTTACATTCAACTGTCAACACAATGCAATGGGTGACGACAGCGTACGTTTTAGCGCTTGGACTAACCGTAGCCTTTGCCGGGTGGCTGATCGATGCTTTTTCTGGTAAAAAAATCCAAATTTTTGCGTTGGTCATTTTCCTGGCAGGTTCGATTTTATCGGGAGCTGCTAATTCAATTCCAATTTTGTTGATTGGTCGGATTGTTCAAGGCATTGGTGGCGGAATCTTGATGAGTGCTGTTTCGACATTAAGCGTTAGGTTAACTGGTGGCCAGGGACTTGGCAAAATGATGGCAGTTCTTGGATTACCGGTGTTATTTGCCCCAGTCTTGGGGCCAACGGTTGGGGGCTTTTTAATTAAATATTGGAGTTGGCATTGGTTATTCTATATTAACGTGCCAATTATTGCCGTTGCATTAGCAATGTCCCTTCTTTTCCTGCCGGCCTTTGAGCCAATTTCAAAGGGCAAGCCGTTTGATTTGACTGGGTTTGTGCTGATCAGCCTGATCTTTTCGGGAATTATTATCAGTATTACCAATTATAGTGCCGATAATTTATTTGAATCCTGGAAAGTATTGTTACCGGCGTTTGTTGGGCTGGATTCATTAATTGGCTATATTATTTATGCATTTAAGCAGCCAAACAAAGCGTTATTATCAATTAAATTGTTTAGTCATAAAACTTTTTCTGCGTCAACGATCCTATTATTTATTTCCGGTTTAATGGTTAACGGAATGATGTTCGTTTTGCCCCTTTATCTGCAAAATATTCAGCACCTTAGCGTGATTGAGACCGGTATTTATCTGATTGCTCAGGGAGCCGGCATGCTAGTTTCACGAGCTTTGGCGGGTCGATTGACGGATCGCTATGGGGCTAAGTGGATTGTGATGAGTTCATTACTGATTTCGGCAATTGCCACCGTGCCATTTGCGTTCTTCACCGCGAAAACATCGGTTTGGTTAATCCTAGCGACCTTATTTTTCTTGGGAATTAGTCGCAGCGGGGTTACCATTCCGATCATGGCAGATTCATACACTGGATTGCCTCAGGAGCTGATTTCTCAAGCAACCGTTGCAACTCGAATGGCGCAAAATATTGGTGGGGCGCTCGCAACTGCCTTTTTGGCGAGTGTCATCCAAAGCCAAATTGGCGACAGTATTCCAACGACGACGTTATTGAACACCGCGTATTCGCACGCGTTTGTATGGACGATTATTGGGACGCTAATTGCTGTCATTCCGGCTTTTTACCTCAGTGTTCGGTCTGGAAAGGAGCAAGCATAATGGGATTGATTTTTGGAATTCTTTTCGCGGTTGTTGGGGCAATTGGGTTATTAAAAAAGCATCGCTTATTGGGTGCCGGCTTTATAATCATTGCTTTAGTTCTACAAGGATTTGTCATTGCCGATACAAAGGTTCACTGGGGAACAACGGTTACAACTGAGGTAACCAAGCAAAAAATTGAGCCAGTAGCCAATATCAAGGGAAATCAATTGATGATTTTAAAAAAGATTACTCGTGGTCAAACGCACGAAACGGCCTATGTGTACAAAGACAAGAATGGTAACCGGGAGTCCTTTTTAGATAAACATCATGCGGTTAGGGTTGTTCAGACTAACCAGCGGCAGGCATATAAACGACGTCAACAGCAACAATATCATTACCGCAATCAATTTCTTCGTTGGTTGTTTTATGGCGGCACAAATGAAGGCGAAGTAAAACACCAAACGATTACTTTTATGGTTAATCAGGACTGGACGGAAGTTACCCCATCGCAAATCACAAAGGTGAAACATCAATTAAGAAGCGCTGAAGAACGCCAAAAAATGAAGCGAGCGGTTACTAGTCAATTTCGTAATCGACTAAAGGCTCACCCGGAGCTTGCTAAAAGTCAGAGCGAGCAAACCCGCCTGCAGGCAACAATTACCAAGGAATATCTGAAAAAATTGATTAGAAAGGCTTAATCAAACTCAATAGAATCCATATAATCTATATAATCTTATTCATTGACAGTTCTTCCGAATGCCCAAAATAGATTGTTATTCCTGGCAAAATTGATTACCATGACACTAGGATTATTAACGAACATTTTCAATTAGATGAGGTGGAATAACAATGAGTAACTTTACTGTGCAACCTAGTTTTTGGAACCTTTTCCCAGACGTTAAGATCGCAGTCATCACCGTTCATCACCTAGATAATCATGAAAAAGGCCAGGTCCCCCCGGAAATGCTTGCAGAGGCCAATGCCAGTGTTGAAGACTTGATTCCAGACGAGCCAATTAGTGCCAATCCATTGATTCATGAATGGCGTGAGGCCTTTAAGAAGTTTAAGACTAAAAAGGGGGCCCGTTTTGCCGTTGAGAATTTGCTAAAACGAGCAAAGAAGGGTAATCCGGTTAGAAGTATTGACCCGTTAGTCGATATTTACAATGCCGTTTCGTTGCGAACGGGTTTTCCAATCGGTGCGCTTGATTTACAGAAGATTCAGGGTGGGATCAGCCTTGAAGTTGCCAAGGGTGGCGAGCCGTTTACCGCAATTGGCGAGGATGAGGAAGATCCGGCCCTGCCCGGCGAAGTGATTTACCGAGACGATGTTGGGGTTACGAGCCGTTGTTGGGCCTGGCGGGATGCCAAGCGCGTTGAAACGACTGAGGATTCAACTGATATTTTGATGTATTCGGAATGTTTGAAACCAGAGTGGCGGCAAAATCATGAGCGGGCGATGAACGAGTTGACCGGTAATATTGAAAAGTATTTGGGGGCTACGGCAAAGATCCAGTATGTGGCTCGCAATCAGCCGATGGTGACTTATAAATAAAAAGTTGCTCTTCATTAGGGTGGTTTAAAAAATGAATCGATTATTGATGCTAACAGCTAGCGCATATCGCAGTAAAGCCGTCCAGGTGATGCAACAAACATTTCAATTGTTATTCCCGGTGATATTGCTGGGGAGTTCAGCCGAGGTCTTAAAGTTTGTCTTTTTGACTGCCAGTGGATATGTTGCGACAATTTTTAATGTCACGCATTGGCTTCCCTTCGATCGGGAACTTTCAGTTTTGATGGGGACGATCTATCACTGTACGCTTGGAATGGCTGGCTTGTATGGCGCTTATGGCGTTTCTTACTTTACCGTTAAAGTGTATCGACGGCAATCTTCACCAAGTGCGGGATTAATAGGACTACTAGCATTTTTGATGATTGCGTTTCAACCTCGAGGCGGTGGTAGAATTGCTTTTAATCCGTCTTTAATGACAGAAGGACTACTAGTGGGGATGCTGGTCGGCTATGTTTGTGGTCGAATTTTGTGTGCGTTTAAAAATCGGCGGACTGATTTGTGGGAAACAATGTGGCGGTTAACCCTCATTTTTGCGTTAGCAGTGAGTGTGAACTTGCTGATTAGCGAGTTAAGACGCGCTGGATCTCTTTCAGTTCTAGCGATTAGTGGGCCTACGTCAACGTCTGGTGACTCCTTGTCTTTTGTCCTAATGATGGGTGCGTTAACGGAATTATTATCTTGGATAGGGATTGGAGGACCGTTTACAGCCAGCCCGACTTTCACGGATCCGGCGTCAATTGCCAACTTAAATCATGCTTTAAAAGCTGGATCACCTTGGAATGTTCCCCACCCATATACTGATACCACGTTATTTCACAGCTTTGCTAACTTTGGTGGTAATGGCGTGATGTTGGCGTTAATGATTGCGATCTTGATTTTTTCAAAACGGGCGAACAGTCGAACCGTCACCAAGTGGTCAATCTTTCCGGCCCTTTTTAATAGCCATTACGCCATGATGGTTGGCATTCCAGTCTTATTTAATCCGATTTTTCTATTACCATTTACCTTAGTACCCGTCATTAATATGACAATTGCCGCGATGCTTTTGGCGCTACATTGGCTCCCTGCGGCTGTTTATCCGGTTCCAGCAGGCACGCCGGGGCCCCTAATCGCCTTTTTAGGAACAAATGGTAATTGGATTTCATTGTTACTGGGAATCGGCTTAATTGCTCTAGATGTTTTAATGTACGCACCCTTTATCAAACTGGCCGAAAGCGTGCAAAAAAGTGCGGGTGAGTTGAAATGACATGGCAGAAAAAGCATTGGTTAGTCGCGCTAATAAGCGTTGTGATGGTTGTCGCTGTGATAGTCGTATCGCTTCAATGGTCGCGAAAAAACGTTTCACAATTGGCACAGCGCCATAATTCGACGATAGTCCCACTGATTATGATTCCTGGAAGTTCGGCGACAGAGAACCGCTTTGACTCGTTAGTGAAGGCTTTAAACGTTAATCGAAGAAATCCTCATAGTTTATTGAAAATTCGAGTGGCTAAAAGCGACCAGTTAACGTTTTCTGGTCAAATCCGTCCTCGGGATCACGCCCCAATTGTCGTAGTTGGATTTGAAAATAATCATGACGGTTATTCAAACATTAAGAATCAAGCCCGCCAATTTAACATTGCTTTTAAGGCCTTAAATGAGCGTTTGAGTTTTAGCCGGTTTGAAGTGGTTGGCCATTCTAATGGTGGGTTGATTTTCACCGTCTTTCTTGAAAAGGATTATGCCCAGTATGCGCCCGAGATTCAGGTTACAAAGTTGATGACAATTGGATCGCCATTTAACTTCAACGAACGTAACATTAATAATAAGACCCAGATGTTATCTGACTTCATTAAAAATCGAAAGAAATTACCTACTAATTTAAACGTCTATTCGGTAGCTGGGACGCAAAACTATACTTCTGACGGGATTGTGCCATTAACGAGCGTGATGGCCAGCCGCTACATTTTTCAAGGTCAGGTGAAGCACTTTACAACGATGACCGTGTCGGGTTCGGATGCCCAACATTCAGATCTTCCCCAGAATCATCAGATTGTGAACCTCATTAATCATTACATGCTAACGGCTAAGCGGCGACACCTAGTTCAACCGAATGAACCAGAACTTCATTAATGATCCATGCAAAATTTCAGTTTTTACTATTGACATCCCTACGATACCCGTCTAAGATAATAATTAAATTAATTAGAGAACGCTGTGAGAAAGTTGAGTAGCGCTTTGACATCCTAAAGCGAGCCTTGGTTGGTTGGAGAAGGCAGGATAAGAAGTGTGAAAATCCCTTTTGAGCGATGCACCGAAGAAATTAAGTAACGTGCATTGGTGACACCCATTATCGTGTTAGCGTATCGCCTTTTGAGGCCGTACGTGAAAGGCAGTTTTAGTGATAAAGCTGCAAATATAAGGTGGTAAAGTGCACGTAGGCGCCCTTAATTCAGTTCATTCTGAATTAGGGGCGCCTATTTTTATGGAGTGAGCGGATCCAAGCGGTTAATAATCGGAGTGTAAGTCTCCAAGCTCAAAAATCCCGGTTCTGGATTTATGAGCTTGGTGCTTACATGCAGATTGTTGCTTGGAGGAGCTGTCCTAAGAGAGTGAGCGGATCCAAGCGGTTAATAACCGAAACATAAGTCTCCACAAACAGAAATCCCGCCTTTGGATTTATGTTTGTGGTGCTTATGTGCAGGTTATTGCTTGAAGGAGCTGTCCTAAGCCCCCAGCGTTTTCTAAATTTAAATTGAAAGGTGATGGTTTTCTTGGAATCTCAGATTAGTAGCGGTCCGATTAGTCGCTTTGAAAAAATACATTTACTAAAGGAGTTCATTATTTATGAAAGACTTACAAGATTTAAATCCAAACCCGTTAAGAAAACGTGATTACTTTGTCGTGAGTTCGATGCTGTTTGGCCTGTTCTTTGGGGCTGGTAACTTGATTTTCCCAATTCATTTGGGACAGTTGGCTGGTTCTCATTGGGTACTTGCGACGCTTGGTTTCTTAGTAACTGCCGTCCTTTTACCACTACTTTCCGTTCTTGCGGTTAGCGTCACCCGTTCTGAAGGGGTCTATGACATTGGTAAGCCCCTAGGACCCGTGTTTGCGTTGGCGTTTATGATCATGATTCACGCCACCATTGGTCCGTTGTTTGGGACACCCCGGACGGCCACTGTTCCGTTTAGTGTTGGGATCCAACCGGTATTGCCGGCTTCAATGGCTCACGTTGGGTTGTTAGTATTCTCAGCCGTTTTCTTTGGGTTGGCATTCTTAATCTCATTTCGAGAATCTAACATCATGGCGTCAGTTGGCAAGGTATTAAATCCCTTATTCTTACTGCTATTATTTAGTGTTTTCCTGCTTGGGTTTACCAGGCCGATGGGGAGTGCGGCTAATCAAGCTGCCACGGTTGCTTACAAACACGCTTCGTTCTTTAATGGCTTTCTTCAAGGATATAACACGATGGACGCCTTGGCTGGCTTGGCCTTTGGTGTGACGGTGGTAACCGCTGTTCGCCAACTTGGTAAAACGAAACCAAGTAGTAATGCTAAGGTGACGGCCAAAGCTGGTGTGTTCGCGACTGCTGCTATTGGTTTCATCTACGTTGTGTTGATCTGGTTGGGCTCAACAACCCTCGCTACTTACAAGGTTTCTGCCGATGGTGGGGTTGCCTTCAATCAGTTGGTTACCTATTACCTCGGTGGCATGGGTCACGCCTTGTTAGCAACCTTATTAACAGTCACCTGTTTAACAACTGCCGTTGGATTGGTTGCTGCATTTGCTCAGGACTTTCACAAGCATTTTCCAAAGGTTAGTTACAGAGCTTGGTTAGGCTTTATGTGTCTGGCATCATTTGGAACGGCTAACTTTGGTTTGGATACCATCATCCAGTGGTCGACGCCAATGCTGATGTTCCTGTATCCATTTGCCATGGTTTTGATCTTGCTGTCAGTATTTTCACCATTATTTGATCGTGACCCGGTTGTTTACGCGCTGGTGGTTGGGTTTACAACCGTGCCGGCCTTACTTGACATGGTTGCCGCATTTCCACCCGTTGTGAGCCAGAGCGCTTTCGGTCAAGCATTGGGCGCATTTCAAGCACACGTTTTGCCATTTGCAAGTCTGGGAATGGACTGGGTAGCGCCAGCCGCTGTTGGTGCCTTGCTTGGATTGGGGTATCATTTCTTACGACCGGTACTTGGAAGAACCCGGGCAACCAGTTCGCAGTCTGAAGATAATTAACTTCCATGGAATCAAAATAAGAGTATAAAAAAGCTTGGATCTCAGTAAAATACTGGGACTCAAGCTTTTTAATGATCCTTATTAGTCTTTAATTAATCGATGTTTCTTAATTTTTCCTTTGCGAACATCATTAGCTCGACCGCGTACTTCGGCTAAATTGGCAGGACTGTAAAATGGATCTTTTGAAATGTGGTCGGATTTAATTGGCTTATTCCGAGGGTGATTCTTATGTTTATCAGAGTTGGACATGGTGACCTCCTAGTGGTGATGCTTTGGTATAATAGGGACTTGCACCTCAGACTTTTTCACTCTCCAATATGAGGTTACTGGTGGTTTTCTGATACATAGGATTACTCCGCAAGCTTACTCTTACATCGGCACGAACCCACCATTCTCCGTCATTAACTTATTAAATCCGGGAACGGTTTCGGTTCTATTCCAATCCCGTTGTAATTCGCATAGTAATTGGGGGATTGTGGTTAAGTGAGCGCCAGCTTGTTCCAGTCTTCTCAAGGCAGTTTCATGGGCAATTGTTGAAGTTCCCCCGACAGCATCAACGACTGGATAGACTTCATACCCTTCTTTGATGGCATCTAAGGTTGGGAATGTGAGGCAAGCTTCTGTCCATAAGGCAATCATAATTAGTTTCTTTCGATTAGGTGCTTTGATTGCCCGGTTAAATTCTTTGTCCTCCCAAGCGTTAATTGATGTTCGGTCATATGAGGGGTGAAAATCACCAACAACTTTTTTAATTGAAGGAATTGTGTCGTTTTCCGCTTTGCCGTTAGCTCTAACGGTCGTTAAAACAATTGGTAACTTGTATAACTTGGCAATTTTAGCTACCATCGTTGCGTTGACAATCAAATCAGCGTGTTTCATTGAACCAATTGAGTTAACCTGAAGGGGTTGGTAATCAATAATTGCCAAAAGAGAATTCGAAGGTGAAAGTAATTCATCGTCTTTACCACGTCTATCCATACTTGTCATTATAATAATACCTCCTAAAAATAAAGTGAGCGGAGCAGAGCGGTTAGAAGTCGGAGCATAAGTCTCCTCCGGTAGGAATTCCCGGTTCTGGAATTTTTACCGGAGGTGCTTATGCGTAGACTTCTGCTCTGCGCAGCTGTCCTAAAAAAGTGAGCGGAGCAAAGCGGTTAGGGATCGGAGTGTAAGTCTCCTATATCAGAAATCCCTGGTTCTGGGATTTTTGGTATAGGTGCTTACGCGCAGATCCCTGCTCTGCGGAGCTGTCCTAAAAATAAAGTGAGCGGAACCAGGCGGTTAGAAACTGCCAAGTAGGCTAGGCGTTTCACGGCCGTCGGAATATAAGTCTCCTTGGGCAGAAATTCCTAATTCTGGAATTTTTGCCCAAGGTGCTTATATGGAAGTTTCTGCCTGGAGGAGCTGTCCTAAAACAGTTAATCGTGAATTCGCTTACATGATACACCGAAATGGCTTGTGAAACTATGGGTATGTATAAAAAGTAATGGTCCTTGCAAGTTTTGGTGTTTGACTTATGATAGAAGGTGATGTGAAAAAGATAAAGTGGCGAATAGAATGAAGAATAAGTTAATCAAAATTGGAACAATTTTTTTCGGTTTATTAGTATTTTTCGGATTGTGGGGAATTTCAGTAAACGCTTCGGCGGTTAATAACTACATTGCCAGTCACAAGATTAACCATGTTTCAATAACAAAGAAGGTCTGGGGTGGCTTTCCTCATTCAAAATATCGGCATGGTAAAGGTAAGCCTGAGGGCGTTGTTGTGCACGAAACTGGTAATACGAGTTCCACTATTTTTGATGAAATTGCCTATATGAAAAAGAATTATCGCAACGCATTTGTTCATTCCTTCGTGGATGATGAGCACATTATCAATATTGCCAATACAGATTATCTGTGCTGGGGCGTTGGTTACCCCGGAAATGCCCGGTTCCTGCAGTTTGAACAGGTTGAGATGCATACGAAGAAGAATTTTGCTGAAGAGGTTGAAAATGCGGCCTACTACACCGCTTACCTGCTTAAGGAGTATCAGCTGAAACCTAATGACGCTTGTTACGATGGTAAGGGAACGGTTTGGTCTCACGGGTCAGTCGCAAAGTACTTAGGTGGTTCCGATCACACCGATCCAGTTGGCTACTATAAAAAATGTGGTAAAAAATACTTTCATCAATCGTATACGATGAAGCAGTTTTATAAATTAGTGGTCACAAATTATCATAATTTGTGATCTTGATGACAAAGGCGGTTTGTAAATATTAAAAATACTATTTACAAACTGCTTTTTTTATTTTATAGTCTAAAGAGTAATCGGTACTATTTAAAAAGAGAAGGGGTAATGACATGTTACATAAGGTATCAAGATTTAAGTTATTATTTGTGGCCATTTTGGTCGTTGCACTTGGTGTTGTCGCAGCAGGATGTTCTTCTAATGGCAGTTCGACAAGTAACGGTAAGATAAAGATCACGGCGACTACTGATTTTTATGGCGAAGTTGCTCGGAAGGTTGCGGGAAATAAGGGCGAGGTAACATCCGTTATTACGAACCCTAATATTGATCCCCATGATTACCAGCCAACAACTAAAGTTGCCAAACAAACGGTGGGTTCTAAGATTGTGATTGCGAACGGAATTGGCTATGATGGTTGGATGAGTAAATTAGTTAAGGATAGCAGTAAAGTTGACTATATTCGAGTTGGCGAAGACTTAATGGACAAGCAAAACGGCGACAATCCACATATTTGGTATAACCCAGCAACAATGCCTAAGTTAGCTAACACGATTGCAGCAAAACTTGGGAAGATTCAGCCAAAGAATAAGGCTTACTTTAAGAAGAATGCCAAACAGTACATTGCGTCGCTGAAGCCGATTAATGATAAGATTGCTCAACTAAAACAGGTTGCCGCAACTAAGAAGAATAAAGAAGTGTATGTCAGCGAACCAGTATTTGATTACGCATTACAAGCAATCGGGTTCAAAGTTGGCGATGCCCAATTTGAAAACGACACGGAAAAAGACGTTGATCCATCCCCACAAACTATTAAGGATATGCAAGACGGTATTAAGAATCACAAGATTGCGTTCTTTGTCTTTAATAAGCAAGTTGATGATAAGACGGTCAATAACTTGGTTGCCTTAGCACGCAAGAACAAGATCCCAGTATTACCAGTAACCGAAACACTGCCAGCAAACAAGGATTATGTTCAATGGATGTCAGGGCAGTATTCGGAGTTGGTTAAGTTGCTGAAGTGAGCGGAGTAAAGCGGTTAGAAATCGGAGTGTAAGTCTCCGCTAACAGAAATCCCTGGGTTTGGGATTTTTGTTAGCGGTGCTTACGCGCAGATTTCTGCTTTGCGCAGCTGTCCTAAGATAAGTGAGCGTAGAGTGCGGAACCTAAGTTACTCCGTTCAGAAATCCTGGGTTTGGATTTTTGAACGGAGTAGCTTAGGTGCAGCTTTCTGCTTGGTGCAGCACGTTCCCACAATGTTGCCAAAAATCAGAGATCCCTGGGCTTGGGATTTTTGACTAAGGTAACTTATGTGCAAGCTTCTGCTTTGCGGAGCGGTCCTAATCTATATAACATAAAACAATCACGATACAGTCTTAATTGTTAACAAACAATTCCAAGACTAATATCAAGTTAAAAATCATCACGCAAAATAACAACTGTTTAAATTTACAAGTTAGTCAAAATGACACACGACCTATTTAAAAATATGTCGTATGTCATTTTTTGTACTCAATTTTACACTGACTGTTTATTAATTAGATTATTAAGAAACTTAATTATTTTTCGTGAATCATTTAATTATTTCCGATAATCGGTTATTATTTATTGAAAGTCGATAAACAGGAGGGATGAGTTTTGAAAATTAAATCTTGGTTCTTAAAATTATCGTTAGTTTGTATTGGGATAATTGTTGCGTTGCTCTGTGGGATTGCATTTCCCCGGACGTTAGGAAAACTAAGTGATATCTACCCACAAATTGGTTGGGAACTATATGTATTTGCTTTTTTTCTGTACCTATCTGCAGTGTTTTTCTACATTGCTGAGGGGTATGCTTACCGGATTCTTCGATCAATTGATCGGGATAACGTCTTCTCTGGCCAGGCGCTTCAAGCAATCAAGCGAATTAAGTATGCGTTAGCGGGGATGGGGATTTGCTATATCTTTTTCCTACCAATTGTTTATCGAATTGCCAACGCTGAAGACGCACCTGGATTAGTTTTGATGATGGCAATTGTTGCAATGATCCCGTTTGTTGTGTCAGTTTTTGCAGCAATTTTAGAAAAATTACTTGAAAAAGCAACTCAGCTGAAACTTGAAAATCAGTATACGGTGTGAGGTGAGACGATGGCAATTGTTGTTAATCTAGATGTGATGTTAGCCAAACGAAAAATGTCCGTCACGGAATTATCCAAGGAGGTTGGCATTACCATGGCGAACATTTCAATCTTAAAAACTGGGAAGGCCCGAGCAATCAGGTTTTCCACCCTTGATAAGTTGTGCGAAGCGTTAATGTGTCAACCCGGAGATATACTAGAGCATCAAGATTGACTGTGGACCAGGCTAATCAGCAAACCATTCCGCAAACAACGTTGTAAAGAGGGTTTGGATGATGAGACCAATGAAAATCCAATTTTGATTTTGCTCCCGCCACGCTTTATAGGTTAGCCAGGCCAGTAGTGGAAAGATAAGTAGGGAAAGATCATTCAAAATATAATCAAGACCATATTTGTCATTTAAAATAAGTTTGACGAGAATGGCAGCCAAAATGATGATGCCCATCAGACATGCGGACCCAAGCGTTGTCCAATCAATCCAGTTTGCCGTTATTGGTTGATTGTTAAACTGCCGCTTAGTTAGGCGGCCAACGGTCAAGTAGTTGATGATGGTCATACTGATAACGCCAACCAACACCCAAACTGGAAGGGCGGAAACGATCGACTGAGACATAAGATGACGTCCTGATAAAATTGGGTATATCAGCATATCAATTAAGATGATCATGATGGGGCTAAGGGCGAACATACCCCAGAAAGCGATGGTAACTTTGAGTTCCTTGCTCATGTGATTGGCTCCTTTATGTAGGATTCAATGGATTTTGTTGGTATTCATTATAGAGCATTAGAAAAAATCAGCTATGAACTTGAGGTGTTCGTAGCTGATTTTTAAGTTTTTGAGTTGATCATATTTTGGTTTTGGCAGGAGTTACACAGTAAGGTTCTCTGTAACATAGGAATCTACCTGTAAACAGCCTTAAGAAAAAATTTAACATTCTGGGCGACAAAGCGGAAACATGCTCCACCAAGCAGAAAGCTGCACCTAAGCTACTCCGTTCAAAAATCCAAGCCCAGGATTTCTGAACGGAGTAACTTAGGCTCCGCTTTCTAACCGCTTGGTTCCGCACTCTATCTGAATGATGCTCCGCAAAACAAGAATCTGCGTGTAAGCACCTCTAACAAAAATCCCAAAACCAGGGATTTCCGTTAGAGGAGACTTACACTCCGATTCTTACCCGTTTTGCTTCGCATACTATCTGAATGATGCTCCGCAAAGCAAAAACTTCCACATAAGCACCTCTAACAAAAATCCCCAAAGACCAGGGATTTCTGTCAGAGGAGACTTATGTTCCAGTTTTTACCCGTTTTGCTTCGCATACTATCTGAATGATGCTCCGCAAAGCAAAAACTTCCACATAAGCACCTCTAACAAAAATCCCCAAAGACCAGGGATTTCTGTCAGAGGAGACTTATGTTCCAGTTTTTAACCGCTTTGCTCCGCATACTATTGTAAATACCCTCTCCAAATCCAACCGCCATGGTTGCCAGTGGTGCTTCTTACATGGTAATAAATGGCGTACTTGCCGGTATTTTTCTTATACAGTTTTTCGTGAGCATCAGTTACCCAGGTAATGTTTGGCAGATCAGCATTGTACCCATAACGGATACCGAGATGCTTGGAATAACGCGCACCCTTTGTCGTTGTGTATGAATGCTTACCCATGTTCTTTCGCCAAACTAACTTAACTGACTTGGAACGGGAAGCTGAATATTGCTTACCAGCTGAAGGACCTGGCACCAGAACAACTTGTGATTTCTTAGATGATTTATTTGAAGTTGGCGTCGGTGTGGTTGATGAGCTGGATGCACTACTTGAAGATGATGCTGAATTAGTTGTATTTGAAGTGTTGACTGTTCCTGAATTCAAGTAGTAATCATTGTTCATCTGGCTAACGTCTAGATTCTGATTGATGCTTGGGAACCGGTAGTCCGATGCCCATTGCCAAGCGTTGGCGTTTGGGTACTTAGAGCCACTTGGTTGACCAGGATAATCAGCGATCCAACCAGCGTTTGTTGCATTGGTGTCCACGTGAACGCCTAGCCAGCTCGCCATGGTATACAGGTCAGTCTTGTTATAGCCAGCCTGGTTCAAAGCAGCGTCAAAGGCAGCTAAATTAGCGTTGTTATTGTCTTTAGTTACGCCAGCTAGTTCAGATGACTCAAAATCAGTTACCATTACCACGTTGGTTGAGCTAGTAACGGATTTAACGGCGTTGATAAAGGTTTGGGCCTCGGTCTGTGCCTGATCAGTTGAGGTAAAGTGGGCAAAGTGGTAAAAATTAATGCTTAGCCCTGCTTGTTGCGCATATTGAACTTGCTGGGGAAGGTTGGGGTTGACGTAGCCAGTTCCTTCTGAAGCTTTGATTGTAACGGCTTTGACACCGTTTGAAGCTAAAGTTTGGTAATCAGCGGCAGTTAAGTTGCCTTGCCAGCTTGAAACATCGACCATGTCGGTTTTGGGCAACGTACTTGATGGATTAAGCGCAGCGTTGGCGTTGATGGAACTTCCCATCAAGATGCCACCAGCCACCAATCCTAAAATTGCTAAACCGGATTTTCGGTTAATTCTCATGCTTTTCACCCTCGTTTACAAATTGTGTTCACTCGTGATACTAACATGAAAAACCGGTTTACAGAAGGAATTCTACTTAGATTTATCCTTTTTGCGATCAAGTGAAAAACTCCAGTAAATTAATAGTAATACAACGGCCGTAATTGTAATTGTTGTAACATTATTTGGCATTTGATGGGTACTTACCCGCCAGGCAATTACGATTAAAATGATTTGGAAAAACCAGGAAATAATTGATTGGCCTGCAAATCTTGTTCTTAAAAATTTCATAGGTGAATCTCTCCTTTTATTGGTAGTGAGTGGAACGCAGCGATCTCTACTAAACACATCCTATTCCGGAATATCGCCATTTTCTGGAATATAATCAATCGAATCGGCAATTCGCTTTGGAATTGGAATTTGTGGATCAACATGGGGATTGTTCAAATGAATTAGATTGTAAGATTTACGGTATTCACTTGGAGACAGTCCCATTGAACTTTTGAAACGACGCATGAACACCTTGGGATCGTTAAAGTAGGAATTATCGGCAACTTGTTTGATAGGCATTTCAGTTCTCACCAATAATAGGGTTGCGACTTCAATCTTAACGTGATTGAGGTACTGCAAGGTGGTCATACCGGTGCAGCGTTTGAATAATCGCGTCAGGTAATCAGGATTCAAATGGACACGGTCAGCAATCTCGGCAACCGTCAAGGTGCTGGACATGTTGGCCCGGATCCATTCCTTCATATAACTGATACGGGTACTATCTTCACTAGAGTCAGGGCGATTGAAGTAGGACTTGTATAACTGAATTAAAAGGGCAGATACGAGATAATCCCGTTCTTCAATGAATGACAGTTCATTATGAATTGATAAAATCTGATGGATTAGGATGGTTGCTTCTTCGTAATCGTGAAGCTTGAAGTACATTGGTAAAAAGATCTTACGCTTCTTATTTTGCTTTGCCTTTACCTCAGCAGTCATCTCATCTTCGTCGGAGTTAAAGGCATCTTCTTTATGTTGTGAGAAGAAGTGGAGCCAATAGAAATCAACTGCGTCTTGAGAATCTTGGTACCCGTAAAATGTGGTAAATGGCGGTACAATTAATACTTCATGGGGCTTTAACGTGTAACGTTGGTCATTGATCTGGAGGTAGATGGGCCCCTTGATGCAAAGAATGATTTCATAATCGCCCTTATGATACATTCTGCGATGGCGCCAGGGACCCTGGGCCACAAATTCGCCTCCCTTGTAATATAACAGTGTTTTTTCTAGTGTAAATGTGGAAAATAACATAATAAAGACCCTCCTGATGCTTGGTCGGAAATCGTCACCAAATATACATAAACGCGGAAAATGGTTAGATGTCGGAAATGGACACCATATATCAAGAAATTGGTTATAAAGGCATTTCACAAGCGACCTACTAGTAATAAATATTAACAACTGGTCGGATTATATCACCTCTTTTGCTATTATAGCCCTTTTTTTCTGTTTTGAAAACGGTTACTATTTAACTTGTAAATAGGAAATGGTTCCTTGGACGGGGAGCCATTGATAGAAAGGAAGTTGAAAATCATGTTAATGATGAGTTCAGTGACCAGAAGCTCACCTACTTGAGATGAATCTCCCAGTTTTAAGATTTAGCTATCTTTTTATTTTCGATCGCTAATGTAAGCGGTTAGATAAATTCTATATATACTACGGAGGCTTTTATCATGAGTTCAAATGCAAATGTCGATTCAAATACGGCAAGTGCCCAAGCGTTACTTGCTAATGATACATTGCCATGGCATCGTAAAATTACTTACGGTTTTACCGATATGTCTGGTAACTTGCTCTACTGTATTATCAGTTCTTACATGCTTTACTTCTTTACGAACGTTTTTGGTTTGTCAGTCGGAACTGCCGGGGTTTTACTTTTAATCGGCCGTATCTTTGATGCGATTGGCGCGCCTGTCATGGGGATCTTAGTTGACCATACCCACAGTAAATACGGGAAGAGTCGTCCTTGGTTCTTGTGGATGTCATTACCATTTGCCATCTTCGTTTGGTTACTGTTCACAACACCCGCTTTAAGCGGCACGTTAAAAGTTGTTTATGCTGGTGTTATGTATATCTTAGCTGACTTGTCATACACGGCGATGTCAACGCCTATCACTTCAGTATTGCCTAATTTAACTTCAAGTACTGATGGTCGGATGCAAGCCAACTCAATTCGTTTGGTACTTGGTAACGTTGGTAATTTCTTCGCCGTTACTTTCATCATTCCATTCGCTGGCTTACTTGGCGGCGGTAACGATCAAAAAGGCTGGTCATTAGCCGTTGGAATTTACTCAATCGTTGCCTTTATTCTTTTGATCGTTGCCTTCTTGGACATGCGTGAAAAGAATATCGAAAACGAAAAGGTTGTTACCATTAAAGAAAGTTTGAAAGCAACAAAAGGTAATTGGCCTTGGGTTTTAATCGTTGTTGCCAACTTAGCTTACTGGACTGCCTTCATTGTTCGTAACTCATCAATGCCTTACTACTTCCAGTACAACATGAGCAGCAAAGCTTTGATTTCGTTCTTTAACGGTTTCACAATTATCCAAGTGATTGGTATGGCTTCAGTACCATTCTTTGTTAAGTTCATGCACAAGTGGGGCACAACCGTCTTCTTCCTATTGATGACAATGGTTGGTCAAGCTTGGGTTGGGTTTGCCGGTTCAAACGTTACCTCAGCATTAATCGGCTGGTGTGTTGCATGTATCGGTTCAGGTTCTGCCTGCACAATGTTCTTCGCCATGGTTGGTGACACAGTTGACTTTGGTGAATGGAAGACCGGTGTTCGAGCTAACGGTTTCTTAACTGCCATTGGTGCTTCATTCTGTATCCAAATGGGTTCAGGATTCGGTTCATTTATCGCTTCAATGATTCTCAAAGGGTTCGGCTTCAACGCTGCTAACAAAGTTCAAAGTGCCGGCAGTCTTTCAGGAATTAGCTTCACATTCGTTTGGGTGCCAATCATCATTTACGCAATTAGTTTGGTATTAATGATTGTTTACCGTAAGTGGGAAAACCACGAACCAGTTGTTAAAGCTGACCTTGCAGAACGGAATGCTAAGGCTGCTAAAGAAGCAAAGGCTGCCCAAGCTTAAAATTGTTTTAAACTAATGATTTCACTTTTTAGGAGGAAATAATAAATATGCAAGTTTATACCACTCCAAAATTAAACAAAGTTAAGGTTACTTCTGATTTCTGGAAACGATACCGCGAACTCGTCGTTAAAGAAGTGCTTCCCTATCAATGGAAAGTCATGAACGATGAAGCCGATATTTCAATTTCTGAAGATCCTCAAAACAATGGTCAAGACAAGAACAGTCATGCCATTGCGAACTTAAAGATTGCGGCTGGTCAGATGAAGGGCCATCACTATGGCTTCCCATTCCAAGACACCGATGTCTACAAATGGTTAGAGGCGGCTGCTTATTCATTTGGCTACCATCCAAATCCAGACCTCAAGAAGATTACTGATAATCTGATTGATTTGATTGCTGACGCGCAAGAAGACGATGGTTACTTATCAACCTACTTCCAAATTGACGCCCCAGAACGTAAATTCAAACGGCTACAACAGTCTCATGAACTTTACACAATGGGTCATTACATTGAAGCGGGGGTTGCTTACCATCATGAAACTGGCAATGAAAAGGCTTTGGATATTGCAAAGCGCATGGCTGACTGCATCGACAAAAACTTCGGCCTTGAAGAAGGTAAGATTCACGGTTACGATGGTCACCCAGAAATTGAATTAGCCCTTTCTCGCTTGTACGAAGAAACTGGCGAGAAGCGTTACCTTGATTTGGCTCACTACTTCTTGAACCAACGGGGCCAAGATCCTGCTTTCTTTGAAAAACAGATCAAAGCCGATGGTGACAGTCCTGATCGTGACTTGATTCCAGGGATGCGTGACTTCCCTCGTGAATATTACTTGGCCGCAGAACCAATCAAAGACCAAAAAGTCCCTCATGGACACGCTGTTCGGGTTGTTTACCTTTGCACAGGAATGGCTTACGTGGCTCGCTACACGGGTGATAAAGACTTACTCGCAGCTTGTGATCGTTTCTGGAACGACATCGTTAAACGTCAAATGTACATTACTGGTAATATTGGTCAAACTACAACTGGTGAAGCCTTTACTTACGATTATGACTTGCCAAACGATACCGATTATGGCGAAACTTGTGCTTCAGTCGGCATGTCATTCTTTGCGCGTCAGATGCTAAACATCCATGCTAAGGGTGAATATGGCGATGTGCTAGAAAAAGAATTATTCAATGGTGCCTTAAGTGGCATGGCCCTTGATGGCAAGCACTTCTTCTACGTTAACCCACTAGAAGCCGATCCAAAGGCTTCAAAGGGCAACCCAGGCAAGTCACATGTCTTGACTCACCGGGCTGACTGGTTCGGTTGTGCATGCTGCCCAGCTAACTTGGCACGGTTAATCGCTTCCGTTGATGAATATCTCTACACTGTCAATGGCGACACCATCTTGTCTCACCAATTCATTTCTAACGAAGCTGAATTTGATGAAGGCTTGAAGATCGTTCAAACTAACCACTTCCCATGGAGCGGTGACATTCATTACGAAATTGAAAATCCAAATGACAAGTCCTTTAAGTTAGGCATCCGGATTCCAAGCTGGTCTGCTAACTTCGATTTAGAAGTTAATGGCGTTTCAACCACTCTACCAGTTAATGATGGCTTCATCTACGTTGATGTTGACGCTAAGTCGGTAACGATCGACTTGAAGTTGGACATGGACGTTAAGGTGATGCGAGCAAGCAACCGGGTTAGCGATGATTTTGATAAGGTCGCTATCCAACGTGGCCCAATCGTTTACGCCGCAGAACAAACTGACAATCAAGCACCACTTTCACTTTATGAAGTAACACCAGATGATAAGACTGATTATCACTTCGATGAGAAGCTCTTAGACGGTGTCGGGGTTGTGAAAGTTGCTGCTAAGCGTCAGAAGATTGATGACGAAAACGCACCACTTTACGTTGATGCAAACAAGCCAGTTGAAACTGAATCAGCTAATCTCACCATGGTGCCATACTATGCATGGGCTAACCGTGAGAATGGTCAGATGAGAGTTTGGCTGAATAAGTAGGATTGAACGTTAATTGAATATTGTTTGAGGGGGAATCACTAGAGCGCAAAGCTTTTAGTGATTCCCCCTTTATATAAGAATGAGAACGCTTACCCTTGACAATTGAGATGATCATTATATTGAGGTAATGGTTGTGTTAAAGAAGGGTAACGAATGAAGTTAAGATTAAAATAAAGAGGGTTAAACAGATGTTTCATAAACGAATTGCAACATTATTGATGGCTGCGGCAGTCGGTGCATTTACAGCAGGATTAGCTGGTGGGACAGTGAAAGCTGATGACCAAACGATTAACGTTGACACAACTCAGGCGATTCGCCCGGTTGACCACGTTGCCTCAGGTGGCTTATATGCCTTAGCGGATGCGAATACACCAAATGCGGATTTGCTGTCACCTTTGAAGCCAAAAGTATTTACTCAAGCACCACCTTATGGGCAACAAATTCCAAACGGCGAGCCAAAGACGGCCGGTGAATTTCCTGAAATTCAGCCGACTGCTCATAAATTAGGGGCTAAGGTTATTGTACGGTTGCCGGACTTTTATCCGAAGTTCCCGTATAACTATTCGAATGAACAAGATTGGCTGAATCACGTGAAAACAATGGTGACCGCTGCTCAACAGAATTCTGACGATGTATATGCTTATGAATTGTGGAATGAACCCAACGCCAACTGGAATAACAGCTGGGGCAACTTTGATCAGGTCTGGAAAGATACGTACCATGTTGTGAAGGCAATTGCCCCAAACGCTAAAATTCTTGGCCCTAGTTTGAATGGTTGGAATGGTGGCGGCTGGATGAAGAGCTTCTTGACATACTGCCGAGACAACAACGTGTTACCTGATTATATTTGCTGGCACGAATGGAATGCTGCTAACTTTCCTAAAGAAGCTCAAGCCTTGGATGCAATGGAAGACAGTCTAGGGATTACACGTCGGCCAATCAGTATTAACGAATACGGTTGGAAGAACGAACTAGCCGTTCCAGGTCAAATGATTCACTATGTTCAAAACTTTGAAAATGTTAACGAATTGGACAGTGCTTGCCTTGCATTCTGGTATAACTACGGCAGAATGGACAACTTATTAACGAACGATCAAAAACCGAATGGTGGCTACTGGTTGTACAAGTGGTATGGTGACATGTCTGGTCAAATGGATCAAACCAGTACTTTCAATACGAATGGTGCCTTGGCAAGCATTGCCAATACGACTAGCGACAAGGGTCAGACTTCCGTTATCCTTGGTGGGACGTCTGGTGATACGACCGTTAACGTTAATAACTTAGATACCTCGAAGTATGGCAAATTTGCCAAAGTCGAAGTTAACGCAACTCCTTGGTATGGTGTTGATACTGCCGTTGATAGTCCAAAAACGGTGGCTTCCGGAACCGTTGCGGTTAATAACGGGTCAGTTTCTATTCCAGTTAAAGATATGAAAGCTTCATCAGGTTACCAAGTGGTTGTGACTCCAACAACTGATTCGAGTGCCACAGGGGTTCAGTATGTTCAGCCATCTGCCGGTGATCCAATTAGGGTAGAGGCAGAAGACAGTGCGCTTTTTGGTGCCAAAACGACGATCCAAACAAAAAGTAGTTATCCCTCTGGCAATAAATATGTTTCAGGAATCGATGACACTCAGAGTGGCGTTACTTTCAAGCCTAATGCGTTAGCAGCTGGAACTTACAAAGTTAAAGTTGGTTATGCAAACGGCTATCAAGATAGTGCTGTTGACAGTGTCACTTTGAATAATAAACCGCTTCAAGATTTGACAATGCCGTATACAACCGGCTGGCTGGATGATAGCTTAAACGTCCATGGAACAAGAAGAGTTGTTCAATATGGTAATGTTGATTTGAATAAAGGTGAAAATACATTTACCCTCCAAAAGAAATCAGGGTTCGCTGAATTGGATTATGTTCAATTTACGCCGGTTACACCAAATCCTACTCCTACCCCGACTCCTGTAAATCCAGATAATAGTAATACCGATCAGACTTCAAGCAGTACAAATACAAGCTCTAGCTCTTCTGCCGCAAGCAGTTCGAGCACGGCAACTGAACCAGCCAAGACGGATAATCACAATTCAAGTTCTCAAACGACAACTAATCGCTTCAAAGTATACGCCAAGAAGAGTTTGTATCGTTATAAGAGCGTCAACTTCACCAAGAACAATCGGGTGAAGAAATACGTGGTTAAGAATCGTACCACTGCACCAACGTTCACGGTTGTCGCCAAAGCCAAATCAGCTAATGGCGCCGCTCGTTACAAATTAAGCGATGGTACTTACATCACCGCCAACAAGAAGTACGTTGCTAACTTATATTGGCAGACCAAGCACAGCAAAGTATACGCTGCTAAGAAGACTGGCCTGAATGAATACAAGAATACGACTTTGTCTAAGAGGAACCAAGTTAGACATGTGAAGAAGGGTCAAGTTCTTCACGTTAAAAAAATTGTTAAGCATGGTTCGACTACCCGGTTCCAGTTGACGAATGGTAATTACATCAGTGGTAATAAGCAAATGACATCATTGATCGAACCATAAAATGACAGATTACTTAAAGTAATTATCTGTAAAATTTTAAACAAAGGGGTTTTAACATGATTATTCACAAGCGCACCGTTGCGTTTTTAGCGGCCATCACTATGGGATTAACTTTAGGGGCGATTGGAAGCTCTGCTAAGGCTGATGATAGTACGATTAACGTTGACACTACCCAAGCTGTTCGAACGCAAACGACCCATGTAGCTTCTGGTGGGTTGTATGGGATGTCTGATAGTAATACACCTAGTGCGGATTTACTATCAGCACTCAAGCCCAAAGTATTTACTCAAGCACCTCCTGGTGGGCAACAAAGCCCAAATGGGTTGCCACCAGCTGGTGACTTCATGAACGTTGCATCATTATCACAAAAAGTCGGCAGCAAAATCATCATTCGCTTGCCTGACCACTTCAAAAACTTCCCGTATAATTTCACTTCTAACGCGGGGTTTGAAAAAGACGAAGCAAATTGGTTAGCCAGCGTTGGCGAAATGGTTCAAAAGGCTAAGGATTCCGGCTATGCCAGTGATATTTACGGCTACGAATTATGGAATGAGCCTAACTGGACCTTTGTTGGCAACAGCGGTAAAACCATGCAACAGTATTATGAGATGTGGAATGCCACGTATAACGAAGTCAAGAAGGTCGATCCTAGTGCTAAAATCGTTGGTCCAAGTATTGAGCATTGGGATAAAAACTGGATCACTGGTTTCTTAACCAATGCCAAGAATAACAACACACTTCCAGATGTGATTTGCTGGCATGAATTAGAAGATGGAACGGCAGCTTCATTCCCAGACCATGTTAAGCAATTGGATGCAATTGAAGACAATTTGGGAATTAAGCATTTACCAGTTAGTATCAATGAATACAGTGCGCCACAACAGACTGGCGTTCCCGGATTGATGATTCATTATATTCAGTCGTTCGAAAACGTGCCAGAGCTTGATAGTTCATGTATTGCTTTCTGGTACAACTATGGCCGAATGGATAATTTGTTAACGGATCAGCAGAAGCCAAATGGCGGTTACTGGCTATACAAATGGTATGGTGATATGGCTGGTCAAATCGACAAGACAAGTACAGCTGATACTAATGGTGATCTAGCCAGTGTTGCCAACACGACCGATAATAAAGACCAAACGTCTGTTATCTTTGGCGGCACAGCCGGAAATACGACGATTAATGTTAACAATTTAGATTCAGCTAAGTTCAGCAAATCTGCTTCTGTTCAAGTTAAAGAAACGTCATGGGATGGGGTTGATTCAGCAGTTGATTCTCCTAAGACGATTGTTAGTGGTACCGTTCCGGTGAAGAATGGCACAGTGTCTGTACCCGTCAAGAATATGAAGGCAGCAAATGGTTATCAGTTGGTAGTGACGCCATCGGACAGTACTTCAACGACTGATAATTTACAATATGCCCAAGCCCAAGCAACTGATCCAATTAGAGTAGAAGCAGAAGATAGTGGGTTGCTGGGAACGGCAAAGACGTACCAAGGTAGTTATGCTTCTGGCAATCATTATGTAGGTTCAATTAATGATGCTTCAAGTGGCGTGTCATTTAAGGTAAATGCACTTGCTGCGGGTCAATACAAACTTGAAATTGGTTATGCGAATGGTAATCAGGATCAAAAAGATGCTTCAGACAAGGTGACCCTGAACAATAAAACATTAAATGATGCTGTTTTTCCATATACGACCGGTTGGACGAATGCCGTTCCAAATGTGAACGGGACTAGAAAAGTATTGCAGTATGGGACAGTTGATCTTAATAAAGGTGAAAATACTTTAACTCTGATGAAAGATAGTAGTTTTGCAGAATTAGATTATGTTCAGTTAACACCAGTTAACCCAAGGCCAACGCCTGTAAATCCAGATAATAACAATACTAATCAAACGCCAACGGGAACTATTACGGGGACTAGTTCTTCTTCAGCAACTAGTTCCAGCATAAAAACACCAGCTGCAAGCAGTTCAAGTACAAATACGGAACCGGCTAAGACAGAAACAAATAGTACTTCTAAAGCAACAACTGTAAAGAGCTTCAAGGTATATGCCAAGAAAAGTTTGTACAGCTACAAGAGTGTTAACTTTACTAAGAACAACCGCGTAAAGAAGTATGTGGTTAAGAGTCGTATGACTGCCCCAACTTTCACGGTTATTGCCAAAGCCAAGTCAGCTAACGGTACAGCTCGTTACAAATTAAGCGATGGTACTTACATCACCGCCAATAAAAAATATGTAGCTAACTTATACTGGCAAACCAAACACAGCAACCTTTACGTTACTAATAAAACGGGCTTGTATGAGTACAAGAGCACGACCCTGTCAAAAAAGAACCAAGTTAAACATGTAAAGAAGGGTCAAGCTTTGCAAGTTAAGAAAGTTGTTAAGCATGGTGCTACCACTCGTTTCCAATTAACCAATGGCAATTACATCACTGGTAACAAACAATTTACCAGCTTGACAAAGTTCTAATGACTTGCTCTTAAGGGAGGTAAGGGATCTACAAAGTGCATCATCCGATTAATTATCAATAAAACTAATTTTAAGCGTTATTTCTGACATAACGTGTTGCGAAACCCCATTCGCAAAAAATGATCGAGCTGGAAGTTAATTCTGGCTCGGTCATTTTTTCACAAAATATTTAGGAAAACTAAATAAAATAGTCTTGTATTTTACTAAAATAAGGGTTATTCTGAGACTGTAGAAGCGCTTACAAATAAATTGAATGAGGTGAAACTTAGTTGAAACGAAAATTATTTAATGAACAAATTAAAGAAAACCCCTTGCGTAGTAAGGCCGACGTTAAGGCAGCTTTAGTGGACATTTTAACCCCAGCAATGGCAGTCTTAAGTCAGCAAAAGCGCAAAGGCCGCTTCCGGATGAGTGACAGTGGTGCGGTTTATATTCAAGATAAAACCGAAGTAGAAGGCTTTATGCGTCTGCTTTGGGGCCTAGGTCCCTTCTTCGCCGATAAGAAACGAATTTATGAACAGCCCCAGTGGTATGAGTTGACGACTCAGGGCATTCTGGCCGGCACTGATCCGCAGTCCCCTGATTATTGGGGCAGTGATCTTGGCGATTACGACCAGGTCTTCGTTGAAATGGGTGCTTTGACCGCCTTTCTATACGAAACCAAAGCAACTTTCTGGGATAATTTGTCCGTGCCAAAGCAAAAAACGATTGTTAAGTGGATGGATCAGGTTAATCATAAGGTCATTCCAAAGACTAACTGGCTGTTCTTTAGGGCCATGGTCAATCAATTTATCACTGATACAGGTTACATGGACAATTCAGAATTAATCGATGAAGACTATGCAATTACCAACAAGCAATACTTGGGTCACGGTTGGTCCTACGATGGTTATGTTAACCAAATTGATAACTACATTCCGTTTGCTTACCAGTTCTTTACGATTTTGACGGTTGGCCTCGCTCATACAGATAATGAGCAGTCTAAATTATTGAAAGAACGGGCTAAAGCCTTTGTCCCAAGCTATGCTAATTGGTTCGCGGCTGACGGTGCTGCTTTACCATATGGCCGAAGCCTCGACTACCGCTTTGCTCAAGCCGCATTTTGGGCAGCTTGTGCCTATGCTCACGTTGATTTGCCTGATGACTATACAATTGGTGACATTAAGCACTTGTTGCTAAATAACCTGCGTTGGTGGTTTAAACAAAATATCTTCCAAAGTGATGGCCTGATTCCAATTGGCTATTCATATCCAAACATGAACTTTGCGGAAGGCTATAACGGTCCTGCATCAGCGTACTGGGCTCTTAAAACGTTCATCTTCTTCGCGTTACCAGACGATGATCCGTTCTGGACAACTAAAGAAAGTGATGACTTCAAGTTTGAAGCCTTAAAGAAACAGCCAGAACCAAGAATGTTAATCGCTCACAGTCAAAATGGCTTAGAAGTTCAGGCATTTACGGCTGGCCAGCATTCTCATGAACACGCTCATGGTGAAGATAAGTATGAAAAGTACGTATACTCAACCACTTTTGGCTTCAGTACGGCTAAGGCCAGAACGTTGCTCAAACAGGGCGCCTTTGATAATACGCTAGCAGTTTCGGAAAGTGAAAACTTCTGGCGAACTGCCTTTAAGTATGACGACTATGCGATCCACGATGATTATGTATACTCTGATTGGAAACCGTGGGAT
The DNA here is from genome assembly GCF_001434135.1 of Lentilactobacillus kisonensis DSM 19906 = JCM 15041. Classification (GTDB taxonomy): domain Bacteria; phylum Bacillota; class Bacilli; order Lactobacillales; family Lactobacillaceae; genus Lentilactobacillus; species Lentilactobacillus kisonensis. Next base: position 20,270 of record NZ_AZEB01000016.1, on the reverse strand, counting down.
GACGTTGAGATTAAGAATTACGTTGTTCCAGCAATGCCATGGCATGTTCGGGTGCACCAAATTGATACGAAACGGCCATTGCACTTAGCGGAAGGCAGTTTTGCGGCTCCTGATTATGGCAAAGATTATCAAAAGGAGTTGCCAAGTAAGGCTGAAAACGCGGTGTTCTATCAAACCGAAGTTGGGATTACTGGGATTGTTGGTTTATCTAAGGAATTGACGGCAGAATTATCTGTGCCCGAGCCAAATACCAATTTGTATTTCCCAAAGACCAAGATTCCACTTCAAACCGGCGTTCTAAAGCCAGGTAAGTATACATTGGTTTCACTGTATTTGGGTGACCGCGAATTAGAAAGCTTGGACGACGATGGTCATATTGTGATTCCTGAAGTTAAGCTGGATGGGAATAAATTGACGATTGCGTTTAACGATCATACGGTTAGCGCAACGTTCTCAGAATTTTAAAGTGTGATTAAAGAATGAAGGACTGTGGCTAAAGATTGTTGGCTGTGGTCCTTTGTTTTTTTGTCAACGTAGTGTGCGCCATCAAGTGCTCATAAGCACTACTGCCAGTGCATACGATATGGATCAGGACAGCTTCTCAAAGCAGGGAGCTGCACATAATCACCTCTGGGAAAAATTCCAGAACCAGGAATTTTCTCCAGAGGTGACTTATACTCCGCGCCTTAACCGCTTTGATCCGCTCACTGATATTAGGACAGCTGCACAAAGCAGAAGCTTGCACCTAAGTCATCTCAACCAAAAATCCAAAACCGAGATTTCCGGTTGAGATGGCTTAGGCTCCAGCTTCTAACCGCTTTGCTCCGCTCACTGATATACGGTAGACAAATGGTGAGTTAAAGCGGTATCATAGCAAGTATAAAGCTAATAAATTAATAACGAATTTTTCGAGGAATAGGATAATATTAGGGTGGTAAAATGACGACAATTAAGGATGTGGCAAAGCAAGCGGGGGTTTCAATTTCAACGGTCTCTAGAATTCTTAATTTTGATGATACGCTGTCGGTGGGCGATGATACCCGGCGCAGGGTGCTTGAAGTTGCCGAAAAGCTTCAATATAAGAAGCGCGCTAAGCATACGACTAAGGTGGGAAAGTCCATCGCTGTGGTGCAATGGCATTCCGACAAAGAAGAATTAAATGATCTGTATTACTTGCAGATCCAATATGGGATTGAGAACAAAGCCGCAACGCTTGGAACATCAATTGAGCGGGTCACGTATGAATCAATTGATAAAAGTAAAATGAAGCGATTTAACGGTATTATCGCCGTTGGTAAGTTTGATAAGACCGAAGTGACCGCGCTACAGTCTTATGGGTTACCACTAGTATTTATTGGCGAAAATTATCTTGCTTATGGCTGTGATAGTGTCCGCAGTGATTTTGAGACACCAGTTATGAAGATTGTTGACCGGTTTATTGACCGCGGGATCAAGGATATTGGCATGATTGCTGGTAAGGAACAAACAACCACTGAAAAGCTGGGTGTCCGTGATCCTCGGGTAGCAACGTTTGATTCATACTTAAAGCAAAAGGGGCTATATAATCCCAACTTTATTTTCCAAGGCCCCTTTGGACCCGATTCAGGCTATGCGCTGATGACTAAGGCAATCCAAAAGCTTGGCGACAAACTTCCCCACGGCTTTATGATTGGCAGTGATTCAATGGCGGTGGGCGTTTTACGCGCGTTGCAGCAAAATAAGATTGACGTCCCAAGCCGGGTGAGCCTAATCAGTTTTAACGACGTGGCAATTGCGAAGTACACCAGCCCAGCGTTAACGACCGTGCATGTCCATACTGAATTGATGGGTGAGCGGGCAATTGAAATGCTGGATCAACGAATGAAGGAACCAAAGAAGATTCCCGAGTTGACGGTCATTGCGACTGAGTTGATGGAAAGGGAAAGTAGTTTGTAGGAAGAGTGAGCGGAGCAAAGCGGTTAGAAGCTGGAGCCTAAGTTGCCTCGCTTAGAAATCCCGGGGTTTGGGATTTTTGAGCGAGGTAGCTTAGGTGCAAGCTTCTGCTTTGCGGAGCGGTCCTAATCTATGTGACATTAAAAGCCACACCACCAACCAGTAAACACCAGTAACAATCGATAACTCAATAAGCATATCAATTGACGTTCTGAAATTAAGTTTTCAGAACGTTTTCAATATTTTTCAAGCAAATCATTTAACGATCCCAACCCCAGGCGACTATACTAAAAGTGAGAGAAAGGTTAAAGAATGATACAGAGTTGAATGAGGAGGAATTGCTTATGAAGACACTCAAGAACATTTTGGCCGAAGTTGATGGAAGAAAGAATGGTCGTTTAGCATCTAAACAAGGTAATCTAGACAATCGACTATTTTGGAATCAAGTGATTACGAGAGATAACAAATAAACAGGATCGTTAGTTATAAGAAATCATCATACTGAAAGCGTTCGGTTAAGTCCGAACGCTTTTTTGTTGTTAAGTAAAATAATACCATTTTACTAAATCATTAGACGATAGAACGAAAATGAAACTTGATCTACAATTGGTAAAATAGCACGAGATGCTGCTGATGTACCTATTTTGGGACAATCATAACTATAAAATCAGCCATTATTTTACTAAAACTTGTTGACTATTTACCATAAAATAGTAAACTTAAGGTGTCAAAATAAGAAAGCGGTTACTTTACCCTTGAATATAGATAGTGAAAGGATTACTAATAATGGAAAAAAGTCTGTTATATCCAGTTACCAATGCGTATCGAGAAGATCAGAAACTAGATGGGTTGTGGGACTTTAAGTTCGATCCAGCTTCTGAAGGTGAGAAAAATGGCTGGACTGAGGGACTGGCTGATCCAATTGAAATGCCGGTTCCAGCCAGCTTCAATGATTTCTTTACCGATAAGGATGCCCGGGAGTACACCGGGGATTTTTGGTATGTCAAAAAGGTGTTTATCCCGAAATATTTTGAAGGGAAACAAATTGGCCTGCGGTTTGGGGCAGCAACGCATCGAGCTACTGTCTATGTGAATGGTCAAAAAATCCGGTCCCATGAAGGCGGCTTTTTGCCATTTACTGCGGATATTACTGGAGCTACCAAGCTTGGTGAAGAGAATGTAGTTGCGGTTAAGATCAATAATGAATTACACCGGGATGCGCTCCCAGCTGGTGACACGATGACTTTGAAGAATGGTAAGAAGATGGCAAAACCATTCTTTGATTTCTATAACTATTCTGGCCTTAACCGAAGTGTTCATTTAATTGCGATTCCAAAGGATAACGTTTACGACTATTCGACAACTTACGAGGTCAGTGATGAACAAGCAACTGTCCATTACACCGTTCAAACTGATGCGCAAGCTGATGTGAAGGTTAGCCTAGCTGACGAAGCCGGAAACGTTGTCGCAACCGCAACCGGATCGACGGGTGATTTGGTGGTCAAAAATCCAACTCTTTGGCAGGTTCGCGATGCCTATCTTTACACGATTAAGATCCAGTTACTTGAGAATGGGACAGTCGTTGACGCCTATAGCGATGAAATTGGATTACGAACAATTGAAATTCAGGGCCATCAGATCTTGGTTAATCACAAACCGGTTTATCTAAAAGGGTTTGGCCGTCATGAGGATAGTATATATGCTGGCCGGGCCTTTGATCTCAACGTTGAGCGCCGGGATTTGAACTTGATGAAATGGATTGGTGCTAACTCATACAGGAGTTCGCATTACCCATACGATGAACAAGCATACAAGTTTGCGGATCGTGAAGGGATCTTGATTACTGATGAAGTGCCTGCCGTTGGTTTTAAGATGGCCGCTGCTAGTTTTCTTGGTGGCTTGGACCAATCGTTTTTCGACGGTGATTGGATCGATGAGCTCTACAAGAAGCATATTGACCAAGTGAAGGACATGATTAAGCGGGATAAGAATCACCCCAGCGTATTGGCGTGGAGCCTCTGTAACGAACCAGATACGTCAAGTGAGTCGGCAGTGCCGTACTTTACCAAGCTATTCAATGATAGTGCGGATCTTGATCCTGAGAAACGTCCTCGGACCTTTACCCTCAACGAAGACGACACGTTTGAAACTTCGAAGTGCCTGAAGTTCCCAGACTTCTATCTACTCAATCGTTACCCGGGTTGGTATCACAAGTGGGGTTATGAAATCTCCGATGGTGAAGCTGGCTTGCGGGCTGAACTGGATGAATGGAAAAATTCCGATATTGACAAGCCAATTGTCTTCTCTGAATATGGTGCTGACACCGAACCTGGTTTGCACAAGTTGCCATCCATTATGTGGAGTGAAGAATATCAGATTGAGCTTCTCGAAATGTTTAACCGGGTCTTTGATTCATATGACTTTATCCGTGGCGAACAGCCTTGGAATTTGGCCGACTTCCAAACGGTTGAGGGCAACATGCGGGTTAACGGTAATAAGAAAGGAATCTTTACCAGAGATCGGCAACCCAAGGCAGCTGCCTTCTATCTGCGGAAGCGGTGGAATAGTTTGCCTTTGAGTTACAAATCAGGTAAATAATATAACTAAATTAGAAAAAAAGAAGTGACCATGTGAATTTGCATTGGTCACTGCTTTTATCAAGAACAAAGGGAGTTACCAAAGATGAATAAAACAAGTTTTGTGATTGACGGGGACCAGCTGGATTTGAACGCTGGGGATGCCAATACGTTCAAGGGATTTGGTTACCTTAGTTGTAATAATTCGTCTCGATTATTGCTAGATTATAAATGGGAACACGAAGATAGTTATCATCAGATTCTCCAAATCCTGTTTGGCGGTAAGCACCCGTTGATGCGAATGATTAAGTTGGAAATGGGTGATGATGGTAACACGTCATCGGGAACCGAGCCGGCAACAATTCGCCACCAAGGTGAAGCAGCTAACGTTCGTCGAGGCGCTGGGTTTCAATTGGTTGCCGATGCTAAGGAAGTTCAACCAAACCTCAAGACGGCACTTCTTCGTTGGGGTGAACCGGGTTTCTTACGGCAAGCATGGGTGAACGTGAAAACCGCTAATCCAGATCAAAATGTACCGGAAACTGCTTTTGAGCCGATGTATCAGTGGTATAATCAAACGATCATTGCCGCGTATCAGCAATATGGCTATTTGATTAATTACGTTGATCCCGATCGCAATGAAACCAAGCACCCAATGGTTAAATGGATTAAGTGGTTCGCGAAACGATTACGTCATGACCAAACCGGCTTTCCTGCTGACTTTCCGATAAATGATTATCAGCAAATTAAACTTATTGCGGCCGATCAAAATTATGAAACTGATTTCGGCGATATGATGGTGGCTGATCCAGAACTCAGGAAGCAAGTCGCTGCGGTTGGCTTTCACTACAATACCAACGACGGGGATCAACAACCGTTTACTCAGCTAGCTGATCAGTATCACCATGAAGTCTGGTACAGCGAAGGTATTGCGCCAATGACGTTTGGTAAGTATCGGGTAAAGGCATCAAATGGAGATGGGATTGGCGGCGTTCAGAGTGGCTTAGACGTGGCTAACCGGCTCATTAAGAGTTACGTAAAATCACGGCGGAGTTTTTATATTTTCCAGCCAGCGGTTTCGGCTTATTATCCGGGTGTTAATTACAGCCATAAAGAATTAATCGCTGCCAGCCGACCATGGTCCGGTCACTTTGAAGTTGATAACGTTGGGCTGCAATGTATGAAACACTTTAGTGACTTTGCTAAGGCTGGTTGGGCAGACGAAGGTGCTTGGCGATATTTAACCAGTGCGTGTGATAGCGGTGTTGGCGGTACCGAAAACTTGGATCATCACCGAGATGCCCCGAGTTACCTCACCTTAATGGCACCTGACAAGCGTGACTTTTCAACGGTGATGGTTAACGATAGTCCTCAAGCGAGAACCTATCACCTTGAAGTGAAACATCTAGCTGGGGATGCAAACCGAAAACTATTCATTTGGCAAAGCGTTGGCCCTAGTCATCCTGAAGAAGATTACGATCAGCATTTGAAACAACTGAGAGAAGTCGTAACACCAGTAAATGATCAGGCGGATGTTGTGGTTAAGCCCCATTCAATTGTAACAGCAACGACGCTGGACCTTAAAAATGATGAAACCGTTGCTTATCAGCGACTGGTTAGCCGCCATGACGATTATACGCTGGGTGTTAACAACCACACCGATGTTTTGTATGACGACGACTTCACTTATGGAAAGTATGCGGCTAACTATTTAGCGGCTCGTGGTAACACGCCACGGTACACCACGGATCAGGGTGGTGCCTTTGAAGTGATCAACCAAGATAGTCATCAAGTCCTGCAACAGATGATTACAGAAGACGAGCGGGCACTAGACTGGGAATACTCATTTGCGCCTAATTTAACGGTCGGTGATGATAAGTGGACGGATTATTCGGTAACCACTACGATGAAATTTGATAATCAGACGCAACAAAATTCACCAACTGGAAACTATTTCGGAATTGGTTTGCGGGAGCTCACTGATGTCAAGGGCCGCCTTGAAAGCGCCCCGTATGTTTTTAAGCTGTTTAGTGACGGGCTCTGCCAGTTAATCAAGGACGACCAAATCATTTGTTTAACGCACGTGGATAACCTAAAATTGGATAAAACTCACCAAATTATCTTTACGGCATCCGGTAACACGCTGCGGGCAGTGGTCGATGACCAAACTGTGTTTAATTTTGTGGATACAGATAATCCCAAATTCAGTGGTCGCGTTAAAATTGGCTGTGGCTATTACCACACCCAGATTCAACGCTTGACGATCACCAAAGCTCAAAAAGAGAGCCCCCTTGTCTCGAAGCGATTAGACGATTTGGATGATGGGATTTCGTATCGTGGTCAATGGAACCACGTTTGCGGTTTGGGTAACACCAAATGGAACCGGACGCTTTCATATGGAACTGCGAATGCTGATAACCCAACTAAAATTACATTTGATTTCGCCGGGATAGGCTTTTCATTAATTGGCAAACAGGAAAAAGCCAGTCGATTGCGAATTGTTGTTGATGGTCAAATGCTTGATTGGAATCGCCAACCGCAAACTGCCGCTGATCGGACTGAAAATATCCTGGTTTCTGGTTTAACTAACGGTGAGCACAAAGTGAAACTAACGGTTATTGATGGGACTTATACGCTGGATGCCGTTGAGTGGTTGGCGTAAAAGAAGCGGTTCAGCTAACATGGATGGAATTAATATGAATAAGAAAATAATTGTTGATGAGTCACATTAAATCGAGGCATTAAAAAGACCGACAAACCTGAAGACTTTTTCAGGCTGTCGATTTTTTTCGTAAAAAATATGCTTGTATAAATGTTGTAAGTTTTTGAGCTTTTTGATTAGTTTGGTAGAACCATCTTCTCCTAATGACAATGATAATTAGATGTAAAGATGATTGAATAACCTTAAAAATAAAAAAATAACCACCAGTATTTAAGAACTGGTGGTTTCAAACAAATTATCTAACTCGAATTGTTAATATACTTATATTATAACGCTAACAACTAAGCTTGTCAACGTTGCCAGCAAAAACAATTCGAGTTTGACCGAGTGGCAGATTCAGCTTAAAATTAGTGCAATTAGAACAAGGAGGCTACTAATTTTGCCAAGGTACGATGATGTGTTTAATCCAAATGGTTACCAATCGGAAAACTACCGACGTCTTAACCAAGCTTACCAAACAAAAATGACCGACCGTTTTAATCGTCGACAAATTGATTATCCGATAAAGCAGCTGCAATTCGAAGCGGAGACGGTCAAGTTGACAAGTATTATGAGTCAGCAGCAGTATCTCAAGTTGCAAAGCTTTGTCGAGGCATTTCCCACAGCACAAAAAAGCGGCCCTTCCCCGGTAGTGGGCAAGGACGCCTATCAAAGCATGATTCTTTATCGTCGTTATCAATTATTTGATAGTACCCAATACGTTATTCGTAGCCCACTGGGGTTTGGGTACACGGTTAGTAAATACATCACAATTACCAGTATCCCAACAATTGGCCAGCCTAACCACGACATTCAGGTTTCGATCACAATCAATCCCAACCGATTTTTAAATTCGCTCGATGAACCATTAGTAAGTTTATTGATAGAAAGAATTTTACCGATGCTGATTGCCCCGCAACTTTCAGAACTTGAGCTGACGTTAGACATGCCGCTCATTATGAATAATTTTCATATTCTGATGGGTGGCGCGCCTGGTACTAAGCAACAGGTGACGCAAGAGCTAAATTCCCATCAGGAATATGAATTAAGCCAGATCACGTACATAAATCCTGAGGGAACCCGTCAGTTGACTGTCTCTGATAAATTCCGGTCACTGTTGGCTAATCAGCTAATCGTTGCCGATACGAACTATATTTCTGCCAGGGAGGCCGAATACTATCGGGACCAAGCAAGCGCTCAGCAGTTCCTTACCCGAATCGCATTGAAAGTTTCAACGCCCGACGCTGTGATGCGGTATATGAAAAATCACGAGTGGCTGATGCGGGATGTTTCAGTTGACTACCGTGATAATAGTGGTGTTTCCCGATTTGAGGGAACTGATTACGCAACCCACGGCAAAGACTTTCGCCGCTCCTTTAACCGCATGCTGACGTACCGATTAAAATCAGTGCAAAGCCGATTGCGGCAATTGCCCTATTTGCCGAGGGAAGTCTGGCAAAACAAGTAGAGGCTAACTACAATTGTCGTATTGCTAACTTTACGAGTTACTTGGCTGATCTTCATCATACGTTCGCACTTGTGGCGGGATATAACTTGTCATAAATTGCTGAATGGCTGACAGTGAATCGGAAAAAATGAGCTTCTGGCGGTCGTCAGCACTTAAGAAACCAGCAGTGACCATTTGATCAAACATGGCAATTAGTGGCTGGTAGTAATGATTAACATTGTAAAACGCGCAGGGGTTGGGATTGTCATTGAGTCGGGCCCAAGAAAATGACTGGGTAATTTCCTCCAAAGTCCCCACACCACCCGGCATTGCAATACAGCCATCGGAGAGTTCCATCATTTTTACCTTGCGTTCGGACATGTCCTTGACAACGGTTAATTCTGATAATGATTCCAGTTGGGGGGGGATTCGGCGCCGTGATCAACCAATTGCTTTGGCATGACACCGTGAACTTTGCCACCTTTGGCTAAAATCCGGTCGGAGATGACGCCCATTAAGCCAACGCCGCCACCACCATAAATTAATTCATAGTGATTTTCAATAAACCAATCAGCTAGGGTCACTGCTGATTCAGTATAGATTTGTTGGTTTCCAGAACTAGCGCCACAGTATACGGCAATTTTTTTCATTAGAAATCCTCACTTTGCTTTTTGTATATTATATCTCAGTGAATTAGTCGCGCAAACCGGATTTAAATACTGAAAACAGATTAACCGCCTTTCATAATCTTGATTAAATAGGCTATAATTGAATTACTTGAAGTGAAAATAGCATATGGAAGGAGACTAAAATTGGAACAGGATATCTTAGCCGATCGTGATCCAAAGTGGCACCATTTTGCGAAATTGATTGGGGCGGTTTCATGGCCTGCTGGCAAGTACTTAGCAAATGAAATGATTGCCCATCGATTCTTAGATTGGGAACGGGTGATCGTGCTGGTTGATAGTGACAAGTTGGTTGGCTTTTGCGCGATTGTAAAGGAAGACATCGTTAAAGCCAGCGGTTATTCGCCGTTTATCGGTTATGTTTTCGTAGATGAAGCATACCGTGGCCAGCATTTGAGCCAGCGTTTGGTCACAATTGCAGAGGATCAGTTGACGCAAGTTGGCTTTTTAAAAGCGTACATTGTGACTAAACACATTGGGTTGTATGAAAAGCTGGGGTATCAGCAAATTGATACCTCGATTGATCAAATGGGGCGTAAGATGCGGATCTTAGAGAAAGAACTGGTGTAGATTAGATGAAAATAGAGACAACGCCAAGGTCCCATCGGGTTCTTCTTGGTGCATTATTAATATTCTTGGTGGGGGCTAATATGCGGACGGCAATTACCGTGGTGCCACCAATCTTAGCCAACATTCAGAATTCGTTTAGCTTACCCGAGTGGTTTCTGGGTAGCTTAACCACGATTCCCCTGATCTGTTTTGGCCTTTTATCTCCAACGGTGACGTTCTTTATTCGACGATTTGGGATTTTGCCGGTAACGATGGCTGACCTCGGGTTACTAGCGATTGGTAACTTTGTTCGGGTCTATTCCTTCACCGGCTTATTGATCGGGACGATTTGTATCGGTTGTGGGATTGCCATGCTTAACGTGTTAGCACCAACGCTGGTTTCCTATTTATTTCCAATGCGAATCGGAACCTATACGGGGATGTATGTTTTTGCGATGTCATTATCTAGCGCAATTTCTGCCGGTTTTAGTTCGGTCATTAGTCAATGGATATCTTGGCAGGTGATGATGCAATTTATTTCAATTATTCCGATTGTTGCCATTATTGTGGCCGTTTGTTTGAGCGTTAGCCAGTCTAAAGCGGAACCGAATAAGGGGCAGGCTTATCATCACGGTCAAACGCAAACCTCACCATGGAAGCGGCCATTAGCCTGGGCGCTTGGTGGCTTTATGGGGTTGCAATCATTGCTGTTTTATTCAATTTTGACCTGGTTGCCACCTATCTTGATGGCTTCCGGGATTAAGCAAAATACGGCTGGATACTTGCTCGGCTTGCTGCAAATCACCGCCCTGCCGTTTTCATTTATCATTCCAAGGATTATTAGTGAAGCTAAACGGCAATCAACGATGGTACTAACAATTGCTGTGATCTTCGTTGCCGGGCTTAGCTGCCTTTTACTGGCACCGATGAGTTTCTGGTTTGCGGTCGTTGCTTGCGTCTTGTTGGGACTATCGACTAATATGGCGTTTAGTGAAGCGATGACGCTGTTTAATCTTAAGACTAGGAATCCCAACGAAACGGCGGCTGTTTCCGGAATGGGGCAATCATTTGGCTATTTATTGGCAGCTGTGGGGCCAATGTTATGTGGTTGGATCCATGGGCTGACAGGAAGTTGGGTAGTGGTAATTGTTTTCTTGATCGTTATTTTGGCTTTGATGACTTCTGTGGGCTTACTAGTCGACCATGAAAGGTATGTTTTTAGCGACTAGGCCGTTTGACAGAAGGAGGAGACAATAGTGGATCAGCGAATAGTAAAATTTCAAGACGCTATTGAAGAATTAGGGCTGGATGCGTTTATTGTTACTAATCCAGTTAATTTAACGTATTTAACCGGGTTTCAGGGATTGCCCGGGGATGGCTGTTTAACGGTCACGCCTAAAACGGTGACGCTAATTACCGATGCCCGTTACCAAGAGGAACTTTCCCAGTCGTTACCAAAAGACATTGATTTAGCAATTACGCGGGATTACTACCAAGTTGCCCGAAAGGTACTGACCGGACCAAAGTTTCAGCGGGTCGGATTTGAAACGTCGATTAGCTTTCAACTTTATCAGTTACTCAGCCAGTTATTTGGTGACGCTTTAATTGCTGAAGATGGGGTCATCGAAAAGCTACGGGAAGTAAAGGGTCAAGATGAGGTTGCGGCGCTGCGAAAATCGACTTCTCTGGCGAGTGAGGGGTTTGAACAATTAATTAAACACGTTACCGTTGGCCAGACCGAACGGCAGGTTTCTAACTGGTTAAATAATTGGATGCTTGATCATGGTGCCGAAAAGCCAAGTTTTGATACGATTGTTGCGAGTGGCTACCGGTCTGCACTACCCCATGGAGCGGCGTCTAATAAGCAGTTAGCTGAAGCTGATATGGTGACGGTTGATTTTGGCTTTTACGTTGATCATTACACCTCAGACATTACCCGGACGTTTGCCCTGGGTGATCCCGGTGACCAATTGAAACACATTCATGAAATTGTCTATCAGGCACAGGAAAAAATGTTTGCGGTGATTAAGCCGGGCGCAAATGGCCGTGACGTCGATGCTGCTGGCCGTGATTTTATTCGTAAACGGGGATATGGAAAGTATTATGAGCATGGAAGTGGTCACGGTATTGGGTTAGATATCCATGAGGGGCCCAACTTTGGCCCACGATGGCAATCAAACATTTCAGCAATCAATAATGTCATGACCGTGGAACCGGGGATTTACCTGCCCAAATTAGGCGGGGTGCGGATTGAAGACGACCTGTTAATTACGGCTGATGGCAATGAACGGTTAACGACTGCTCCTAGAAAATTAATTATTTTATAATTGAGCGATCCCTTGCTGGTAAGTGATTGAAGCGCGTTCGTTGATTACAAAGAATATACTAATTTGATTAGAAAGGTTGACATTTTATTAGAGGATTACTATACTTCTAACCAATCATTAAATTCTTGGTAAGGAGGTAGCGGTCATGACAATTATTAATTCAAACATTAACATTCTAATGGCAGCACCTCTTAGCCAAGATTTAGCCTTATTATTAAAGATGAAGGACCCGACATTGAGCGTGAGTTAATTTAGAACTACTCACAAATCAACAAGTTGAGCCCTTATTTTCGTTTTTAATGATGAGGGCTTGATCAATCAAGATTTTAAACCTCATTCATTAAAGAATGAGGTTTTTTTATATCTTCAAGGAGGGGTAAACATAAGGATTAGGGGTTATTTGGCTTATTGGATCACAAATTAGGGTTAGGATCACAAATTACATAAAAATTGAAAGTGGGTAGATTTTATGAAGAAAAGTATGGTTAAGAAAGTCGTTAGCATGGCAGCAATCGTGATGACTGCGGGAATTTTTGCTGGTTGTAGTACCGCCAAAACAACTACTAAGGGAAATCAAACGACTGGCAACGTCGTGAAAATTGGGGTCAACATGGAACTCTCTGGTGCTGCAGCGGGTTACGGGAATTCTCAGAAGCAGGGGATTCAACTTGCTGCTTCAGAAATTAACAAGAATGGTGGCATCAACGTCAATGGTAAGAAGAAAAAGATTAAGCTAATCATTCGGGATAATAAGACATCAACTAATACGTCCGCATCGGTTGCCGCTCAGCTTGTAAACAATGACAAGGTTGCTGCGATTGTTGGGCCAGCAACCACCAACGCTGGGACGGCTGAAATTCCTAACATTACGAAGGCTGCCGTTCCAAGTGTCAGTCCGTCAGCCACCGACCCAGCCTATACCCTTCAAAAGAATGGCAAAGTTCAGCCATACGTTTTCCGGGCATGTTACCAAAATAACTTCCAAGGCAGCACGGCTGCTAAGTTTATGACCAATACGTTGAAAGCAAAGCGAGTTGCTGTGTATGCCGATAACTCAAGTGATTATGGAACTGGTTTGGCAAAGGCATTCAAAAAAGCTTATACGGGTAAAGTGGTTGACAGTCAATTCTTCACGGCAGGTGACAAGGACTTCAACGCTGTTTTGACCTCATTTAAATCAAAGAAGATTGATGCCATTTATGCGCCCGGCTATTACAACGAACTTGGTTTGATTATTAAGCAGGCCCGCCAAGCTGGCATTAACGTTCCGATTGTTGGTAGTGATGGCATGGCTGATCCAAAGTTGGCACAAATTGCCGGTGACAACAACGCCAACAAGATCTATTACACGACACCGTTCTCAACCGACGTTGCTAAGAGCAACCCAACGGCCGTTAAATTTATGAAAAAGTATCAGGCACGTTATCACCAAGCAGCCCCGACCTTCTCAGCATTGGCATACGATTCTGTTTACATGATTAAGCAAGCAATCGAAAATGAAAAATCAGCAGATTCAGTCAAAATCGCCAAGGGACTTGCAAACATTAAAGACTTTGACGGGGTAACAGGCAAAATCACGATGAACAAGAACCATGATCCCGAAAAGCCAATTGCGATTGAACAGTTGACCAACGGGAAGGTTAGCCGGTCGTTCAACGTAAAGTGAGCGGAGCAAAGCGTTTAGAGTGTGGAACCAAGCGGTTAGAGACTGGAACCTAAGTTTTCTCCGCCAGAAATCCTGGGCTTGGATTTTTGGTGGAGAAGGCTTAGGTGCAAGTCTCTGCTTGGTGCAGCACGTTTCCACAATGTTGCCTAGACACAGAAATTCCTGGTTCTGGAATTTTTGATGGAGGTGCTTACACGCAGATTGCTGCTTGGAGGAGCTATCCTACTCCATGTACCAGAGGACAGCTACCAGGCAGCCGTATTCCTTTCACTATGAAGCCAAACAACAACTTCAAACAACATTTTTAACACGCATTACGCATTTCACCTTGAGAGGAGGAACACCATTTGCAAACATTTTTTCAACAAATTATTAATGGGCTTTCATTAGGAAGCATTTACGCGTTACTCGCTCTCGGGTACACGATGGTTTACGGGATTATTAAACTGATTAATTTTGCGCATGGTGACATTTACATGTTAGGCGCTTTTTGGGGCTATTACGTTATTAATGTCTGGCATTTCAATTTCATCATGGCTCTACTTTCGGCGATGTTGGTTGGGGCAGCCAGTGGGGTCATTATTGAGTACTTCGCATACCGGCCACTTCGACATTCGCCCCGGATCACCGCATTGATTACCGCTATCGGGGTTTCATTCCTGCTTGAAAACGGGATGTCCTACTTGTTTAGTTCGAATACCCGAGACTTCCCGCAAATCATCAAGCAGGTTAACTACAATGTCGGTGGAATCCTGATTTCAAACATTCAAATTCTGATTCTAGTGACAGCCTGCATCTTAATGGTCTTGCTTCAATTAATTATTAAGAAAACCAAAATGGGCCGGGCAATGCGAGCAGTTTCCGTTGATCCAGATGCTGCTGAGCTAGTTGGTATTAATATTAATTGGACAATCTCCTTCACGTTTGCGCTTGGATCCGCCTTAGCTGGCGCTGCGGGAGTCCTCATTGGCCTTTATTACAATTCAATTGACCCATTGATGGGGATGACTCCTGGAATTAAAGCGTTCGTTGCTGCGGTTCTTGGTGGAATTGGATCAGTTCCGGGTGCTTCGGTTGGTGGTTTTATTATTGGCATCCTCGAAACGTTTGTTCAATCAATCGGTTTGTCAGCGTACAAAGACGCCGTTGTGTACTTTGTTCTAATTGTAATTTTGCTGATCTTGCCAGCAGGTATTTTTGGCAAGAGTGCCAAAGAGAAAGTGTAGGTGATCTCATTTGAAAGCAAATTTTAAATATAACGTAGTTTGGTTGATAATGATGGTTGCCGGTTTTTACTTAATGAATACCTTAATTATGATTGGGGTCATTGATTCGTTTATTGAAAACATGTTGGTAACGATTGGTATTAATATTATTTTGGCAACTGGGTTAAACCTCATCATTGGCTTTGCGGGTCAGTTCTCACTTGGTCATGCTGGGTTCATGGCAATTGGGGCATACGCAACCGCCATCATCACGCAAACGGCTAGCACCACCGGTGGTTTCTATGTCTCAATCTTCATCGGAATTGTGGTTGCGATTATCGCCGCATTAATTGTTGGGATTCCAACTCTGCGACTTCGGGGTGATTATCTGGCAATTGCTACGATGGGGGCGTCAGAAATCATCCGAATCCTGATTAACAATATGAAGATGACAGGCGGCGCAGCTGGGATGTTTAACATTCCCCAATTCGCCGATTGGCCGACGGTTTATATTATGGTTTGCGTTACGACGATTGTGATCGTTAATTTCATTCATAGCCGGGCTGGCCGGGCAGTTAAATCAGTTCGTGAAGATGAAATTGCCGCTGAAGCAATGGGAATTAACGTCACTAAATGGAAACTAGCAGCGTTCGTTCTAGGGGCTTCAACTGCAGCGATTGCGGGTTCCTTACACGCATCATATTTGCAAACCATTGCGCCAAATGATTTTGGCATTATGGAATCAATCTCCATCCTCATTATCGTTGTGCTTGGTGGGGTTGGTAGTATTACTGGGACCTTTGTTGCTGCGGTAGTTCTTGGCGTGCTGGATACGGTTCTTCAAAACTTCGGCGCCCTTCGAATGGTGATTTACGCCGCGGCGTTGATCTTGATTATGATTTTCAAGCCAACTGGTCTCCTAGGAACCTGGGAGTTGTCGATTAAAAAGATCTTTAGCCGATCAAAGCGAAAGGAGCGGGTTGAGTCATGAGTAAGCTGTTACAAGTTGAGAACCTTGTTAAAAACTTCGGTGGGTTAACTGCCGTTTCCAACGTTTCGATGCATCTAGATAATAATGAACTGGTTGCTCTGATTGGTCCAAATGGGGCTGGTAAAACCACGTTATTCAACTTATTAACTGGTGTCATTCCAGCGTCTTCTGGGTCAATTGTCTTGAACGGGGATAACGGGACGTATCCACTAAATGGTAAGCGGGCCTATAAAATTGCGGATATGGGACTCTCACGCACGTTTCAAAATATACGTCTATTTAAGGAACTTACGGTACTGGATAACGTCTTGATTGCGATGACTAGTAAATTCAAAGAAGGGTTTATTCCAACGATTTTTCGCTTTCCAAGTTATTACCGAACAGAGGCCCGATTAGTTAAGGAAGCCAAGAAGCTCCTTGCAATTTTTGAACTGGAAGATGACATTGACGTCCTTGCCAAGAATTTGCCATACGGGACGCAACGGCGGCTGGAAATTGTTCGGGCACTGGCGACTAAGCCCCAGATTCTGTTTTTAGACGAGCCAGCAGCTGGGATGAATCCAGAAAAAATTGCAAACCTCACGCAATTGATTTTAAAAGTGCAGCATAGTTTTCACATCACTATTTTACTAATTGAACATGATATGTCGTTGGTTATGAACCTGGCCCAACGAATTTACGTTCTCGATCATGGGTCATTATTGGCACAGGGAACGCCTGACGAGATTCAATCAAACAAAGCGGTTATCAAAGCATACCTAGGTGAGGAGGCGTAATGACACATGTTACTACAAGTAAATAATTTAGTTGTTAATTATGGTGTCATCAATGCTGTTAAGGGCGTTAGTTTTGATATCAATGAAGGCGAAATTGTGTCATTGATTGGTGCCAACGGCGCTGGTAAGTCGACGATTTTGAAAACCATTTCAGGTCTATTAAAGCCAAAGAGCGGTAAAATTATCTATCATAATAAGGAAATTCAAGCACAAAAGGCACCTAAAGTGGTCGCCGAGGGCATTTCACAGGTTCCCGAAGGCCGGCACATTTTCTCTGGTTTATCGGTGATGGAAAATTTACAGATGGGCTCATTTCTAGTAAAGGATCGTTCCCGAATAAAGCAAACTTTTAATGAAGTTTTCGAGCGGTTTCCGATTTTGAAACAACGTCAGAATCAAGATGCCGCAACGTTGTCTGGTGGTGAACAACAGATGCTCGCAATGGGTCGGGCCCTCATGGCTAATCCAAAACTCATTCTATTGGACGAACCATCCATGGGGTTAGCACCGATTTTTATCAACGAAATCTTTGACATTATCAAGGAAATCAACAAGCAGGGGACCACTGTTCTATTGATTGAACAGAATGCGAAGAAGGCGTTGTCGATTGCGGATCGCGGTTACGTTTTGTCGACTGGTAAAGTGCAGCTTGCCGGAACTGGTGAGGAGCTGTTGGCAAACGAAGAAGTCCAAAAAGCGTATTTGGGAGGTTAGAGAATGAGTGTAAGAGATTTTATGTCAGGTAATGTCATCACCGTGCCACCTGAAACCAAGGTGAGTGTCGCGGTGAATATTATGAAAGAAAATAATATTCATCGATTACCGGTTATCAACGATGGCGAACTGGTGGGTCTTGTTACCCAAGGAACCATTCAAGCGGCGTCTCCATCAAAAGCGACGAGTTTATCAATTTATGAATATAATTATTTACTGAACAAAATGACGGTAACGGATGTTATGGAAACCACTGTGCGCACGATTAACGCAGCCGATTTTCTCGAAGATGCCATTTACGAAATGCGTAAATACCAAATTGGAGTTCTCCCGGTGATGAGTGACGGCGCAGTTGTAGGCATTATCACAAATAACGATATTCTGGATGCCTTTTTGGATGTTACTGACTATAACGAGGATGGAACGGTGGTTCAGGTATTTGTGGAAAAGGATCGGACCGGCGTGATTTTCGATATTGGGAAGATTATGGCGGAGAATGATTTGAATATCCAGACGCTGATGGTTACCCATCAAGGAACAAAAAAGGTAGTGGAAATCCACGTTGATAAAGAAGATGGCTTTTCAGTCGCAACAAAGCTCCAAGAGGCCGGTTTAGATGCTAAGGAGGCGGAACATTATAAAAAAGTAGAGTGAGCGAAGCAAAGCGGTTAGAAGTCGGAGCCTAAGTTACTCCGTCCAGAAATCCCCGGGCTTGGGATTTTTGGGCGGAGTGGCTTAGGTGCAGACTTCTGCTTTGCGAAGCTGTCCTACAAATAGAGTGCGGAACCAAGCGGTTAGAGACTGGAGCACGTTTTCACAATGTTGCTAAGATGAAATCCCCGGGCTTGGGATTTTTGAACGGAATATCTCAAACGCAGATTTCTGTATTCTATACCTGTCCCACCCCATATAACATAGCGTAACCAAAAAAGCTGATCACCATCCTCCCGAATGGAAGATGAGCCGATCAGCTTTTTGAGTAATTATGAAATTGACATATTGTTCTTCATCGCTGCCCACGACTGAATGCCAACGGTTCCCAGGATCAAAATGCCACCAATGGTTTCGGGGAGCCCAAAGCTAATACCAAGAAAGATGATTGATAAAATTGTCGCCGAGAGGGGTTCAAATGAGCCAAGAACACTTGCCGTTGTTGGTTGAATGTAACTCAAACTTTGAAGATAGAAGAGGTAGGCAAACATGGTGCCAAAAATGACTACGAAGGACACATCGCCATAGGTTTGCCATGAAAATGTCGGCATGTGGTCCCAAATTTGGTAAAAGCAGCTAAATGAAGCCCCACCAATTAACATGGACCAACCAACTACTGGAATGGAACCATATCTTCTAAGCAATTTGCCAGGTAGCAAGGTGTAAATACTGGCAGTGATGGCGGTTGCGAGTCCCCACAGTAACCCGCGCAATGGAATCGCCAAGGTTGTTAAATGACCGTGGGTTACCAGTAGAATGGTTCCTGTGAGTGCCATTGCTAACGAGATCACATCGACTCTGCGGGGTAAGTGGCGGGTACGAAACATTAAGTGAATAATGATGACTGCTGGGGATAAGAACTGCAAAATAGTTGCGGTTGCGGCGTTGCCGTATTCAATGGCTTTAAAATATGTATATTGAGAAGCTGACATGCCAACAAAGCTAAAAAACACGAGTTTGATAGCATCCCGCCAATGCCGCCAAACTGCGATACTTGCCGTTGCGTTGGTTGCAAAGCCAAACAGGACGAGTAGGATTCCGGAAACAAACATCCGAACAGAAACCAACCAGTTGGCACTAATGTGTTCAGTTGTGAATAGGAATTGAGCAGTGGTCCCAGAAATGCCCCAGAGTAGTGGTCCTAGAATAGTCAACCCAATTCCCCGAATTCTTGGATTTTGCAAGGTAATGTCCTCCAAAGTGTATTAGGATAAGTATATATCAAACAGTGGGCGTAGCAAAGCGGTCAGAGTGCGAAACCAAGCGGTTAGAGACTGGAGCCTAAGTTTTCTCCGCCAGAAATCCTGGGCTTGGATTTTTGGCGGAGAAGGCTTAGGTGCAAGTCTCTGCTTGGTGCAGCACGTTTTCACTATGTTGACAAGAAAACAAAACTTTCGGGTTTGAAATTTTTCTCAAAGGTGCTTACGCGCAAGTTACTGTTTTGCGGAGCAGTCTTAAATGGAGCCAAAGTATGGCACCAAATGGTTAAGAAATAGCGCCTAAGCCTTTGCTTGGTAGCGCACGCTGGTACTATGCTACTCAAAACGTATTTATCCCAATTTTCCCACCTGCTTATTCACTAGACTAGGAGGTGAAAATGCGGTAGAGTAAGGTGAATTATTCGTCACTAAAGTAACGAGTTTCTAGGAACACCGCAGACTTACCAAGCATTCTTGGAATGTTTAGCAGCGGTTACGGCTATTAACTAAGGGCTATTCCGGCCCAGTTCTATTTTTCAGGCGCTTAAGATATTCTTGGCGGCATTAATATCACGATCATGATTTAACCCACAATTCGGGCAAGTCCACTGTCGGATATCAAGGGGATGTTTCCCATCATCATAGTGACAATTAGAACAGATTTGGCTGGTCTTGTTCGGGTTAACCGTGATTAATTGCTTGCCATACCACTCGCATTTATATGCTAATTGTGACCGCAGTATTCGCCAAGCCTGATTCGCAATTGCTCGAGCCAACTGATGATTTTTAA
>NZ_AZEB01000015.1 GCF_001434135.1 Lentilactobacillus kisonensis DSM 19906 = JCM 15041 | reverse complement strand
TTTCTAACTGGATCTAATCTTAGATTGTTTTGGTAAGTTACATTTTCACCAAGCGCCCGTTCAACTAATGGGGCTTAGAAAACTTGTGCACTAACAACATACAAGCTAATACCAATAATGCTGGTTAATGCTAAAAACTTAGAATATTGTCCCATTGTCAGCTTATGCCACTTAAACCTCACCTGAACTAAAGCACCTGCCAGTGCGGCCAAAAGGGCAATAACAATATAAATAAAAGCCATAGACGGGCTCCTTAACTGTATCCATTAATAACGGCTTGACTGTAAGTACTGTCGTTAATTAATAATTAATATCTGGATTCTTAAAATCGCACGTCTTTTAAACTATCACCTTACTTTATGACTTGTCAATCTTGGAAATAATCATATTAATCTGAAAAGAATTAAAGCATCGTTTCGAATCTATTGTGTTTAATTTTTATAAATCCCGGAACCCAATATCCTTCCGATAATAAAAGTTTGCCAGATCAATCCGACTCAACTCTGCATAAACTTTTGCCTGCGCACATTCTAGTGTTGCCGCGTGGTTATAGATGGTAAAAATTCGACCACCAGAACTATGACGGTGCTGATTTTTCTCAGTGACACCTGCATAGAATACGTTTTTAGGTAAATTAGGCAGCTCAATGTGTTGCTGTGGTGAGGCTGGATAGCCTGGAGCGGCAACAACCACTCCCAAGTAAAATTCTCCCGTCTGCCATTTAACCTCGGGCATTTGATGATCAATTAAAGCGGTAGTCATTTCGTAAAAGTCACTCCGCAGTTGCGGCAACAGGACTTGGGTTTCTGGATCCCCTAACCGTAAGTTGTATTCGATGACTTTAGGACCCGTGGCCGTGAGCATACAGCCAATGTAAATTACGCCCGCAAATTCGAGGTTCTCTTTAGCCAAACCAGCCATAGTTGGCTTAACAATTTTTTGAATCGTATCATCTTGAACCTGTTGATTAATGTGTGGAACTGGTGAATAGGCCCCCATCCCACCGGTATTGGGACCCACTTCACCCTCGTGGATCTTCTTATGGTCCTGAGAAATCGGGAAGATAACCTTTTTATCACCACCAACAAAAAGCATCAGCGAAAATTCCTCACCTTTTAAGAATTCTTCAATCAAAATTTCGTCAGACTTTTGGAAACTGGCGTCAATCGCTCCTCGAAGGTCAGCATTATCCTTAACGATTGAAACCCCCTTGCCAGCAGCCAGCCCATTTTCTTTAACAACTACGGGTAAGGTCAGCGTGCGAGCGTAATTTTCAGCAGCCTCCGCATCCTTAAAGGTCTTAAATTTGGCCGTTGGAATCCCATTTCGAATCATAAAATTCTTGGCAAATGTCTTATCGCTCTCTAGACGCGCCGAGCTTTGGTTCGGACCAAAGACACGCAAGCCAGCTGCTTGAAATCGGTCAACGACCCCCATTGCTAGCGGGACTTCTGGGCCAACAAAGGTTAAATCAACCGCCTTTCGTTGGGCAAATGCTACCAACTTTGCAAAGTCTAGCTCATCAATATCAACAAGTTGAATATTGTCAGCGGTCATCCCTGGATTCCCCGGTGCACAATAGACGTTTTCAACCTGAGAACTTTTTAACATTGTTGCTGCAATTGCGTGCTCACGGGCACCAGAACCGATAACTAGAACGTTTGCCATGGGGAATCTCCTTTGTGTGCTATATTTCTAATTGTTATGTATGAAGGGCTGAGAATTCAGCCTTTTTTGTCGATTAGGACAGCTCCTCCAGACAGAAACTTCCATATAAGCACCTTGGTCAAAAATTCCAAATCCAGGAATTTCTGCCCAAGGAGACTTATATTCCGACGGCCGTGAAATGCCTAGCCTACTCGGCAGTTTCTAACCTTCTGGATCCGCTCACTTGTTGTAGGACAGCTGCACAAAGCAGAAAGCTGCACCTAAGCCACTCCTACCAAAGGCCAAAACCCATGGCCTTTAGTAGGAGCAACTTAGGCTCCGCTTTCTAACCGCTTTACTCCGCTCACTAATGCCTGAAGTGCCTTACCCCCGTCATCACCATTGCAATCCCGAACTTATCGGCCATCGCAATCGAATCTTTATCCTTGATACTGCCACCGGGTTGAATAATTGCCTTGATGTCGTGCTTAGCCGCATACTCTACACAGTCATCCATTGGGAAGAACGCGTCCGATGCCATAATCGCATTTTCGTAACCATTCTTTGGCATTGCTTTTTGAATGGCAATCTTAGCCGAATCAATTCGGTTTGGCTGGCCCATGCCAACGCCCAAGGTCTTCGTGTCCGTTGTGACAACCACCGCGTTACTCTTCACGTGTTTAACCACGTGTTGACCAAATTGAAGGGCCCTTAACTGTTGCTCAGTAGGTTGAACCTTGGTAACCACTTTGAAATCAGGAATCTGATCAATTTGATGGTCGCTTTCTTGAATCAGCATCCCACCACTAACGGTAATTTCTTCAAACCGATCTGGCTGGTCGCGATGGCTTAAATCAGCCTTCAATAACCGGATATTTTTCTTCTTAGCAAGAATTTCGAAAGCCTCGTCCGTGTATGAAGGGGCGATCACAATTTCCAAGAAAATCTTGTGCATCTTTTCTGCCGTTGCGGCATCAATTTCCCGGTTCACCGCAATAATGCCACCAAAAATGGACATTGGATCAGACTCATAAGCTTCATCCCACGCCTTTTCGATTGTGTCAGCCACGCCGACGCCACATGGATTCATATGCTTCATCGCAATGACAGTTGGTTGATCAAATTCAGCCACCATGTTCAATGCAGCGTTCGCATCCTTAATATTGTTGTATGACAATTCCTTTCCGTGAAGCTGGTTTGGAATAATGGACAATTTTGAAGGTAACGCCTTGCGATAGAAAGCTGCCTTTTGGTGACTGTTTTCGCCATAACGAAGGGCCTGCTGCTTTTCGTAGGTTAAGGTCAGTTTTTCTGGAAATTCTTCTTCAGTCATGTAATTAGAAATGAGCGCGTCATAGGCGGCTGTGTGTCTGAACACTTTAGCAGCCAGATGTTTTCGGAAATCAGCATCGTCCGTGTGCGCCTTTAGTGCATCAACAACGGGTTGATAATCAGCCGGGTCAACAACCGTTAACACACCGGCAAAATTCTTAGCGGCCGCTCGTAACATCGAAGGGCCACCAATGTCAATTTGTTCAATTGCCTCTGCTTCAGTGGTTTCTGGTTTCTCGATTGTCTGCTTGAATGGATAGAGATTAACTGCCACCAAGTCAATCGGAGTAATCCCAGCATCTTTTAATTGTTTCATGTGATCTGGATTATCCCGCTTAGCTAAGATACCAGCGTGAATCTTTGGATGCAGCGTCTTAACCCGGCCATCTAGCATTTCTGGAAATCCAGTCACTTCTTCTACGCCCGTGACATCAACGCCACCAGCTTCAAGCGCCTTTTTAGTACCACCAGTGGAAACAATTTCAAAATCCAATTTCTTTAACTGCTTTGCAAAATCAACCAAATGACGTTTATCAGAAACACTGAGTAGGGCTCTTCTTGACATTAAATTTCTCCTCTTTCTAATAATTGTTTGATGACTTCTGGATATAATTTGTGCTCAGTCGCATGAATACGAGCTTCTAAATCACTTAACCGATCATCCCGACGAATTGGAACTTCTCGTTGGGCAATAATTTTGCCGGAGTCAATCCCCGAATCTACCCAATGGATTGTGACCCCTGTAGTATCAACTTCGGCTTCGTAAGCATCCTCAATCCCGTGGCGACCAGGAAAGTTGGGTAATAACGCTGGATGGATATTAACGATTTTACCTTCATACTTGGCTAGTAGCGTCGGCCCAATAATTCGCATATAACCAGCTAAAATGATGAAATCAATCTTTTCAGCAGCTAACTTGTCAGCGATGACTTTTTCCGCTGCCGCCTTATTGGGATAATCTTTGAAATGAACGATGAAGGTTGGAACCGACGCTTTAGCTGCCCGATCAAGAACGTGAACCTTAGCATGATCACACACTAATAATTTAACGTTAAGTGGCAGCTTCTCCCTTCTGAAGTAGTCGGTCAAGGCCGTGAAATTAGTCCCTTCACCCGAGGCAAATATGGCAATGTTTTTGACATCTGGTTTCATCATTAATCCTTTCGAATAAGTACTTCTTGGGACCCGGTAACGAGCTTACCAACCTGATAAACAGCTTCACCGGATTCGATTAGGGCAGCTTTTACCTGATCCACATTTTCTGGGTGAACGGCTAATACCATTCCCAGGCCAAGGTTGAACGTCAGCTTCATGTCTTCAAATGACAAGTGACCAATCTTTTGCAGGTCGTTCATTATTGTCGGAACGGGCCAACTCCCATAATTAAATTCCGCGGCTAGATTTTCTGGCAAGATCCGGGCAACGTTTTCTGGCAAACCGCCACCCGTAATATGAGCAATGGCGCCAATCAAGCCTTGATCTACAAGTGGCAGAACCGATTTCACGTAAATTCTAGTTGGCCGTAATAATTCAGTCTTCAAATCTTGATCAATCCCGGGCAGTCGATCATCTAGAGAATAGTGATGCTGCTTAAATAAAATATCGCGAACTAAGCTGAACCCGTTTGAATGTAATCCATTGGATGCTAAACCCAGCAACGCATCGCCTGCTCGAAGACTAGCCTTATTCAACAATTTAGCTTTATCAGCAATTCCAACGGCAAATCCCGCCAAATCATAGTGATCACCTGTATACATATCAGGCATTTCAGCGGTTTCGCCACCAATCAGCTTAGCGCTGGCCTCCGAAACACCCTGAACAACCCCAGCAACAATCTTCTTAGCTTTATTAGGGTCTAGATGACCAATTCCTAAATAGTCCAAAAAGAACAGTGGCTTAGCTCCCTGGGCCAAAATATCGTTGACACACATTGCAACCAAGTCGATCCCGACTGTTTCATTAAGACCGGCCTCAATCGCAACCAACAACTTAGTACCCACGCCATCGGTGCCAGACACCAGCACGGGATTCTTATATTTACCCAGTTCCTCTAAGGCAAAGAGGCCGCCAAACGCCCCCAGTTCAGAATTCTTGGATAACTGTTTAATTTCATCAACTAATTGATAGCCAGCGTTAATATTTACGCCGGCCTTTTTGTAGGCGTCCATTAGAAGTCCCTCATCTCATCCGTTGTAATTGTGCTTGATCACGGTCATATTCTTCTTCGTAGTCGTATAAGGGGGTTGGATATTTCCCGTCGAAGTAGGCAACACACAGACCCTTATTAGGGGCATTGGTCTTTAAATTAACCGAGTCCACCACCCCTTTGACGCTCAAAAAGCCAAGTGAGTCGCAGCCAAACAAGTCACGCATTTCCTCAATACTCTTGTTGGCAGCAATCAACTCGCGGACGTGTTGAATATCAATCCCATAAAAACACGGATAACGTAACGGTGGCGAGGCAATTCTCAAATGAACAGCCAAAGCGCCAGCATCCTTTAATAGCTTAACGATCCGTCGACTAGTGGTTCCCCGGACAATCGAATCATCGACTAAGACAACTTTCTTGCCCCGAACAACCCCCTTAACCGCTGAAAGCTTCATGTTAACGCCCTGCTCACGGAGTTCTTGGGTGGGTTCAATAAACGTCCGGGCAGAATATTGATTCTTTACCAAGCCCATTTCGTATGGCAACCCGGATTGTTGAGCGTACCCCATCGCCGCTGAAAGTGATGAATTAGGAACCCCAATCACCATGTCAGCATCATCAACGGGCTGTTCCCTGGCTAGTCGTTCCCCCATCCGTTTCCTGGCTGAATGAACATTCACGCCGTAGATATCTGAATCGGGACGAGCAAAATAGATAAACTCCATTGAACAAATCGACAGCTGCGTTTCATCAGTATATTGGTCAATCGTAATGCCAGAATCGTCAATTTTGATCAATTGACCTGGTTGAACGTCGAATTTAAACGTGGCGCCAACTGCGTCCAAAGCACACGTTTCACTGCAAACAACGTAAGCACCATTTTGAAGTTGACCAACCACCAAGGGACGAAAACCGTTGGGATCAAGCGCTGCATAGAGCCGATCCTTCGTGATTACCAGATAAGCAAAACCGCCTTTGATAATGTTTAGGGCTTCCTTCATTTGATCGTCCAAGTCATTAGCGCGACTCAACCGAATTAAATGCATCAAGTTTTCCGTGTCTGAACTAGAATGATAAATTGCCCCCCGGTCTTCCAAGTTCTTCCGAATTGAAATGGCGTTGGTTAAATTACCGTTATGGGCAAGTGCAAACTGGGTATCACTAAAATTAAATGGCAATGGCTGAATATTCTCCAGTAGGTTACTACCCGCGGTGGAATAGCGAACGTGACCGATCGCGGCATCGCCAACCATATCTTCAACGGCATTGGGTGAGTCAAAAACATCCGTCAGCAAACCAAATCCCCGTTTAGTTTGGAGATGACCGTCATGATTGACAGTAATCCCTGCCCCTTCTTGACCACGATGTTGCAGGGCAAACAAGCCAATATACGTCAATTTGGCAGCGTCTGGGGTCCCCCAGACGCCAAAGATGCCACATTCTTCATTGAGGCTTTTTACTTCAGACGGCATGACAATGCCCCTTTCCAAATCTTGAACGCCTTGTCAACATCGACATCAAAGTAGCCATTTGTTGCTTGAACAAACAAATGATTATCAGCGGTGACCGCCCCAAGCAGTTCCGCTTCCTTTCCCACCATTTGTTCAAATTTAGCTTGGTTTTCTGCTGGAACTGAAACCAAGAATCGGGATTGGGTTTCTGAGAAGAATTGGCTAACGCTCAGTGAACTTGAAAGATTAACCCCTAGTTGATTCCCAAACGTACTTTCAGCAATTGCCATAATTAAGCCACCCTCTGAGATATCGTGGGCACTGGCTAATAACTTTTCCTGAATGGCGTTGGTGATCAATTGCTGGATCTTAAGCTCGTAATCTAAGTCAAAGTCAAAGAGCTGACCAGAAATTTCCCCGGTCTGCATCTTTTGGATTTGGGAACCATTAAAGCCAGCACCCGTTTTACCGACGACGTAAACCAGGTCACCAGCCTGTTTAAAATCTTGGGTAGTGACGTGATCCAACCCCTTAATCAGGCCAACCATCCCAACCATTGGCGTTGGATAAATTGGCACGTTGTCATATTCATTGTTAAGCGACACGTTTCCAGAAATAACCGGGGCAGCAAACTTCTCACAAGCCTCACTCATCCCCATCACCGCTTGATCTAATTCATAAAATTGATCTGGTTTTTCAGGATTGCCAAAATTAAGGCAATCGGTAATTCCAAGAGGGACAGCACCAGAGGCCACAACGTTTCTAGCGGACTCGGCAACAGCCATTTGGCCACCAATCCGCGGGTCTAAGTACAGATAACGGCCATTAACGTCCGTTGTCATTGCGAGTGCCTTATCATAATGACGGATTCGGACAACGGCAGCGTCTGAGCCAGGGGCCACAACCGTGTTAGTCTGCACCTGTGTATCGTAAGTTTCATAAATTGCTTCTTTAGAGGCAATCGTCAGCTGCCCCAGCATTTCTTGTAAGGTTTCAGTTGGATTCGTAATTTGAGGTTGAAACTGATGATTATCTGCATGCTTTAAATGTTCAGGCATCGCTGATTGCCGATGGTAAACGGGCGCTTCAGAAGCGAGTGAATCGACCGGCACATCGGCAACGAGTTCGCCATGATGCAGTAACTGATACTGATGACCTTCAGTCACGTGACCAATCACCACGGCATCAACGCCATGATCGGCGAACACTTTCAATAGGTCATCTTCATGCCCCGCTCTAACGCAAAGCAACATTCGTTCTTGTGATTCTGACAGCATCAACTCAAACGCTGACATCCCAGCTTCACGTTGCGGAACCAAATCAAGGTCCAAGACCATGCCATTACCGCCAGCTTTGGAACCCATTTCGGCGGAAGAAGAGACTAATCCAGCAGCGCCCATGTCTTGAATACCAACAAGCGCCTCTGAATGATTATTAATAACGTCCAGGCAGGCTTCCATGACCAACTTTTCGGTGAACGGATCGCCAACTTGAACCGCCGACCGCTGGCTCTCGTGATCGGAATCAAATTGGAATGAGGCAAACGAAGCACCGTTAATCCCATCACGACCTGTTTTAGCGCCAACGTAGATGATACTGTTACCAACACCCGCAGCGGCACCAACTTCAATTTTATCTAAATCCATTAAGCCGACACACATCACATTGACGAGTGGGTTGTGTTCATAAGCATCATCAAAAGCCGTGTCACCACCAACGGTTGGCACACCAATACAGTTACCATAAGCACTGATACCAGCAACGATTTGTTGGATAAAATAGTTATCGCGATCAGTCTTTGGTGTGGCAAATCGCAGACTATCCAAACTGGCAATTGGGCGAGCACCCATAGAAAAAATGTCCCGTAGAATACCCCCTACCCCTGTCGTTGCGCCCTGAAACGGCTCAACAGCGGATGGATGGTTATGGCTTTCAGCTTTGAAAACCACTCCCTGGTTATCGCCAATATCAATGATCCCAGCGCCTTCACCGGGACCCTTTACCACGTGTTGCCCCTTAGTGAAGAACTTCTTCAAAACTGGTTTGGAATTTTTATAGGAACAATGTTCACTCCACATGCCAGAAAACAGGCCAACTTCAGTGTAATTTGGTAGTCGGTGTAACACGTTGTCTTTAATTAAGCCATATTCGTAATCGGTCAACCCCATAGAAAGATAGCTCTTTTGATCGCGAATTTGTTCTGGCGTTGCTTCTGTTTGAATTGGTTGTGCGACTTTATTCATAGATAACCCCTCGACTCTTGATGTGCTTGACGATCGACTGGAAGACCCCCTTGCCGTCATCTGACCCTAAAATATCTTCAACGGCGCGTTCTGGATGGGGCATCATGCCTAACACGTTACCTTGTTGATTCGTAATCCCAGCAATATTATCAACACTGCCATTTGGATTATTGGTATATTTAAATACAATTTGGTTATTGGCAACCAGTTCCTTAAGCGTTTCCTGGTCGCAATAGTAGTTACCATCGCCATGAGCAATTGGCAATGTGATTAATTGGCCTTGCTGGTACGCTGAGCTGAACATACTGTGATCATTGTTGACAACTAGCGTTTCATCCTTACAGATAAATTTGGCAGAAACGTTTTTTTGAAGACTACCAGGCAACAATCCGGCCTCAGTAAGAATTTGAAACCCGTTGCAGATTCCCAGAACCGGCTTACCACTCTTAGCGAAAGCTTGAAGGGCCGGAATAATTGGTGAAAGACGGGCAATTGCACCGCTTCTAAGGTAATCGCCATACGAGAAGCCGCCCGGAATTAATACGGCATCAAAGCCAGCCAAGGACTGACTCTTGTACGGGACGAGTTCGACGTCTTCTTTGATGATGTCTTTGATCGCATTATAGAGATCCATTTCACAATTTGAACCCGGAAAGGCAAGAACCGCAAACTTCATTTGGCAGCCTCCGTTTCGTCAATTTCGTAGTGATAATTTTCCATATTATAGTTTGCTAACAACTTATCGCAGATTTCGTTAATTTCGGCATCAAGATCTGCCTTTGATTTACCATCCGCAACCGTGAGTTCGAAGTACTTCCCTAATTTGACATCTTCAATATCTTCATAGCCCAGTCGTTGCAATGCGTTGTTAACCGCTTGGGCTTCGGGATTTAAAATTGACTTCTTGTAATTGACATATACTTTAACGAGTGCCATTAGTTAACTCCTTCCACTTTTTCAAGCCGGCCAAGGATTTCCTTATAAACTGGGACAAGTGCCCCTAACCCTTTTCTAAAGACATCCTTATCA
Organism: Lentilactobacillus kisonensis DSM 19906 = JCM 15041; assembly: GCF_001434135.1. Taxonomy (GTDB): domain Bacteria; phylum Bacillota; class Bacilli; order Lactobacillales; family Lactobacillaceae; genus Lentilactobacillus; species Lentilactobacillus kisonensis. Next base: position 55,576 of record NZ_AZEB01000015.1, on the reverse strand, counting down.
AGGGACTTCTGCGTATCTCGATCAACCAAGCGACAGCTGTCAGGTGAAATCTCATCCGCTAAAATCAACTGACCATCTTTATCAATTCCAATTTCAACTTTAAAATCAACCAAGTCGATATTCATCTTGCCAAAGATTTCTTTCAACCGATCATTTACCTTCAAGGCAATTGCTCGGATCTGGTTCATTTGGTCTTCAGTCGCAATCTTGAGTGCCTCAACTTCAAAGTCATTAATGAAGGGATCATCTAGCTCATCGCTCTTGTAGTAAAATTCAGTGATTGGCTTTTCAAATTTCATCAGGTGCTTAACCGCAAACCGCTTCTCAAAGCTACCTGACGCGAAGTTTCTAACCACCGTCTCCAACGGAATAATCGTGACTCGTTTAACTAACTGGTTATTAGCGTCCAGCTGCTTAATGAAGTGATTCTCTATGCCATGCTTAGCAAGATCGGTAAAAATAAGCGCTGAAATTTCACAATTTGTTTGGCCCTTACCCGCCATCTGAACTTTTTTCTTACCATTAAAGGCCGTCACCTGATCCATGTAATGAACCCACATAATATCAGGATCGTTAGTGGTAAACATTTCTTTTGCTTTTCCTTTATATAAGAGGTCTTTTTTCTCAATGTGATTAATATCAGTCATTTTAATTTTCTCCCTTTAACATGGCAGTTGATTTAAGTAAGTCATCAATATTGTCACCCAGTACGGTTACGTGCCCCATTTTTCGTTGCGGCCGAATCTCAGCCTTGCCGTAATCGTGAAAATGCCACTCTGGATGTTCTTTAAGTAGGTTGCGGGCAAGTGTTAGATCGGTTCCTAATAGATTACGCATCACTGCGGGCTTATTCTGGGTAACAGCTGGAATTGGCAGGCCGCAGATGCTCCTAATATGGGCTTCAAATTGTGAAATATTGCAGGCTTCGATTGTATAATGGCCCGAATTATGTGGTCGCGGCGCTAGTTCATTAACCATGAGCTGATTCTCGTTAATCACAAATAGTTCAATTCCTAAAACACCGTAGAGATCTAATTTATTAGCAATGATTTCAGCATAGTGACGCGCTTTTTGGTGAATAACCTGTGAAAATTGTCCTGGTGCGATTGTCGTGTGCAAAATGTGATTTTTATGGCGATTCTCGACTAATGGAAAGGTGATAACGTTGCCATTCAAATCACGGGTCACCATGACCGAAGCTTCGGCTATAAATCGTTGGCGTGCTTCTAAAATACATTGATTAGCGTTATATAGGCGATCAGCCTGATCAAGATCAGCCGGTCCATTGATGTCCATCTGGCCATGACCATCGTAGCCACCAGCTGCCGTCTTCAAAATGGCCGGATATCCCACTTTCTTAACTGCTTCTAGGAGTGAAGCCCGATCAGATACTGCCGCAAAATTAGTTACCGGCAGGCCACAGTCACGGATAAAAGTCTTCTCATTAAGCCGCTCGCCGGTAATGTGCAAAAGGTCGACGCCTTGTGGCAGTTCCACGACCTTCTTAGCCTTTAGTAAGGACCCTTCGTCCACGTTTTCAAATTCATAAGTCAACACGTCAGCTTTTTCGGCTAATTTCATAAGCGCGGCATCGTCATCATATGCCGCCACAATTTGAAAGTCCGCAACCTGTCCGGCGGGTGCTTGTGGAGTTGGGTCAAGGATGCCCACATGGTACCCCATCGATTTGGCGATCAATGCCATCATCTGGCCTAATTGGCCGCCGCCAACAATCCCAATTGTGGCAGGTGGCAGGAGCGTTTTAATCGAATTGCTGCTCACTGTTTTTAGCCTCCACTCTCTGCTCGTGCTTTAAGTCCTGTAATTTTTTCTCAATGACGTTGTCGGTTGTAGCTAAAATTTGAGCTGCTAGTAACGCTGCATTTTTAGCACCGGCATCCCCAATGCTCACGGTGGCAACTGGTGCGCCAAATGGCATTTGCACAATTGATAGTAATGAATCAACACCGTTTAATGTTCGTGTTTTGATAGGAACACCGATAACGGGTAATGTCGTATTAGCGGCAATCATCCCCGGTAAATGGGCGGCACCACCAGCACCTGCAATGATCACTTTTAAGCCGTTATCCCTAGCAGATTTGCCAAATTCCTGTAATTCATCCGGCATTCTGTGAGCAGATATAACGTGCTTCTCATAAGGAACGCCAAGCATTTCAAGCTGTTCGCACGCCAATTTCATCGTTGGCCAATCAGAAATCGATCCCATCACCACTCCAACAACGTTTGCCATTTCAACACGCACCTTTTCGAATTTATTTTGTGCCTAAATCATACTTGGCATAGATTTAATTGTCAATAGTATTGTTCGTGTTTTGGTACAAATTAAGGGCATATTTACAAAAAATAGTTCATATTTTTACGCTTTAACGATTTACCTAAACTGTCTTTCATTTATTTTTTGCGTTACCATTAGAAACAATTGTTTTATCGTGATAAAGTTTTACAACATGATTAAGGGGGAAGAATCTATCAACTTATTTAACCGAATTCGAGATCGCTATTTAGAACCTGCTACGGGTATTACTGGCCTATTTGTAATTTCCAGCTTTATTTTTTTAGTTTCCTGGGGTGAAGTGAATCCGTTTTTGCCACTGTTTATTCAAAATGAGCTTCACGCCAATGCCACGATTACTAATTGGGTAATGAGCTTGTGCGTTGTTCTTCCCTATTTGGTAGGTTTGCTCTTGGCACCATTTTGGGCCCGGTTGGCTGACAAACATGGTGCCAAGCCGTGGCTATTACGTTCAGGCTGGGGATCAGTCCTTGTATTATTACTCATGAGTATCGTTCAAAATCCTTACGAATTAGTTATCTTGAAATTACTTCAGGGATTGTTTGTCGGCTTTATATCTATTGCCAATTCTGTGTTAATCCAACTCTCACCTAGAGCCAAAATTGGCCAGACCGTTGGCTTAATGGGAACGGTCACTAGCTTAGCGATGATCGCTGCTCCATTAATTGGCGGCTTTTTAATTCCATTGATGTCGTTCCGGCTAACGTTGGTCTTTAGTGCGGCAATCCTACTGATCATCTGCATTATCCTTCAACGGCGGCTGCCAAACACAAAGCGGCACCGATCAAGCACAGTTCAGGCAAAGCACCGATTTCATTACCACTGGTGCTCCTCCTCATCACTGCATTATTAGTTGAAGTAACCAGCAATGCCACTACCCCATACATTGCATTGGTCGTTCGCCAAATCAACGCAAGCACTGGCGACTTTCTCATCGGCTGTGCGGTCGCGGTCACCGGTTTATTTTCCCTGCTGACTGCAAAGGCTTTGGGAATCATTGCGAATCGATGGCCGGCTGCAATCACGTTACTTGGAGCAACTGTCCTAGGCATCTGCGGCTTCACAATTGCCGCATTCGTTGGGACGGTCGCATTATTCATTGTCAGCCAAGGCATTGTGGGGATTTCAAACGCCGGCGTTAGCCCGTCAATTCAAAACCAGCTAACCCAGCACACTGATCACGAACACATTAGCCAGACATTCTCCCTTATCCAGAAGTTCCAAACAGTTGGAATTGTCATTGGGCCCTTTATCGGTGCCTTACTAAATATTCGTGGCGGCTACCGCATGCTGTTTAGTTGGGCTGCTGGCAGTTATGCCGTCGTTATTTTGTTGATCATCATGCATTCCTTTGCTGCTAGAAATGGTAAAATTAAAGCATAGTTTAAATAACAGCTGTGCAAAGCAACAGAAGGAGATTATTATGAAATTTCGGACACTCGGAAAAACCGGCTATTCAATCAGTGAAGTCTCACTAGGAACTTGGCAGTTAGGTGGTAAATGGGGCACCCCGTTTGATCCAAAGGACGCTGCCGATACCCTGGCAGAAGCCTATAATCACGGCGTTAATTTCTTTGATACCGCCGATGGTTACCAGGATGGCGAAAGTGAAAAAGCAGTGGGTCAATTTGTTCGGTCCCATCCAGATGTTCACTTCACCACTAAAATTGGCCGCAAAGAATCACCGCTAACCGTTGACCATTTCAACCCTGAGCACCTCACCCGTTACGTTGATGAATCGTTAACTAATATGGGCGTCGATGCGCTGGACATGGTCCTGTTACACTGCCCACCAATGCCAACCTATTACATGCCAGAAACTTTCTTTGCCATGGATAAGCTTAAAAAAGCTGGCAAGATTAAAAATTACGGTGTTAGTGTCGAACGGGTTGAAGAAGCCATCAAAGCCATGTCATACGACATTTCGACCGTTGAAATCATCTTCAATATGTTCCGCTTACGTCCCGCTGACCTATTCTTTGATCTTGCAAAGAAAAATAACATTGGTATTTTAGCACGGGTCCCACTCGCAAGTGGCCTGTTGACTGGTAAATTCACTGCGGATACTAAATTTGCGCCAGAAGATCACCGAACAACTAACCGTAATGGCGAACAGTTTGACAAGGGTGAGACGTTCTCCGGAGTTGATTATTTGACGGGTGTTAAAGCCGCCAACGAGCTCAAAGAACGTCTTGGAACTGACAACCTCGCTGCGACTGCCTTACGATTTATTTTGATGTACGATGCCGTTTCAGCAGTTATTCCTGGTGCCAGCAACCCAACTCAGATTGATCGCAATACAGTTGCCGCGGAATTACCACCACTTACTGACGACCAAATGAAAATCGTCCGCGACGTGTACGATAAATACATCAAGAACCCCGTTGACTATTTGTGGTAGTCGTTTGGAAGACAGCCCGATTTAGAAACTTAAAAAGCTTCATATCAAAAAGCGCTATCCGACCTATTTTTGAATAGGTAAGATAGCGCTTTTTAATACAAAGTAGTTTAGCTGAGTTACGTTCTGAAAAAAGTTTTAACTGTCGGTCTAACCGGATAGTTTTTAGATGCTTTTCAGTAACTCTTCTTATGAATTTTATTGGTGAGTCTCAGGATGGGTTCTATGGGTTAGGACCGCTCCGCAAAGCATGCACATAAGCACCTTGGTCAAAACTCCCCAAAGCCATGGATTAATAGCTCTCTGGGCAACATTGTGAAAACGTGCTGCACCAAGCAGAAAGCTGCGGGTAAGCCCTACAAACATAAACTCCAAGTCAGGAATACATATCTGTGCTCTAGTCGGCTGTAGTATTAATTGGTGGTTATTCCGTTATATAGATTAGGACCGCTCCGCAAAGACTTGCATCTAAATCTTGTAGTAATTCTCATTTATATAGTGGAATGGTGCTCCGCAAAGCAGAGACTTGCATCTAAGATACTTCCGACTCAAACCCAAGCCCGGGGTTTAAGCCGAAAGCACCTTAGACTCCAGTCTCTAACCGCTTTGCTACGCACACTTACAATTGTCCCAACGTACCCGCCGCAATTGACGGGAACAATGTCACTAATCGGCCCAGCTGGTTAACATCTAGTTTAAATTCAATCGCCGGTAGCAACGTATTAATTGCGTCTTCAGCTTGATCACTGACTTCCGTAGCACCAACTAATTGATGCTTCTGGTTGTAAACCAAGACATTATCGCCGATCTTTTCCTTGGTTACTTGTCGATACCAGTCGTCTGGCAAATGATTGGTCGTTGTTTCATAATCAGTGTTATTGCTTGCTTGATCAGGGGAAAACCCAACTTTAGCAATTCTTGGCGACGTAAAGACAACCGATGGAATAGCCGGGTACTTAATAGGTTCCTCACTATCGCCAGCAAATTGGTGCATCAAATACATTGACTCAAAGATTGCGGTCGGTGTCAATTTAGGCTGCTCCTTATCAATGACATCACCAGAAGCATAAATGTTGGCAACACTCGTTTGCAAATGATCGTTCACAACAATTCCCTTTTCACTATACTTAACGCCAACCTGATCGAGGCCAATCCCATCAACATTCGGGGTTCGACCAGTTGCGTCCAAAATCCAGTCTGCGGAAATCTGTTGGTCATCATTGTAACTAATGGTAGCTCCATCAGTGATTTTGTCGATTCTTGAAACCTTCGCGTTAAAAATAAAATTAACCCCACGCGATTTCAGATCAGCAACTACTTGGTTAACAAATGGCTGATAGAATTTTCGCAGTACCCGATCGCCATGCGTCATAACAGTTACGTCCGCTCCAGCAGCGTTGGCAATTGTCGCAAATTCCATGCTAATGTAACCACCGCCAATAATGACAATTTTTCGCGGTAAGTGCTTTAAGTTCATAAATTCTTCACTATCATGGGTCAGTTCTTTCCCAGGAATATCAAGGCGATGTGGGTGCTGACCCGTTGAGATCACAATATTAGCTGCCGTCTTAGGTTGGCCGTCAACTAAAGCCGTATGATTATCCTTCAAGGTACCATAGCCCTTGATAATATCAATATTCACGGATTTCATTAAGCCGGCAATCATATCTGGGAGCCCATCAATCACGTCATGCATGTGCTGCTCATTTTGCTCCCAGTTGATTGCGATGCCCCCAGAAACAACCCCGCTCAATTGTTCAGTTAGCCGAGATAATTTCACTGGGGCATCCAGCGTAATTTTGGCGTTACAGCCGCGGTTAGGACAGGTGCCGCCAATTAAATCAGCTTCAATTACCCCTACTTTTTTACCAGTATTTGCCAGTGGAATAGCGCCATCAAAGGTTCCGTGCCCACTGCCGATATATAAGACATCATAATCGTATTGATTTGCCATAAGTGTCCCTCCATCTGTTTTTCAATCATTTTATTACAAAATAATCGTAACCCGAGAGAATTTCACAAGCAACCAAATAGCCTGACACCCCTTAGCCCTTCACGCCTAATAACACCGCAATAATATAAAGCCCCCATATGTGAAGCGGATAAAATGCATAGAAGAAGCCTTTCATACTTCTCCCTAGCTTGCCGTTATACATTGCTAACGGAATCACAGCTAAAACCATTAACCACTGTGTGTTGGTAGTCAAAAGCTGACTAAAATTAAATCCAGTTGATAACAAAGCAAAAACGGCGATTGCTAGTAATTGCCAATTGCGATTTTTTCGTAATAAATACATTAATGGTCCAAGGTACAGGAAGAACGAATTTTCTGCTGTAATTGGTGTTGGAACGGCTAGCATAACCACCTTAGAGAATAAACCAGCGTGAGATCCCATGAGAAATAAAATAAGCCCGCCAAATACTAACGGGATTAAAATGATAACAATCCCCAATATACTTTGGCCAATTCGTCGTGTCCGATGCCCGTCAGCAATTGTTTGAATTCCGTACATGGTTAAGACACCGATGAACAAATCACTAAAGATATTATTGATTAAGCCGAAGTTACCCATGCTGAAAAAGTGCTGAACAACTAAATTGCCAACTCCCATCACCCAAAAGCCAATTAATAAGCGTGATAAATAGCGCTTTTGATTGTGAGTGTGAGTAAACCCTTCAACACTCAAAAACATAAAGATCGTTGCTACTGGGCGACCAAACCAGTCAAGCCAATTAGGCGCCCCCGCCGCTGCAAACATCTCGTGAAAGTGGTCAATAAACATCAACGTAATTCCCAGGACTTTGATATCAAAATTAGTAAGGCCCCGTTTGTTAGTCGCCATGTCAGTCATTTAAAATCCTCCAATTTTGCATTTTGTTAATTGGTTAATCATATAAGTAACTAAGCGATGATTGAGGTTAAACTTAACGCTATCTATGCCGTTTGTCAACAAAAGAGTGAGCGAAGCAAAGCGTTCTGCTTGGTGCAGCACTCTGAATGCTTTGCTTCTGGCAACACAGATTAGGACCGCTCCGCTCACTCATTCTTGCATTTCCAAAACAGAATGTTAGAATATACCACAAACGTTTGTGGTCAATACGAAAAGATGCTTACTTAATAGCGATATGGAAAATAAGGATAATTCAAATGATGATCAACTTCAGAAAATGAATCGCACCGTTGCGGTCATTTTGAAAACTCTAATGGCGTTCATCGGCATCGCCATTCTCTCACTTGGAACCACCTTTTTGCGGGAAGGCCGAGTCGGACTTGATCCATTTACAGCGATGAACACCGGCTTAGCAGCTAAGTTCGGCATGGGGCTTGGGAACACCCAGTTAATTTCTAACTTAGTAATCTTTGTGGTGGTGCTCATTCTTGATCGCAAAAAAATCGGCATCGGCACCATCATGAATATGGTTCTGGTTGGCTATGAAATTCAGTGGTTTACGCAGCTTTATAATGATATTTTGCCTAATTCACTCAACTTTCTGACAGTTTCCGCTGATTTAATCATTGGATTACTATTATTTACCCTTGGTTCTTCAATGTACATGGGAGCCAGCTTGGGAGTTGCACCATATGATGCAATCGCACCAATTATTACAAATTTAGTCCATTTAAAATACCGAATTGCCAGAATTAGTCAAGACATCGTATTCATGGTCGTTGCTTTCCTAGTTGGTGGGCCCGTTGGAGTCGCTACAATTATCGTTGCCTTTTTCACTGGCCCCCTCATCACCTACTGGAATAAACACGTCAGCGAGCCACTCCTAAAGCGTATCAATAGTTTCAGCTTGAAGCCAACCCTAAGGAACGCTGGCACGCAGATTGCTAGCTTCGGCCGTGGTGGCTACCGCGCTGTCGTAAAAGCGTACAAGCTAACCGAGCAGATCCAAATTCATAAGGCTGCTTACACGGATTCTCAATTAGTTGAACAATTAAATGAATCACGTGAGCAATTAAAGGAAGCCAGTCAAATTTACGAAAACGCACAACGGCAGTATCGAATCTTAACCGAAGAAGCCAAGAAACGCGAGAACAGTTCAAAAACAAGCGTTGCAGAAAAATAATTCAGCGGATAATTTAAGTTAAATCCAGTTAAGTTACTCGTTAAAATGCAAAAAGGTCCTTCCCTTAAAATTCAATTTAAAATTTTAAGGGAAGGACCTTTTGTATTACGTTTGCTTAGTTATGATTTCACAGTACTCACTACAGCCTAACTTATTCGACTACGGCCTGATAACCACTTTACTCACTTAGAACTCATCGTCGTCTTCTTCATCCAATCCTGCCCGTGGGGTATTCCCCAGCAGGGCCTGCAATGAGGCGATGTTATGATTGTTTTCACCAAAGATCTTAGTTAACATCGTTGCTAATACCGGCCGATCTTCTTTTTCCGCTAGCCTAATGGCACGGGTGACAAACAGATTCTCCGTATCATAATCATGAACAAAATTATCAATCAACCATTCAGCGGAATGATACTTGTTTTCACCATTTTCCGTCAGCATTGCGTATTCAGTGAATTCTTTTTGGGTTGTTGGCGTCAATAGGTTCTCATCAATTAACGTTTCTCCCAGCTTATCCTTCTGGTCATTTGCCTGAACCAGCAGGTCGCCAAAGTAATTTTTCAGCGTGTTGGCGTTCATCCCTTTAACATACCACTTAGCTTGCTGCAACTTGTTAACCAGAACGACTAGGTTGGAAACAATGTGTCCAGTCATTGCCCCGGCAGTTGGCGTATGGTGATCGACATCGGCCTGTTTGACCTCAGCCGCAAATAAATCCTTTGGTGTTTGTTCTGCATTTTTAGTTGTCATTTTTCTTCCTCATTCCTTAACTTTCATTGATTGAACTTCGTAACCTAAATCAGTGATGGTATCAGACAATTTATCGGCTGAAATTTGCTCGCCGTTAAATTCAGTTTTAACCTTTGCAGCGTTGAACAGCACCTTAACATTTTCAACGCCAGTTTGTTTTTCTAATGCGCCTTGGATCTTTTGCATGCATGCCGGGCATGATAATGCGTCTAATTGTAAAATTGCTTTACTCATAACGATGACCTCCATTTATTTAATGATGTTTTAATTTGGAACGTTAATGCCATATTTCCTGACTACATAGATTAGGATAGCTCCGATTCCTCAAAAGATAATTGATCTGGATCAAGTTTTGCTGTTTTTGTGTGGTATTTAATTAATCTCATTGCATTGAAGATGACCACCAGAATACTTGCTTCGTGGACGAACATCCCGCTTGCCATGTAGATGTAACCCAGCATTAAACCGATCAACAACAGAACCACCGTCCCGATTGCAATCACGATGTTTTCCTTTGTATTCGCCACCGTCTTCTTTGCAAGGCCAAATGCATGAACCAACTCTTCAAACTTAGAAGCCATCAAGACAACGTCAGAAGTTTCAACCGCAACATCGGTACCGCCACCCATGGCAATGCCAATATCAGCCGTGGCAATTGATGGGCTATCGTTGATCCCATCGCCAATAAAGGCAACCCGATGTCCCTGTTCCTGATATTTTTTAACATACGTGACCTTTTGTTCCGGCAGCAGTTCAGCGTGCACCGTATCAATGCCAATTTGGCTCGCAACTGCCTCAGCTGTCGCCTGATTATCCCCAGTCAGCATAACCGTTTTTTTAATCCCTATCTTTTTAAGCTGTCGCAGACTTTCGGCAACCCCTTCACGAATCACATCCGAGATTCCTAAGATTACTTGAACTTCATTACCAACTGCGATGATGACAGATGAACTTCCCTGTTTCTGAATTGCCTTTAAATCAGTTTGTTGCTGAGCCGAAAGTTGGATGTGGTTATCCACCATCATTGCGGCATTACCAATTAACACTTGTTGATCTTTAATGCTGGCTTGGACCCCACGGCCTTTAACCGTATCAACTGAATCAGTGGTAAATTTATCGGGGCTAATATTCCGCCCAGCCGCAAATTTAACCACTGCATTAGCCAGGGGATGATCCGAGTGCTGCTCGACCGCTGCTGCCATTGCTAAACTATCTTCACTAGCAGCATAGTTTTTAAATTGCGTGACCGCCGTTTTACCTTCCGTCAGGGTTCCAGTCTTATCAAACACTAAAGTATCAACGTTGGCAAAGGTATTCATCACCTCACCGCCCTTAATTAGGACCCCGTTTTTAGCACCATTACCAATGCCGGCAACGTTTGAAACCGGTGCCCCAATCACCAAAGCCCCGGGGCATCCTAGAACTAATACCGTGATTGCTAACCGGAAGTCTCGTGAGATTAAGCCAACTACCAGTGCAATTACTAAGACAGCTGGCGTGTAATACGTCGCAAATTTATCAATAAATTTTTCGGCTGGTGACTTGGTATCCTGAGCATCTTCGACTAATTCGACAATCTTGCCAAACGTCGTGTCATCACCAACCTTGGTAGCTTCAACCTTCACGGTCCCGTTATCCAAAATTGTGCCAGAATATACTGAGTCTCCTGCATCCTTAGTCACTAATTTAGACTCACCAGTGATGCTGGCTTCGTTTAAATTACCTGACCCATCAACAATTTTGCCGTCAACTGGAATCTGACCACCAGCTTTGACCAGAACCACGTCACCGACATCCACAAAATCAACGTCCGTTTCTTCCGTTTCACCGTCCTCACTGACTACGGTTGCAGTCGTAGGAGCCATCTCGGTTAAATCCTTGATGGAGTGGCGGGTCTTGGCTAATGTCTTGTCCTCTAAAAAAGTTCCAAACAGGAACAAGAAGGTGACAATCGCCGATTCGTTGTACTCACCAATGATAAACGCCCCAACCACGGCGATACTGACTAATAGCTCAATACTAATTGTTTTAAACCTTAAAGCAGAAATTGCTCGCAGCAGAATTGGAACTGCTGAGATAATCGATGCCAGGATAAATGCCCCGGTATAAACTAACTGGAAATTCAATAAACTTCCCAGTAACCCAATTCCAATTAAGACCGCTGTGATCAACGTAATCTGATTGATATGTTTATTAATGTATCGTTGAAATTTCATAATGCTTCGCTCCCGTCTTTTGATGATGGTTCAAGTATAGGGGGGAACGGCGAATAAAAAATTGATCTTCATCAAGTATTCGAAATTAAAACCATAACCCTTTGTGTATATGATCATTTTTATCTATAATTAAGGTGGTAAGTTGAACATGAGTATTAGGACAGTTTCTTCAGACAGAAACTAGGTCTGCTCACTTTTCTTAGGACAGCTGCGCAAAGCAGAAACTTCCATATAAGCACCTTGGGTAAAAATTCCAGAACCGGGAATTTCCACCCAAGGAGACTTATATTCCAGTTTCTAACCGCTTTGTTCCGCTCACTGTATTTTAGGACAGCTCCTCCAGGCAGAAAGCTACACATAAGCACCTTGAACGAAAATCCCAAACCCAGGGATTTCCGTTCAAGGAGACTTATGTTCCGCTTTCTAACCGCCTGGATCCGCTCACTATCAATAAGGAGGATCCCCATGAAAATTATTGTAATCGGTGCAACCGGCCGGGTTGGTTCAACGGTCGTCTCAAAGTTAGCAGCAAGGCCTGATATCGAAGTCTACGCTGGCGCCCGTCATCCTGAAAAGGTTCCGGCAGCCGACAACGTGACCCCATTTCACATTGATTTACACGATACTAAGGATGACATTAAAGAATCATTGCCCGAAGCTGGCAAACTGATTTTTACAGCCGGGTCTGGTGGCAAAGATCTGCTACAGGTGGATCTCAATGGTGCCGTTAAGATTATGAAAGCAGCTGAAGAAAAGGGCATCCTGCGCTTTGTCATGCTAAGTTCCAAGGGATCCCTGACACCAGATTTATTTAGTGGTAAAAACCCGTCACCACTTGCAAATTACTTGATCGCTAAGTATTACGCAGACGAATGGCTGATGAATAACACCCACCTTCAATACACAATTTTGCAGCCAACCGCGTTGGTTGATAAACCTGGATCAGGAAAAGTATCTTTAGGCAATTACACTACGAACGAAACTAGCATTGAAAATGTCGCCGAAGTTCTAATTGGCCTCGCAGAACATAATTCATCAGTTGGGGAAATTATTGAAATGAGTACCGGAAATGAACCCATTCCAGAAGCCATCAACCATTTGTCATAACCCATTAAACTTAAATAATCAGCCAGCCCTTTGCATGACAATGCAGTGGAAACTGGCTGATTATTTTTTTGTAACATGTAACTTTTACTTACACTATGTGACCGAACGTAAACTTTTTTATTGAATCAGCGGGTCACGCGTTATCTTATATTCTGCGCAATTGAAGCCGTTTCCATAATCGCTTATCTTATTCTAATTTTCTAACCATTTTCAAAAACTACTGGTGCTTTTCGAAAGATGATGTTAGAATTTATAACATTAAGAATAAGGAAGCGATATTATGAATGCGGCAAATACCTCTTTTATGATTCTATCAAGTATTTTGGTCCTCTTCATGACTCCCGGATTAGCATTTTTCTATGGGGGCCTTGTTTCAAAACGAAACGTCGTCAATACCATGTTGTCTGTCTTTGTCATGACCGGTGTGGCAATTGTATTATGGATCGTTATCGGCTACTCATTATCATTTTCTGGCAACATTGGTGGTGTTGTTGGCAATGTCACGCATTTCTTTATGAATGGCATCGATTTGACGTCGTTGACCGCTACCAAGATTCCAACGGGCATTTTTGCTGTTTTTGAAATGATGTTTGCCATTATTACACCAGCCCTATTCGTTGGTGCCGTTGTCGGTCGAATTAAGTTCAACTTTTTGTTAGCATTCTTAGTCCTTTGGTCAATCATCATCTACTACCCAATGGTCCATTTGGTTTGGAGCCCTCACGGCATTCTCTATGGACTGGGTGTCCTTGATTTCGCCGGCGGTACCGTTGTTCATATCAATGCCGGGGTAACCGCCTTCGTTCTTTCCGCTTTCTTAGGTAAACGAATTAAATTTGGTGACCGCCCCCACAATCACTACAATTTACCGTGGGTTCTATTAGGCGCAACCATTTTGTGGATCGGCTGGTACGGCTTTAATGCTGGTTCAGCGTTAGGCGTTAATAACATCGCCGCTCAAGCAACTATCACGACGACCATGTCAACCGGAACCGCCATGGTTACTTGGATGATCCTCGATATGGTCATTAGTGGTAAACCAACTTTGGTGGGTGTTTGTACCGGGACCCTCTGTGGGTTAGTTGGCATCACGCCAGCCTGTGGGTTCGTTACGATTGCCGGCTCGTTTTGGATTGGGATGTTCTCAACCTTTGCCAGCTACTTCTTTGTCAATTATTTGAAGGATCGCATTGGCGTTGACGATGCACTTGATGCTTTTGGTTGCCACGGGGTTAGCGGAATTGTCGGCAGCATTGCTACTGGATTATTTGCCACTAAAACCGTTAATCCGGTCGTAACTCATAACGGCATCTTCTACGGCGGTGGTTTCTATCAATTTGGCATTCAGCTACTCGCCACCGCAGCCACGATTGTCTTTGTCGCCATTGCCGCATCAATCATCATTAAGGGATTAAGCTTATTCATGCCAATGCGGGTTGACCGTAAGGAGGAAAAGCTAGGGCTCGACCAAGGTGAACACGGCGAGGAAGCTGATTACACGGTTCACATGAGTGATGATCTTGATGAATACCGTTCGGATATGTCCCTGTACTCAAAAGAATTCAAAGGCCAGTTAGCTGATTTGAAGCCTAAGGGACCATCGGTTAAATAAAGAACGTTACTTAGTTTTCAACAGTGGATGGGCTTTTATTAGAATTTAAATCTGGGGCAATTGGCGTTTAAGCCCTAAAATTCAACTGCCGAATGCAATCATTCTAAAACCGGAATGATTGTATTTTTTTTGTTAAATTTTGGGAATCAACCGTTTGTTATCAAAAGGTGGCACCCGTTTAAAGCCGCTTGTTATTTACTGACAAGTAGCATACCATTTTATTATAGTAAAACTAGGTTAAGGGCCATTTTTGTGACCTAGTAGCCATCATTTTGAGGAGGAACACCATTGGCCGATAAGAATTTCGTTACGTTGCCAGAAAAGCTCCAGAAACAGTTAGGCGTCAAGTCAGGGAACAGCGTTGAGGTGACGTTCACCCAAGATGGCATCATTGTTAAATCACCCCAAAAGCCTATCACGATTCAAGGCAGGCGTTGGAGCACCACCGCATTAGCCGTCATTATGTCGATTGTTTTTCTAGGCTATTTTGTTATCCGCAAAACCAATTATATTCCTTTAACCGGCAATGAATCAGTCGCCACGCTCTCCCTTGGACTCACCACGTTAAGTGGCCTAATCAGCTTTTCAACCTCGTTCATCCTTCTTAAACGGCAAAAAGGCTCAGTTGTGCAAGCCGTTTCTTGGCGTAATTTTCCAACAGTCGCTTTAGCTGGTACTTTGATTAGTTTCATGCTGATGGCTGGCTTATTTTGGATCGCTGGCAATCTGTTCAAAGGGGCTACTTTTGACCTGGCAACCTCAACAGCACTATTTGCGATGATTACGATAATTGAAACGCAAACAATGGCGAATTTGGTTCCCCGACTTTCCTCGCGTTTACTTACCAATACCTTTATTGCCGTAATTGTCAGTGGCATGGTGCTAGCTATGATGAGCAATCAAAACCTGTATTGGTGGAAACGAAATTTAAGCTTTTTAGGGACTAATAACGCCAAATCTTCCTGGGAGTTTAACTTCACCCTAATTTTTGCCGGCCTCATATTGATTGCACTAATCGACTATTTATTTGTATCCCTCAAAGCGGTTTTTCCAAAGAGCCGGCAGCTATTGATTTTACGGATACTGTTAACGCTACTCGCAATTGATTTGGCATCCGTTGGCGTCTTTCCTAACAATGTTCAATTACATTCACTGCACGGAAAGGTTGCCGGTTATTTAGTCTACCTGGTGTTGGCCCTCATCGTTGGAATTAAATGGCTGCTGCCAAACGTTTCACCTGATTTCTTACATATGTCTTGGTTAATTGCCGGTGCGCTGCTTGCTGGTGAAATCTTATTCCAATTCATTGGCTATCTATCATTAACCGCCTTTGAAATCCTAGCGTTTATGCTGGCCTTTACGTGGTTAGTGATGCTGTTTGAGCGGCTAAATGATTATCTAGAGCCAATTCAAACGTACAATTACATCGTCAAATAACGTTTAAAAATTCATGAGGTGATCAAATGACTTATTCAAGAACTGAACATATCGAAATGGTTAACATGTGCATGATTTACGATAAGCAAACGGATAAAGTTTTGGTTGAGGACAAAACGGACGTTGCCTGGAAATTTGGTCACACCTTCCCTGGTGGTCACGTTGAAAAGGGGGAAAGTCTGTATGATTCAATGGTCCGTGAAGTCTTTGAAGAGACCGGTCTCCAGGTTAGTAGCCTTGAATCTTGTGGAACCGTCGAGTGGTTTAGCGACGAGCCCGCATACCGTCGAATTGGTTTCTTATATCGAACGAGTCATTTCACTGGCAAATTGAAACAATCGGACGAGGGCAAAATTTACTGGCTGCCACTCACAGATTTAAATGAGGACAATACTGCTGAAAGCTTTATGAAGATGTTAAAAATCTTTACCGATCCCCAGGCAGTTGATGCGACCTCTCCCGTCATGAACGGCTCATTGACCATAATCTCCAAACACGACTTAGAAGCTAAATAATAATATAATGATTATGAGAAATGAAGGCGTTATTTAGGAGTGATCCGTAGTCTGAAGAACCGCTCTGCAAAGCTGGAAGCGGAACATGAGTACCCTTGTCAAAAATTTCCAAGAACTAGGGATTCTGGTTTTTGCCACATTGTGGAAACATGCTACGCCAAGTAGAGACTTATCCACCAGTTTCTAACCGCCTGGATCCGCTCAGTGTTTTAGGACAGCTGCACAAAGCAGAAAGCTGCACCTAAGCCACTCCGTTCAAAAATCCAAGCCCAGGATTTCTGAACGGAGTAACTTAGGCTCCGCTTTCTAACCGCTTTGCTCCGCTCACTTTATATATTGGAGGTTCGCCATGCAAACTTACATTATTATTTACAACGGTTCCGCCGGAAAAACTGATAACGAAAAGCTGGCTCAACAGGCAAAGCAATTTCTTGAAAGTAACGGTAAAACAGTCACCCTATGCAAAACAACATCCGAGGACGACGCAATCTCAAAAGCCGCTGCCGCCGTTGCTAACTACGACTGTTTAGTAACCATTGGCGGTGACGGATCAATTAATACCGCCTGTTCAGGATTCTTAAAAGCTGGCAAAACCATCCCCTTGGGTATTATTCCAGGTGGGACGGTTAACAACTTTGCTCGGGCCCTAAGCATCCCCCTAAACACTGACGATGCTATCAAGAATCTTTTAACTGGCAAGCCTGCAGAAGTTGATTTAGGCACAGTCGGCAATACACCTATGATCAGCAGCCTCACACTGGGAAGATTAGCAGACATCGCCCGCAATATTAAGGACGACGAAAAGAAACGGTTTGGTAAAGCAATTTATTTGGTAAAGGGCTTTAAGGAACTCTTTACAAACCGGTCATATAAGTTACGAATCACAGCCAATGGTAAGACTAAAACGCTGAGGTCACAGATTCTATTAATCACAACCACTAACTCGGTGGGTGGTTACGTTGAATTCAATCCTGAAGCTTCCTATGACGACGATCATCTCCATGTCTTTATTTTAAAGAAGTTCACACTACCAAAATTATTCGCCTATGGCTCTTACTTTTTATCTGGCAACCTGAAAGATAATTCAGATGTGATGTACTTTAAATGCAAAACCCTCAAAATTGAGAACCTCTCGTCAAGGAAAATCCAAGCTAGAATCGATGGTGATCCAGCAACGAAATTACCGATTACCGTGGAAACCAAGGCAAATTTTTTAAACGTTATTATACCAAACCCCTCAGATAATAAGTAGGAATGGGGGTACTGCTACCACTAAAACAAACGGCGTCAAGTAACTGAAGGGAGATTATCTCACTCAGTTGCTTAACGCCGTTTTGATGATTCATGATGACACTATTAATAATCTTTACTTTACGTTATTAACCTTGTCCCGCTTTGACGCTTGATACTGTTTATATATCGAAAGCCCAAGCTGACCAACTGCCAGGATGATTGATAATTTGGACCAAAAACCAGTTGCTTTACCCATCTGATTACCTCCAGTAAAATGATGTGTTTGACTAATCATCATTTTACTGGAGTCCCACTTAATTACCAAATTTGAAGCTTTAAGCGTGGTCGGCGATCACTAACTTCTTGTTGGCAGTCACGTAACCGCCGTTAACTAGCATGTAGCGAGTCGTCAAGTTGTGGGTGACAATCCCTTTTGTTTTCAAGATAGTGCCTTGTGGATAGTTGCGGACCTTCCCCGTTAAATTTGGCTGTGCATAAGCATTCACACCGCGACCATTAATGACCCGAACCTTCACCCATTTCGTGACGTAATATACCGGTCGAACGAATTTAAGACTAGTGGTAATGTAGCCAACCTTACCGGCTGTTTGGCTTAAATGGTTGACATCTCGAACTTTATAACGAAGCTTACCAGTCGTTGACCGTCCATAACCGATCACGACAAACATTGGTCGTAGGCGTCGCGGTTGCTTTGAGTAACTCACTTCGACCGTTTTCCTATTGAAATTTGGTGACCGATACAGGCTAATTTTGCGAATTGCGTACACCGCTAATTTCTGAACCGTTGCCTCACTTGGCTGAATGCTGGTTTTTACTAACTGGTTAGTGTTAGTAGCCTTAGTTAAAGAACCGCGATGATCTGATTCTATCGCTGGTATTTGGCTGTCAGTCAGTTCAGCAGTCGGTTGACTGGTTGTCGGCTGGACAATTGGTACTTTAACAGCAGTCATAGCCCTCTTAACTGCTACGACGGGTGTTTCCTTAGTCTCACTCTTTTGCGAAGGTGTTGGCATCTTTGGTAATACTTGAGATGGCCTTTCTAGCGGCGTTTCCTTTTGAGCAGTTACCGATGTTTTTGCTACTTTTTGAGCCGGCACTTTCACCTGATTAACTGGTTGCGTTGGTTTTAACTGATCCGTTTTTATTTCAACTGGTTTTGGCGTTACCAAATTTGGTTGTGGTTTGTTAACTGGCATTTTAGGAACCATTACCATTGATTTAGAAGTGTTATCTATCAGCCGTGCCTGATTGGTGGTCGGTTTCTTCGGTGCTTTGGTCACCACCGGCGTCTTACTAATTACCGGCCTCTTTGGTTCACTTACTTCTTGCTTAACGACAGTTGGCTTCTCAGAAACTGTCACAGCCTTAGCTGATTCATTTTTCGCGATCGACTGAACAGCTGGCTTTTCAATCGGTAAATAATAAAACTTCACCGTATAGGTTGGATCCCTAAGTTCTTTAAATACAAAGCTAACCGATTTATCTTGATTCTTGGCGAAATATTGATTAGGAACTTCAGCATCTTGAAGACGATAACCTACAATTTCTTTTGGAATCAAGGTTACGTGATCGGCATAGTGCAATGTCTTCGTATCCGAAGAAATCGTGTAGCCCTTTTGGCTGTCCACATAATTAATATTGACGGTTGCGGTATACAACCCCGTACTTTGTCTTCGATACCTTAGCTTCATTGGGTGGGATTGATCACCGCCACTATTTGGAACTGTAGGGATTGCATCCCCCGTCAATACATAGTCTCTAATAACCGGCGCTTCAAATGAACGTCCCGGAACGCCCCGCATCGCGATTGGGCCAACGCCAGGAACATCGGCCCAGCTACCATCACGATCCAACTGATATTGCGGTTGAACGTAAAAGGTAACCGCCTTTTCAACGGTGCTTGTTTCTTCGGCAGCAGCCGGCATTGTCGGTGCTTGTATGAACAGCCAACTACTAGCTGCTACTAATACGATCGGTGCCCAAAGTCTCAATAAGCCATTTCTTTGGATCAATCCATTATGATTCTTGTTCACATCCATTCCCCTATTCCTTTTTTTATTTCGAAGGAGCCTCATTGTCCCTCTATGGAGTATATACGGAAATAAACTCGACTATTTTTTTAAAATAGTTAAAAAAGGCCAAAAAAATTCGTCAGAGATTATTTTCCCTGACGAATTTTACTTGAACAAACTAGTAGCAGGCAACTTTAACGCCCGCTATTTAGTTTTGCTCATTTTCTTAGGTTGTGGATCCATTGCGACCAACCCACCAGCTAAATTATCCATGTTTGGCTTAGCAGTTTTCACAATCAACTGTTGATTAATAAAGGCTTCTTCACCAATGTGGCTCATTTCACGGCCATAGCCTGAAAGTTTAACCCCGCCAAATGGTAATTCTGGCAATGTTGACATGAAGTTATTAACAAATACCATACCCGTTTCGATTTGGGAAGCAACTTCAGCACCGTGATCTTCATCACCAGCAAAGACAATGCCACCAAGGCCATAAGGGTTATCATTGGCAAGATCAACGGCTTCTTGTTCGCTGTGAACCTTGTAAACGCAAGCAATTGGGCCAAACAACTCAGTGTCATATGCTGGATTACTCTTGCTGATATTGGTTAAGATTGTTGGCTTGAAGAATTGCCCTGGCAAATCAATTGGTTCATTCCCATACTCAACCTTGGCACCAGCTGCAATGGCTTCATCCAATTGTCCTTGAAGCTTGTTCTTCGCTTTTTCCGTGTTCATTGGTGCAAGTGAAGTTGCAGGATCCAGTGGATCACCTGGCTGAACTTTACTGAATTTATCTTTGAGAGTATCAACAAATTCATCGTAAACGTTATCCATGACAATAAACCGCTTGGATGATGTACATACTTGACCAGTATTGTAAAGACGTGCTCGCCATGCAATATCAGCAACATCGTCCATATTGGCATCCCCGAGAACAATGAATGGATCCATACCACCAAGTTCCATCGTGTTCTTTTTAAGGTTCTTGCCGGCAACTTCGGCAACAGCTGTTCCACCACGCTCAGAACCAGTTAATGCAACACCTTGAACCCGTGGATCAGCAATTGCTTCGCCAACTTGATCATAACTCAAGAACAAATTAGTCAATGAACCCTTTGGTGCCCCGGATTCAGCAACAACATTGCAAAACATTTGAGCGGAAGTTGGTGTGTTAGCAGCATGTTTCAAAATCATGGTATTTCCAACCATGAAGTTAGGGGCAAACACCCGCATGATTTGATAGTATGGGAAGTTCCATGGCTCGACCATCATGATTACGCCAGTTGCATGCTTTTGAATTTCGGCATGACCAGTTGCGATCGTATCCACTTCTTCTGGCTGAAGCAGTTCCTCACCATGATCAGCAAACCAATCAGCAATAATCGCAACTAATTCAACTTCACCTTTAGATTCACCGATTAGTTTCCCCATATCAATGGTACAGGCTTTAGCAAGTTCATCTTCATGTTCACGTAACTTAGCAGCAACGTTATGCAGAATCTTTGCCCTTTCAGAAATTGGTTGTTTCTTCATTGCACGATAAGTGGCGTCACTTTCGGCAAGTGCTTCTCCAAGTTGAATATCTGTTGCAAAAGGATACTCCTTAACAACTTCATTATTGTAAGGATTAACAGTTCGATAAGCCATTATACAACCTCCTATTATTGAGCCACACAACATTAAACTTTTAAATAACAAAGCAACCAGAAAGGTACTTCGTGGTTGCCTGTTATCGACCATAAATAGTTTATGAAGGATTTAAGGTATCCAGTCTTGAATGACCTTTTATCATCCAAAAAAAGAATACCATATTTTGAAAGCGAGTACAACAACTCATATTGTGATTTTCAAAACATTCTAAGTATTCAATTATAGATAGAATTTGAAATGAAAATAGCTTACATTTCACAAATGCGATTCTGTTCCCCTTTTCGTCGTATCTTTAATTTTGAAGACCAATAAAATGGCAATCATTTCAAGAATGAGAAAAGTTAAAAAGACACCGTTGAAATTCTTTTCACCCAAAACAACCGTTGCCAACACAATGGCAGTTGATCCCATTATTTGGCGAACCGTTGCAATCACCGATGAACCGTGCGGAATCAAATTATTGGTTAACGAATTGGCCCCCAACGTTGTCGCCGGCATCATCGCAAAGGCATTCCCGGCTTCAATGATCATTGAGCAAACAACGGCAACCCAAACATTCTTCAAGCCCGCACAAATCAGCAAAGCACCCCAACCAATGATAAACAAGCCAAAGCCAATCAAAATTACAGGTTTGAATCCGATCCGATCTGCTAAGCGACCACTTCTTCGATTCAACCAAGATAAAAAGGCTGCCGCTGGAACCAGTGCCAATCCTGACCAAAGTGGGGTCAACCCGATCACCTGTTGGTAATACAGCGGCATCACAATTGTAACGGTAATCAACGACATATAGGATAAGGATGTCAACGCCACCCCTAAATCAAAGTTAGGAATCGCTAAAATATCTAGCCTGAGTAATGGGGCTTTCATGTGTAACTGCCGGCGAACGAACATCACTAACAAAATCAGTGAAACCACTAATATCCCCCAGTTAAAGTAATTAGTCGGGGTCATATGTGAGATTTCATTAATAAAGTAGAGCAATCCAATAATGCCAAGTGACATGAAAACAGAAATAAAGTCGAAACTAGTCGAGTGAATTTTCAACGGGCTCACAACTGTTTTCAAAGCCATGAAAAAGACGACCGCTAAGACTAATAAAAAGAACCCAAAAATTGCCTGCCAATTAAGAATCTCCAATAAAACACCAGACACGATTGGGCCAACTGCCAATGCCGATCCCATGACTAAGCCGACCGTACCCATCACGGTGCCGCGATTAGCCGTGGGCGTGATCTCTAGGATAATCGACTGGTAAGATGGGAACAGCACACCGACACTAAAACCTTCCATAAGTCGGCCAACCATCATTATTAAAAAATTTGGTGCAAAAATGATAATTAAAGTTCCGATGACAAAATTAATCAGTAAGGACAAATATAATGGCTTAAATTTAAAATTATTCATTAACCATGGTGATAGTGGCATTACCACTGACATAATTAACATGAAGCCAGTCGTTAACCACGCAATGGTACTGGCTGGCAAATTAAAGTACTTCATAAACGTCGGGTAAGCCGTTGATAACGAAGATTGGCTAATTGACATCGTAAAGGTTCCAAGCAACAAAGTCGCAATGAACCACTTACGGCTTTTTTCAGTTAATTCCATTGTAAAGATCCCCCCATGAGTTAGTTAATAAAAGGACTGCTACAAAACGTTGCTGTTTTGTTGGCAGTCCTTGAGTGAAAATCAGTGATTAATGTTACGGATTGGCTAATTCTTTGTGTCATAAAGCACGTATATCTGCCTTAATTAACACAAGATAAGTAGCATATAGGTGAAACAAATGCTTAGAATGCTTGTTTGAACTAGTGAGCGGTCTATTTCTGGATAGACTTTGTTCTGGTTTGCGAGAAAAATAATTAGTTGTAAAGGCCTCAAATCAGGATCATCGGTTCACCTAGTAGTCTTTCTATCTCTATATAGAGTAGGACAGCTCCGCAAAGCAGAGACTTGCACCTAAGCCTTCCCCGCCAAAAATCCAAAACCGGGCTAATCTTTTATGCTTCATAGATTAGGACCGCTCCGCAAAGCAGAAGCTTGCACATAAGTTACCTTGGTCAAAAATCCCAAGCCCAGGGATTTCTGACCAAGGTAACTTATGCTCCAGCTTCTAACCGCTTTGCTCCGCTCACTCTATCTTACAATCATCACCGAGATTGGCGAATACTTGGCCATATAAGCTGCCTGTGAACCAAAGTATTTTCTGACGCCGGTTTTGGACAGTGACCCAACAATCAGCAAATCTGCTTTCGTCGCCGGAATCACTCGTTTGACAATAGTTTCGCCAGGGTCACCTTCATCAATGACCGTATCAACTTCCTTAACCCCGGCTCTTAAGGCGAGCTGGCGGTATTTTTCAATATGTTCAGCCAATTCTTTTCGTTCGCCGTGAACATAATCCTTACTTAATGCTTGATAAATATTCATTTCATCGTGTTCCAAAATTGATACGATAATCAACCGCGCGTTGGATTGACGCGCTTCTCTAATTGCATATCGAAATGCCAACTGGGCATCTTCTGAATCATCGACACCAACTAAAATTCGTTCAAACTTTTGGCCACCTGTCGTACTTGGCATTTTTAAACATCCCTTTCATTCTTCATCGTTTAATATTCTCGGCACCCTTTTATTATACCTTTTTATTCTATTCTTCACGAGCTGCTTCAAACTTAGCCTGAAGCTTTTTATTAGTCTTATGAATATCCCAAATCATCCAAGCTAGGAGTGCTAATACGAGGAAAATAACAACGTATGAAAGGTTATCGGCCATCGCAACTTGCCCCTTTGAAGCGTTATCACCCAAAAATGCTTCAAATTGACCAGGTAAGCCCTTCATATTGAGGTAGGTCAAGGCAACGACTGAAATCCAGCCAAGAATTTTAATGATCGTTGAGTTTTTGAAACGATCATGCATCTCAATCTTGTTATCAGTAAACATCAACAACGGCAGCATTGAAAACGGCAAAGCAAACGCCAAGAACACCTGAGAATTATTCATCAACGTATTTAACGCCTCATGCTGCTGAATTGGGGATTCTTTACCAGTCATCGCAACACAAATCAATACAGGAATAACTGAAATTAACCGGGTAACTAAACGCCGCATCCAAAGTGGCATGTGCATGTGAATGAAGCCTTCCATGATTACTTGACCAGTTAAAGTACCAGTAATGGTTGAGTTTTGTCCTGAAGCTAATAAAGCAACGGCAAATAGTATTGATAAAATCCCAGATTTAGCAACCGCAATTAGAACCCCGTTACTCAAAGTGGAAGGATCTGATAAAGCCTGGAACAGGCCGAAGAATGAAGGATCTTTAACGGCACCACTCTTAAAGACGGCAACCCCCATGATTAACAACAGAGAGTTAACGAAAAACGCCATTGTTAATTGGATATTTGAATCCCAAGTAGAAAAGCGAACCGTTCTCGCAACGTCTTCCTCATCACTATGATCAACTTTTCGTGTTTGGGAAACTGCAGAATGCAGATACAAATTATGAGGCATAACGGTTGCACCAATAATGCCAAGTGCACCAGTCAAAGGCGTCTGACCGCCAACATGTGGGGAAGATGAGAACGTTTCACCATTTGGGATTAATCCTTTGAAAACACCTGCCCAACTTGGATCTGATAGTGCGACTTCATAAGCAAATACAACAAAAATCACTAGAATCAAGCAAACGACAATTGCTTCAATCTTACGAAAGCCAATCTTAGTTAACAGCAATAATAGCAAAACATCAAATACGGTGATAAAAACAGAAATCACTAGCGGAATATTAAACAATAGGTATAAAGCAATGGCCGCACCAATAACTTCGGCGATATCCGTTGCCATAATTGCTAACTCCGTCAAAATCCACAATACGTACCCGAGTGACTTACTTGTCCGCGCTCGAATTGCCTGTGCTAAATCCATTTGAGTCACAATGCCCAGTTTAGCCGCCATATATTGAAGTAACATGGCAATTAAACTCGACATTAAGATAACGGACATTAACAGGTATTCAAAATTTTGACCACCGGTGATTGACGTTGACCAGTTACCAGGATCCATATACCCCACCGCAACTAAAGCGCCAGGACCAGAATATCCAAATAACGTTCGCCAAAAGCCCTTTCCTTTTGGTACAACGACGGTTCCGTTGATTTCTTCCAACGAAGGACCGTTAGCATAGTGAATCAAATGCTGCTTCTTTGGTTCTTTTTCATTTGGCATGAAAATAGCCTCCTCTATGATTGATACAAGCTTATATTATCATAGTTTTAGCTATTGTTAATTACTAATTAGGGGAACCTAACTTTCTTTTCATAAGCAGCGAAAGGTAAACTTGCTGGTATATAAACAAAGTAAGCGGTTGTAATCTTCCATCAAAATAAATGATTTATTTTTTATGATTGTCGTAACTTGTTTAGTTTTTCCAAAAATTCTCTCACAACCTGAAGATCAGCTGACGTGAATTGGTCAGTTAATCCTTGAAGTTTGTCGTTCATTTCCTGATGATAGCCTTCATGAATGGCATTGATTTCCTTTGCGAGTCGGGTTAATTGAATATACGTTTCCTTTTTATTCGCTGACTTATGAGTTTTGGTTAGCAATCCCGCAGTGGCAAGCTTATTCACGATTTTAGAAACCGCGCCTTGCGTCAAAGGCAGGCCAGCCACAATATCGGAAAGCATTGCATCTTCGCTATGCGCCACTACTTGTATGACATGGAGATCATTAATTGTTAGCCGGCTAGCCAGTTTGGTATCGATTAGTCCTGTCCCTTTAACCTGATTAAGGATTACCTGATCAATATCCCGGCTTCGAAAAATTTCGAGTTGGGCTTTAATTTGGTTTGTTAAACTAGTTGATTTCATTTTAAATTCCTCGGAATATATTTTGACATTTTCAAATGTTCTGCTATACTCATTATATTCCTTGGAATGTATTTTGAAAAGTCACTCGATTAACATTAGGACAGCTCCGCAAAGCAGAAATCTGCATGTAAGCACCTATCGAAAAAATTCCAAAACAAGGAATTTTCTCGATAGGAGACTTACACTCCGGTTTCTAACCGCTTTGCTCTGCTCACTTATTCTAGGACAGCTCCTCCAGGCAGAAGTCTGCGTATAAGCACCTCGGGTAAAAATTCCAGAACCGGGAATTCCTACCCAAGGAGACTTATACTCCGACTTCTAACCGCCTGGATCCGCTCACTTTCACTAGGACAGCTCCTCCAGGCAGCAACCTGCACGTAAGCACCTTTGGCAAAAATCCCAAAATCAGGGACTTCTGCCAAAGGAGACTTACGCTCCGGTTGCAAACCGCCTGGATCCGCTCACTTTTATTAAAGGACATTTTATTATGAAAGCAATACTTATTTTTGACCATCCATATACTTTGGCAGCTAGCGAAAACCAGCCCCACTTTAGAAGCTACAGTGCCGCGGTTGCCCAACGAACAATTAATTATTTACAAGCAAACGGTGATACCGTTGATGTCATTGACTTACACAAAGACAAATTTGACCCGGTGATGCATGCCACCGATCTTTCAAATTGGCGAACCAGGCGTTCACTTAACGACCAAGTGGATGACTACTTTAACCGACTAGCAGCCGCGGAACGAATTATTTTTGTCTTTCCCATTTGGTGGGAGGTCATGCCCGCCATGACGAAAGGATTTATCGACAAAGTCTTTAGCAAAAACCGGATTCCAAAGAACGGCCCCAGAGTGCTCTTCGCCAACCAACCCCGCATCGATATTTTTACAATTGCTGGCACCCCAACTTTCCTTTACCGGTTAAAGTATGGTAATCCAGTTATCAAATCACTTAAGCGAGGAACGTTTCAAAAAGTTGGTGTTAAAAACGTCCACTGGCACAACTTCAACGCCGAAGACAAATCGGCTGCCAAACGGACGGCTGATTTGACTCACATTCAAAAGTTCCTTAGGTAACGTCAAAAAGTTTAATAAATTAATGATACCCATAACTATTCATTCTTTTTTATCATATAATCATTATGTTGACATAATTATTATATTTAGGGAGATTGGGTAAGTTGAACATTAATCTTAAGCAGGTCGCATCATTCACAATAGTTACAGCCGTTTCGTTTGGACTAGGGATGACAATCCCTCATGCAAGCACAGACTCAATTGCGTCGGGAACTCATCCAAAGCAGACTAACGAACAAAAAATTGATAATCAAATTAAGCATATGACCCTTAACGAGAAAATCGGCCAGTTATTTGTAACCGGCGTATCAAATAATAAAGCTGCAACAAAGCACGATATCAAGAAATACCATCTTGGTGGCATTATTTTAATGGGAAACAATTTTGTTGGTAGCAAGGCTTCCTTCAAACACCGTCTTAGTAGCTATCAACGGAGTGCCAAAATTCCACTCACCATTTCAACCGATCAAGAAGGCGGCACCGTTTCACGGCTGAGCGCTAACAAACGAATTTCTGGTCACAGCTATTATTTATCCCCACAGCAGGCGCTTCATCGAGGTGGCATGAAGAAGGTGCTGTCGATGTATCGTTATCAAGCTAAGCAACTGCATTCACTGGGAATTAATTGGGACTTTGCCCCAGTCGCTGACGTTTCAATGCATAAGGGCAGTTTCATCTATGATCGCACCATTGGTAAGGGTTATGCTAAAACGTCTAAGTACATTGCCGCCAGTGTCCCCGCAATTCAAAATCAGCACGTTGCGGCAACCCTCAAGCATTTTCCAGGATATGGATCAGCCGCTGACACCCATACTGGGTCAGCAAGCGTCACCCGCTCCCTTAAATCTTTTGAGGCAAAAGACTTTCGGCCATTCAAGGCTGGCATTAAGAGCGGCGTTGATTCCGTCATGGTCACCCATATTATTTTAAAGAAAATTGATCCCCACAAACCGGCCTCTCTATCAAAGAAAGATATCCATTTACTTCGCCAGAACCTTGGGTTTAAGGGAGTGATTGTTTCAGACAGTCTCCAAATGCAAGCCGTTGGCAATTACGCAACTTCCCACCATGTTTATCGGGATGTCGCGGCATTTAAAGCCGGTAATGACGTCTTGTTAACCAGTGACTACAAGCGGGGGATCCCACAGCTCAAGCGGGCCATTGCTAAGAAGCAAGTCTCTGTTAAACAGGTCAATGCATCAGTTAAACGAATTCTAACGATGAAAGCAAAAATTGGCCTAATTAATCGCTAGTCTTTTGGAGGTTGTTATGAACGAAAAATACGTTACCCGAATGGTTTTACTGGTTGTTAGCATTATTTATTGGGGTGCGTTTCAGCCAACTCTGGTTAAAGCAAGTTCCCAATCAGTTTACGGTACCCCGGTCCATCTAACGGGAACCGTTAATACCCATGATTTAGGTGGCATCATCACAAAAAACGATCACCATATCAAAAAAGGGTTACTCATTCGTTCAGATGCTTTGTCTCACTTAACCAAGAAAGATAAATGGCAGTTAACCCAACAAAAGCACGTCGGGACTATCATTGATTTTCGGTCGGCCGGTGAGATCAAAATCGCCAAAGATCGCAATTTAAGTGGGATTATCTACCGCCATGATAGTGTAATGGCTAATCGAAACTTCGGTGTGCACACACGCCGACAATACGCAAACCAGTTAGCAAACAAGCACGCAAACAGTATGCAGCTATTCTATCAGAAAATGGTAACCAATCCCTACAGCATCAAAGCTTACCATACGTTCGCAAACCAATTATTAAATCGAAAACAGGGTGCGTACTTATACCATTGTACCTACGGCAAGGATCGGACGGGAATTGCCACAATGTTAATTCTATCTTGCTTAGGTGTTTCTAAACAAACGATCATGAAAAACTATTTAGCATCAAATAAAGCATTAAAAGCGCTGACCCATACAGAATACCGCCAACTTAAGCGGATCACTCATAATCAACGGGCATTAGCCAACTTCAAGCGCTCAAAGGCAGCCAAACGGTCCTATCTAAACGCTGCGTATCGGGCGATTGACCAACATTATGGTTCTATGAATCGTTACTTAAACGTGGCACTTGGATTATCAACTCGAAAGATCCATGCGCTAAGAACAATCTACCTAACCAAATAAAGGTTTGACAACCATTGCTGGCTGCCAAACCTTTATTTGGTTAGGTAGATCTTAATTTAAACTTTTCTACCAGGATTCAAGATATTGTTTGGATCAAATGCTTTTTTAACTTGTCGCTGTAATTCAACCACATCTGCACCAAGTTGTGGGCGTACCCATTGATATTTCAAATCGCCAATTCCATGCTCGGCTGAGATCGTTCCGCCAATGGATTGAACATACTTAAAGATCTTATTGATTGCTTCGTTGACGTCTGCTGGCGTCTCCGCATATTCCTTTGAAACGGCAAAATTAGGATGAAAGTTACCATCCCCTGCATGACCGCCCAAAAAGGCCGTTACCTTTGAAGTAAACTTCAAATTTTCAACGAAATCTGCTAATTCAGGCAACTTCGATAATGGAACGGCAACGTCTTCAACGATCAACCGGCCGTATGCTGCCTCTGCTTGGTAATAGTCTTGCCTAATTTTGATGATCTTTTTAGCGTAATCTGGATCGTCGGTAACGTTCACTTGCAAGGCGCCGGACTTTGCTAGAATTTTCTTTAACGCATCAACCGCGCCAGCTGGGGCGACGTCAAGTTGGAAAATCAATAACGATTCTGCCCCACCTTTACCTAAATCAGACTTCTCCAAGTTATCCAGCGCCTCAATCGAAGTTTTATTTAAGGCTTCCATCATGGATGGGTATAACCCACTGCCAGAGATGTTTTGCACCCCCACACTGAGTTGCTTCATGTCATTAAAGGTTGCTAACCCTGTAACTGGATTACCAAATGGAACCGGAAGCAGCTTAACCGTTGCAGCGGTAATGATGCCCAAGGTCCCTTCAGAGCCGACAAACAAATCTGTCAAATCGTATGGTGCGTTATTTTTGAAGGTTTTGCCACCTAATTCGACTAGCCTGCCATCCGCAAGCACAACCTGCAGCCCAACAACTGATTGCTTTGTCGTACCATACTTCAGCGAACTCATCCCCCCAGCGTTAGTCGCGATATTACCACCAACGGAACTAATACGCTTGGAACCGGGATCTGGTGAGAAGAAGTAACCCTGCTTTCGCACCTCATCATCAAGATCGGAATTTAAAACACCCGCTTGAACTACGGCATATTGATTGGGAATATTGATCTCTAAAATCTTATTAAGCTGAGTTAAATCAATAACAAAGCCACCCTTCTCAGCGGCTGAGCCATTAACAATAGACGTCCCAGCTCCCCGTGCCGTTACTGGAATTTGATTTTGGTTCGCAAACTTCACTGCTGCTTGAACATCTTCAACACTTTTTGCCTGAATAACCGCTAAGGGTTGACTCGTTTCTTCAATGGCTTCCGTGAACTTGTCACTACTAAGCTTACTAATTTCTTCTGGATCAGACACAATTTGACCATCTGGTAATGCTAACTCATTAATATCAACTGACATCCCGTCGCCAACTTTCTTTTTTATAGAGTGCGAATTCCCATCGGGAGTTCTCGGAGCCTAACTGGTAAATAGTCATTGAACGATGATTTTCCGTTCAGTGGTTATTTTCAGTTAGGTACAGAGAACTGATGGGTTGAGCACGTTAGAGTGCGAATACGAGCGGTTAGCAATCGGAGTGTAAGTCTCCTCTGAGGGAAATTCCCGGAGTTGGAATTTTTCTCAGAGGTGATTACACGCAGATTGTTGCTCGTCTGAGCACGTTTAATCTACATAACAGAGATATACGCATCTCACCAAACCAATATGAATCCCCACTCGCTGTTTGCTGATAATTATGAGTTTCTGATTAGAATTTGTCAATCTGCTTATCAAATTGTTTTAATGAATGATATCAAATAAGGGCTGATTCAGACAAAAGGTCCAGTCTTAGTAGCTCCTACTTCTCTTAGAAACACAAATTAAGGTTGCTTTGAAAAATCGAAGTCTGGAAGTAGGCACTTTCAAAAATTTTAAGCGTGGAGTTGCTTTCTTGGCAACATTGTGGAAACATGCTGCACCAAGCAGAGACTGGAATCTAAGATACTTCCGACTCAAACCCAAGCCCGGGGTTTAAGCCGAAAGCACCTTAGATTCCAGTCTCTAACCGCTTGGCTCCGCACTTCCTGGCAACATAGATTAGGACTGCTCCGTAAAGCAGAGACCTGCATCTAAGATACTTCCAACTCAAACCCAGGCCCGGGGTTTAAGTCGGAAGCACCTTAGACTCCGGTCTCTAACCGCTTTACTCCGCTCACTTACTTTTTCAGTTGACAAACCGGTTTCAATTGAGTATATTATGGGCAACAAATTTCGGAGGTGTCTTTATGACTCAAGTAATGTTTAATGTAATCAACAACTGTTGTCGAACAACGCGCTTTTTGCGATGTTCGGCCTGTTAGCATTGACATTTTTTGAGGCATAACGACCTTAAAAGTTCAATGCCTGCCAGGGGCATGAACTAAACAAAGGGTGCGAAAATTCAGTATGAGTTTTCGCACCCTTTTTCTATCGATTTTAAACTTAAAGAGGATGACAGCATGTTAATTAAATCAGTTTCTCAGCTAATCGGCCACACGCCACTCATCGATTTACAAATTACCATTCCCAATAACAGCCATATCTACGCCAAGCTTGAAATGTTTAATCCTGGTGGCAGTGTCAAGGATCGTTTGGGGCAGTTTATGATTCAAGCCGGCATTGATAGCGGTAAAATCACCGCTGACACCACCATCATTGAACCAACCGCAGGCAATACTGGCATCGGCATCGCCCTTGCCACTCAGCAACATCATTTACCCACGATCCTTGTTGTTCCCGAAAAATTCAGTTTCGAAAAACAGCAACTGATGAAAGCGCTGGGAGCCCGCCTTATCAATACCCCAAGCGAACTCGGCATCAAAGGGGCAATTAAAAAGGCCAATGAAATTGCCGCCGCCACCGATAACAGTTATGTCCCCATGCAATTTAAAAATCCGGCGAATCCAGCAGCCTACTACCACACACTTGCACCAGAACTAATCGTTGACCTCGACGAACCAATTACCGCCTTCATTGCTGGGGCGGGCAGTGGTGGCACATTTGCTGGCGTCACCAAATATTTAAAAGAACAAGATCCAACAACTAAGGCGATCGTCGTTGAACCAGAGGGCTCTATCTTGAATGGCGGTCCCGCCCACCCACATCGAACAGAAGGCATTGGCGTTGAATTTGTACCACCATTTTTCAAAGATATCACCATCGATCAGACCCTGACCATTTCGGATGCCGACGCTTTTAAACAGGTAAAGGCGTTAGCTAGAACCCAAGGATTATTCGTTGGCAGCTCAAGTGGTGCCGCTTTGGCAGCTAGCTTAAAAGTTGCTGAAACATTGCCACCCAATAGCAACATTGTCACCATCTTTCCAGACAGCAGCGAACGTTATCTGAGCGAAAACATTTACGACTAAAAATTAAGTGAGGTAATCATTATGGAATTTGATACAAAACTACTACACGGTGGCATCAGCGAAGACCCAGCAACTGGGGCAACCTCTATCCCAATTTACATGGCATCGACATTCCATCAAAATAAGATTGGTGAAAGCCAATATGAATACTCCCGTTCTGGTAATCCAACCAGAACAGCGGTGGAAAAGCTGATTGCGGATTTAGAAAATGGCACCGATGGTTTCGCGTTTGCGTCTGGATCAGCCGCAATTGATACGGTCTTTTCGTTATTTTCTGCCGGGGATCATTTTATTGTTGGTAATGACGTTTACGGCGGTACCTTCCGCTTGATTGACACCGTTCTAAAACGATTTGGCATGACGTTTACCGTTGTTGATACTCGCGATCTTCAAGCAGTTGAAGCCGCAATTACCCCGGCAACCAAGGCAATTTACTTGGAAACGCCAACCAACCCATTGTTGCGGGTAACTGATATTGAAGCAGTCGCGACCATTGCTAAGGATCACGGCATTTTAAGCATCATTGATAATACTTTCGCTTCCCCATACGTTCAACGGCCCTTAGAGCTGGGAGTCGATATTGTCCTGCACAGCGCTTCAAAATATTTGGGCGGCCACAGTGACGTTATTGCCGGCCTAGTTGTTACGAAAGATAAAGCTCTTGGTGAAAAAATTGGTTACTTGCAAAATGCCATTGGCGGCATCCTCGCACCCCAAGAAAGCTGGTTGCTACAGCGGGGCATCAAAACCTTGTCACTTCGTATGCGTGCCCACTTAGCGAACACCCAAGCCATTTTTGCTTATCTTAATCATGAGCCGCTCGTTAGTAAAATTTACTACCCTGGTGATCCGAACAACCCTGATTACGAAATTGCTAAGAAGCAAATGAACGGCTTTGGGGCAATGATTTCGTTTGAATTACAGCCCGGACTCGATCCCCAGAAATTTGTTGAACAACTTCACGTCATTACGTTAGCGGAAAGTTTAGGCGCGCTTGAAAGTCTTATCGAAATTCCCGCATTAATGACCCACGGCGCAATTCCCCGAGAAACCCGACTAAAGAATGGCATCAAAGACGAACTCATCCGTTTATCTGTCGGTGTTGAAGATAAAAGGGATTTATTAACGGATCTACAAGATGGTTTCAGGGTCTTGCAAGGGAGCGATCATTATGTTTCAAACGGCGCGTTCAATTCTAAAGCGTGATCCGGCTGCTCATAATTTATCAGAAGTGATTCTCACCTACCCCGGAATTCGCGCCCTATTTTGGTATCGGATTGCCCACTTTTTAGTGATTCGGCGCTTCTTTACGTTTGCAAGTTTACTAAGCCAGCATGCTGCCCACAGCACGGGCATTTCAATTTCACCAGAAGCCACCATCGGCAAACGGGTCTTTATCGACCATGGCATTGGCGTCGTTATTGGGTCAACGGCAGTGGTTGAAGATGACGTCACCATTCTGCACGGCGTTACCTTAGGGGCTCGAAAATCCGTTGCTGGCCCTCGCCATCCTCACGTTGAACGCGGTGCTTTTATTGGCGCAAACGCCCAAATTCTTGGCAACATTACCATTGGTGCGTTTAGCAAAATCGGTGCCGGCGCAATTGTCCTAACCGATGTCCCACCTAAGACAACTGCCGTTGGTAATCCCGCAAGAATCGTGGGGGTGCCGGTCGATAAGGTTGTTGAGATCGATTTTAAAAAGCATAACTATTAATCAAAGTGATTGCTGATTCTGATGAGGTAATGGGAGTTGAGTAATGGGAGTTGAGTAATGGGAGTTGATATTATGAGGATTCCCTTTTCTAGATCTCCTCCTGTAGCTGGTCTTTTTGATTAGTTTGGCGTAGGAGCGCCTGGTGTAGTAGTGATTTTTTGGATTTTGTGGTTCTCGTTTATGTAGTGGAATGGTGTTCCGTAAAGCAGAAGTCTGCACCTAAGCCACTCGGTTCAAAAATCCCAAACCCAGGGTCTTTTGACTTCTTTTCAACATAGTGGAAACGTGCGAAACCAGGTAGAAGCTTGGTTTAATAGCGATTTTTTGCATTTTATTTTGTGGTTCTCGTTTATGTAGTGGAATGGTGTTCCGTAAAGCAGAAACTTCCACATAAGCACCTCTGACAAAAATCCCCCAAAACCAGGGATTTCTGTCAGAGGAGACTTATGTTCCAGTTTCTAACCGCTTTACTACACACACTTACAAAAAAGTCGCCCCTCCAACAGGATGACAGGGCGACAGCCAGACGATGCTGGCTAACAAGATGTTCATTAATGGCTTCCTTGACAGACTCACTGGACTATTTAAAGGACAGATTTTCCAGTGGTAATTATACGTGAGGTCGTCATAAAAAGCAATTTCAAATTGATTTCTCTAAAAGAGTTGACAAGTATTAAAATTGCGATTAGTATTATCATTAAATTTTAATGCTAGTTCAAAAGTAACGCTCTGAAGAGAAGAGTAGCCAGCTAATAAAGCTTAAAGAGAATCCGGATGATGCGAAAGGATAGCTTACCCACTGGTGAATATGAACTCTGATTAGCCGCATTCAAGTTAACGCTTGGATTTGTCGGGTGCGACCGTTATATCGCCGAGTATCGAACATGGTACTTTCAGAGGTATTATTTGCAAAAATAATACGAATTCAGGGTGGTACAGCGAAACATTCGCCCCTCAATCAGATTTTCTGGTGTGAGGGACGAATGTTTTTTTATTTATCAAGAAATCATTGGAAGGGTTTTCGTGATTTCTTGCTGGCGTTAAGATAACAGTGCATCAAATAAATTTTAAGGAGATTAGATATATTATGGCAAAAGTTGAAAGTTTTACATTGGATCACACAAAGGTTAAAGCACCCTACGTTCGTTTAATTACAGAGGAGACTGGTAATAAAGGCGACGTGATTTCTAACTACGACCTTCGCTTGGTTCAACCAAACCAAAATGCCATCCCAACTGCCGGTTTACACACGATTGAACATCTACTAGCCGGCCTGCTTCGTGACCGTCTTGACGGCGTGATTGACTGCTCACCATTTGGTTGCCGAACTGGTTTTCACTTGATCACTTGGGGCGAGCACAGCACCACCGAAGTTGCCAAAGCGTTGAAGGGTTCCTTAGAAGAAATCGCTAACGACATCGAATGGAAAGACGTTCAAGGAACTGATAAGTACAGCTGCGGCAACTACCGTGACCACTCATTGTTCTCAGCAAAGGAATGGAGCAAAGATATTCTTGCAAAAGGAATCTCCGATGATCCGTTCAACAGAAACGTTGTAGATTAGTTTAAACAAACTAGTTTAAGAACTCGCACATAAACCGCCTTGGCAAGTTAATCCATTGGGAAATCGTTGCCAAAGGTGGTTGTACATAGGTTTCTGCTTCGTTGCACTGTTTTAAAAAGTACGCGTCGCAGGGCAGTTAATAACACAGGGAGGGTTTTATATGACAACAACTATTATTGGATTTCCACGAATTGGTCACCATCGTGAATTAAAGTTTGCTACAGAACATTATTGGAAGAATAAAATTGATCAGGATGAACTTTTAAACACAGCAGCTACAATCAAAGCCAATCACTGGCAAGCTCAAAAGGATGCTGGCATTGACCTCATTCCCGTTGGTGACTTTTCATTTTTTGATGGTGTCTTAGATACCGCCAACCTGCTAAATATTGTCCCAAAGCGATACAAACAACTCAACTTATCACCACTTGACGAGTATTTCGCTCAAGCACGCG
Organism: Lentilactobacillus kisonensis DSM 19906 = JCM 15041; assembly: GCF_001434135.1. Taxonomy (GTDB): domain Bacteria; phylum Bacillota; class Bacilli; order Lactobacillales; family Lactobacillaceae; genus Lentilactobacillus; species Lentilactobacillus kisonensis. The sequence continues at coordinate 18,991 of NZ_AZEB01000015.1, read as the reverse complement.
GTTTTCAACAGGGAACCGAAACGGTCAAAGCTTTACCAATGAAAAAATGGTTCAACACTAACTACCATTACATTGTCCCTGAATTTTCAAAGGGCACGGATGTTAAATTAGTCGGCACCAAATTATTCGATGAAATTCAAGAAGCCTTGCAGCAAGGCGTTAACGCTAAGTCTGTCATTACTGGCCCATACACGTTGCTTAAGTTGAGCCGCTTCATTGATAGCACGAAACCAGCCGACTTTGTAGATGCGTTAGTAACCGCATATGCGCAAGTCCTTCAGCGATTAAACAAACAGGGCGTTCAATGGCTCCAAATCGACGAACCCGCCCTTAGTTTTGACGTTGATTCCGCAGATAAGAACTTATTCGACAAGTTATATCAGGGTATCTTAGCCACTAAGGGATCCGTCAAAGTATTACTTCAAAACTATTTTGGTGACATTCGTGATATCTACAATGACGTTACTAGCTTAGACTTCGATGGTATTGGCCTTGATTTCGTTGAAGGCAAATACAATGCGCAATTAGTTAACCAAAATGGCTTCCCAGCTGATAAAATCCTATTTGCCGGGATTGTCAATGGTAAAAACATCTGGCGCAACCACTACGCCACGACGCTTGCCTTTCTCAATCAACTCAATACGGATGCTAAGATTGTCTTGAGCACCTCCGCATCCCTACTACACGTCCCCTATAGCGCCGCCGATGAAACTAAATTACCTTCAGACGTTAAACAGCACTTAGCGTTTGCGATTGAAAAATTGGCTGAGGTTAAGGAGCTTGATAGTATTTATCACGACGAAACAGCTGGTCAGGCTGCTTTGGCAAAGAACGACGCCCTCTTTAAGAACGTGAAACATCCTTACAAGCAGACGGTCCACGATCGCATTGCCAAATTAACCGATGCTGACTACACTCGGCTGCCTATACGAAGCGAACGGGAAAAGATTCAAAAGCAGGAATTCAACCTACCAATTTTGCCAACAACGACAATTGGCTCTTTCCCTCAGACTAAGGATGTCCGTCAAAACCGGTCTAAACTTCGTAAGGGTGAAATTACCCGTGAAGAATATGATCAATTCAATGAAGATAAAATCCGCCGAATCATCAAAATTCAAGAGGATCTCGGCTTAGATGTCCTGGTTCACGGTGAATATGAACGTAACGACATGGTCGAATACTTTGGTGAGAAACTTGACGGCTTTGTCTTCACCCAAAATGGCTGGGTTCAATCATATGGAACTCGTGGTGTAAAGCCGCCAATTATTTGGGGCGATATCAACCGAACAGCGCCAATTACCGTAAAGGCTTCCGTATTCGCTAAGAACCTCACTGATAAACCCGTGAAGGGCATGTTAACCGGACCGGTAACCATTTTTAACTGGTCATTCCCCCGAGAAGACGTGACGCCCAAGGAATCCGTTACTCAAATTGCCTTAGCCCTTCAAGATGAAGTTCTTGACCTGGAAAAGAACGACATCAAAATTATTCAAATTGACGAACCGGCACTTCGGGAAAACTTGCCACTGCGAAAATCCAATTGGTATTCAGAGTACTTGGATTGGGCAGTTCCAGCCTTCCGACTCGTTCACAGCAAGGTTCAGCCAAGCACCCAGATTCATACCCATATGTGTTATAGCGAATTCGGTGACATTATTAAGGCCATTGATGCCCTGGACGCAGACGTTATCTCATTTGAAGCTTCCCGAGCTGATTTCACCTTGATTGACCAACTGGTAGCCGCCAACTTTCAAACGGAAGTCGGCCCTGGCGTCTACGATATTCACTCGCCAAGAATCCCATCAGAACAGGAAGTTGAAGACTTAATCAAACAATTAGTAACCAAACTACCAGTCGAAAAGGTCTGGATTAATCCTGATTGTGGGTTAAAGACCCGTTCTGAAGACGAAGCATTTGAAAGTCTAAGGAACATCGTCAATGCAACTAAGAAAGTTAGGAGTGTGATTCATGAGCCTAACAGCGTTGTTTAAACAAAAGACTGTCTTTTCGTTGGAAGTATTTCCACCCAAGAAAACATCACCCACTGCGGCTATTTTGCCAACGCTTGAACAATTACAATCGATTAATCCTGACTTTATTTCGGTAACCTTGGGAGCCGGTGGCACGGATCATTACAACGGGACCGTTTCAGTCGCTGACTTGATTCAAAACCAGCTCCATATTCCTGCCGTGGCTCACGTGCCTGGGCTCTACCAAACTAAGCAACAGGTTCTCGATCTCTTAGACAAATTAAGCTCGATCAATATTGAAAATGTCCTAGCCCTGCGAGGCGATCGAATTCCAGACAAGCAGCCAGCTGGTGATTTCAACCATGCCAACGAACTGGTTGCGTTCATCAAACAAAACCGTCCCAATTTCAGCATCGCCAGTGCGTGTTATCCAAATTGCCACACTGAAGCTGTGGACTTCGTTGACGATATTGGCAACTTAAAGCGGAAAGTGGATGCAGGCGTCGACCATTTGATCACCCAACTATTCTTTGATAATCAAGCTTTCTATGACTTTAAAGAAAAAACTGAGATTGCTGGGATCAACGTGCCGATTGAGGCGGGGATTATGCCCTGTACCAATCGGAACCAAATTGCTAGAATCACTCAAATTTCTGGGGTCCCATTGCCAAAGAAATTTCGGGCAATTATGGATCGGTATCAGGATAACAAGGAAGCAATGAGAGACGCCGGAATTGCATTCGCCGTCGATCAGATTATCGACCTGGTATCCCAAGGGGTTGATGGCATCCATTTGTATTCGATGAATCATGCCGGAATTGCTAGGCAGATTTGGGAAGAGACTCATTCGGTTATAGAAGCCTAGTAAAGAGTGCGCGTAGCAAAGCGGTTAGAGACCGGAGTCTAAGGTGCTTTCGGCTTAAACCCCGGGCTTGGGTTTGAGTCGGAAGTTCCTTAGATGCAGGTCTCTGCTTTGCGGAGCGGTCCTAATCTGTGTTGCCAGCAAAGAGCGTGGAACCAAGCGGTTAGCAATCAGTTCATAAGCAGATTGCTGCTTGGTGGAACGCATTTCCACTATGTTGCCAATAAACTCATTCAAAAGTTAAAGTAAAATAAAACTAACAAACAGTCTTTTATTCCAACTTCACCATAATTCAAAAAAGCGTTCAAATTATCTTGCCGACTTACCGGAATTGATAATTTGAGCGCTTTTTAGTTACCCCTTAAGTGAATTTATGCACCATCGTTAATCATACTGACGTAAAAAGGCCGATAGTCGCTTTAACCCTTCCTTCAAAGTGTCTTCATCAGCACAATACCCTAACCGCACGTGTCCCGGCACATCAAATCGACTTCCAGGGACCAACAACACCCCTTGCTCCTTTAGCAATCTCACGCAAAACGCTTCAATGTCTTCTGGAATATCAAGTTTAGGAAACGACGTCGATACCGCTTGGGGCATCACAACACTCACGCGGGGCTCTGACGCAACCCACTGCTTATAAATATTAAGGTTATTCATTACCAGCTGTCGGTTTCGGGCTAAAACCTGATCACGATGTTTTAGGATATAGGTTGCCAACAGATCATTAAATACGCCACAACAAATCATCGTATAATCACGATACTTCCGGAATAACTCGGCAACTTCATGATTACTAGCTGTCCAGCCAACTCGAATGCCAGGCATTGAATAGGTTTTAGAAAGTGAGTTAGTCGCAATGCCCTTGTCGTATAAGTCAACAATTGATGTGAACGCTGCCGGATCATCTAGCGGTAAATAAACCTCATCAACTAAGACGTAGGCGCCCACTTGTTTTGCGAGGTCAACTACCTGCTTTAAAAAGGCTTCGTCTAACAGAGTGCCAGTTGGGTTGTTTGCGTTATTCAGACAAATCATTTTTGTGTTTGGCCGAATCAGTGATTTAAGTTCATTAATATCTGGATACCAATCCGCATCTTCATGAATATGCCAATATTCAACGTCTGCTCCTAGTGACTTAGGAATATCATATAACTGTTGATAAGACGGGTATTCCGAAATAACATGGTCACCTGGTTCAATTAATGCATACAACGCTAAGTGGTTTGCCCCCGTGGCACCATTTGTCTGTAGTACGTTATCTGGGTCAACGTGTTTGTAAAGGGTCGCAACTTCGCGCTTGAATGCTGGAGAACCCTCAATCCAGCCATAATTCATCTTCTGCTTATCAAGCATGTCGTAAAAGCTCGCTCCGTCGTTACCATCCAACGTCAAGGCTTCCGCCATCGTCATCGATGAAATCGTACTTTGTGAGATATCATAAGTTGCCGACTTTTCCCATTTATTTAACCATTCTTCAACACCAAAACCAGCAATTTCCATATTTTTCCGCTCCTTTTAAAGCAACAGTTTGTTAGTAAATATTATGAATTTATTAAATTTATGGTGATCATAATCAGCCTCTTAATGCCACTTACATCAAGGGTTATAGAAAAGCAACCAGCAGAGCTATTATTTCATTAAACTTATATTTATGATAAGATATAAGTGGGGATGGGGTATCAAAATCGACTTGTTGGTTTTTACCCCATATTGCAGAACTGTGTGGCCCAAGGTTTGATCCCCATCAGGTAAGTCACTTAACTGACCGTTGAAAACCGCAAAAGTCAATTAGGCCCTTACAAATTTAGGATCAACCGCCTTCTGCCACACGCTCACCGGTTTCCAAGGGAGATGGTCCTATGTTGAACTTACTAGTAGCACCTAGCAGCTCTTCTAGTCGTCAAGCCCGCCAATGGCTGATCGACCACGGCATTGAATTTAAGGAAAGAAACATTGCCAGAAGGCCATTAAACGCCGATGAGATTAAAAAACTCCTTCGATTAACGGAAAATGGCACCCAGGATTTAATTTCAACCCGCTGCCAAACTTATCATCAGTTAAAAGTTAACTTGGATGATTTAACTGTATCACAGTTAGTCGATCTAATGGTAGAAAATCCAGACCTCATCCGCCGACCACTATTATTTAACGACGAACAGCTTCAAGTTGGATTTAGTGAGGATGATATCAGAAGCTTTTTACCCCGCGAAGTGAGAAGAGAACATCTCAAAGCGTTAATGAGAAGTAAAGTTGGCGTGTAACGATCAATTCTGAGGACAGATCAGTCTCGTGGGGATGGGAAAATTAACTCAAAAGGACAGTCGCAATCATGCATGTAGAAGAAGTGCATGCGTTGATGTGGCTGTCCTTTTTTGGTTGTTTGGTGTTTTATGTTCTTTTTACATGACTGTAGGACCGCTCCAGCCTCTGATCGCTTTGTTGCGCTCACTTTTCTTAGGGCAGCCCCAAAAGCTCAATTCCAGTTATTTAGTGGTTGCTCTCTGTTATATAGAGTAGGATCTCGCTCCGCAAAGCAGAAAGCTGCACCTAAGCTACTCCTGCCAAAAGCCCAAGCCCATGGCTTTTGGCAGGAGTAACTTAGGCTCCGCTTTCTAACCGCTTTGCTTCGCTCACTGTCCTATTCCACTCCTCACAAAATCATTCAACAACCGATCCGTCACTCGTTTTAGCGATTGTTTCAAGAACAAGCCGAATAACAACGCCATTATTAGCATACATATCAGCACGAAGAAGTCCACAATCACCGTTCCCATGTTCGGGCCCCCGATTGCTTCTCTAAAACCGCTCACTGCATACGAGAACGGGAAGATCGGCTGCATGATTCTAAAGATCAGCGGGTTCAGCTGTACCGGATACATCGCGCCGCTTCCCGCTAATTGAACCGCCACCATCATCACCGCCAGCGCCTTTCCCAAATTGCCAAACACCGACGCCATCGTATACACAATGACCGAGAACGTCAGTGACGTCACCACGCCTACCATGAACATTAGGAATAGACTTTCCACGTGAACGTGCAAAATAAAGACCGTCGATAAAACAATAATCATCATCTGAATCATTGACAGCGTATTAAATAGCAACATCTTACCAAGATACTCTTCTTTAGGCGTCAACTTTGCGAATTTATGATATCTCGGCAGGCTGGTATGGAGCACCGCTACTAACATTGCACAGCCAACCCAGATCGAAAGTGCCATGTACGTTGGCGAAAATGCGGAGCCAAACGTACTAACCGGATAAATGTTTTCATCCTTAACGTCAAACGGCTCAGCCAATGCGCTTCCCATTAACTTTGGATTGTTTTGCAAAACACTAATAATATCAGCAATGTTATTATCAGAGGTCAATTTCAGCTGATTGCTGGCATTTAGAATAATATCCTTATATTGGAGCAGCTGGCTCTCTAACTTGCCCGTGGAATCGCCAATTAACTGATTACCATGAATAACCGTATCAAGCGACTTACCACTTAAATTGCGCACCTGATTAATATCACTTAAAATCCCGGAAGTGCGATTAGTTGTCGCCAGCAAATTTCGTTGAATGCCATTAAGGTCTGAACGCGCCTGACCATGATAGCGGGCAACCGAATTAGTCAACCTCGTGCTAACAGAATAAGCGTTTGCCGCAATACGTTGCTGCAAGCTGGCATTGGCGGTATTGCCGCTATCCAACTGATTCTTTAATTCTGTCACCTGCCTGCTTTGTACCTTCAACGCGGCTTGGGCATCACGGAGCTCACCAATCAAACTAGTAATGGTTCCGGTTGATCGCGTCTGATTAACCGTTTGTAGGTAGGAAATTAGTGGCGTCAATTGACCCTGCAGCAGCTTAAGTTGCGTGTTAATCTTATCTGCGAGCTGATTGACTTGAGCTTTGTTACTAGCGGCATTTAAATGGCTAAGTTGATTCGATAACGTTGCCAACCGCTTTGCGTTATTTTGGGCATTCCTCAAATTTGTATCAGCATTATTAAACGACTGGGTCACTGACCGATTAATCGACTTGATCAAATCACCATTGGTTGACCCCACAGTCCCCGCCACATTAACATTTTGCGAGGCCGAAATAATTGGTTTAAGTTCTGAAAACGCCATTGCCAAGCTATTTGACGTCTGACTAATATCCCCAAGTGACCCGGTTGCGAGTTCCATACTATCGCCAAGTGAGATGATCAGATCCTTAAGGTTCAAAATCTCGGCCTGCTTGCTACCAGCTTTTTCACCGGCAACATTCAAATAAGAAAAGATAGTCGTGTTAATCTGGTATACAAATTGTTTCTTAACCGTACTTACCAGTGTCTTAGCAGCTGTTTCGGTAATTTTGTCTCCCATCGGACTGGCCTTGGTATTCGCGGTATAATTAATTTGAGCTTTTTGGGGATCCGTCGATGTAACGCTTGCCAGCTGAGTTGAAAAGTTGCTTGGAATTTCGACTTCTGCATAGTACTTTCCATCCCGCAACCGCGCTTTAGCAGTCTTCGCGTCCACAAACCGCCACCCAATTTGGTGATTGTGCTTCATGTTTTTGATAATCTGGTTACCAAAGTTGAGTTGCTTTCCCTGTAGACTTGAGCCACGATCATTATTAACGACCGCGACGGGAATTCGGCTGACTTCTTGTGAATTATACGGATTCCAAAGGGCCTTAACGTTGATTAACGTGTAGAGACAGGGCAACACGCAGAGCGCAGTAATTGTCAGCAACGCTGCCTTATATTTAACGATTGCCTTTAAGTCTCGTTGATAAATAAGCTTGATGTTCTTAACCATAATTTGTCCCTCAAAATCTAATTGACCGGTTTTTTTCTCGTTAGAAATGCATTATAATGATAATAACGCGTCTATTAACCATTAACAACAGTTAACCAATAACTTTTTACTTTCAAGGAGATTTTACAAATGAAACGCTCACTAATCAACCTATTAATCACAACTTTGCTTGTTCTTTTTGGCATTAGCATCTCTCAACCAACAATGGCAGCCGCGAAAGCCAAGCCGGCTAAAATCACCAGCACCAAAACACTCGCTAGAGAACCTTATCGGGCGGTTAGTGGCTATTTGTACAGTTCAGCCAAGTTAACCAAAAAAGTTCATAACGCCGATAATTATCCACTAACAACATTTTACACTTCAAAGTCAGCTAATATCACCCGCTCAAACGGCAACAAAGCAGTCTACTATTATATTAAGAACGGTAACGGCAAGGTTAAGGGCTGGATTTGGCGTGGCAATTTAGTTAGACTAATTAACGTTAACAAACAGCGCCAGCAGATTAATCAAATCATTGGCTTAATCGACACCCTTTCGATTAATAACCGCAACCAGGTAATTTCGATTTTAGAATCAATGACGCGAACAAATACCCTATCAGATTTGCTAGATCAGCTTAGCAGTCTCCAAGGAACCATCACCAACAGCCCCGATATTGCTAAATTAAACGAAATTCTTCAAATGATCAAAGCAGATGGCCAGGAACTCAACTACCTGTTTAGCCAGGGCGTCAACCGCCTCTACCCGAAAGTCGTTGCGATCCATAATCTGAACAACAAAGTGTTTGCACTGGCCCAAGGACTACTTGATCGTTTGAATTAACGAGGACCTTTATTTTTATGAGAACAATCTTTACCTTATTTAAACGCGATCTTAAACGAATTTTTCGTAGCCGGCCGGTGTGGATCACCCTGCTGGCTTTTTGCCTATTGCCATCAATTTATGCCATCCCAAATATCAAAGCCTCTTGGGATCCTTATTCCAAAGCCAACACTAGCCGGCTGCCGATCGCAGTTGTTAACGGTGACGAAGGTAGCACGGTTAATGGTAAATCCGTTGATATCGGCAAACAAATTGTCACCCAACTCAAGCGGAGCAAGGATATTCACTGGGTCATCACCAATAGTTGGCAAGGAAATAATGGCTTGGATCAAGGCAAGTATTACGCGTTGATCGAAATTCCCAACGACTTTTCTAGCAAATTAGGGACCTTGGTAACAACCAATCCGCAAAAGCCTAACATCGTTTATAAATCAAACGAGAAACTCAATCCGGCCGCAACTAAGATAACCGGCCAGGCGAAAGATTCCCTAACCGAACAAGTCCGGGACAATTTTATCAAGATTAGTAGCAAGGCCGCCTTAAAGGAAATGAATTCGGTTGGCGAAAAGCTGGACACTCATAAACCACAAATTCTCCAAATTAGAACATCACTGATGGATGCCATCAATACGATTAAGAAAACCCAGGGCTACCTTGGAAACGTCAACCATGATTCAAAAGATATGCAACAGTACCTCAGCACCGTTAAGAATGACATCCCAAAGATTTCTCAACAGATTAGCGCTTTGCAAAAAGTCGTTAACCATGGCAAGTCTCTCACCAATGCAACTAAGGACTCCCTTGATTCTGCCCGCAGCGGCCTAGCCAGTGGGTTAAATGAGCTTCAAGAAGATAATCAACGGCTGGCCGCCCTAGCTTCTGATTTAAAAACAAGTAGTGGGTCACCGTCAAGTTCACTGCTAGCAACTGACCTCAGCCAATCGCAAACCCTCACTAACATGATCGTTAATCAGCTTAATGACGCGTTACGGGTTGCTAACGTTATCAACAACATTCTTCCGAGCAACCGAACAGTTGCCCTAATTCGGTCCCTAAGCGATGCTAAGAAGGCCATTCACCAGCAACAGCGAACGTTAACCGCGTTAAAAGAAACATCAAAAAGCGGCGGATCAAAGAAAGCCCTCGACCGCCTAACTGAAAAGTTTGCACAAACCAGCGATCAGCTGGGAACAAACATTGACGCAGCGAACACGTCGTTTACCGACAGCATTGACCAAAGTCTCGACAACTTAAGTAGCACGTTAACAACTGGTATGACCGGTGATGATCAGGTATTACAATCCCTTCGCAGCCTGATCCCCCAGTTAAAGGCATTGGCAACCGCCGGCAATTCCATTAGCCAAATTTCAGTCTCCCGGGTAAATCAAATTCATAACCGGCTTAACGACATTCAAGATAAATTAGATGGGCTAAATAACCAAACTAAGTTTATTAATGACCAAAACCTGAACCGTTTGATTAATCTCCTGGGCGAGAACCCTAAGGCAGCCAATTTGTTATCGTCCCCCGTCACGCTTAAGCAGGCTGATCTCTATAATATGGGTAAGTTTGGCTACGGCGTCACACCGTTTTACACGACCCTCTCTATTTGGATCGGAATCCTGCTGCTCACGACAATTATTTCTTGGAAGTACCGCTCAACAAAAAATGAACGTTTTCCAAGAGCAAACATGCTTGAAAAATACGTCGGTAAATTATTACTCTACCTATCAATTTCACTCACCCAAACGACCTTTACAATGCTGGGTGAATTGTTAATTTTAGGAATTAGGCCAGCCAGTGTCTTAGCAATGCTGGCAACGGCTTACACAGCCACAATTGTCTTTACCATTATCATGTATACGTTGGTGTATATGTTTGGTAATGTGGGGAAAGTTATTAGCGTTCTGTTGATGATCATCCAACTATTTGGGACGGGTGGCATTTATCCACTAGAAACGATTCCGCCGTACTTAGCGGCCTTGGCACCATACCTACCGTTTACGTACGCAATCCAAGGGTTCAGAGAAGCAATCGCCGGCCCAATCCCAAGCATCTATTGGCACTCATTAATGATCTTAGGCAGTTTTGCAATTCTCTTCCTATTATTGGCGCCATTAAGACGCGTCTTTCAAAAACCGATTGCGGACTTGGAAATGGGATTTCATAAGTCAAAACTGTAAGTGAGCGGAGCAAAGCGGTTAAGAATCGGAGTGTAAGTCTCCTTTGAGGGAAATTCCTGGGCTTGGAATTTTTCTCAAAGGTGCTTACACGCAGATTCTTGCTTTGCATAGCGATCCTACTCTATATAACAGAAAATGCCCACTATAGATCCCCTTCACTAAAAACCAAAAAACTCAATCCACTCCAAAAGCATCCCAAATAACTCCTCACACCAAAAAGCACCATACAACCTATTTTTTTATAGGTCGTATGGTGCTTTTGACTCATGCTAAGTCAAATCAAAAATTACTTAATATTCTTAGTTGCAGTCTTCAAAACAGTGACGTAATGCCCGTTCGTCAACTGGAATCGAGTGAGATGACCGCTCGCTACAACCCGACGAATTTTGAGAACAAGTAACCGCAACTAGTCAGCCCTGTTTATCGACATTCAGCTTAATCATATCATGCAACTTTTCAAACAAAATCCCTTCTCGCAGACCACTAGTCGAGAACGTAATTCGGTCAGAATCAAGATAGTTCATTAGTAAAATTGCTGGAATCAGGCCACCGACAATGATGTCTGCTCTGGCCTTACTAATCCCTGGAACCTTCTTGCGTTCTTCTAAATTTTCGCCAAGAATTCGCTGGAACGTATCGTTAACCTGCTCGTCTCGTAATTGGTAACCGTGAATATCGTCTGTATCCAGCAAATTATTATAACGCCGGTTGATCTTAGCCAGAGTTCGGTTGCTGCCGCCAAGGCCAATGATCGGTAAATTTAACCCGTTTTTTAACCACCAGACGTTTTGGAATATTTTCTCAACGAACATAACCGCCTTGAAGAACTCCTGAGCCGAAACCACGTCCGCTAAATCGAACTTCGACGATAGGGTGACCGAGCCGATGGGAATGCTAATCAGATTAGTTACCCGGCCATTTTGAACCAAGATAATTTCGGCACTTGCCCCACCAGTATCAATAATGACGCAGTTAGTTGCAGGGAGCGTTTCGCTAACGCCAACGTAATCATAGTACGCTTCTTGAGAACCCGAAATCACGTCAAGGTCAATGCCGAGATCATTTTTAACCCGTTTGAGAAATGCTTTTTGATTGGTCGCCTGCCGGACTGCCGCGGTTGCCACGGCCTTAATGGTCAGGTTATCAAGCTTTTCATACACGTCTTTGAATCCCTTTAACGCAGCCATCGTCCGCTCAATCGCTTCTGGTTGAAGAATCTTCTCAACGCCCATATTTTCTGACAGCCGGACATATTCCTTCATCTGGGTGACCGTTTGGTATGTTGCGTTCTTACTAATCTGACTAATTGTCATCCGAACAGAGTTAGAGCCTAAATCAATTACAGCAAAGTTCTCCATTACGCTTCATCACTCCCATCATCGTCGGTAAATGGATCCGGTTGATTTTGCGGGCTCATCATCGGCTGAAACTGGGCACCACTTTTTGGCCGTTGTGAGTTTTGTTGCGCATCGGCCAATTTGGTTGCTTGATCCGCAAAGTATTCCTGGGAATCAAGCGGGGCCCGGCCACGGCGGTCAACTCGTTTATAGTCACCGTCCTTATCCAGCGTTCGGGTCTTAACGTTATCCGTCCACATTATTTCATAAATATCGACCACCCGTTTTGCCAAATCTGGCTGCAATACTGGGAAAAGCTGTTCCACCCGCCGGTTGAGGTTTCGTGTCATCAAATCGGCACTGGAGAGATAGACCTGTTGTTCACCATCAAAGTTAAACAGGTAAATTCGGCTATGTTCTAGGAAACGGCCAACAATGGAATGCACCGTGATGTTTTCACTGACACCCGGAATCCCCGTCTTTAAGCAGCAGATTCCCCGCACGATCAAATCAATGGCAACCCCAGCAGTGGATGCCTCATAAAGCTTGGCAATCATATCTTGATCCGATAGCGAATTCATCTTCATTTGAATGTGAACCGGTCGATCAGCCTTGACGTATTTAATTGCTTCGTCCAATCGATCCATGATAAAGTCCCGAATCCCTCTAGGTGAAATATGAAGCTGATGGAAGTATGGTGGCCTAGAGTAGCCGGACAACATGTTGAAGATATTCGTGACGTCAATGCCAATATCGTTATTGCAAGTTAGTAAGCCTAAGTCAGTATAGAAGTGGGCGGTGACATCGTTATAATTCCCAGTTCCCATATGGATGTATCGGCGGATCCCATTTTCTTCCCGGCGAACGACCAAGGATAACTTGGAGTGGGTTTTTAATCCAACCAATCCATAAATCACGTGACATCCCATTTTTTCAAGCTGGCGCGCCCAGTGAACGTTGTTTTCTTCATCAAAACGAGCTTTAACCTCAACAAGGACGGTCACCTGTTTTCCATTTTGAGCTGCTCGGCCAAGGTACTTGATAATAGGTGAGTCACCAGATACCCGGTATAGGGTCATCTTAATGGCAAGGACTTCCTTATCAATTGATGCTTGCCGGATAAACTCAACCACCGAGTCGAATTTATCATAAGGGTGTTGCATCAACCAATCGTGCTGTTTGATTGCCTCAAAAATATTATGATCTGAATCCAACTCCTCAGGTTGATAAGCCTTAAAGGGCGGGTATAACAGGTCATCATGGCCAACCACCGCGCTGGCTAACTTATTTAAAAACGTGAGGTCAATTGGCCCGTTGACTTCATACACCGAATCTTCCTCTGTCTGAAGTTCCTTAACCAGCCGTTTACGCAATTTCTTGCTAATGTCGGAATCAACTTCCAAGCGAATAACTTGACCATGTTCCCGGAGCTTAAGCTGCTGCTGTACCTTTTTAAGCAGGTCAGAGGTATCTTCTTCGGCAACATCTAGGTCCATATCCCGAATAACTCGGAACGTCGATACTTCTTTAATGTCATAGTTAATAAACAGTTGGTTAACAAACCGTTTAATAATCTCTTCAATCAAAATAAACTCATTGGGCGCCCCGGGTAAGCGAATAACCCTGGGAAAAATGCTTGGCACTTGCAACGTGGCGTATAACGTCTTTTCGTCTTCATCGTCATTCTTAGTAATCCGCAGTGACAGGTTCAAGGAATCGTTACTGATAAACGGAAACGGCCGTGAACTGTCATCGGCCATTGGCGTTAATACCGGATAAAGCTCATCGTGAAAATAACCCTTAATAAACTGGAACTGTCGGTCACTTAGCTCGTCGACACTGAGTAAATGAACCCCAATCTGGTTCAGTGCTGGCAATAATGACCGATTTAAAGTACTGTACTGCTTAACCAGCATGTCATGGGACTTATCGTTAACGGCTTTTAATTGCTCCGCTGGGGTTAATCCCGATGCATCGGTCCCCTCATACTTGACTTCCGTTAATTTAGCCAGTGACGCCACCCGGACCATGAAGAATTCATCTAGGTTACTCTGGGTGATTCCTAAGAACTTTACCCGTTCTAACAGTGGGTTAGCCTTGTCCCTGGCTTCGTCTAACACCCGATAATTAAAGTCCAACCAACTGAGTTCGCGGTTAGTATAATAATTGGGATTCTTAAAATCGACTTTCGAACTCATTTTGTCTTCACGCTCCTTTGTTTCAATACTGCTTTAAATCCATATGCTTCCGTGAAGAATTGACTCTTAGAATTAAAAATCCAGTTCTCATATGCCAAATTGGCATTACTAAAGACGGTAATGATCACTTTTGGTGCTTTAATTGAAACTGAAATCTTCTTAACCTTTTGCTGACGATCGTCGTCAAGCGCATCGGCCAAGCGAAGAATAGCGGCTAGCTTAGAAATTAAACGCCGGTTTTCAGCTGAGATATGCTGAAAATGACTGAGGTCTTCACTCGGCGTTGTCGAACTATGATACCGTGCAACAGCGGCGATTGTCCGCCGCTCTATGTCAGAAAGGCCGATAATATCTGAATGCTGAATGATATATTCCGAGTGCAGATAATGTTCATGAATGCCGATGTAATTACCGACATCATGTAAAATCGAAGCGACTTGCAGTATCACCCGCTCGCGGTTGCCTAACTTATGCAACGGCTTAAGCTGATCAAACAAATGCAGAGCAAACTTAGTTACCAGGCGTTGATGAACTGGCTCCACCCCATAATGAATGGCCAAATTATTTGCCATCGTAATCGTTTGGGGCACGAAATCCAACTTGGAATATCCCTGGATAACCGCCTCGTTATTGACCAGGCCATCCACCACACTGGCATTGGAAAAGCCCACTTCGGTTGCATTCGTTAGCCTAATGACCCGCCTGATCAAGAGTAATTCCGGCAAAATCAATGGCACGTATTCTTCATCAACCTGCAGCTCTTCCACCACGTACTGGTCAGAAGCATCCACCAGTTTATCAATGAGTTCATTAAATTCATCGACCGTCAAATTCTTCCTCGGGTCACCTAAATAATGATCAATCATCTGCTTAAGTGGCAATGTCCCTAGTAAAATAATTTTGCTGGGAGCCGGGTCCTGGACAACACTTGAGGGGTTCCCGATATAGAAATCGTTTAACTTGCTATCAATGTAGTCGTTCAACAATCCAATGGAGTTAGGGGCCGTTTGCCGCAAGCTTTGCAGGTCTTCGGCAATTTTGATTGGTCCTAAGGCAAAGTTTGTCGATGACATAAACTGACCACCATCAAACTCCGTAATTGCGGTGTTACCTGAAGTGATCCCCACCAAGAAAACTGCTCGCTGATTGTTGTTCTCATCATTAGTTAACTTAACTGAAATTTTCTGATTCCGGTAATAGGTTTCCTCGCTGGTTGAAAGCCACTGAACGGTTAAGCCAGTGTGAAGGAATAGCTGGTCAGCGATGAAGTCCGCGTTAATTGCCTCAGACAGTGCCTGACTGCCCCACAATTTGTAGTTGGTAACCCCATAGTCGTTTAAAATCTGGACGAATCCGGTCAAGGCCTCAGAGACCCGCTCTACAGAATCAAAACTAACCGGCTTATCTTGATAAACATCGTCACCAAGATTAATCTCTTTTTTGACCCGCTCTAACGTTTTGGCATTTTTTAAATTTACAATTAACAATTCCAAGCCCGATACGTTTACAATAATTGCTCCAAAGTACTTGCCTGCCATCATAATCATCCTCTGTATGCACTGCCGCAGTTGTTCAACTAATTAATATGATCAAAGCTAGTATACAATAATTCCAATGGGCAAGCGGCTGCAACAAAAAGAAATTTTACTCATTTTTTTAAAGGCCCACTCATTTTAGTGTTATCCGTTGATAAATGGCTTTAAAACAAACTTTATTCAAGAAAAGGGATGGCAAATCCCCCAACCCTTTCGATGGTATTTTGAAAAAGGGGCGATTATAATAGTTCATGTAGTAAAACTTAATGAAAGAAGTGGCAATAATGGCAGAACTAAATGCAGCTAATTCTGGTACTTATCAATTTGATGATCAATTCAAGATCAACCGGTTAGGATATGGGACCATGCAGCTCACGGGACATGGTACCTGGGGACCGTTTAAGGACTCGGATCAAGCTGTAAGCGTCGTTAAACGGGCAACCGAACTTGGCATTAACTTCTTTGATACCGCTGATTCGTATGGCCCCTGGTTTGCGGATCGTTATCTGGCTGCTGGCTTGAAGAAGGCTGCCAATCGCGATCAAATTTTCATTTCGGATAAAGTTGGTCAAACTCGTCAGGGGCCTAGCCTCTGGACACCGCATGGTGAACCTGGCTACCTGCGGCAACAAGTTGAAGTATCCATGATGACGCTTGGTCTTGATCATGAGGACCTGCTATTCTTGCACCGAATTGATTCACACTTCCCAGTTGCCGAACAAGTTGGCGAACTTAAGAAGATGCAAGATGAGGGCAAGATTAAACACATTGGCCTCAGCCAAGTAACCATTGAAGAAATCAAAGAAGCCCAGAAATACGCCAAAATTGACGCCGTTGAGAACCTGTATAACGTTGCTGACCATAAAGATGATGACGTGGTTGATTACTGTGAATCCCAGGGCATGGCGTTTGTGCCGTGGTTCCCTCTCAATACTGGTAAATTAGTCGGCAATGACAGCCCACTGAGTTCAATCGCTGCTAAATATAACGTTTCCGAGGCTCAAATTGCATTGGCTTGGTTACTAAAGCGTTCTCCAAATATTTTGCCAATTCCTGGTACCAGTTCTATCCAACACCTGGAAGACAACGTGGCTGCCGCAAACGTTAAGTTAAGCGATGCTGATTTTGAGAAGATTAGTAAGCTGGCGTAGACTCTGAAAAAGAGTAAAAAAGGACACATTGATTCTAGAATGTCAATGGCGCTTTAAACGATGACAAGATAGCTTGCAATAGCCCTTGAATCAAACTACATTAGGTAAATCATTATTAATATAGGTAAGCCTCAACAAATTTTAACGTTGGCGCCTACCTTTTTTATACACAAGCTCAGTTTGTAGCTTCAATTGGACTCTCCACTTTAGAATTGTTATAATCTAGGTAAGAAGAAAAACGGGAGGGCTTGCTATGAAGAAGCTTACAAACTACGTGCGACTCATCAGTGTTCTAATTGTCGGCCTCATTTCACTTATCTTACAATTCGCCCTAAACATGCCGGTTTATGCGCAAGTTGTCATTTCAGTCATGGGTTCCTTAATTGCGCTCTTGATGTTTATTGATATGGTCAAAACCCTCCGCTCGGGCAAATTCGGGGTTGACCTCCTCGCAATCACGGCGGTTATTGCCACCATTGCGGTCGGTGAGTACTGGGCCGCATTAATCGTGCTTCTCATGCTAACTGGCGGCGATGCACTGGAAGACTATGCAGCCAATAAGGCCAATTCCGAATTACAATCGCTCCTTGAAAACTCACCCCAATCAGCTCATTTGGTGCAAGGTGAAACGATCAGCGACGTTCAAATCGATCAGGTAACCGTTGGCAATCGAATCTTAGTGAAGCCAGGAGAAGTGATCCCCGTTGATGGGACACTGACCCAGGGAACTACAACCGTTGACGAATCCTCATTAACCGGTGAAGCCCGGCCAATCGACAAAACGGTCGGTGAGCCGGTCATGTCTGGTGCCATCAACGGCGACAATTCATTTTACATGATCGCGGATAAAACGGCCGATGACAGTCAGTACCAAAATATTATTCGACTCGTTAAACAGGCTGAAAGTACGCCCGCCCGTTTTGTTCGAATGGCTGACCGCTATGCCGTGCCGTTTACGTTGTTAGCATATATCATTGCTGGGGTTGCTTGGTATCTATCTAAAGACCCGGTTAGATTTGCGGAAGTGTTAGTAGTCGCCTCCCCTTGCCCACTTATTCTAGCAGCCCCAATTGCGCTTGTTTCTGGCATGAGCCGAGCAAGTCGAAATGGCATTATCGTTAAAAGCGGGACCATTATCGAGAAATTAGCAACTGCCAAAACCTTTGCGTTTGATAAAACCGGCACCATTACGAAGGGCCACTTAACCGTTGATACAGTAGCTGCGGTGGCTGGTTATACCAAACAGCAAGTACTTTCATTAGCTGCTGGCGCCGAACAACAATCCAGTCATATTTTGGCTCGATCACTAGTCGCTGCCACACCGGATAGCATCCCAACGGCTACTGACGTTAAGGAAATAACAGCACAGGGGGTTCAGGCAACGATTGATGGTAAGTTAGTTAAGGCGGGAAAACCAACATTTGTTTCGACCTATCCTATCCAGCAGGTTGATAAGACAACCGTCTACGTCTCCGTTGATGGGGCTTATGTGGGTTACGTTTCGTTTGCCGACGAGCTGCGGCCAGAAGCTAAAGGCGTCATGGCTGCCCTCCATGAAATGGGAGTTCACCAAATCATGATGATTTCGGGGGATCGTCAACCCATTGCAGCCGAAATCGCCGACCGGGTGGGAATTGATAAAGTTTTTGCCGAACGCCTGCCGCAGGAAAAAATCGCCGTTATCAAGGCGATCACTAAGGAAGCTAGACCCGTCGTCATGGTTGGTGACGGGGTTAACGATGCCCCATCGTTAGCAACAGCCGACGTTGGCATCGCCATGGGGGCCCACGGAGCGACTGCTGCCAGCGAATCTGCTGATGCAGTGGTCTTAAAAGATGACCTCAGCCTTGTCAGTAAGGCAGTTGATATTGCTAAGGGCACCATGACCGTTGCCAAGGAATCGGTGTTAATTGGAATTGCTATTTGTACGCTATTAATGCTCATTGCCAGTTTTGGCGTGATTCCAGCTATTATTGGGGCCCTCTTCCAAGAAGTTGTCGACACCGTGACGATTTTATGGGCACTAAGAGCTCGCAGTGATCGACGAACGATACTCGCAGGAAACTCGCAAAGTTCACAAATATTTGAAAATTGATTATCGCTAAATAGTAAGGGCATGTGGCTGGGACATAAG
>NZ_AZEB01000014.1 GCF_001434135.1 Lentilactobacillus kisonensis DSM 19906 = JCM 15041 | reverse complement strand
TGGGTTTGGATTTTTGGCTGAAGCAACTTAGATGCAAGTCTCTGCTTGGGGAAGCACGTTTCCACTAGGTTGCCAAGGAAGACCAGAAATCCTGATTTTGAATTTTTAGCTAAAGCAACTTAGGTGCAGGTTCCTGCTCGAAAGAGATTCACTTCCAACACCTCATTTTCCAACCATCCATCAGCTCATTATTCTGATAACCAACAACAAGAAGGGAAGTCAAACAATGCGGGTAAAAGACACATTAAACTTAGGTAAAACAAAATTTAAAATGCGTGGTAATCTCCCAGTAAAGGAAGTTGATCGTCAAAAGGCATGGGATGATAATCATGTTTATCAACAGAGGCAAAAATTAAATCAAGGCAAACCAACCTTTATTCTTCATGATGGCCCACCATATGCGAACGGCGACATTCATATGGGTCACGCAATGAATAAAATTTCAAAGGATATCATTGTTCGGTATAAATCAATGACCGGGTTTCGGGCTCCCTACGTTCCTGGGTGGGATACGCATGGTTTGCCAATCGAACAAAAGCTGACACAAGCTGGCTATGACCGTAAGAAAATGTCAACCAATGAATTTCGGAAACTATGTCGTGATTACGCTTTAAAACAAGTAGAACGACAGAAAGCTGAATTTAGACGATTAGGCGTATCCGGTGACTGGGATAATCCGTATTTGACCCTGAAACCTGAGTTTGAAGCCCAAGAAATTCGAGTATTTGGTGCATTTGCTAAACGAGGATTGATTTATAAAGGCAAGAAGCCCGTCTACTGGTCATGGTCGTCAGAATCTGCATTGGCTGAGGCTGAAGTTGAGTATCACGACGTCACATCACCAACAGCCTTTTATGGTGAAAAAGTTGTTGACGGTAAGGGTGTTTTGGATAACAACGATACTTATATGGTTGTTTGGACCACGACTCCTTGGACGATTCCCGCATCAGAGGGTATTACGGTTGATGCTGGTTTTGACTATTCCGTTGTTCAACCTGAAGGCGAAACCCGGCATTTTGTGATTGCCAGTGAACTGGTTAATAAAGTTGCTGAATTAGTTGGGTGGCAGGATGTTAAAACCCTAAAGACGGTGAAGGGTCAAGAACTTGAAGGGGTTCTTGCTGAACATCCATTTGATCATAGCCGCAAATTACTCACGATGTTGGGTGATTTCGTTGACCTAGAAGAGGGAACTGGATTAGTTCATACGGCTCCTGGTTATGGGGAAGATGACTTTAATATCGGCCGTAAGTACGGTCTAGATATCTTCGCCCCCGTTGATGATAAGGGATATTTGACTAAGGAGTCTGGTAAGGACTTTGCGGGTGTCTTTTACGATGACGCTAACAAGATTGCTTTAGACAAATTAAAAGATGCTAACTTGTTGCTACGGTATATGCCGCTTAAACATAGTTATCCATTCGACTGGCGAACTAAGAAGCCAATTATCTTCCGAGCAACGCCACAATGGTTTGCTTCCGTTGACAAGATCAAAGACGATATTCTTAAATCACTCGACGATGTTGAGTTCTTCCCTGATTGGGGAAAAGTTCGACTTGCTAACATGATTAAGAACCGTGGCGATTGGGTTATTTCCAGACAACGGGTTTGGGGAGTTCCATTGCCAATCTTCTACGGTGAAGACGGTGAGGCAATTATTACCGAAGAAACCATTAATCACGTCGCTGACTTGTTCGAGAAGTATGGTTCTGATATCTGGTTTGAAAAAGAAGCCAAGGAGTTGCTTCCTGATGGCTTTAAGAGCGAACATTCACCAAATGGCAAGTTTACCAAAGAAAATGACATTATGGATGTTTGGTTTGACTCTGGATCTTCCCATCAAGGGGTTCTAGAAGAACGTGACGATCTTACTTATCCAGCCGATATGTATTTGGAAGGCTCTGATCAGTATCGTGGTTGGTTTAACTCTAGCTTGATTACAAGCGTTGCGGTTTCAAATAAAGCACCCTACAAACAAGTCCTTTCACAAGGATTTACACTTGATGGTCAGGGACATAAGATGAGTAAGTCATTAGGAAACACGATTGCCCCAATTGATGTTATCAAGAAAATGGGAGCTGAAATTGTTCGTCTATGGGTTACTTCGGTTGATACGTCCGCCGATGTCCGGGTTAGTACCGAAAACTTTGTGAAGGTTTCCGACTCTTATAAGAAGATTCGAAACACAATGCGTTACTTGTTAGCCAACATCTCTGATTTTGATCCAAAGAAGGATCAGGTGGCTTTTGATCAATTGGAGACTCAAGACCAATACATGATGGTCTTATTGAATCAGTTCTTGGCTGAAGCTCGCGATTGTTATGAAAAATATGACTTTCTAGATTTGAACAAGAAATTAATTAGCTTTATTGCAACCGACCTCTCTGCGTTTTACTTGGATGTTGCCAAAGACATCGTCTATATTGATCGTAAGGATGGTCATAAACGCCGCTCAATGCAAACGGTTATGTATGAGGCTGCCGTTACGTTAACGAAATTAATGACGCCAGTATTACCACATACGGCTGAAGAGATCTGGCCATTCTTAACTGAACCAGAGGAATTTGTTCAGTTAACCGACATTCCAGAGCCAAAGCATTTTGATAATGATGCAGCGATTCTCGCAAACTGGACCACCTTTATGAAATATCGGGATGACGTTTTGAAGGTTCTTGAAGGCGCCCGGGATGCTAAACAAATCGGTAAGTCTTCAGAAGCTAAACTGACAATTTACGCAACTTCTGAAGTGAGTGAGTTGTTAGATAGCCTCCATACTGATTTGGCAACTGTTTTGATGGTGTCACAGTTAGAAGTTAAGGACTTCACCGATGCACCAGATAACAGTACTAAGTTTGACAGTGATGGCCTTGCGTTATTAGTTGAAAAAGCGGCCGGGAAGGTTTGTGAACGCTGTCGTTTAACTAAGACTGATGTTGGTGCCGATACTGATTACCCAACGTTCTGTCAATCATGTGCTGAAATTGTTCGCAGTCAGTTCCCAGAGACGGCAACAGAAGGCTTTGAAGAAAAATAATGGGGATCTAGAAATTGACTGCATCAGAAGAGTCAATTTGGGATATCAATTCCCCTTTGTTAAAATCTATTTCAAATTTCATAGTTAACCTGTAAAATGAGGCTAGTGACAATTAAATTGTCTTAGCCTCATTTTTGCGGAGACTGATGCTTGGGATCCGCTCAGTTATTTTAGGACCGCTTCTCCAGGCAGAAGTCTGGATCCGCTCACTTTACTAGGACAGCTGTGCAAAAGCAGAAACTTCCACGTAAGCACCTCCGACAAAAATTCCCCCAAACCAGGAATTTCCTCGATAGGAGACTTACACTCCGATCTCTAACCGCTTTGTTCCGCTCACTTTATTAGGACAGCTCCTCCAGGCAGAAGTCTGCGTATAAGCACCTCGGGTAAAAATTCCAGAACCAGGAATTTCTACCCAAGGAGACTTATACTCCGACTTCTAACCGCCTGGATCCGCTCACTTTATTAGGACAGCTGTGCAAAGCAGGAATTTGCATGTAAGCACCTCTAACAAAAATCTCAAAACCAGGGATTTTTGTTAGAGGAGACTTACACTCCGATCTCTAACCGCTTTGCGCCGCTCACTCTTATTAGGACAGCTCCTCCAGGCAGAAGTCTGCGTATAAGCACCTCGGGTAAAAATTCCAGAACCAGGAATTTCTACCCAAGGAGACTTATACTCCGACTTCTAACCGCCTGGATCCGCTCACTTTATTAGGACAGCTGTGCAAAGCAGGAATTTGCATGTAAGCACCTCTAACAAAAATCTCAAAACCAGGGATTTTTGTTAGAGGAGACTTACACTCCGATCTCTAACCGCTTTGCGCCGCTCACTCATATTAGGACAGCTCCTCCAGGCAGAAGTCTGCGTATAAGCACCTCGGGTAAAAATTCCAGAACCGGGAATTCCTACCCGAGGAGACTTATACTCCGACTTCTAACCGCCTGGATCCGCTCACTCATTTAAGGAGGAACCATTTTGCTAAAAGGGAAAATTAAAACTTACAGTCCAAGAAATGCGTTTGGGTTTATTACTCAAAATAATGGCGATGACGATCTGTTTTTCTTTAAAAACGCATTTCCAGAAGACCAATACGGCACAATTCAGATTGGGGCCCAAATTGAGTATGTCGTTGTTGAGGGGCAAAAAGGTCCTCAAGCAGCGAAAGCTCATGTCATTGAAGAACAGGAATGATAATTGCATTCGTTCATAAATGTTTGTAAAATTAGATCATTAAACAAAATAAGGTGATTTTTTGAACTTTGTCGAACACGTAATTGATTCCAAAAAAATTTACGATGGTGCAATTATCAATGTCGAAAAGCAAACGGTCCGCTTACCCAACGGCCAAGAAGCATTTCGAGAAATTGTCCATCATTCTGGTGCCGTGGGGGTTTTAGCGTTAACCCATGATAATAAGATCATTCTTGAAAAGCAGTGGCGGGCACCTATTGGTAAGACGACGATTGAAATTCCGGCTGGTAAGGTTGATAGTCGGGATAATAACTTTCATCATGCGGTTATCCGTGAACTAAATGAAGAGATTCGTTACGTTCCGCAAACCGTTAAACGATTATGTGGCTTTTACTCATCAGTTGGCTTTTCAGATGAATATATGCAGCTCTATCTGGCTGAAGATCTTGAACCGGTTAAGGATGAGCTTCCCCGTGATAAGGGTGAATTCTTGGAAATTCTTAAGAAATCGCTTGATGAAGCCATTGAGATGATTGAAAACGGTGAGATTGAAGATGCCAAAACAATCATGGCGATTCAACATTGGCAACTCATGCAAAAGTAGGTGATCACTTATTGGCAACTGATGATAATCAAAAAGACTCAAAAGCGTTGACGCGAGAGCAGTATCGAAAATTAAAGCAGCAGCAAGATGATGATTTCAAACAACGTGATAAACGTCGGGTTCAAGTTGAGCGACAGTATGCCAAGGAACATCAGCAAGATTACAACCAGGATGTTCCTGATGAACCTCAATCGGCTGAACTCACGGATGATTTTAAAACATTTAGATGGAAAAAAACTAATCGACGACTCAATTGGACAATTTCAGTATTGTTGTTCCTAATTTTAATCGTCTATTTGGTCTTATTTTTCGTCAATTAAGGAGAACTTTATGGCTTACGGAATAATATGTGCAATGGATGAGGAACTGGCCATCTTAAAAGAGGCCCTCGACAATGGTAGCACCGAACATTATGGTAATAACGACTTTTTCATTGGTCAGATTCATCACCAAAAATTAGTCATCGTTAAATCAGGGATCGGAAAGGTGCAGGCAGGGATTACGGCCGCTATCTTGATCGATCACTTTAAGGTTGATTCAGTTATTAACTCAGGGTCTGCTGGTGGCATTGGTGAAGGACTCTCAATTGGAGACGTGGTGGTATCATCTGAAACGGCTTATCATGATGTTGACGTAACCGCGGCTGGTTATGAAATGGGGCAATTACCCAACTTTCCAGCCAGATTCCCAGCTGATCGCCAATTGGCCGACAAAATTCTCCAAGCAGCTAAGGATAATAACGTAGTAACTCATCGTGGCCTGGTTGTTTCAGGTGATCAATTTGTGGCAGATCCGAAGGTAATCGCAGAAATCAAAAAGAATTTCCCTGATGCCCTCTGCTCAGAGATGGAAGGGGCTGCCGTTGGTCAAGTTGCTTATGAGAACGATGTTCCATACGTTGTTATTCGGGCAATGTCTGATGTTGGTGATGAGAATGCCAACGTTAATTTTGACCAATTTATCGTAAGTGCCGGCAAACAGTCTGGCCAAATGTTAATTGATTTCTTTAAGAACGAGTTACTAAAGGAGTGAAACCCTTGAACGAAATTTATTTCGATAACGCCGCAACAACGCGGGTTTCTGATGAAGTATACGCGGAGTTGATGGATAAGTTTAAAAATGTTTATGGCAATGCCTCAACGTTGTATGGTTTGGGACGAAAAGCCCGTGCCGTGATGGAAAACGCCCGCGAAATAATTGCCAAAAGCATCAACGCGGACCCGGACGATATTATTTTTACCAGCGGTGGGTCAGAGAGTGATAATACTGCGATTATGCAAACAGCGATTGCCCGGCAGTCATTAGGCAAACACATCATTACGACCGCCATTGAACATGAGGCGGTTTTAAAGACCTGTGAAGCACTTGAAAAGATGGGCTTTAAGATTACCTATCTACCAGTTGATGAGCACGGAAACATCTCTTTAGATGATTTTAAAGCAGCGCTGGATGATCAGACCATCCTAGTTTCAATTATGATGGGCAATAATGAGGTTGGTTCAGTAATGCCCATTCACGAAATCGGCGACATTCTAAAGGATCATCAGGCATGGTTCCATACCGATGCGGTTCAGGCGTATGGATTGCTGCCAATTGATGTGCAAAAAGATCATATTGATATGTTATCAACGTCGGCTCATAAAATTAATGGGCCTAAGATGATTGGTTTTCTTTATAAGCGTAATGGGATTAACTTCCCAAGCTTTGTAAAGGGCGGCGATCAAGAAGAAAAACGGCGGGCTGGAACGGAAAACGTGCCCGCAATTGCCGGTTTTGGTAAAGCAGTCGAAGCAATTACTGAAGAAGAAAAGGCACGTCGGCAAGAAAAGTATTTCAAGTTCAAAAGAGCCATTGCGGATAAATTGACCGCTAATGGTATTGATTTTGAAGTAAACGGTGAAATCAGTGAGCACAATTTGAACCATGTGTTCAATATCTGGCTCAAAGGAATTTCAACGTATGTAATGCAGACAAACCTTGATCTCGCTGGAATTGCTGTTTCGGGTGGGTCAGCTTGTACCGCCGGCAGTATTGAACCCTCCCATGTCCTCGTTGCGATGTATGGTAAAGACAGTCCGCGAATTAGTGAGTCAATTCGGATTAGTTTTGGCCGTTATAATACGTCTGCTGAAGTGGATAAATTAGTTGCCGCGATCACTCAAATTGCTGGTCGGGTAAAGAATAAGGGGGTGAAGCTGTAATGGCATTTTCAAAGACTGCTCAAGCAAATGGTGATTCACAGACGTACCAGATTAGTGATGGGATTAAACGATATACCTTAAAGGACCTGGGCTTTATTGAAACGAAGGCGGGAAATTTTTCGCTGGATCGTTCACTTGATCCTAATTCACCTTATAATGCTGGTTACAAGTTTAAGATGATGGTTTCAAAGGACTTGGATGGCTTTCGGATGTCGGTTACTACTGGTAACGGGCTAAAGAAGATTAATATTTTTAATGATACTGCTACTGCGGACAGTGTTGAACAATATAATTTTATTATTAATAATTTAATTGACCGCGATGTCATCAAGCGAGTCGACTAAGTTCAACCCACTAACTTTTTGATCAATTGGATCAGGAAAAAGATAGTAATTCTATAATTCAAGCCAATGTCACAATTATTCCAAATTTAGGATAGTTGTGACATTGGCTTGAATTTTTGGGTTAAAAGCATCAGTCTCTTTTTTCAGAACTTGAGTTTCAAATGATACTAAGGATCTATTAAACTGAGTCAGATTGGTCCCAAAGTAAGGTTGAATATGATAAACTTTAACAACCATTTTTGTTAGTAACGTCAATTTTGAAGGGATTCTAATGATTTTAGATATAATTGTTGTTTTATTACTAGTTAGTGGTCTCGTAGGTGGTTTTCGAATTGGTTTTATCAAACAAACCGTTCAGGCGGGGTCGCTTATATTGGCATTTATTGTGGCGATGTATTATTTTCAAGACCTTGGTAATTTGATTGTTCGGGCCATTAATGGTTTGCAAATCAAATTAGCAATCCAATGGGTTTACGTGATCGACATGGTGGCGTTCATTTGCTTGTTTTCGCTTACCCAGGTTGTGTACGTAAAAATCGGAAAACACTTGAATGGCCTCACGCGGGTGCCCGGGCTTCATCTCGGTGATGAACTATTGGGGTCTTTGATGGGGATGGTAACAAGGTATTTGGTTATCTTCTTTGTTTTGAATATCTTGATTGTCTTTCCAATATCTTGGGTTCAAAATCAATATCGTGAGTCATCAATTTCACAAACCATCGTCAAAAAGACGCCAATCATCTCAAAATGGCAGGCAAAACATTTGATAACTCATAGCGCTTCAAAACAGAATTTAGCAGTACTTGAGGTGGGGGTGGCTACTGATGAAATGGCTAAATAGGCTGGTGGCGGTCATTGTCGTTGCTTTAACCATTAACGTATTTGTTCAACCGGATGCAATGAAAACAATTGGCAAACAAATCACCAATGCGGTGGACATGCCGGCAATGCTCATCAGCCACCTCCAAAAAACAGCCACCCTTACCCGGCAAACCGAATCAAGTACTAGCAGGGGTACGCCGATCGAGGGAATTGTGGCAGACCGTCAGCTTTCTAACCACTATTATTATCGATTTGAAAAGGACGTGCCAGTCGAGGCAAGAAGGGTCTTTGCTGAAGCGGTTGAAAAGTATAATCAAACTGGGATTGTTAAAATCTTGCCACTTGCCAATCATGATAACCACCACGCTAATGAAATGACCTTTTATGTTTACCGCAAGCGGGTATCTGCTCAAAGTAGTGCCGTGGAACTTGGACTTGGTGGTCCTAAAATTTACCCATTGATTGGGGCACATCACGATGATTTGAACCAGGGACGAGCTGGGCTCAATATTGAATATCCACAACTTAGTGTCCGCCTTTCCGTGGCGATGCATGAAATTGGTCATGTTCTGGGGCTGGATCATAGTTTAAAGAGAAGCTCAATCATGTTTCCAGTCGATCAAGGCAAAACAACTTTGTCTTCAGATGATTTGGCAACGTTAAGAAAAATTTATCGGCACCATGATTAAGAAAGCATCGTTAACATTCCCGCAAAGTTCTTTGACAGTGGGATGTTAACGATGCTTTAATTTGATCTTCAAAATCCTTAAATTCAAATTCTGTATTGACACGCGTTTTTAAAAGAGATAAATTAGAAGCTAATTAAGATATGATGATAAACGGATAAGTAATGACCAAATGAATTAGCCGATCGCTGACGATTCAAGGTGCCGATTTCTTACATAATTGATCCGAAGAGACCCTACTTAATGATTCGGTTATCATCTAATTAATATTTTTAAGGAGGATACTGGTATATGGCAAAACAAGACATTAAAGACCTTGACTGGAAAAACTTAGGATTTGAGTACAGGGACTTACCTTACAGTTACAATGAGGAGTTTAAGGACGGCAAGTGGCAAAACGGTGGCTTAACGACTGAATCAACGCTGACGTTATCTGAAGGGGCTGAAGAACTTCATTATGGTCAAGAGGTCTTTGAAGGAATGAAGGCTTATCGAACCAAGGACGGCAGTATTAATTTATTCCGACCGGACATGAACGCAAAACGGTTGAATAACTCGGCTAAACGGTTAGTCATGCAAACTTATCCAGAAGATAAATTTGTTGCCGCCGTTAAGGAAGTTGTGAAGGTGAATGAAGATTTTGTCCCACCTTATGGATCTGGTGGTTCATTGTATATTCGGCCGTTTATGATTGGAACCGAACCAGTTGTGGGGGTTTCACCATCAAGTACGTACACGTTTCATATTTATGCAACCCCGGTTGGTGCCTATATTAAGGGATTGCATCCGATGCCATACGTTGTCAGCCAATACGATCGGGCCGCATATGCTGGAACTGGGCAGGCAAAAACAGCTGGGAACTATGCCGGGAGTTTATTACCAGGTAAAGAGGCCCATGATGCCGGCTTTGCTGGTGAATTATATCTCGACCCTAGACAACATAAATATATTGATGAGTTTGGCGGGGCTAACTTTTATGCAATCGGCAAGGATGGTAAATTCTACACACCAAAATCCGATTCCATCCTACCGTCAATTACGAAGAAGTCGATCTTGACGATTGCTAAGGATCTGGGATTAGATCCAACTGAAACCCACATTGATGTTAATGATCTTGATGAATTCACGGAAGCAGGCGCAATGGGGACGGCTGCGGTTATTTCACCAGTTGGTTCATTGACCAACAATGGTAAAAAGCACGTGTTCTATAGTGAAACAGAACCGGGTCCTGTGACTCAAAAACTTTACGATAGCTTATATGGTATCCAAGAGGGTGACGCTGAGGATAAGTATGGCTGGGTAGAGAAAGTCGACTAGGTATGGATACTTCGGTGATGTTGAGTATCAGGGTACCAATAGTAAAAACAACTAGATTTTAGTGGATTACAAAAACATGGCGTGATTAGGGATTGATTTGCTTAATCACGCCATGTTTTTGTCGTTTAAAGAATAAATAGATTAAACAGAAGTGTAACCACCATCAATAACCATGGTGTCGCCAACAATAAATGAAGCGTCATCACTAGCCAAAAAGGCAACTGCTTTCGCAATTTCTTCGGGCTTCCCTAGCCGTCCAAGCGGGTGAAGCTTTGTCAGTCGTTCTTTGAGTCCAGGATTAACGGCATTGAGAAGCGGGGTGTCGATGTATCCAGGAGCAATTGCATTGACCCGGACGCCTTGTTTAGCATAAGTGGCAGCTAAAGTCTGAGTCAAAATTTTAACGCCACCCTTAGCTGCACCATAGGCCGTGATACTTGGCATTGCGACCAAACTGTGAATGGAACCCGTATTGACAATTGCGCCGCCTTTGCCCTGCTTAAGCATCTGTTCTAGGGCATATTTATCGGCTAAGTAAATTCCTGTAAGGTTAATATCAATGGTTCGCTGCCATCTTTTGAGCTCGAGGTCAGTGATATCGCCATCGTTTAAGATTCCGGCATTTGCGAACATGACATCGAGTTTGCCAAATTTTTCAACGGTTTTGTTGATCAAATTTTTGATTTGGTCCTCGTTGGTGACGTCGGTTTTTACAAATAACGCGTTGTCATTTGTATTTAAGCCATCGACAATTTCTTGGCCCTTATCTGAGAAATCACCGACAGCAACCTTAGCGCCTTCGCTTAAAAATTGTTTAACGGTTGCTAATCCAATTCCTGAAGCCCCACCAGTGACAATTGCAACTTTGTTATCAAAACGTGCCATGATGAATCCGTCCTTTCAATAATTGAGATCCAACCACACCTAATTACAACTGCATTGTAATCGCTTTCAGATGGTTTAACAATCAAATGCACTTATAGTTTTATAAGACAAATTATTTCCAAGATAGTTGTTTGATCCAAGTTGGGTAATTCTAGTTGACAGTATCTCTTGAAACCCTTAAAATATTAAAAATTGATTAGATCAAATTAATGTTGATGTGTTGAACGGCGCCCCTCAGGCAGAAATCTATGGGTAAGTCCCTTGGGCAGAAATTCTCAAACCGGGATTTCCGTTCTCGGAGATTTATACGATGGGTCAATTGCCTGGATCGGCTTACTTTATTAGGATCGTTGCGCAAAGCAGGGATCAGCACGTAAGCCCTCCTAACAAAAATTTCAGCTCGGAATTTCTGTTAGAGGAGGCTTACGCGCCGATTTCTAATCGCTTTGCTCCACTTACTTTACTTTTAGGACAGCTTCTAACAGCTTTGTTCCGTTCACTCAAGGAGGAATTACTTATGGCAAAAGCAAAACCCGCTTCAGAAATTGACTGGAATAACCTTGGATTTGACTATATGGACCTGCCTTATCGGTTTTTAGCTCATTATCAAAATGGCAAGTGGGATGATGGAGAACTCAGCGAAGATGCCACGTTACACATTAACGAAGGCTCGACCTCGTTGCATTACGGTCAAGCCGACTTTGAGGGCTTAAAGGCCTATCGAACTAAGGATGGTAGCATTCAACTATTTCGACCAGATCAAAACGCAAAACGAATGACTAGGAGCAGTCAGCGATTATTAATGCCACCATTTCCTGAAGATAAATTTATTAATGCTGTTAAAGAAGTTGTTAAGGCAAACGCGGATTACGTTCCGCCATATGGGACTGGGGCAACCCTTTATTTGCGGCCACTCTTAATTGGTGTTGGTGGCAACATTGGGGTTCACCCGGCTTCTGAATATATTTTCACCATTTTTGCGATGCCGGTTGGGGCTTATTACAAAGGTGGCTTAAAGCCGACTAACTTTACGACTTCTTATTACGATCGGGCAGCACCTCACGGAACGGGTCAAAGTAAGGTAGGCGGTAACTATGGTGGCAGTTTGCTACCTGGTGACGAAGCTCATCAAGCTGGTTACTCCGATGTGATCTACCTCGATCCAGCGACCCATACGAAAATTGAGGAGGCAGGATCGGCTAACTTCTTTGGGATTACCCAGGCGGGCGAATTCGTGACGCCTAAATCAGAGTCAATTTTACCAAGTATCACAAAATACTCGTTACTATGGTTAGCTGAACATCGCCTAGGGCTTAAGCCAATTGAAGGGGATGTGTTTATTGACGATCTTGATCGGTTCACCGAAGCGGGTGCTATGGGAACGGCTGCGGTGATCGCACCAATTGGCGGAATTGAGTATCAGGATCAGCTGCATGTCTTTTATAGTGAGACTGAGGTTGGCCCAATTACCCGTAAGTTATATGATGAATTAACTGGGATCCAGTTTGGGGATGTTGAGGCGCCAGAAGGTTGGATTCAAAGGGTGGATTAATTTCTACTTATTATTTGTGGTAATCATTTCAAGAATGCGTTAGTATAAAGTTTACTGGAAATTACGACCTTCAACTCGTGGATTCTCCAGAATCTAATTGAAATGATGGTGGTTTTATGCAAGACAACAGTCAAACTCGGGTTGTTGTTGGTATGAGCGGAGGCGTTGACTCATCGGTCGTCGCCTATCTGCTCAAGCAACAGGGATACGATGTCATTGGCGTTTTCATGAAGAACTGGGATGATACTGATGAAAACGGCGTTTGTACGGCAACTGAAGACTATAAAGACGTTGCTAAAGTCGCTAATACGATCGGCATCCCATACTACTCGGTTAACTTTGAAAAAGAATATTGGGACCGCGTGTTCACATATTTCTTAGACGAGTATAAAAAGGGTAGAACTCCCGATCCAGATGTGATTTGTAATAAGGAAATCAAGTTCAAGGCGTTCTTAGATTATGCGTTGGAATTGGGTGCCGACTACATTGCAACTGGGCACTATGCGCAGCTAACTCGTGATGCTGACGGTCATAATCATCTGTTGCGGGCAAGTGATGGCAACAAGGATCAGACCTACTTTTTGAGTCAACTTTCAGCTGACCAACTTGACCGGGTCATGTTCCCAATTGGTAATATGGTTAAGCCAGATGTTCGAAAGATTGCTCGAGAGGCTGGTTTAGCAACTGCTGATAAGAAAGATTCAGTTGGGATTTGCTTTATTGGTGAAAAAAACTTCAAGAACTTCTTAGGTCATTATCTACCAGCAACGCCTGGTAAGATGATGACTGTCGATGGCGAAGTCAAGGGCAATCATGATGGCTTAATGTATTACACAATTGGTCAGCGCCGTGGCTTAGGAATTGGTGGCGATGGCGTTGATAACCAGCCTTGGTTCGTCGTTGGCAAAGATTTAAAGCAGAATATTTTATACGTGGGCAAGGGTTATCACAATCCATTGTTATATGCAGATTACCTGGAAGCATCAGATATTCATTGGGTTAACAACCTTGATCGCGGAAAAGATTTCCACTGCACCGCTAAGTTCCGGTATCGTCAAAAGGATACTGGCGTGACCGTGCATATTAGTGATGACGGCCAGTCAGTCAGAGTTGATTTTGATGCGCCAGTGCGTGCAATCACCCCAGGCCAAGCTGTTGTATTTTATGATGGTGACGAGTGTCTAGGTTCAGCAATTATTGATGCCGCTTATAAGCAGGCGGAGGAATTGCAATATGTATAGAGAGTGAGCGTAGCAAAGCGGTTAGAAGCCGGAGCCTAAGCTTGCTTGGTCAGAAATCCTGGTTTTGGATTTTTGAGCAAGTGGGCTTAGGTGCAGGCTTCTGCTTTGCGGAGCGGTCCTAATCAATATAGCCTAGAACAACCACTAAGCAATTCGGGAGATTTCTGCTTGGTGTAGCACGTTTCCACAATGTTGAAAAAAATTCAGAAATCCCTGGGCTTTGGGGATTTTTGCTTGAGCTGCTTACGCACAGCTTTCTGCTTTGCGAAGCGGCCTTAATCTAAGAAATGTGAAAGTGTCATTTTAAAAACAGGCACAAAGAAAGCACCTGAAAAATCCTCAGACTGGATTTTTCAGGTGCTTTTTACATATTGAGATACTTTGCGCGTTTTAATTTAACTAAAGCCACGGGGGTACCTAACAGCCATAATCTAATGGTGTCATTCCAGATTTAAACGCCTTAATAACATCAGCTCCCTTGGTTATTTGCACGGTACTATCTAACAGTTCGGCATCGTCGCTAAGAATGATACTGTTGTTTTGATAGTTGAGCTTTAAACCGGCTTCAAGGAAGTTAAGATCATAGCCGGAAGTAAACAGGTTAATGCCAGCATCGTTGTTTAAAGGGACTGAATAGTGAGCGTCTGGTTGATCTAATACCACGATGGTAAAATTAGCGCCAATCGTACAAGCACCACCATGTAGCGAGTACTGACCACCACCGTCGTCAGCAATTAGTAAAAGAGCTTTGTTAAGAAGTCGTTGCTTTGATAAGACGGTCTTCATTGAATTTGTAATTGTGATCGTTGCCAAATTAATCACCTCTAATTCATTGTACACAACTTGTCAAATATGGTAAAAAGTGACCAGCATCTTCAGATTAGTGAGCTAGCTTTCAATTTTTTGCCGCCAGCTAAATTGGCCAATTGTCATTACAAAGAGAATAAGGATACAAATGCTGGCAAGGATTGTCCCAACTGTTAAGGCGACACTGGTGTTCGTGTAAAAGTCGGATTGGGCAATTGGCAGCAGCCCCAGGCGATAAGCAAACACTGACGGGATATAGTAGCCAAATGGTGCGGCCATGAAAATG
Source organism: Lentilactobacillus kisonensis DSM 19906 = JCM 15041 (assembly GCF_001434135.1). Classification (GTDB taxonomy): domain Bacteria; phylum Bacillota; class Bacilli; order Lactobacillales; family Lactobacillaceae; genus Lentilactobacillus; species Lentilactobacillus kisonensis. The sequence goes on along the minus strand of NZ_AZEB01000014.1, from coordinate 54,459 downwards.
GCATTAACGATCATCAAAATAATTGAAAAGATAGCTGTGACAATCGCATTTCTGGTCATGTTGATCACAATTGCACTTAGTGGGATATTAATGAGTACCGCCATCAATGAAAATAGCCAAAATGATGCGGCCATTTTGATAAATCCATGGAGACTCATTGGTACCCACCAAACCAATCCGATAGTCATAATCGTAAAGTCAATTGTAATAAAGACCATCGCAAGAATCACGGCCACAATTAACTTTGATGTCACCAAAGCGATTTTTGAGTAACCGTAAGTAATCCAATCAATATAGGTTCCATTTTGATATTCAATATAAAAAATGGTGGCAGTCAACATCATTAAAACGAGCGGGAAAAACAAGCTATATTGATTAAAAAGCGGAAAGTAAAGGTCAAAAAGCGTGTACTTTTGTCTGATCATTAATGGTCTGGCTAAGTTGATGAGAATGGGAATTAGCGCCAAAATGAGCAAGGATAATAGTCCTAAACTATGTTTGATTTTGATGAATTCACACTTAATTAAAGTCGACATTGTTAACCACTCCTTTCGTAATTACAAAATCGAAGAGGGATTCTAATGACGTAATTTTACCGATATAGCGAACAGCTAATTGTGGATAGTGTGTTCGTAATTGGTTGGGCACGTAGGTGGTTAAAATAAATGAACTGTTTTGAACCATACTAATATTTGGATTGGCGTCAAAATTTGGTAACAATGCGGGGGTTTGCTGAGTTCTAAAAAGGTAATAAGGGGTAGTTTGGTTACGGATTTGACAAAGGATCTGGCCGTTATCAACGAAGATAAGGTTATCGACGATTTTGGTAATTTCATTTAAATTATGGCTAGCGAGTAAAATGACTTTATCTTCTCGAAGCTTGGGGTCATTCAGCAATTCACGAATCGATTTGATTCCCAAGGGATCCAGACCGTTTTGGGGTTCATCCAATAATAAAATGTGATTGTTACCAAGTAGTGCCCGGGCAATCCCTAATCGTTGTTTTGTCCCTAACGATAAATCAGAAAAGCGAGTTGTTTTTTCTTTCAGGAGATTCACCTTTTCTAGCGCTTGGGAAACCAAACCAAGGTCAGCGTTCATGTAGCGGGCAAAGAGCTGGAGGTTTTGTTCTACCGTTAGATTTTGATAAAAATTAGGATATTCAATTAACTTGCCAATTTGAAGATCATTTGGCTGAGCACCGTTAAATAAAATTTTACCGTGGTAGCGGGTAATCCCTAAAATCGATTTAAATAAGGTGGTCTTACCCACGCCATTTGGACCAATGATGCCGTATACGTGATTATCTTGAAAGCTTAAATTGATATGGGCTAAAATATCGTGATTGTGGGCTGTTAGGGTTAAATCTTGAATGGTTAGCATTTTATTCACTCCTCACTAAGAAATAGGTCATTGACAGTGACGCCTAAAGTTTCAGAAAGCTTGAGCGCTAATTTTAAGGTGGGATCATAATGATTATTTTCAATCATACTGATCGTCTGGCGACTCACATGGCATAACACTGCCAGTTGTGATTGCGTAATCTGTTGATGCTTGCGTAATTCTCTGATTTTGTTTTTCATTCTGTTATCATCCGAATTCTATAAATTATTGAACATGGCGTTATAAGCGATAGATCATTCATCATCCTTACCCGCCTGATGGAGCGTGTATCTGTATTTAATAAAGAAAATGAGGTACGTGCCAACGCCAATCGTGAGGTACTTGATATTGACAATCAAACTTGCCATCTGGGCATTTTCTAAGGGAACCTTGTCTGGGCGGGTCATGATACCAATAACATCAAAAATAACGGAAAACAAACTAATGATAATTGTAATGAATCCAACTTCTGCTAAGGCGCGGGATAAAAAGAATTGACTCATTTCATCGTGGTGATTACCACGCATTAATCGGGCACATTCAATAACCAATACAAAACAAATAACTAATATCGTCAAAATAATCAAGAAGATCGCCTCAATTCATAGGATTAGTAGATATAGTGGATAAAGTGTCAAAGCCTTTGGACGTTTAATATCTTAAAATTATCACAATCTGATTAAATGTCAAGAGCGTTGGACACTGCTTTCGCACGTTATTTATTTTGTCATTGAATAACCAATACAGATTAATTGTGATATAGCCGCAATTTATCAGGTCAATCCTTGGATAGTTGATATGAACAAAAGATCAATCTATCTTTTTTCTAATACTTTGCTTTAACGTTTTGAAATCACCGCCTTTTCCTGTCATAATGTAAGGAGTAAAAATAGTCTTGGAGGAATAAAAATTGACTAAATTGTACTTTGTTCGCCACGGAAAAACTGAATGGAACCTTCAAAGTCGTTATCAAGGTGCGGGCGGCGATTCGCCCTTACTTCCCCAGAGCTATGAAGAGATGAATTTACTTGGTAAGCATTTAGCCAAGATTGGTTTCAATCATATTTACGCGAGCCCAATTAAGCGAGCGCGGGTGACCGCAACAACGATTAACCGGCGACTAAAAAAGCATCCCCCGATCACCTTACTGTCAAGGCTTGAAGAGTTTCATCTTGGCAAGATGGAAGGGATGAAATTTGAAGACGTCAAACGGATATATCCAGAAGAGTTTGAAGATTTTCGCAACCATCCAGACCTTTACAAGCCATCTGAAATCGGTGGTGAAAGCTATCAAGATGTGATCGATAGAATGACGCCAGCAATTGTCAATATTGTTGAAAACAATCCTGAAGGTAATGTTTTGATTGTCAGTCATGGTGCGGCTTTGAATGCTGAAATGAATGCCTTATTGGGCGTTTCATTAGCTGATTTACGAAAACGTGGCGGCTTGGCGAACACCAGCACGACAATTTTGGAAAGCGACGACTCAGCGAAGACTTTTCAGCTAATTGACTGGAATGATACTAGTTATTTGAATAGAAAGTTAGACGAGACAGATCTTGTCTAGGTGATGATCATGGCAGAAAATAATTCAGAAAAAGTAAGAAAATTACAAGAAAAGAATCGTCAAGAACAGCGAAAGTACATGAAAAAGCGTGAGCAAGAGGAACAAAAAGCGCGTAAGTTAATTCACAGCTTGATTCAAAAGATTGATCATGAGCCCAAAAATTATCATCATTATTATGAGCTAGCAACGTTATTGGTTGAGGGTAAGGACTATGAACAGGCTGAAGAGCTGTTGATGAAGGCACTGGGACTATTTAAAGATAGTTCTAACGATGTGTTGGATACATTAAATTTTGGCCTGGGTAATGTTTATTATGCTGCTCAGGAATACGACAAGGCGATTAAAACCTTCCAAGGAATTAATGACGTGAAGCTACAAGCCGAGGCCTATGCAATGTTAGCTCAGAGTTACATGGCAAAGGGGGATAACAAACGGGCGATGGTATTTGCGTTATCAGCTCAAAGTAGTAAACGTGATGATCCATCGATTAACGAGATGATCGGTGATAATTTGTTAGCCCTTGGTAACTTTGCTCAAGCAGGTGAATTTTACGATAATGTTTTAAAGTTGGAACCGCAAAATGGTAAAGCTAGTTTTAATCGAGGCCTTGTTGCCATGGTGAACGGTGAAGACTTTGATAAGTATTTTGAGATTGCGAAGAAAAGCGACCCAGACTACTTTAACCGGGGACAGCAAAAATTAAAGGATATTGAGAAAGTTGTCCAGTTAAATCGTACTAAGGATCAGAAGCCTAAGAAATAATTGACGGCAAGTCTTGTAAGGAGGGAAAGCGTGGACCGCTCAGTAGATTTATTTGAATCCGATGACCAGCAAAACGACCCAAAATATGTGGATGGGCGGCTCAAAGCCATCTTCTTTTCAAGTAACGACAGTTTTTATAAAGTTGTCTTAGTTGAGATCACGGATACCAATATTAATTGGCCGGAAGATGAGATTGTCGTGACCGGTAATTTCGGGGACTTAGTAGAAGAGAATAGTTATCACTTTACTGGTAAGCTGATTGACCATCCTAGATACGGTAAGCAGTTTCAGGCCAGTAACTATACAAGCTTGATTGCAACAACCCGGGATGGGGTTGTTAAATATCTTTCTGGTGACCAGTTTCCAGGTGTTGGCCGCAAAACGGCTGAGCGGGTTGTTTCGGTTCTTGGTGAAGACGCCATTGAGAAAATCAATTCGGACGGCCGCGTACTAGATGATGTGCCAATTAGTGAGAAGCTAAAACACGCTATCATTGATAATTTGACGGTTGACGATAATCTGGAAAAGGTGATCATTGGCCTGAATAGCTATGGGTTTTCCAGCCAGATTGCCTCAGCAATTTATCAAAAGTATCATGAGGACGCGTTAAAAATTATTTCTGAAAATCCCTACCAGTTAGTTGAAGATATTGATGGGATTAGTTTTCGAAAGGCAGACGCAATTGCGCTGAAGCTCGGGATCATTCCAGATTCAAACGAGCGGATTCGAGCGGGCCTGATGTATGCGATTGACGAACTTTGCTTGCGAAATGGGGATACCTATACAACAACTGCGCCGCTGGTTGCCATGGCGACTGACGTTCTTGAGGGCAATACCAACCAAAAAATCTCGGGTAAAAAGCTTGCGGAATCGATGGTTGCCTTAGCAAAGGAAAACAAGATTGTTGGACAGGATGATCGGATTTATTTAACCCGGTTATATAACGCTGAAGTCCAGATTGCTGAGCACATTAACCGGATTATTAAGAATAAGGATGAAAGTGATTTCAATGATGAAGCCATCAAGAAACAGCTAAAAATCGTTGAAAAACAATTTGATATTACTTACGATGATTCTCAGGTGGCGGCAATTGTTCAGGCCATTCAGTCACCGGCATTTATCCTAACAGGTGGTCCGGGGACTGGAAAGACAACGATTATTAATGGGATTGTCAATACTTACGCACGTCTCCATGAATTTTCGCTTGACGTTAATGCATATAAGGACAAAGCATTCCCAGTCGTTCTAGCAGCGCCAACCGGCCGGGCGGCAAAACATATGTCTGAATCGACCGGTTTGCCAGCTAGTACGATTCACCGGCTGCTGGGCTTAAATGGCCGTGAATCTAACGACACTGACGCAACTAAGGATATTGAAGGCAATTTGTTGATTATTGATGAAATGTCGATGGTTGATACTTATTTATTTCGCTCATTAGTTAGAGCGGTTCCCAACAACATGCAGGTTGTCCTGGTTGGAGATCAAGACCAGCTGCCATCTGTTGGACCAGGTCAGGTATTCCATGATTTATTGGTTTCGGATCAGATTCCAGCCATGCAACTTGATACGATTTATCGTCAGGAAAAAGGGTCGTCGATCATTCAACTAGCCCATGATATTCACAGTGGTAAATTATCGGCCAATTTTGCTAAAAATCAGTCAGATCGATCATTTATTCCTTGCCGGGAAAATCAAGTTTCCTCGGTGATTGATCAGGTAACAAAGCACGCCAAACAAAAACAGTTTGGGCTAATGGACGTTCAGGTGTTAGCACCGATGTATCGGGGCAATGCTGGTATTGATCATTTAAATGACACTGTCCAAGCCATTTGGCAGGATAAGCCAGCGAAAAAGGCCGTCACGATTCGCGAACACACCTATCGAATTGGTGACAAGGTACTTCAGTTGGTAAACAATCCGGAACAAAACGTCTTCAATGGGGATATTGGCATTATTGTGTCGATGGAAACGGTCAAGGATCAAAAAGCACCCACTAAAATTACGATTGATTTTGATGAAACAGAAGTGACTTACGAAAAAAGCGAGTGGTCACAGTTTACGCTGGCGTACTGCACATCGATTCATAAGGCTCAGGGGAGTGAATTTAAGATGGTTATTTTACCAATTGTCCATCAATATTCACGAATGCTACAGCGGAATTTGCTATACACTGCGGTTACCCGGGCAAGTGACTTCTTGATTATGCTTGGTGAACAGGATGCCTTTGAACAGTGTGTCAGGAGCGTTTCGGTCAATCGCCGGACAAGCTTAGTCAAACGATTGGTTGATGCAATCGGCCGGCCAGCCCAAAAAGTAAGGTCAAAGGTCGCAGAGATTAATGATTCTTCTAGTGAGGATAATGGGGCCGAAAAAGTGTCAGCCTTACCCGATCATCTTACCGTTGCGGTTATTAATAATAACGAAATTGATCCGATGATTGGAATGGGAAGCGTTTCCCCAAAAGATTTTATGTGATTCGAAGTCAATTGGGTATAATTTAACGTTCAGATTATGGTAATATTTAGGTAATCAAGAATATTTGGAGGACATCATGACCGAGTTGAAATCGCATCCTAAATTAAAGTTGTTTTCTCTCAATTCTAATCGTCATTTGGCAGAAGCAATCAGCAAAAAAGTTGGTGTGCCGTTAAGTAAGGCCACTGTTGAAAAGTTTAGTGACGATGAAATAAAAATCAGTGTTGATGAAAGCATTCGGGGTGATGAAGTTTATATCATCCAGTCGGTTTCAGACCCCGTTAATTCGAATTTGATGGAATTATTGATCATGGTCGATGCGGTTCGTCGAGCAAGTGCCAAGTCAATTAACGTTGTTATTCCTTACTACGGTTATTCTCGAGCTGATCGAAAGGCGCGTTCTAGAGAGCCGATCACCGCAAAGCTTGTCGCCTCATTTTTAGAAATGGATGGCGTCGATCGGGTGGTCACGTTAGATTTGCATGCTGACCAGATTCAAGGGTTCTTCAATATTCCAGTTGATCATTTAAAGGCGGATACGTTATTGGCGCACTACTTTACCGAAGAGCACCATGATTCTGATTTAGTCGTGGTCTCACCGGATCATACTGGTGTTTCCAGGGCTAGAAAATTCGCTGAATTATTAAAAGCGCCGATTGCGATTATTGACAATCGGTCACCTGAAGACGTGACAACGGTTCCGGAGTCAGTGATTGGAAATGTTCGCGGCAAGCGGGCAATTATTGTTGACGATATGATTGATACGGCGTTTAAGCTAGTTATCGCGGCTGAAACCCTTAAGAAGGCCGGGGCAACTGATGTTTATGCGATTGCAACGCACGCAGTCTTTTCAGGAGATGCTCAAAAGCGGCTGCAGGAGTCACCGATCGAGCGGGTTATTGTGACCGATTCAATTAGCATTGCTAAGCAGGACCAATTCGAGAAACTTGAAGTGGTTTCGGTTGGTGATTTGTTTGGTGAAGCAATTACATTGATTCATAACCAACAATCGGTCGGAAAATTATTTGGTAGATAAAAATTTATTGTGAAGGTGATTTAATTTATGTATAAGGCAAATGACGATCGTTATGAAAACGCAGTGGTACGCAGGGCAGGTAATTCAGGCCTCCAGCTACCGGCATTATCATTTGGATTGTGGCACAGCTTTGGCGATGACGCTAATTATGGCGACAGCGAAAAAGTCATGTTGAAAGCCTTTGATTCAGGAATCTTTTGTTTTGATAACGCGTTTAATTATGGGCCTAGTGCTGGCGCGGCCGAGAGAATGTTCGGTGAAGTTTATCGGGCAAACTTAAAGCCGTATCGAGATGAGTTAGTGATTACAACTAAAGCGGGCTTCAATATGTGGCCTGGGCCTTACGGCAACTTCTCTTCTCGAAAGACACTGATCAATGCATTAGATGGCAGTTTGAAGCGGATGGGCTTGGATTACGTTGATGTTTATTATAGTCATCGATTCGATCCAAACACGAGCTTGGCTGAAACGGCTGAGGCATTAGATAGTGTGGTTCGTTCTGGGAAGGCCTTGTACATTGGAATTTCTAATTATAATGCAGCTCAAACCAAGGAAATTACCAAGTACTTTAATGAGTTGCATACACCGTTTGTGGTTAACCAAGCATCTTACAATATGCTTAACCGCGGGGTTGAAGATGATGGCCTTATAAAGACCCTTGCTGATGAACATAAAGCACTGGTTGCGTATGGGCCACTAGCTGAAGGGTTGTTAACCGATAAGTACCTTAATGGTATGCCCGATGACGTCAAAATCCATTGGAGTAACGAGTTCGTTATTAAACATGGCAAGGATGAGCTGGTCAAGAAGTTAAATCAGCTTAATGACTTAGCTAAGAACCGAAACCAGAATCTCGCTCAGATGTCATTAGCATGGCTACTACATGATAAAACGGTTGCCAGCGTTGTCACGGGTGCTTCAAAGGTCAACCACTTAGAGGACAACCTAAAGGCCCTTAATAACTTAGATTTCACCAATGATGAATTAACTGAAATTGATAAGATCGTTAAAGAATAAATAGAATAGCTTCGTTGGGGGTGCTGGGACAAAACACATGTTTTGATTCAAGCACCCCACGTTTGTAAGCTGTTGAATGGAGAATTAGCATGACTAAAAAAGTAACCATTACCGATCTTGCTCACAAGGCGGGGGTTTCGGTGACGACGGTGTCACAAATTTTAAATGGTAAGCAGGATCGGTTTAGCGATAAGACGGTTGAAAAAGTTCATCGGCTTCAACGAGAAATGGGCTATGTTCCTGATTTTAATGCGCAAAGTTTAATTCGAAAAAGCGGTCGAACGATTGGCGTCCTGTTACCAAACATCAATAATCCTTTTTTTGGTCGCTTTGTAAGGGGAATTGAAGCTACAGCAATGGAACATGACTATGTCCCCCTTATTTTCGGTTCTAACAACAGTGAAACACTGGAGAGTCATTATCTCCTTGAGTCAATCAGACGGACCGCAGATGGCATGATAATCGCTTCTGCGGTGTCCGATTTAAAATACATTGATCGAATTCTCAGCCAAAACGCGATTCCCTATCTTCTGGTTGATCAAGCGCCAGTCGTTGAAGGCGATCAAATTGATGCAAGAAATGATCAGGGTGGTCGGCTGTTGGCTGAATACTTGATCCAAAACGGCCATCATGACGTCGTGGTGGTTGCTGACAAAACGCCGACGTTGAACATGGAACATCGGTTGAATAGCTTTCTTGACACTTATAAACAAGCGGGCTTTACGATTAATTCCGATCATGTCATTATGACCGATTTGACGAAGTTAGGGGGCTACTCGGTGACAAAGCAGGCCTTAGCAATGAAGCCAACGGCAATCTTTGCAATTAATGATGAGATTGCGATTGGGTTATACCGTGGCATTCAAGAACTGGGGTTGCGGATCCCTGACGATATTTCGATTGTTGGCTATGATGATATTGATCTCACTGAGTACGTTTATCCGAAACTAACAACGGTCCATCAAGCTGCCTTTGAACTTGGCCAACACTCGGCTTCGATGATTATTGAACGGATTGAAAATCGGGATGAACCGATTCAAAAGGTGACGTTACCAGTGAAACTGATGAGGCGTGATAGTGTCAAAAAGATTAATTGATCGCTTAAAATAAAGACTTGTGAAACCTTTTCATCTTTGATAGAATCTTTGGTGAAAGGTTTTACTTAATCTAATCATTTAAGAAAATAAGAGGAGCTTAACATGACAAATAAAGTTGTTGTTCTTGGTAGCTTAAACGTTGATACCACTTTACATATTGCTCAAATGCCCAAGCCGGGTGAAACAATCAGTGCAAAGAGCAAAACAAACTCTGCTGGTGGGAAGGGTGCTAACCAAGCAGTTGCAGCTGCCCGGTCCGGAGCCGAAACAAGCTTTATTGGTCAAGTGGGCGAAGATGGCAATGGCACGTTTATGATTGATGCCTTAAAACACGACCGGATTAATGTTGACCATATTAGTGTTGATGATACTCACGGCACCGGTTCAGCGGTTATTTTGCTAGATGAACAGGGTCAAAACAGTATCATGGTATATGGTGGTGCTAATCAGGCGATGAAGCCAGCAATCGTTGCTAGCAGCGAGGGCCTGATTGAAGCAAGCGATATTTTGATTTCAGAGTTTGAAACGCCTCAAGCAGTTACGTTGGCTGTATTCAAATTAGCTAAGCAGCACGGGGTGACAACTATTTTGAACCCCGCTCCGGCTGCTAAATTAATTGACGGCTTAGCTGAGGTTACTGATTTGATTGTTCCAAATGAGACTGAAAGTGCTTCGTTAACGGGGATTGAGGTTACCAATCAGGCGTCAATGGCTGCCAATGCAGATAAGTTTACTAAAATGGGAATTAAAAATCTGATTATTACAATCGGAGACCGGGGTGCGTATTATCATACCGCAACCAATGATGGCTTTGTACCAGCGTTTAAGGTGCAGGCAAAGGACACAACCGCGGCTGGTGATACTTTTATTGGTGCTTTAAGCTCAGAAATAAATAAGAATCTTTCTAATATTGAAGAGGCGCTTACTTATGCGCAGAAGGCTTCGTCCATTACAGTTCAACGATTAGGGGCATTACCTTCAATCCCAACCGCTGCTGAAATTGCCACTCAGTATAAATAAAAGTTATTGTTCAAATTAGTTTTCATAGCGCTAGTTTATCCTTTTTTGGTAAAACGTTGATTTCCGTGAAATTATCTGGTAGTATATCCAATCGTTAGCAGGAAATGGTTAAGAAATTTCTAACATTTCTTTGTGAGAAGTTTAAATTCGATAGCGTCGTAATTTAATTTTATTTTCAAAGGGGTTTATAGCTATGAGTAATAAGTTAGAAATTCTTAAAGAGTATCAAAAGGCAACGAGCAAGCTCGACCAATTGAAGAACCAAGAAGCTGAAATGGTTCACTCTAAGAAACAGGCAACTAGTGATACGGTTGTGATCACGCCACAGTTTGGTAATGAAATGAAGCATTTGAACCAAGAGTGTATGCAGTTAAATATGATTTTGGAAGCAATGGATGCTTCTGAGGATTAATGGTTTTACCATCGCATTTTAACTGATTTATTTAGAATTGAGCGCAAGACAATTTTCGTTTTGCGCTCTTTTTTTGTTTCTTGCCTGAAATAATTAAAAAAGATCCCGTAATTGCTGCTGAACAATCATTTGTGTCACTTAGGAATGATTGTTCAGCTTCAGTTACGGGATCGAGTTGTTTCTTGGCCCTTTAAACGCGTTAAAAATAATTTGATAAAAGGGCGGATGATACTGCCACTTTAATCTGATTACGCCCCTTGAGCGCTTTTAGCCAGTCCTGAGGGAAAGTTACTGGAGCAAATAGTAATGACGCTAGCATCGACGTAATTGACCCAATTGTGTCTGCATCGTTGCCTAAGTTAACCGCCCGGGTAACGGCAATGGAATATTGCTCGGAGTTCATCAGACACCAGAACACTGAGTTCAAAGTATCAACGACGTACGGAGAACTTTTGATCGAATTGCTGGACTGCCGCAAAAAGTGGGGGTCCTCTAATTGTGCAAAGAGAGCTACTTCGTCGGCAAATTCTGTCTTGTCTCGATAGTAGTCCAATGACTCTTTGACGGCTCGTAGCATGGCGTATTTATTAGGATTATATACCAATCTAATAATTACGTTGGTCAGGATGCCAGACGCAATCAAACTGCGGGGATGACGGTGGGTGGTTGCGGTATAGTCGTGAACGATTTTAGCCACCCGATCATTAAATTGATAGCCATGGGGACTTGTCATTAAATAGAATGCGAGTGGCATCATTCGCATTAAGGCCCCATTACCGTTAGCCATTTCTGAGGTACCACCACATAACTGAGGATCGATTCCAGAATCAAATCGCTTGATTGCTGCTTCGGTCGTTTTGCCAATACCAAACATCGTCCCAAATGGTGTGTAATCCCCAAAGTGATACCACTGAGAATATCTCATCATGAGGTCATAAAGATTATAGCCTTGAGTTAAACTGACCAACGAAGCAATGGTTAGGGACGTATCATCAGACCAGGTTCCTGCAGGGACGTCACTTTCCTGATGGCCAGCCATTGCGTGAATGGGATTCTCTAATAAGTCTTGCCGCTTTTGGCGCTCGTAAGGGACTCCTAACGCATCACCAAGGGCAACGGCGGTCACGGATTGAAATAGTAGGTAGCTGGTTGAGTACATGGGATTACCTCGTTTTACGTTTGTTTAATCGAAGGAGATGGCAGTCATAATCAGCTATTAATGAACCCAAAAGGGATAGCTGGCTGTTTCGAGTTTGATCTGGTAAGTGTGTTCACCAAGCTCTTCACCATCAATTTGGCCGTACCTCGCATCGTTGGTCGTAATGAAGAGCTGTTTTTGAACGTAGTGGTGAATAAATCGCAGACTTAAATGTCTCTTTAAAAATATCATACTGACAAATAAAATCAATTGAATGATGCTGGGATTTTCGACGATTATTAAATCTAATTGGTTTTCGTATGCGGATGCATCAGGGGCAATTTTAATGCCACCCCCAAAATAGGGTAGGTTCGTCGTTGTGACCAAAAACGCGTTATTAAAGGTTTTCTCAGTGCTTCCAGGGATCCTTATCTGAACCTTAAATCCCTGAAAAGTTCGGAGGGCTTTAACAACAGCTAGCCAGTATGAAAATTTGCCAAAGTAACGATTATTTTTTAATGGGGACTTGTTAGCATCGTGGACGACGGTGGCGTCAAAACCGATGCCGTAATTATTAGTAAAGTAGCCGTCTGTTTTATTAACTAGGTTCGTATAATGGCCGAGGTTAAGGATAGAGGCTGAACGGCAAGCCAGGATATCTTTGAGAGCTTCCTGCCAATGCAGGGGGATTTTGAGGGCCCTAGCAAAATCATTTCCAGAACCAATTGGGAGGAAGGCGAGTGGGACCTTATGCTGGTTGATATTATCAGCGTAATAACGCTTACAGCCTAGAAGCGTTTCGTGTAAGGTACCATCGCCACCGGCGGCAATAATAATGGCATCTGAATGGGGAGTGTCATTAAGCTGATGCAGAATTTGCATCGTCAGTTTAACTGCGTGACCATCGTACTTAGTAAAATAGGGATGGAATGCGACCTTATCGTGGTTAAGCTTCGTCTCAATTTTAGGCCATAGTAAACGAGCCTTATTGCCACCGGCGCATTTATTTACGATTATAAAATACTCCATTGATTAACTGTCCCTCCCATTAAAACATCATTAACCGGTAAAAAGTGGAAAAATATGTAATAGAAAAGCTTGGTTTCGAATAGGTTAAGTATTCGACACCAAGCTTATGGAATCATTTCGAAATCATTTAAGCAGTAACGTTATTTTTGATTTCCGTTCATGATAAGCATTGGTAAAATCATTGGATGACGTTCCGTCTTGTCGTAGAGAAATTCTTGAAGATCGTCAATGATGGCGTTTCTAATGGAAGATTCCGTTGCTTTTTTAGCTCGCATTGCTTTCCTAATCGTCTTGAAGACAAGTCGGCGACCTTCATCCAATAACTCACCGGATTCACGCATATACACAAACCCACGGGATAGGATATCTGGTCCGGATTGAATTTCTTGGTTAGTCAAATTGACAGTGGCAACGACAACGACAATTCCTTCTTCGGACAATAACTGACGATCACGGAGAACGATACTGCCAATGTCACCAATACCGCTACCATCGATGTAAACATCGCCAGCTTGGAAGTGACCTGCCATTCGAGCATGATCCCTTGAAAGAGCCAGAACATCACCATTTTGCATGATGAAGCTATGATCCATTGGCACGCCACATTGTTCGGCGAGTTCCGTATGAATCTTAAGCATTCGGTATTCACCATGAATTGGCATGAAGAACTTTGGCTTCATTAAACGAAGCATCAATTTTTGCTCTTCTTGACCACCATGACCGGACGTATGAATATTATTGACCCGACCATGAATGACGTTAGCGCCAGCTTCTTCAAGCTTGTTAATGACGCTGTTAACGCTGGTTGTGTTACCAGGAATCGGGTTACTTGAAAAGATAACTGTATCGCCTGGTTGAATTGCGATTTGACGATGGGTTCCATTGGCGATCCGAGATAGGGCGGCCATTGGTTCACCCTGAGACCCAGTACATAGAATTAACGTCTTATTGGCGGGTAAGGATTGCAGATCGTGAGCGTCAACAAAGGCGTCATCGGGGATGTCCAGATAACCAAGTTCACGACCATTCACGATGGCAGCATCCATACTACGGCCAAACACAGCAATCTTTCTACCATGGGCCATCGCATTATCACAAGCCGTCTTAATTCGCGAAATGTTAGATGCGAAAGTTGCAAAAATGATCCGATCCTGAATTTGATCGAAAATATGGGCAATCGAATTACCAACCCATTTTTCAGAGTGGGTCCAGATTGGTTTTTCAGCATTTGTACTATCAGACATTAAGCACAAGACACCTTCTGCACCTAACCTGGCCATCTCTTGTAAATCAGGCGGCTGATTAGTAACTGGGGTAAGATCGAATTTATAGTCCCCAGTTTCCACAATGACACCGACCGGAGTGTGAACGGCAATTCCAACAGTGTCAGGGATTGAGTGGGTTGTTCGGAAAAACGAGACCTTCATTTTTCTGAATTTGAGAACGGACTTGTCGCTGATTTCATGTAATTCAACTGAGTTCAACAGGCCATGTTCTTCTAACTTATTCTTGATTAATGCCATTGCTAATGGCCCTGCATAAATAGGGACATTTAGAACCTTCATTAAATACGGCACACCACCGATATGGTCTTCGTGACCATGGGTGATAACGAGGGCTTTAATCTTGTCCTTATTGTCTACAAGATATTGGTAGTCTGGGATGACGTAATCAACACCGAGGAGGTCGTCCTCAGGGAATTTGATTCCAGCATCAATCAGAATGATTTCATCTTGGAACTGGATTCCGTAAGTGTTTTTACCAATTTCACCAAGACCACCAACGCCATAGATAGCAGCTTCGTTATTTTTGACGTTTAATTTTTTCATTTATCATTGAACTCCGTTAGCTTATAATCGGCATTAGCCTGCTCATACTCTAAATGCTTACCTTGGAGCGGTTCAATGAACTCGATTTCATAATCGGTGTTATTTTCAACGAGTGCGTGAGCTTCTACCTCGGTATCGGCCTCAACATAGAGGGCATGGGTCGTTTCCCGACGAGGACTTTGTTTCTTGTCGGGTTGATATAGTACTTTAAAAATCATAAAAAAACTCCTTTAAAATTATACTTTTTAAGAAACAGTTGGGTTTCTCTACGGACAAGTGGTTGTGAAAACACAACTAATAACGATATATTACCATATTATAAAACATAAGTATATAAAGTTGAAAGTAATCGTCTTAATGATGGCATGTTAAAATTAGATTAATGAAAAAGAATGGAGAGCAACTATGGAATTAATTGTGCAAATTATTATTGGCTTGATTGTGGCGTTTGCGGCTTATAATCTGATTCATTATTTATTTGTAACCCGGCC
This sequence comes from Lentilactobacillus kisonensis DSM 19906 = JCM 15041, assembly GCF_001434135.1. Classification (GTDB taxonomy): domain Bacteria; phylum Bacillota; class Bacilli; order Lactobacillales; family Lactobacillaceae; genus Lentilactobacillus; species Lentilactobacillus kisonensis. The sequence continues at coordinate 39,203 of NZ_AZEB01000014.1, read as the reverse complement.
AAGCCGCAAACGAACAGCCCTTGCTCAACGAGTGTGTAATGAGGCAGTCGAGACGGCAGTCAAAAAATTGGTTACATCCGGCGATTTGACTTCGTTTGGTAATGATGACTTACGTTCAGAACAGATTGCTGAAATTTGGGGTAGGGGCGTCATGGCGTTTGAATACCATTTACCAATCAATAAAGTAACTAGTACGATTCCAGAATTTAAAGAAGCGCTCTCTAAAGCTTTAGTTACTTATGGCAATGAGCATCATATGCATGTCCACGTTGAAAAGACTGATCGGCCGGTATTTATGGTGACAGATATGTGGCAGTTGGATGACCGGCTGCATTTCGACGTGGCCTATTTGGTGAATTTGACGACCGTGGAGTATGTGGATGATTTGAAAAGGTTGTAGAGTGTGAAAACGAGCGTTTAACAATCGGAGTGTAAGTCTCCTCGGAGGGAAATTCCCGGGCTTGGAATTTTTCTCCGAGGTGCTTACGCGCAGATTGTTGCTCGTCTGAACACGTTTTTTCCACTAGTTTGACTAAAATGACAAGCCCAGCCATGGGCTTTTGGCAGGAGTGACTTAGGTGCAGCTTTCTGCTTTGAGGAGCGGTCCTGATCTATCTAACAGAGAACAACTACTTGTAGAAATAAAGCTTCTTAGGAGTGGAACCTTCTGAAAAATCCTAATTTTGTAGTGAAATCTCCTCGTTGTTAATCGCTTTCTCCTTGCATCTTTCGATATTTTCCAGCTAATTTTCGGCGGACATCAATAATCTCAATCACGTTATGATCGATTGCCGGTGAATATAGCGACTCAAATGCTTCAATTGTTTGTAGAATGTGTTCACCAGTTGCTTGGTTGCCAAAATATAACTGTGAGATTCCCTTTATTAGCTGTTGTGAAATCCGGCTATTTGCTGATAGGGTATGAGGATCAATCGCGTCAACTTTTTGAGCTAGGTTCTGTGCTTCCTCGAATTGTCCTAAGTTGAGCTGAATTTGAAACACCGCTAAATACATATTCAAGAGTTCATCTAACATCCCAAATGGGTCACTGCCATTTGAGATGTATTTTTTGCAATTAATTTCAAATTGATTGACCATTTTCGGGATTAAATCAATTTGTCCCGTGCTGGTCGCAATTATGAATAATGGAACTGCCAACTTAATTTCATGAATGGTCCAAGTTTTCGAAGCAAATAACTTATCCCAAAAATTATTGATTTCGGGAGTAATGGAGACGGTTTTCGAATAATAGGATTCAATCAAAATTTCACCAGTGGCGGCTAATGACCGCAAGCTGAGGTTAGCGCTTTGCTTATTAGCAGCAACAATCTGCCCCAATTGTTGAAGATCGTGGGAGTCGTATGCTTTGTTCAATTGTGTCTGAAGCTCATTGGCGACGGTTTGCTGGTAATTATTTTGAATGAACCGAAATTCGTCAACCGAAATGGATAAGTGGTCCAATATGATGAATAACTTTGCAGCGCTGACGTCATTTAATCCGCGCTCAAACCGGTTTGCAAACGACCGTGAGATCACAGCTGCATAAACTTCTTTTTGAGTGAATCCTTTAATGATTCGAATCTTCTTAACGGTTGGACCAATTTCTTCCATGTATTTGTCTTCCTTGTCTCATATTTGCAACATATTTTAATCCTTTAGGTGGTTAATGGCTAGTAATATTCAAACTGACAGGGTAGGACAGCTGCACAGAGCAAAAGTCTGCGCATAAGCACCTCGGGTAAAAATTCCAGAACCAGGAATTTCCACCCGAGGAGACTTATGCTCCGACTTCTAACCGCTCTGTTTCGCTCACTTTACTAGGACCGTTGCACAAAGCAGAAGCTTGCACCTAAGCCATCTCGACCAAAAATCCAAAACCGGGATTTCCGGTCAAGATAACTTAGGTTCCAGCTTCTAATTCGCTTTGCTCCGCTCACTTTACTAGGACAGCTGTGTCAGGCAGAAACTTCCATATAAGCACCTTGGGCAAAAATCCCCAAACCCAGGATTTCTGCCCAAGGAGACTTATATTTCAGTTTCTAACCGCCTGACTCCGCTCACTTTACTTTGGAGGACAAATGCATGGAAATTACAGACAGGCAATCTAACGTTCAAATCATTAAGGATTTTTCTAGCAATCTTATTAGTGCCTTTTCAGCTGACATGTTTTCATTAGCAATGGGGTTAATGTTACTCGATGAGACGGGGATGTCACTCAGTTTTGGATTATCAATGATTATTATGCCGCTTGTCAGTTTATTAGGGTTAGTGCCGATTGGTAACCTCGTTGATAGCCATCGTCATAAGCCGTTACTTGTGACGAGCATTTTGGTTCGCCTGATTGCGTTACTGATTTATGCCATCACGATTAATGATTTTCACGGCGTAGGTAAAATTTTGCCGACGGTTGGCTTCTTAGTTATTAATTACACGGTTCAAAGTGTGATGACCACTGGCTACAATGCCGCTATTCATGAACTGGTTAATGATGCTCATATCCAACGATTAAGCTCACTTACCCAATCGGCAACGTCATTTGCAACTATCTTTTCACCACTGGTTGCCACCTCTTTTTACGCCATCTTAGGTTTTAAAATGTTTATTGAATTTTCAATTGCCGCAAATCTGGTAACACTTTTGATTTTACTTTCGATGACCTTTCATGATCAACCAATAGCTAGTGCAAGTCGAAATGAGAATGACGGCAACCAATGGGCACACTTTAAAATTGGGTTGAGATATATCATTGCTAACCGATTTTTAAAATACGTAATGAGTGGGGGTGTCTTCTTGAACCTGATGATTTCAGCACTCAATGTTGGCATGCCGTTCATGGTCGTTCACCAATTGCATGCAGGGGCGGTCACACTCGGAATTTTAAATTCTGTTTATGCGGTCGGCGTTTTAATGGGCAACCTACTGCTTGCATTACTGCCACCCCTTAAGCAGTTGGCTAAAACACTTGCTTTAGCATTTGTTTTAGTGGCCGTTACGTTAATGGCGTTTGGTTTTGTCATGATTCCAGGATTAAGTAAAGGGACATTGCAAATTGTCGGCGGGGCGATTCTGTTAGTTAGCGGCATCGCACTTGCGTTTCTTAATACACCGATGGGGATATATATTCAAAAGGCGGTGCCAACGGCGTTACTAGGGAGAGTTTCGGCAACGGTTATGTCAATTAACATGGCATCGCTGCCAATTGGTGTCATGATTTACACGGTTATTTTTCAAGTTTTCCCTAGTTGGGTTAACTTCACGGTAAGCGGTATCATTTTGCTTGGATTTGCACTGTTCTTAAGTAGGTTAATGATTCTTGAAGAAGATCGGCAAAACCGGGAGACGCAATCAGAGTTGGTTAAAGGGACCAATTCGTAGGATAGTGCTAAGATTCGGTGATATGTAAACTAAAGGCGGCAAAGTTGACTGGTTCATTTCAACTTTGCCGCCTTTATTAGCTAGGATTCCAGTTACTGCGAGACTAGTAAATGAAGATCTCGTCGTCAGATTTGGTAAACGGATTATCTTTATTGATATGATCATAGAACAAAACGCCGTGTAAGTGATCAATCTCGTGTTGGCAGACAATTGCTGGGTAGTTTTTTAACCGGATTTTGTGGTCCTTACCGTCAACATCAGTGTACCGGAGCGTGATTCTAGCAGCTCGGGGAACGTAACCGGGGATGTCTTTGTCAACTGACAGACATCCTTCACCCTCAGTTAAGGCACCACGCTGAACGGAACTTGAAACAATCACTGGATTGATAATAACATCCTTGAAAAGGGGAGTATCACTTTCATTTTCATCTTCGTTAGGCACTAAGACTGAGGCCATCATTTCAGACACACCGACTTGGGGAGCTGCCAAGCCAACCCCAGCCCGTAGTTTGTATTTTTCGCAAAGTTCAGGGTTTTGGCTGACCTCAAGGTATTCCATGAGGTCATGAGCTAACTGTTTATCTTCTTTACTCAATGGAAACTTCACTTTTGGCGCCTGTTTGCGGAGAACTGGATCGCCATCTCGAACAATATCTTTCATTAAAAACACTTCAAAGACCTCCGAATAAATTTTGAACTTTTCGCTAATAACCATTCTAGCGTAATTTTAATGAAAAAACTATCAGCAAATATTTTGTCTGGTTTTCACAATCTCCTACGGGCACAGCCGATTATAAATGTGAATTTTAACACATATAGAAACACTCAGAAAATGTTGTTTCACAGTAATGTAAGGGCTTGCAAACGGTTGCGAAAAATGCTAAATTTGAAGTGTGGTTTAGAGAGATTTGATTGTGCATCACAAGTTGATCTCCAAAGGAAAGGAAAGTGTTATCTATGGCAGCAGAAGACAAGCAAGTTGTTGATTTTGCTAAGATCAAATCAACGATGAGTGATCCTTATAAGAAGCCGGTTCAAGTTATTGATGAAAACGGCAAAATAGTTAACCAAGAATTATTTGATCGCTTTAGTGATGACGATTTAGTTACTTTAATGAAAAAAATGGTTTGGGAGCGGGCGCTGCATGAACAAACGATGAACTTCTCCCGCCAAGGTCGACTGGGATTTTATGCACCCACATATGGTGAGGAAGCTTCTGAAATGGGAATTGCTCAGGCGATGAAAAAGCAAGATTACCTTTTCCCTGCATATCGTGATTTGCCACAACTAATTCAACATGGGGCAACCGTTAAGGAAGGCTACTTGTGGTCAAAAGGCCACTATCAATGTTACGACTACGTTAGAGAAGGCGTTCGGGCATGGATTCCTCAAATTATTATTGGCGCTCAGTACGTTCAAGCTGCTGGGGCTGCGTTAGGAATTAAGAAGAACGGTGAAAAAGACACGGTTGCCTACGCATTTACAGGTGATGGCGGAACCTCACAGGGTGATTTCTACGAAGGCGTTAATTTTGCCAGCTCGTTCCAAGCACCAGCGGTATTCTTCGTTCAAAATAATGGCTGGGCAATTTCTGTTCCTCGTAAGACCCAAACGGCAGCCGAGACCTTAGCTCAAAAAGGTGTTGCGTCAGGTGTTCCGGCTACTCAAGTTGATGGAATGGATATTTTAGCAACTTACTTAGTTGCCAAAGATGCCCGGGACTTTGTAGCAGCTGGAAATGGCCCCGCATTAGTTGAAACCTTAACATATCGGTTTGGGGCCCACTCTTCAGCAGGTGATGATCCAAGTCGTTACCGAACAAAGGAACAAGAAAAGCCATGGTTTGACCGTGACCCACTGATTCGACTGCGCAAAGTGCTGACGGAAAAGAAACTGTGGGATCAAGATCAAGAAGATAAATTAGTGACGCAATACAAAGATGAATTTAAGCAGGCAATGAAAGATGCCGAAGCCGCTCCTAAGCAGAAGATTAGCGACTTCTTGAAGAATACGTTTGAAGTACCAACTCCTGATGTAGCAGCTGACATCAAGAAATTCGAAGCAAAGGAGTCGAAATAATCATGGCTAAATTAACGTATATTAAGGCAATTACCGACGGACTTGATCAAGTGCTCAAGAATGACCCGAAAACGCTGATTTTTGGCGAAGATGTCGGCAAAAATGGTGGTGTATTTAGAACGACCGAAGGCCTCCAAGATAAATATGGGACTGATCGTGTATTTGATACGCCATTGGCAGAATCAGGAATTTTAGGGATGTCAATTGGCTTGTCATTAACCGGCTGGCGTCCAATTCCAGAAATTCAATTTATGGGATTTACAATGGAAGCCGTTGATTCAATCGGTGGTCAAATGTCACGGAACCGTTTCCGGATGTCAGGTGATGTTTCGATGCCAATTACGATCCGAACACCATTTGGTGGTGGCACCCATACCGCTGAACTTCACGGGGATTCATTGGAAGGTCTGTTCATTGGAATTCCAGGATTACGCGTGGTAACCCCTGCTAATCCGTATGATGCCAAGGGCATGATTATTTCTGCTGTTGAAAATAATGACCCGGTTCTTTTTATGGAGAATCTGAAGCTCTATCGATCGATGAAAGCAGAAGTTCCAGAGGGGCATTACACGGTGCCACTAGATAAGGCTAACGTTGTTCACGAAGGATCTGACATTACTGTTGTTGCCTATAGTGCCGAGGTTAATGAAGCACTTAAGGTTGCTGACAAGTTAGAAAAGGAGAATATTTCAGTTGAAGTAATTGATTTACGGTCATTGTCACCAATTGATGATGCAACGATTTTTGCCTCAATTGATAAGACTCATAAAGTAGTGATTGCCCAAGAAGCGCAAAAGATGACTGGCGCAGGTGCGAAGGTTGCTGCCGACATTGCTGAAAACGACATTATGTCACTCGACGCGCCAATTGGCCGAGTTGCAGCTCCAGATAGTATCTTCCCATTTGCGATGGCTGAAAATGATTGGCTTCCAAACGCAGATGATATCGAAGCGAAAGTCAGAGAAATCTTAAACTACTAAAATTCTAATTGTTGGAAAGAAAGGAAGTTAGATCCCATGGCTTATAAGTTTAAACTACCAGAAATGGGAGAAGGAATTACTGAAGGTGAAATCGCGTCATGGCTGGTTAAGGTCGGCGATAAAGTTAAGGAAGACGATCCATTAGTCGAAATTCAAAACGATAAATCCGTTCAGGAAATGCCATCCCCAGTTGCTGGAACCGTTAAAAGCATTGATAAACAGGAGGGTGAAACCGCTGAAGTTGGTGACCTTTTAGTCACCATTGATGACGGATCACCTGATACACCTGATGATTCAGCGCCAAACGAGGCTCCTGCCAAAGCGGAAGCGCCAGCTGAACCTGCTAAAGAAGCCGCACCGACTGCCTCAGCCCCTGCAGCACCGGTTACTGCCCCAGCTGCTGTATCTAATCCTGATGCCATTATCAAGGCAATGCCATCAGTTCGTCAGTATGCCCGGGACAAGGGTGTTGACATTACCGCTGTACCTGCAACTGGCAATCATGGTCAAATTACGAAGGCTGACGTCGATAACTTTAATCCAGCTGCTGCCCCAGCTTCTGCAACGGCAACCCCTGAACCTGCTCAAACGACTCAAGCTAAAGCAGGCGGTCAAGCAATCAAGCCTTGGAAGTCTGGCGAGCCTGATCTTGAAACCAGAGAGCCAATGTCCATGATGAGAAAGACGATTGCTAAGGCAATGCGGACATCAAAAGATATCTCGCCTCATGTAACGTCATTTGATGACGTCGAAGTCAGTGCCTTGATGGCTAATCGGAAGAAGTACAAGCAAATGGCTGCCGATCAAGACATTCATTTGACCTTCTTGCCATATATTGTTAAAGCGATTGTTGCCGTTATGAAGAAATTCCCTGAATTTAATGCCTCAATCGACGATAGTACCCAGGAGATTGTCTACAAACATTACTATAACGTTGGGATTGCAACGAATACAGATCATGGGCTGTATGTTCCAAACATTAAGAATGCTGACTCCAAGGGTATGTTCGAAATTGCTAAAGAGATTCGGGAGAACTCACAGGCAGCCTATGATAATAAGCTGAAAGCTGACACAATGCAGGGTGGTTCGATCACGATTAGTAACGTTGGTTCAATTGGTGGTGGCTGGTTCACACCAGTTATCAATCAACCTGAAGTTGCCATTTTGGGAGTTGGCAAGATTGCCAAAGAACCAATTGTTGACGAAGATGGTGAAATCAAAGTGGGTAACATGATGAAGCTTTCATTAAGTTATGATCACCGATTAATTGATGGCGCCCTTGCACAAAATGCTTTGAATTACATGAACGAATTGCTTCATGATCCAGCTATGTTGTTGATGGAAGGATGATCGAATAATGGCAGATGTCGAAAAGAAAGAAACGGTTATTATCGGAGCAGGCCCTGGTGGCTATGTGGCCGCAATTCGGGCTTCTGAATTGGGACAAAAGGTAACGTTGATTGAAAAATCAGATAAGCTTGGTGGCGTTTGTTTAAATGTCGGCTGTGTGCCATCAAAAGCGTTGATCGCCGCAGGTCATCGATTTAGGGAAGCAAATGATGCTTCAAGTTATGGGATCACGACGCAACCAGCAACCATTGACTTTAAGAAGACACAGGAATGGAAACAAACCAAGGTTGTCGATCGAATGACCAATGGCGTTAAGATGCTATTAAATAAGCATAAAGTTGAGATTATCCAGGGCGAAGCAGTTTTAGATAGTGATACCCAGTTGCGAGTCATGCCCGTTGGCCCTCAGCAGTTTATGAGTACAAATGCTGGGACAACGATTCAGTTTGACAACTTGATTATCGCAACCGGTTCTCACCCAATCGAAATTCCTGGTTTCAAATTTGAAGGCCGGGTAGTTGACTCGACTGGTGGTTTGAATTTACCAGAAATCCCAAAGGAATTTGTTGTCATTGGTGGTGGCTATGTTGGAACTGAATTAGCTGGTGCTTATGCTAATTTGGGCGCCCACGTTACAATTATCGAAGGCCTCGATTCTATCTTGAACGGGTTTACTAAGGACATGGTTTCGGTAGTCTTGAAGCAATTGAAGAAAAAGGGCGTGGATGTTCATACCAGTGCCAAGGCAATTTCTTCCAGTCAGGACGATGATGGGGTTTCTGTCACTTATGAGGAAGACGGTAAGCAATCAACAATCAAAGCTGATTATTGTATGGTAACGGTTGGCCGCCGTCCCAATACGGATGATTTAGGCTTGGAATATACGAGCGTGAAGGTCAATGATCACGGGATTGTTGAAACCGACGAGCAGGGGCGGACTGCCTCACAACATATTTTTGCGGTTGGTGATATTGCATCTGGACCAGCTTTAGCTCATAAGGCCTTCTTCCAGGGTAAGGTTGCTGCTGGCGCCATTGCTGGCAAGAATACAGCTAACGACTATGCTGGCGTTCCGGCCGTTTGCTTCTCAGACCCAGAATTGGCCGTTGTTGGCTTAACGGAAGCCCAAGCGAAGGATAAAGATATCGAGGTTGCAACGTCCAAGTTCCCATTTGCTGGGAATGCCCGTGCGGTTTCGCTGGACCAGGTAGATGGTTTTGCTCGATTAATCTATACCAAGGATGACAAGACCATCCTTGGTGGCGAGGTTGTTGGCCCAGGCGCTAGTGATCTCATTGCTGAATTAAGTTTGGCAGTTAATAGCCATATGAACGTTGAGGACATTTCGTTGACGATTCATCCACACCCAACTTTGAGTGAACCAATTCAAGAAGCTGCGGATGTTGCGTTAGGATATCCAACGCATATTTAAGTAAAATTAAGATAATGAACAGTTAATCTCGGATTTAAAGAGTCGCGTAACCATTTCAGATTATTGAGAATGGGACGCGACTTTTTTGGCTCTTTGACCACCTTAGATATATCCAAGTAATGTGGGATGATGACAGGCAATTTTTACACGCGAGACAACACTTTTTCTGAAAGAAAGTAATTTATACTCTTTTGTATTTCACAAACTTTTGTTTTCATCTATAATGTTGTTAAAAGCTTAATAATGATCGGAGTTGATTTTCATGGCCAACGGGTACGAATACCCATTGATCGACGGATTGGACGTTGATGAAGTAATTGCGGTTGTGGCGTTTTTTCAGAAAGTTGAAGCAGCTTACGAACGAGCTGCAGGAGTTGACCGGGCGGAATTTGTCAAGGCTTATAATAAGTTTCAACGCATTTTGCCAGCCCAAATGGAACAAAAGCAACTGGAAAAGGAATTTTTGCGACGCTCTGGCTATGATTCATATGCGGTGATTAAGAAGATTCAGAATTCTGAGACCAAAAATGTAAGGATGGATGGCACAAATAATGGACGTTAACGAAATTAAAGTAATAGATAAGACGGTGAAGGGTTGGCTGAAGGAATCCCGTGATAACGTCTTACGAAAGATTGATACCCGGTTAACTGTGAATACTAAATCGGGACGGACTGACCTGGTGACCAACATTGATAAACAAAACGAAAAATTTCTTGTTTCCAAAATCCGTGAATTCGATCCAGCCTCACGAATTCTTGGTGAGGAAGGTTCTGGGGATGATGTGACAACGACAATCGGCCGGGTGTGGATTATTGATCCAATCGATGGCACGATGAACTTTGTTAAACAACGTAATCACTTTGCAATTATGCTTGCTCTCTATGTTGACGGCGAGGGGGTCTTAGGTTATATTCTCGACGTCACTGGCAATCATTTGCTGTCAGGCGGCCCCCAAATTGGTGTATTTGATAATGGCCAACCACTTACAAAAGTCGCTGATACACCTCTTAGAGAAGGATTGATGGGGTTAAGTGGCCCAATGGTACTACATAATGATTACAATATGGTAGATATTGCGAATCAGTCACTTGGAATGCGGGTTTATGGCAGCGCTGGGATTGATATTATCTCGGTTTTACGCGGTGAATTAGTTGGATACATTTCATACCTAAAGCCCTGGGACTTTGGGGCAGGTAAGATTCTTTGCGAAACTGCTGGGATGATGGTCACGACTATTGACGGAAAGCCTCTGGGTATGTTATCATCAACCACGGTATTGTTAGCAACACGAAGGGCACATCGAGACATTCTTACAATTGTAGGTCAATAGTCATACTGTGACGGTTGTCACAGTTTTTTTATGCCAATAGATGAGATGTGTAACGTTCGGTAATGATTTAAATGAAGGGAAGCAAACGACTTGGATACAAAATTAAAAACACGAGATGACATTCGTAACATCGCAATTATCGCCCACGTTGACCACGGTAAGACAACCTTGGTTAATGAATTATTGAAGCAATCAGATACTTTAGATCAACACGTTCAGATTGAGGATCGTGCACTTGATTCTAACGCAATTGAAAAAGAACGAGGAATCACGATTCTTTCTAAGAATACTGCTGTTAAGTATGGTGATAAACAAATCAACATTTTGGATACACCAGGGCATGCTGATTTCGGTGGTGAAGTTGAGCGGATCATGCGAATGGTTGACGGTTGTTTACTTGTCGTCGATGCCTTTGAAGGAACTATGCCACAGACTCGGTTCGTTCTTAAAAAGGCCTTGGAACAGCACTTAACACCAATCGTTGTTATTAACAAGGTTGACCGTGAAGGTGCTCGTCCTAAGGAAGTTGTCGATGAAGTGCTTGATCTTTTCATTGAACTTGGTGCCGACGAAGAACAATTGGATTTCCCAGTCGTTTATGCATCAGCTATGAACGGAACTTCAAGCTATGATTCTGAAATTAGTAAGCAAGAACATACAATGAAGCCAATTTTTGATACAATTATCAAAAATATTCCGGCTCCAATTGATAACTCAGATGAACCACTTCAATTTCAAGTTGCAATGCTTGATTACAATGATTTTGTTGGTCGAATCGGAATTGGCCGGATTTTCCGGGGAACGATCAAAGTTGGCGATAACGTTACTGTTATGAAACTAGATGGTTCAAAACAAAACTTCCGAGTTACTAAGTTAATGGGATTCTTCGGCCTTAAGAAAGAAGACATTCAACAAGCCAAAGCCGGCGACTTGATCGCTGTTTCTGGGATGGAAGATATTAACGTTGGGGAGACAGTTGTTGACCCTAAGGACCCTGAACCACTTCCAATCTTGAGAATTGATGCACCAACACTGCAGATGACTTTTGGAACCAACACGTCACCATTTGCAGGCCAAGACGGTAAGTTTGTAACTGCTCGTCAGTTGGAAGACCGACTAAAGCGTGAATTGCATACTGACGTTTCTTTGCGAGTTGAGGATACCGATAATCCTGGTTCATGGATCGTTTCCGGTCGTGGTGAACTTCATTTATCAATTTTAATCGAAACGCTTCGTCGTGAAGGCTTTGAATTACAAGCTTCACGTCCAGAAGTTATTTATCGTGAAGTTGATGGTCAGATGTGTGAGCCATTTGAATCCGTTCAAATCGACACTCCTGATGAATACACCGGTTCAATCATCGATACCCTTTCGCAACGAAAAGGTGAGATGCAGAACATGGAAACAACCGATAACGGCCAGACTCGCTTGACATTCTTGGCACCATCTCGAGGCTTAATTGGTTATTCAACTGAATTCCTTTCAATGACTCGTGGTTATGGTATTTTGAACCATACCTTTGAAAAATACATGCCTGTTATCAAGGGCTGGAACCCTGGTCGTAAGAAGGGAACACTGGTTTCAATGAATGCTGGTAAAGCAACTACCTACGCAATGATGGGGATTGAAAGCCGAGGAACCTTGTTAATCGATCCGGGTACCGAAGTTTATGAAGGCATGATCGTTGGTGAAAACAACCGTGAAAATGACATTACGGTTAACATCACTAAGGGTAAGAACCTTACAAACGTTCGGGCTGCTGGATCTGATGATATGGCTCGAATCAAGACACCAACTCATTTAAGTCTTGAAGAATCACTTGAATTCTTGAATGAAGATGAGTTGTGTGAAGTAACGCCTCACTTTGTTCGGTTGCGTAAAAAGATTTTGAACTCTAACTCCCGTGAAAAAGAAGCCAAGAGAAGAAAGCATAACTAAATTTAACAAAAAGTTTCTAAATTTTGGGTCAGGTGGTTTGATCCCAGAATTTAGAGAGGCACAATTGTTTCCGGTTGGAAATGATTGTGTTTTTTTGTTAACCAGTAAGAACTAACGATTTGTTACAGCCCTCTTCAATGTATGAATGGTGGTTAAAATAACAAACGAAATGAAAAGATGACCATTGTTCCAATTCTCCTTAAATCCTAAACGATCCGTCATTCAAACTATTTTGAGATATGAATTGTTCTTTTTCTGTCCTCGCGAACTTCCTTATTTCGAGTGAAATAGATATGATATAATGAAGTTTAATGTGGATACATAAACAAGCAGAAAAGTGGAGTGGCTAATGTCTCGTTTTAAAAGCATCGATTATTTTATCTTTATTCCGTATCTCATCATGTCAGTGATTGGGATTATCATGGTTTATTCCGCCAGTGCAAACATTGGCATCCAAAATGGCGGCAGTCCCAGTAGCTATTTTCGAAAGCAGTTTTTCTTCGTGATCCTTAGCATCATCATTGTCTTGTTAATGAGTCGCTTTAAGATTACAAAGCTAAGGAATAAACGGTTTCTTTCGTATTTAGAAATTATTTTTTTTCTGGTATTAGCTGGATTGTTGGTTGTTGGTACGACAATTAACGGGGCAGCTGGTTGGATTCGGATTGGTTCTTTGAGCATTCAGCCAGCGGAATTCGTGAAGTTTTTTATCATTATTCGGCTGGCGAATATTATTGATTACAAGCAGGATATCATTACGCAATCTTCCGCAGACTGGTGGCACGAACTTTGGCCAACAGTGGTGCGGACGGGAATCTTGATCATCTTAATTTTTGCCCAGCCTGATGCTGGTGGGGCGGCAATCAACTTTGCTATTGCCTTTGTCATCTTTATGACTAGCGGAATTTCTTGGAAGAAAGCGTTGGCGTTTCTGGGTGGCGGAGTGGTATTTGTGATTGCGGCTATTCAATTTGTTTTGGTGCCGTTATCTAAAACGTCGCTATTTTCTGGTTCTTATCAGTTACAACGAATTATTGCATTCACCAACCCCTTTGGTCATGCTACGGGAGCGGGGCAACAATTGGTTAATTCGTACTATGCTATTAGTAATGGTGGTCTATTTGGTGTTGGTTTAGGGAATAGTGTTCAAAAAACTGGTTATTTACCAGAGCCTAATACTGACTTTATTATGTCGATCCTAACAGAAGAATTAGGGGCCGTTGGGGCAATTTGTGTCATGGCCTTGCTGACTTTTATCATCGCTAGGACGGTGTTGATTGGCATTCGCAGCAATAATACTTACCAGAGTTTGGTGTGCTACGGCGTTGCAACGTATATGACCATCCAAACGCTATTTAATATGGGCGGGGTTCTTGGCGTTTTACCAATAACTGGGGTAACTTTTCCCTTTATTAGTTATGGCGGGTCCAGCATCCTGACATTGTCATTTTGTCTAGGGTTAGTCTTGAATATTTCAGGACGTCAAAAGCGAGCCCGACAGACGTTACAAACAGCTACGGGTTAGGATTTAAAGGAGATGTAAATTTGGCATTTGAAATTCAGCCAACAATTGGTTTGATCGTCTATTTGCACTCGGTTAAGCATTCAAGAAGCTTAAAGCAGTTTGGGCGGCTTTATTACGTTTCCAAACGGATGCGATATGCTTTGTTGTATGTTAATCAAGATCAACAAGAGGCCGTTACGAAAAAATTAACCTCAGAAGGTTATGTGAAGCAGGTGGTGCCTTCTCATTTAAATGAACTCGTTCAAGAAGTTGAGGGTAAAAATACGGTTGATGACGACGATTCGTTTGATGAAGACTTTTAAGGTGAGGTTATTAACTTGAGAATTGTATCCGGAAAGTACGGTGGGATTCGTTTAACGCCGGTAAAGAGTGACAAGACCCGACCAACGACGGACAAGGTTAAAGAGTCGATTTTCAGTATGACCGGCCCCTATTTCAATGGTGGGACCTTTCTTGACCTGTTTGCTGGTTCTGGGGCGGTTGGCATCGAGGCCGTTTCGCGGGGAATGGCAAGAGCAGTCTTAGTTGATAGGCAGTTTCAGGCGATCAAGGCAATTAAAGAAAACGTAGCTAAGATCCATTCGGAAAATCAGTTTGATGTCATTAAGGGGAATGCAGATGTTATTTTAAAACAGCTTTCTCAGGCTAATGAAAAATTTGAGATGGTTTTTTTAGACCCGCCGTACAAGCTGCAACGAATCATTGAGACGATTGACATTCTAGCTGACCGATCACTATTGGCGGCTGGGGCAACGGTTATTTGTGAAACGGATAATCAAACAGTACTACCAGCAACCCATGGACCATTCCAAGTGATTAAACAGAAGAACTATGGGTTGACTAATTTAACAATTTACAAGTTTAAGGGATGACGAGATGACAAAAGTTTTATATGCGGGTAGCTTTGACCCGATTACACTAGGACACGTTGACGTGATTCAACGGGCTAGCCGTATCTTTGAAAAGGTCTACGTGGCAATTAGTATTAATACGCACAAAAAGGCAACTTTTACCCCGGAGGAGCGAGAAGCGTTTGCCGAAGACGCCTTAAATAACCTTGAGAACGTCGATGTCATGATTTCCGACGAATTAACCGTTGAGTTGGCTAAAAGTCTCGGAATAACCGTTCTCTTACGTGGTGTCCGTGGCAGTTCTGACCTTGATTCTGAAATGGCAATTGCGGGGTTAAACGAAAAATTAAATTCTGAGATTCAAACGGTGTTTATTCCTACCGCAGCCGATTACCGTGATTTATCATCAAGTATGATTAAAGAAATTGCCAAGTTTCATGGTGATATTTCTAAATTTCTGCCAACCAAGGCGGCATTAGCCCTAAAGAATAAATTTAAGTAGAGAAGTGGTTAAGTCATGAAGAAGTCCCAAACAAAGCGGTACCTTCTCGGGATTGTTGTTTTTTTGATTGTCCTGGCTGGATTATTTTGGCCGTTGCCCAATTACATAGAAGGGCCAGGGGATGCTGCCAACTTGAGCAAAATTGTCGCCATTAAAGGCCATCCCGATCAGCGTAAGGGGCAATTTATGCTAATGTCGGTTAGTATTGCTAAAGCCCGGCCGATTACTTATTTGTATGCCAAATTGAGCCCGTACTACTCAGTTGTCTCGGACGAAAACGTTACGGCTGGTCAGAACATGCAGGAGTACGATAAGGTTCAACAGTTTTACATGGAAAGTTCAATTGGCCAGGCAATTTACACCGCGTATAAACACGCACATAAAGCCGTTAAGATGGATTACCGTGGCATTTATGTCCTAGATATTTCCAAGAATTCCAAGTTTCGAAATAAACTGCAAGTTGGTGACGTGGTGGAAGCCATTGATGGTCATCGCTTTAAGAGTTCAACTGGATTTGTGAACTATGTTAAGAAGCAGAAGTTGGGCCAGCGGCTAACCGTTACGCTTAAGCGAAATGGGAAGCGTCATAAGGTAACTGCGCCGCTCATTATGATTTCAAAGCACCGAGCTGGGATTGGGATTACGTTGACTGATGATCTTAAGGTTCATACGAACATTCCAATCAAAGTTAATCCGGGCGATGTTGGTGGACCATCTGGTGGGTTAATGTTTTCCCTGCAGATATATAGTCAATTAACTAATAAAGACTTGCGACATGGGCAAAAGGTTGCTGGTACCGGAACGGTTGATGGTCTGGGCAATGTTGGTGAAATTGGGGGCATTGACAAGAAAATTATGACGGCCAAGAAACACGGGGCCAAGATTTTTTTAGCCCCCTATATTAAACCAACAAAGCAAATTTTGAAATTGGAGCCAGGTCATCAAACTAACTATCAACTGGCGAAACAAACGGCTAAAAAGTATGCACCGGGGATGAAAGTGATTCCCGTTAAGACCTTTTCTCAAGCAGTAAAAATATTAGAAAAGCAATAAAGGATTAGATAGTCTAATCCTTTTTTTCGTATTTAACTATATAGGAGGGAGGAACAGTATGAATAGGATACGTGAGTTTATTGATGAATATCTGTATCAGATACTAATTGGCCTAGTAGGCATAATTGTCGTTTTTTTGTTTGTAATTGGTGGCTTGATGCTTAGTCATGGAGATAAGGAAGCAGTTGTTGACGATAGCACGGGTGTGACGTCTGAATCATCGGTCAGTGATGCATCACTTCAAGCTTCGTCTCAGGAAAGTACCCGCCAAATTGCTTCAGGAACTTCAAGTAACCAGCAGATGTACGTCGATGTAAAGGGGGCCGTCAAAAATCCAGGCGTTTATCAAATCAATCCGAATATGCGAGTTGTTGACGCAATTAATTTGGCAGGTGGTTACAATCGCTCCGCGGATAAAAAGCAAATTAACTTGGCTCAAAAATTAACGGACGCACAGGTGATTTATGTCCCGATTCGTGGTGAGAAGGGTGCCCCAATTACATCGACCGTCACACCAACCACGGGTGGCGGCGAGTCGGCAACAGCTGATAATTCAGCACCTGATGATAGTGGAAATACTGGGCAAAGTAATGAACAAATTAATTTGAATACAGCTGATAAAACCAAATTGCAGGAATTAAATGGGATTGGTGATAAAAAGGCTGATCAGATTATTGCGTACCGCCAGGCTCATGGACAATTTAAAAAAATTGAAGAGCTAAAGGACGTGCCCGGATTTGGTGATAAAACCTTTGCTAATTTAAAATCTTCAATCTGTGTCTAGCCCAAACCATGGATTTGAGATATGATTTACACCATGGAAGGTGAAATTATGGACAAGCGAATCAAATGGGACCAATATTTTATGATGCAAGCAGTATTACTTGCATCAAGAAGTACGTGTGAGCGATTGTCAGTAGGAGCTGTGATTGTTCGTGACAAACGCATTATTGCCGGTGGTTACAATGGCTCAGTAGCGGGTGATGATCACTGTATCGACGTTGGCTGTTACTTAGTAGATGGGCACTGTGTGAGAACGATTCATGCTGAAATGAACGCAATCCTTCAGTGTGCAAAGTTTGGTGAAAGTACGGATGGCGCCGAAATTTACGTTACGGACTTCCCATGTCTTCAATGTACGAAGATGCTACTACAGGCCGGGATTCGCAAAATCAATTACCTTAGAAACTACCATAACGACAGCTATGCTCAAAAGCTCATTCAATTAAAGGATATTACATTAAATAAAATTAATTTAACTCAGTCTGACATGGATCGTGTTCCATTTGACGCCTATTTATCTGATTAAGGATTAGAAATTGGTTTATTCTTCCGGCGCTGACCATGCTTTTTTTGAGTATGGGTTTGTTTGGAAATAAAATTATTGGTATAACGCTCTTAGCAATTTTGGTTGTTCGATTGATTGTCGTTAGGAATCCACGGCTGATTCTGATGAGTATTGCCGCTGCAGGGAGCTTTATGGTAGCTGCGACCATAGTCAATGCAAGCTTAAAAGCCACGTTTCCAGAACGACTTACAAACCAGCAATTGAAGGTTTACCCAGATATGCTTAAAACCAATGGGGCTAGTTTTAGTTATGTTGGTCAGCTTCAAAATAAGCCACATCATTTAGTCTTTTATGGCCGCTTTAAGAGTCAATATCGGATGCGGCAAGTTGTTAATTCGAAACGACCAGTGTTACTGACGGTTAGTGGCAAAATAAGTGATTTTACCCCAGCAACCAACGTGAATCAATTTGATATGCAATCCTATTATCATCATCAAAAAGTGGTTAAAGTTTTTACGATTGATGATAATTACGCAATTAAGTATCCTCAAAAGCTAACTATGGTTGACCGGATTCACCAATTACGCTCTGA
The DNA here is from genome assembly GCF_001434135.1 of Lentilactobacillus kisonensis DSM 19906 = JCM 15041. Classification (GTDB taxonomy): domain Bacteria; phylum Bacillota; class Bacilli; order Lactobacillales; family Lactobacillaceae; genus Lentilactobacillus; species Lentilactobacillus kisonensis. The sequence goes on along the minus strand of NZ_AZEB01000014.1, from coordinate 20,907 downwards.
GTTCAATCATTATTGTGCGACTTTGCCTAAAACATTACGGATATACGCCATGGGGTTGATCAGTGGTAGCCGACAAAGTGATTTCTTTGATGAAATGACGGGTGTGAAACGGCTGGGGTTATTACACGTTTTTAGCATTTCTGGCATGCACGTTTATTATTTCCTGGCAATTGTTGGTCAGCTGTTAGGCTGGCTACGGCTTCCTAAGTACTATAAAGCAGTTATTGAGTTGGCCTGCATTGCTGGTTATTTTGTTTTTTCTGGTGGTTCACCGGGCTTATTTAGGGCAGTGGTAATGGCGGTCATTGCAATCGTTAATAGCCTATTTCGAATCGGGTTATCACGATTGGACGTGTGGAGCCTCTGTCTGATGATTAATTTGATCCTATTGCCAGAGGCCATGTTTTTAATGGGCGTGCAGTTAAGCTATGGCCTATCATTAGGCCTAATTGTTTCTGACAAGTTTTCTTACGTAAAACAAACGGTATTTCTCAATCTGCTGACAATCCCCATTTTATTATTTCACGTGTATGAGTGGCATTTGTTAAGTGTTGCCATTAATTTAATTGTCTTACCATTGTTTGGCAAGGTGATTTTTCCGTTGGTGATTACTGGTGTTTTGGTTGGGGTGATGATGCCTGTTTTGGTTCAACCAATCGACTGGGTGCTAAGATTATTTAATGATAGCTTAAATTGGGTTAGTGGCTTACCTGGAATGGTTACGTATGGTAAGCCAAGTTTGATTGTCGTGATTTTAGCGTTATTGTTGACGTTTGGATTTGTCATTAAAAAGGCTCACCCAAAGGGACTAATGATTAGTCTTTGCCTGTTATATGTGAGTACTTTTCTGGTTATCCACTTTCCAACTCAGGGCGAAGTTAGTATGTTTGACATTGGTCAGGGTGATAGCTTTTTGATTCGGACGCCGTTTAATAAGACCGTTACGTTAATTGATACGGGCGGTAAAGTTGATTTTAGCAATCACGCCTGGGAGCGGGGAACCCCAAATTATCAGGCTAAACGGTTATCCATTAATTATTTAAAAAGCATGGGTATCTCTCGGATAGATTATCTGTGCGTCAGTCATCAAGATGCGGACCACTGTGGCGATTTACCAGCTTTTATTAAGGAAATGAAGATTAAGAACATTCTAATTCCACTGGGGATGGACCATAATCCAAATTTCATGAAGCGAATTGCGGGCCGAAATCCAGCCACTAAGGTGATTCCGGTTAATGATGAGATGCGTGTGCCTGACTTGCCGCTATCGATTTTTCATCCTTATGAAATGGGTAAGGGGGAAAATCATGATTCAATGGTTCTTTCCGGCCGGTTTGGCGGATTAAATTGGTTGTTTACCGGTGATTTAGACCGGCCAGGAGAAATTGACACGCTTCAACGTCATCCACAGCTAAGCACAGATGTACTAAAGGTGGGGCATCATGGCAGTAAAACGGCCTCGGATCCCCAGTTCATCTCTCAGGTTCGGCCTAAATTTGCTTGGATTTCTGCCGGTAGAAATAATCGGTATCATCATCCAAACATTGAGACGATTGAAACGCTTCAGCAAGCTCATATTAAGATCTACAATACCCAAACACAGGGTATGGTAAGATATGTATATCGCAACAATGCCGGTCACTTCGAAACGGTATTACATGAACATGAAGGGAACGCATAATGGATTTTTCTCAATTCAAAAAACAATTTGATAAGGGTCATGTGGATCCAGTCTATTTAATTTTGGGTGATCAGGCGTATCTGGCTCAGCAAGTCAAGGATATCTTTATTGACTTGATTCCAGATACAGAACGGTCTATGAACATTGGTAGCTATGACATGGAAGACGTTTCTGTCTCGGCTGCTGTTGAAGATGCAATCTCGGTTCCCTTTTTTGGTGAAAGGCGCCTTGTCATCATCAACCGTCCCTATTTTTTAACCGGCAAAAAGGTTAAAACAAAAGTTGAGCAGAATATGGATGATTTTGAAGGCTATTTAAAGCATCCAGAGGAATCGACCGTGATGGTTATTTTTGCGCCGTATGAAAAGTTAGATTCGCGTAAGAAAATTACTAAATCGTTAAAAAAAGCGGCAACAACGATTGAAATTGGTAAATTACGGGAATCAGAAATTAAAAAGTTAGTGGTTAACCAGATAAATACCAAGGGTTTTCAGATTAATGATGATGCTTTGGACAGAATGATGCAGCTAACTGGTGGCAAGCTGACCACGATGATGGGTGAATTGCCTAAACTATGTCTGTATAATAATGATACTAAGGTCATTGATATTGATTCTGTTAATGGTTTAGTGAGTCGGTCGATGGAACAAAATGTTTTCGACTTGGTAAATACCGTTTTACGAAAAAACGCGAAGGAATCGATGGATATTTATCATCGACTAATTTTGGAAAATGATGAACCAATTCGAATTAATGCTGTTTTGATTCAGCAATTTCGGCTGTTATTGCAGGTGATGATTTTGCAGAAGCATGGGTATTCACAGGGGAACTTGGCATCAGCACTGAAGGTTCATCCATACCGAGTAAAGCTCGCAATGCAAACAGTTAGAAAGTTCAATTATGACCAATTAAGAGATGCTTATATCGGTCTAATCGAAACGGAAAAGGAAATGAAATCAACTAGCAGGTCACCAGAACTGTTGTTTGAGTTGTTTGTGTTGAGATTCATGAAAAAGAGTGCGAAAACAAGCGGTTAGAGACTGAAGTCTAAAGGCCACCACCCTAATCTCTGGGCTCTGGGGATTAGGGTGGTGGCCTTTAGATGCAAGTCTCTGCTTGTTTTCGCACGTTTTTACTGAGTGACCAAGTGAGATTAAAAGGGACTGGGATCTGCCGTTTATCGCAGATTTAATCAATATAAAGGTGGTGATCAACGTCGCCATTATAAATAGATGAAATGAGGGATGTCCCGGTCTCATTGTTGTGTTGCTAAACGGAGAGAATAGCAGACCAAAATAGTGGCTTTGCTTCACTCTTAATAAACACAAAAAACGATCATCCGAAGATGGTCGCCTTTTGTGTAATAAAGCCAGTGTGATTACAGCCATAATTTTATGTAATAAAAAAGTTGCTAGCATAACTAACAACTAAAGAAGTCTTAATTGGCTAATTTTTTAGTTAAACGTGACTTGTCACGTGAAGCTTTGTTAGCTTTAATTAGACCCTTTGATTTTGCGCGATCAATAGCACTGATTGCGTTAATGTATAAATCCTTTGTATCGTCAGCACCAGCAACTTGAGCTTTTTCAAACTTTTTAACAGCAGTTCTGTATGTACTTAATTGAGCTGCGTTTCTGCGTTGGGCCTTTTCGTTGGTTTTAACACGTTCGATAGCAGATTTGATAATTGGCATTCCGTTCACCTCCGAAGATAATTCTAAATATCATGATTAAATTTCAACAAGCATCATTATACAAAAATGATGCGGTGATTGCAAGCACATCTAAGCTATCAGGGTAAATATATCCTTGTATTACTCATGAAAATCCGTTATACTAACTTTTGTGCGTTGCACAGACCTTCAACTTAGTTCGTCGGGTACCACTGCCGCTTACTCAGTTGTTGGATTAATTTAAAAAGGTGGTTGTTAACTATGGCAGTTACACAAACGAAGAAGAATGAAATTATCAAAAAGTATGCTCGTCACGAAGGAGATACCGGTTCAGCAGAGGTTCAAATCGCTGTTTTGACCGCAGATATCAATGAAATCAACGAACATATGCGGACACACCGAAAAGATTATCATTCACAACGTGGTCTTATGAAGAAGATTGGTCATCGTCGTAACTTACTTGCTTACTTACGTGGCAAAGATGTTGCTCGTTACCGTGACTTGATCCAAAGCTTAGGAATTCGTCGTTAAAATTCAAAGGGATGGTGCAAGGCTTTAGCTTTGTACACATCCTTTTTTGTTTATCTGCCGTTACCTTTAATGCAACTTACCTGAACGATTAAATCGATGATTCGTTAAATTCACTGTGAAATATTCGGTTTTCAACAAAAATATGGTAAACTAATAGAAGCTGAATACGAACGGATAAAAAGAACAAATTAATTTTTGAGGTGAAACATGAAAAGCGAAATAAAGATTATGCCTATTGGCGGTGTCCGTGAAAACGGTAAGGACATGTATGCGGTAGACATCAACGGTGGTATCTACATTTTAGACTGTGGTCTGAGGTACCCTGAAAATGAACTTTTGGGAATTGATGTTGTGATTCCCGATTTTAGTTATTTAGAAAAGAATAAGGATCGAATTGTTGGCGTCTTCTTGACTCATGGTCATGCTGATTCGATTGGTGCTATCTCATACTTCCTCAGCGAGTTTGATGTGCCAGTGTTTGGGTCGGAAATGACGATTGAGTTGGCTAAGCTAAACGTGGCTGATTCAGAGAAATTAAAGAATTTTGATGATTTTCACGTTGTTAGTGACCACAGCGAGATTGATTTTGATGATGTTAAAGTAACCTTCTTCAAGACAACCCACTCAATTCCAGGGTCATTAGGAATTGCCATCCATACCTCTGAGGGCGCAATTGTTTATACTGGTGATTTTAAGTTTGACCAGACGGCTGCACCAATATACCAAACTAACTATTCTGCATTAACCCAATTGGGAGATGAAGGTGTCTTGGCGCTGCTGAGCGATTCTGGAAATGCCGAGAATCCAAAGCCAAGCGCTTCTGAGAAGCAGATTGGTGAGTATATCTATGATACATTTAATTATCAAGACAGCCGAATCATCGTTGCCAGCGTTGCTTCTAATATTTTACGGATGCAGCAAGTCTTTAATGCTGCTGCCAGGTGTGGCCGACGGGTTTATTTGACTGGTCATGATCTGGAACGAATTGTTCGGACAGCGATGCGCTTAAAGACGTTAACGTTACCCAAGTCGGATTTATTAATTGAATCAATTGACGAATTAAATAAGATGGCGCCAGATCAGGTTGTCATTATTCAGACTGGGAAGATGGGCGAACCCATTAAAGCCCTTCAACGGATGGCCAATAAAGAACAGAGTGACATTAACATTGAGCCAAAGGACTTGGTATTTATCACAACGACACCGTCAACTGCGATGGAAACAACTGTTGCGAAGACTCGGGATATGGTTTATCGAGCAGATGGTGAGGTTAAGATGATTTCGGATGTTATGAATTCATCGGGTGATGCTAGCCAAACAGATCTGCAGCTATTAATGAACCTATTGCATCCTAAGTACGTGATCCCGGTTCAAGGTGAATATCGTTTACTTGAAGCTAACGCCCAATTGGCTAAGCAAATCGGTTATACTGACAAGCAAATTACAATTCCTAATAAGGGTGACATTGTTTCGGTAAATCGAGATGAAATGTGGCTTAGTGGCAGTGAGGACCTTGCCGACACAATGATTGACGGCATTGGGATTGGTGACATTGGTAACATCGTGTTGCGCGATCGGAAGGTGCTTTCTGAAGACGGGATTTTTGTTGCGGTTGTCACTATCGACCGTAAGAAAAAGCGAATTGTTTCCCAGCCAAAATTAACTTCACGCGGATTTGTTTACGTTAAAGCAAACAAAGATCTCATGAAGGAGGCTGCCGGCATCATTGAAAAAACAGTTACGAATAACCTTGAACATAAGGAATTCGACTGGAGCAATCTTAAACAGGATGTTAGAGAAGACCTCAGTGATTACTTGTACAAACAAACTAAGCGTCGGCCAGTCATTTTACCGGTAATAATGGAAGTAAATCAACATCATAAACGTTCTAAGAAGAAGCAAAAGCATAACGAAAAAGAGTCGGAATCAGCTAATTAATAAACAACTTAATCAAATAAGATAATCAAAAACGAGTGGTTCATTAATTTGGATTACTCGTTTTCTAGTCACAGAAGTGGGGTGAAAATCGTGCAGTTAACCAAAAATGATTGGGTTATCTTTATGAGTGCCGAAGAAGATTACGCGGACAAACATTTTGACCAAGTCGTTAACAAAACCGAGCATTTGCTTGAACACTATCCTAATCAAGTTGATGTGAATTTTCTTAAGGCTAAAGCGTTGATGAAACTCAAGCGGGCGGCAGAGGCTCAGCAGATTTTAATTGAATTTCGCGATGAAATGAGTCAAAATTCAAAACGGGTTGCCCAAATGATCCAGATGTCGCTTGAAAATAGTTGCTTTATGTTTGCCCGAGAGTTAAATTCAATGATTAGTTCAGACTATGAGGCCAAGATTTTAGCAGCGGAAAATCAGTATCGAACGGTTAATTCCGCCAAGCTAATTGAACAAGCCAAGCAATTTGCTCATATTGGGAGCTTGGGTGTTTGTAATCAGGTCAAAGGAGTCGAAGACGCTCGGAAGTTGCCGTTGAGTGAATATTTGCTAGCAGCAAAAACCGTTTTGAGTGATCCGTTCTTATGGCAAGTCACTAAAACTCAGGTCCTGCTAGAATTAGTCGCGGTTCAGGTCTCTGATCAAGTAACGCTTAACTGGCTAGATAAACAAAATTATCATATTCAACTTACACGGCTCAAACCGGTGAATCAGTATGCATCATTAACAACGGTTTTCCAAATAATTGAAGCGCGTTATACAGCCTCTGACCCGATTAAACTTCAATTATTAGAGGGAGAATTAGTTACCCAGAGTAATTACATCTATCCTTTTTTTGACAAGGTGATTAGCGATCCGCAGTACTGGGTTAAGGCAACCATTGCCCAATCGTTTGGCGATACAATTGCCGCTAATACCGAAAGTGAACGGGCAATGTTGAAATGGCTCGCAACAATTCATCAGGCAGAAGGTCAAATGAATATGATGTAAACAAAATTATTTATAGAAAATAGGCATAATCTGTTTACAAACAAATTAACAATAGATATAATACTTAAGGATTCTTCGAAAATTGACTACTTTGTCTTTTCCAGAAGATGTAGTATAATAACACTTAGAAATGCATTGATGCGAATTGATGTAATTCTTGAAAACAACAGGAGGTTTCATTAATGGCAAAAGAACATTATGAAAGAACAAAACCCCATGTAAATATTGGTACTATTGGCCATATTGATCATGGGAAAACTACTTTGACTGCTGCGATCACTAAGGTATTAGCTGAAAAAGGTCTTGCTAAGGCTGAAGACTATGCTGATATTGATGCAGCGCCAGAAGAACGTGAACGTGGTATAACAATCAACACTGCCCACGTTGAATACGAAACTGAAAAGCGTCACTATGCCCATATTGATGCCCCAGGACATGCTGATTACATTAAGAACATGATTACTGGTGCCGCTCAAATGGATGGTGCTATTTTGGTTGTTGCTGCAACTGATGGCCCAATGCCACAAACTCGTGAACATATCTTGCTTGCTCACCAAGTTGGTGTTGATTACATCGTTGTCTTCTTAAACAAGACTGATTTAGTCGATGATGACGAATTAGTTGACTTGGTTGAGATGGAAGTTCGTGAATTACTTTCTGAATACGATTATCCTGGTGATGATATTCCTGTTATCCGTGGGTCAGCTCTTAAGGCCCTTGAAGGTGACAAGGAACAAGAAGAAGTTATTCTTCATTTAATGGATGTTGTTGATGAATATATTCCAACTCCAGAACGTGACGACGCTAAGCCATTCTTGATGCCAGTTGAAGATGTCTTCACTATCACTGGTCGTGGTACTGTTGCATCTGGCCGTATCGATCGTGGTACTGTTAAAGTCGGTGACGAAGTTGAAATCGTTGGTTTGAGTGATCAACCTTTGAAGTCAACCGTTACTGGTTTGGAAATGTTCCGTAAGACACTTGATGAAGGTCAAGCCGGCGATAACGTTGGTGTTCTTCTTCGTGGTATCGACCGCGACCAAGTTGTCCGTGGACAAGTTCTTGCTGCTCCTGGTTCAATCCAGACCCACAAGAAGTTCGAAGGTCAAGTTTATATCTTGACTAAAGAAGAAGGTGGCCGTCATACGCCATTCTTCTCAAACTATCGTCCACAATTCTACTTCCATACTACCGATGTTACCGGTGTTATTGAACTAGAAAAGGGCGTTGAAATGGTTATGCCTGGTGATAACGTTACATTCCAAGTTGAATTAACGAAGCCAGTTGCCATTGAAAAGGGTACTAAGTTTACCATCCGTGAAGGTGGCCATACTGTTGGTGCCGGTACTGTTAGTGATGTTAACGACTAGTTTTCTAATCTAACGACAACATACAAACTATGTGGGTAAAACCACATAGTTTTTTTGTGTGCTGCACTATTTGTTACCGAAATAAATTTTACATTTTGTAGTTAATACGTTAAAATAACAATGTTATGCAATTATGAATTGTAAAAATAATCTTTTCGTCTCGGAGGAAAAAGAATGTCTGCAAAATGGGAAAAGAAAGGCACCAATGATGGAGAATTAACTTTCGAAATTGGTCCTGATTCAATTAAAACAGGTTTAGATCGTGCATTTGAAAAGAACAAGAAGAGTATTCGGGTACCTGGATTCCGTAAAGGAAAGGTTCCTCGCTCAATTTTCACTAAGATGTATGGTGAAGAAGCATTATACGAAGATGCTTTGAACATCTTATTGCCAGATGAATATTCAAAGGCTGTTAGTGAAGCCAAAATCGAACCCGTTGATCAACCTAAGATCAATGTTGAATCAATGGAAAAAGGCAAACCATGGGTCATTAAGGCTAACGTTACTGTTAAGCCAGATGTCAAGCTTGGCGATTACAAAGATTTGAGTGTCCCTAAGCAAAACACTCGCGTTTACCAAAAAGACGTTGACGCTGAACTGGAAAAGAAGCGTGAAAGTCAAGCAGAACTTGTTCTTAAAGAAGGCAAGGCTGCTGAAAAAGGCGATACAGTTGTGATCGACTTTGAAGGTAAGGTTGACGGCAAGCCATTTGAAGGTGGCAAGGCTGAAAATCACTCATTAGAGTTGGGCTCTAACTCATTTATCCCTGGCTTCGAAGACCAATTGGTTGGTCATAAAGCTGGTGAAGATGTTGAAGTTAAGGTTACCTTCCCTAAGGATTATCAAGCTAAGAAATTAGCTGGTAAGGATGCTATCTTTGAAACTAAGATCCATGAAGTTAAGACAAAGGAATTACCTAAGTTAGACGACGACTTTGCTAAGGATGTTGACGAAGATGTTGATAGCCTTGAAGAACTGAAGGAAAAGATCAAGGACAACTTGAAGAAGCAAAAAAAGAGTGAAGCCCGCGATGCAATCGAAGACGCAGCCATCAGTGAAGCTACTGATAATGCTGAAGTCAAAGATATTCCAGAAGCAATGATTAACGAAGACATCCAACGTCAGATGGATCAATATCTTGCTGGGATGCAACAACAAGGTATCAATCAGGACATGTACTTCCAGTTAACTGGAACGAAGCCTGAAGACTTGAAGAAGCAATTCTCAGACGGTGCTGAAAAGCGGGTTAAGACTAACCTTGTTCTTGAAGCAATCGTTGCTAAAGAAGACATCGAGCCTTCAGAGGATGATGTTAAGGCTGAAGTTAAAGACTTAGCTAAACAATATGGCATGAAGGAAGATGCCGTTCGTAAGGCATTAACTGATGACATGCTCAAACACGATATTGCGATTAAACAAGCAATTGACATGATTGTTGATTCTTCTAAGCAGGATGCAAAAGCTAAAGACGATTCAAAAGATAAAGAAGACAGCTCAGAAAAATAGTTTTTTAAAAGCCCCGTTGGTTAATTGCTAACCGCTTGGCTCTGTACTCTGAGTCAGTTAATCAAATAGCGCAACCATTCCAATCGGGGGATGATTGCGCTATTCGCTTTAGTTCCAAAATATGGGCATCTATTTATGCCTTCGGTTACTTTGGACGGGGACGGTCAAGCGTTCTGATTGCATTTTGATGGTTATATGATAAAGTATCACATAGTTGATTGATGAAGTGATTAAAGTCCATCTTGGATGGAGGAGTGAATATATTGTTTGAAGATAACGAATCAAGCGGACCCATTACTTGTTCGTTTTGTGGTAAAACCCAAGACCAAGTAAAGAAAATTGTCGCTGGTCCAGGCGTCTACATTTGTAATGAATGTATTGATTTATGTAAAGAAATTATTGATGAAGAGCTTGCACCAGAGAAGGCGCCTGAAGATTTACTGAAAGTTTTGACGCCTAAACAGATTTTAGATAAATTAAACGAATTTGTTATCGGTCAAAATAATGCTAAGCGGACACTTTCAGTGGCCGTGTATAATCATTATAAGCGGGTTAACGAAATGATTAGTGAACCTAATGATGACTTGGAGCTCCAAAAGAGCAACATTTGTATCATTGGCCCAACTGGATCAGGTAAAACGTATCTTGCCCAGACATTAGCTAAGATTTTAAACGTCCCGTTTGCGATTGCTGACGCTACGACTTTGACTGAAGCCGGATACGTTGGTGAAGACGTTGAAAACATTTTATTAAAATTACTGCAGAATGCTGATTATGACGTTGAGCGGGCTGAACATGGGATTATCTATATCGATGAAATTGATAAGATTGCTAAGAAGTCTGAGAACGTATCAATTACTCGAGATGTTTCTGGTGAAGGGGTTCAACAAGCCTTGCTGAAAATTTTGGAAGGCACAATTGCAAATGTTCCGCCTCAGGGTGGCCGGAAGCATCCCCAACAGGAATTCATTCAAATTGATACCACCAATATCTTGTTCATCGTCGGCGGCGCTTTTGATGGGATCGAAGGAATTGTTAAGAGCCGCTTAGGTGACAAGACGATTGGCTTTGGTACTGACTCTGACAAGGCCCCGGATCTTGATAATCGCAATATTATGCAAGCCGTTATTCCAGAAGATCTATTGAAGTTTGGGTTAATCCCTGAGTTCATTGGTCGACTACCAATTTTGACGGCCTTGGATAAGTTGGATGAGAAGGATCTTGTTCGAATTTTGACTGAACCAAAGAATGCGTTAGTTAAGCAGTATAAGAAGTTAATTGAATTAGATGGCGCTGAGCTGGAGTTTGCCCCTGGTGCCCTTACTAAGATGGCTGAGTTGGCGATTGCTAGAAATACCGGTGCTCGTGGCCTCCGTTCAATTATTGAAGATGTGATGCGTGATATTATGTTTGATTTACCAAGTCGTAAAGACGTTTCGAAGGTTATCATTACTCCCGAAACGGTGACCGATCATAAGGAACCAGAACTAATTTTGAAAAAGGCATCGTAATTCGAGAAAGTCTGATGTAAACTTTGATTAGTTTGCGGTCAGACTTTTTTTATTTTATTCAGAAAAAACAGATTCTAAGGAGTGGTTTGATGGAGGTTCATAACGTCGATCTGACGATAAGCGCGGTTGCAGAAAAACAATATCCAAATACCATGTTTCCAGAAATTGCCCTTGTTGGTCGATCCAATGTTGGTAAGTCTTCATTGACCAACGTCTTAATTAATCGTCGAAAGCTTGCCCGGACGTCAAGTCAACCTGGTAAAACCCAGACGCTTAATTTTTACAATATTGATGACAAGTTATACTTTGTTGACGTGCCCGGCTATGGGTATGCGAAAGCATCAAAAGCGAGCCGCGAAAAGTGGGGGAAAATGATTGAAACTTATCTGACTAAGCGCCCGCAGCTCAAAGGTGTGATTGCTTTAGTTGATGGCAGACATGCACCAACGGATGATGATATCTCCATGCATGACTGGTTGGTCTATTATGGCATTGACATTCTAACGGTTGCGACTAAGATGGATAAGATCTCTCGGGGAAAGTGGAACAAGCAGGAATCGTTAATTAGGAAAACGTTAAATATCTCGGCCAATGAGTTAGTGCTGTTCTCAGCATTAACCAAGGCTGGTAAAAATGACGTATGGCAGTGGATTGAAGGGAGAATGTAAGATGGACTTTGATGAATACCAAAAAGCAGCTAATCGAACGTTAATGGGGAAGGAACAGGTTTTGACTAACTGTGCACTAGGACTTGCCGGTGAATCCGGCGAAGTTGCCGACCTTATTCGTAAGTATACGTTCCAAAGTGAAAAATTAGATCACGATCAGCTCATCAAAGAAATGGGTGACGTTCTTTGGTATTTATCCCAGATTTCTGAATGGGCAGATATTCCCTTTGATAAAGTTGCTGAAGATAATATTAACCGTTTGAAGAAACGCTATCCATCACAACTGGGTGGCGTCAACCAAGTGAATATTTGATTGATTGTTAGTCTGACTGGACTAATGATGAAGCTTACGACCGCCTAAAGGCTCCTCTACCAGGATTCTTTAAGCGGTTTTTTGATGAGTAGAACGACGTAAAATCCTTTTGGAGTATTCTTAGAAGCAATCAATTTACCCCGATACAGCCTCCGAAATGTATATTAGCAATAATAAAACCTGGAATAATGAATAAAACGTAAATAAGGTTGCAATTAATGAATATCGGTGTTAACCTCATTACTATTAGAAATTTAAGAACACATTTCCGAGCGGTAAACCTAATAGTCGCACTTATAACGCAAGAAACGTACTCAGAAATTGACGTTATGAGAGCTTCATCTAATGGTTATTTGAGTGCTTGGTTTTGTTTATTTATAGGACAGCTGCGCAAAGCAGAAGCTTGCACCTAAACCATCTCGGCCAAAAATCCAAAATCGGGATTTCCAGCCAAGATGGTTTAGGCTCCAGCTTCTAATCGCTTTGCTCAGCTCACTAAGAGATAAGGGGTATTTAATATGACAGAAAACAATAAGGTAATTTTAGCCTACTCTGGCGGATTAGACACATCAGTTGCAATTGCATGGTTAAAGGATAAGGGATATGACGTTGTCGCTTGCTGTATCAATGTCGGTGAGGGCAAGGATCTCAATTTTATCAAGCAAAAGGCTTTAAACGTTGGGGCAGTGAAGGCTTACGTGATTGATGCGCTGGATGAATTTGCCGATAACTATGCGGCCGTTGCGTTAAAGGCCAATGCAATGTACGAGGGATCATACCCATTGATCTCAGCATTATCACGCCCCCTTATCTCAAAAACATTGGTTGAAGTTGCCCACCAAGAAAATGCAGTTGCTGTTGCCCATGGTTGTACTGGAAAAGGGAATGACCAAGTCCGGTTCGAAGTGGCTATTCATGGTCTTGATCCTCAACTTGAGGTGTTAAGCCCAGTTCGTGACTGGCACTGGTCTCGTGAACAGGAAATTGAATACGCAAAGGATCATAACATTCCAATTCCGATTGATCTTGACTCGCCATACTCAATTGACGCCAACATTTGGGGCCGGGCAAATGAAGCAGGGATTTTGGAAGATCCATGGCAAAGTGCGCCAGAAGATGCCTTTGCAATCACCAATCCAATTGAAAACACCCCGGATACGCCAACGGAAGTGCAAGTCACTTTTGAAAAAGGAATCCCGGTTGAATTGAACGGTAAGAAGATGAAATTCGCTGATATCATTCAGGATCTGAACAAGGTTGCCGGTGAAAATGGCGTTGGCCGAATCGACCATATTGAAAACCGTTTGGTGGGAATCAAATCTCGTGAGGTATATGAAGCACCGGCGGCAACTGTTTTACTCAAAGCCCATCAAGAACTTGAAGACTTAACGTTTGAGCGTGACTTGGCTCATTTCAAGCCAACTGTCGAAAAACAACTCAGTGAACTCGTCTATAACGCCCTTTGGTTCTCACCATTGATGGATTCAATCCAAGCCTTCATCGACAAATCACAAGAAGTTGTTAACGGTATCATCAAGTTGCAATTATTCAAAGGCAACGTCATGGTACTTGGCCGTAAATCAGAGTCATCACTCTATGATAAAGACTTGGCAACTTACACGGCTTCTGATTCATTTGATCAAGAAGCTGCTAAGGGATTCATCAAGCTCTGGGGACTGCCAACTCAGGTTTATCAACAAGTTCAACTCAAGAACAAACAAGCACAGTTTGTACAGGCCGTTACCAAGTCACAATTAAAGGACAAGGTGACGGTTCACGATCAATATTCCACACATACAGGAGCTAAAAATAGATGAGTACTAAGAAACTTTGGGGCGGTCGGTTTCAGGCCCAAGCATCCAAATGGGTGGACGAGTTTGGCGCTTCGATTTCCTTTGATCAGCTAATGGCTGAAGAGGATATCGAAGGATCACTTGCCCATGTGAAGATGTTGGGGCACACGAAAATCTTAAATGAGTCAGATGTTGCCCAGATTGTGCAAGGGCTGGAAGACTTGCGAGATGAGTTGCATGCTGGCAAGCTACAATTCACCGTTGAAAATGAAGATATCCATATGAACATTGAGGCCTTATTGACCGAGAAAATCGGCCCAGTTGCAGGTAAACTCCATACGGCTCGGTCCCGGAATGATCAGGTGGCAACGGACTTTCATTTGTATTTGAAAAAAAGACTGCCAAAGGTCATTGATGAGATCACAACCTTGCAACAAACTTTGGTGGCGATGGCTGAACAAAACGTTGAAACCATCATGCCAGGTTACACACATTTGCAGCATGCACAGCCAATTTCTTACGGCCACTATTTGATGGCGTACTACCAGATGCTCAAACGGGATAAGGAACGGTTCGAGTTCAATATGACCCATACCGATATCTTGCCATTGGGGGCTGCAGCATTAGCTGGCACCACTTTTCCAATTGATCGAGAATATACGGCCAAAGAATTGGGATTTGATCAAGTCTATGCCAACTCGTTGGATGCCGTTTCCGATCGAGATTTTGCCTTGGAATTCTTAAGCAATAGTTCCATCTTGATGCTGCATTTGTCACGATTTTGCGAAGAAATCAGCATGTGGGTTAGTCACGAGTTTAAGTATCTAGAACTGAGTGATGCTTACACGACTGGCAGTTCGATTATGCCGCAGAAAAAGAATCCGGATATGGCGGAATTAATTCGTGGTAAAACTGGCCGGGTCTATGGGCACCTCATGCAACTGCTGGCAACTATGAAATCCTTACCACTTGCTTACAACAAGGATTTGCAGGAGGATAAGGAAGGCGTCTTCGATACCGTCAAAACGCTGCTGCCCGCGTTGAAGGTTTTCAATGGGATGTTAAAAACCGCGAAGCCAAATGTTGAACGGATGAAACAAGCTACTGAAAATGACTTTTCAAACGCTACTGAACTGGCCGATTATTTAGCTGCTAAGGGCGTCCCATTCAGAGAAGCTCACGGAATTGTCGGTGAGCTGGTTTTAAAGGGGTTGCAAACTCATCAGAATCTCCAGGACATGTCCTTGACTGATTTGCAGCAGGCGTCACCCAAAATTGAGGAAGACGTTTATCATGATTTGAAATCTGAAGTAGCGGTTGAGCGGCGCCACTCATTGGGTGGAACAGGGTTTGACCAGGTGAAGTTACAGATTGCTAATGCGAAAAAGGAATTGAATTATTAATATTAAAATCAGCTCTTTGACTACCATGTGTTTGTGTAGTTAAAGGAGCTTTTTTTTAAAATTTGAATTTCTAACGCAAATAATGATGCGATTGATGTTTTTTTAAATGTTATGTAATAGTTGTTAACATTAATTAATTATGGTGTTATTATGTTGCTGTGAATTAGTAAGTAATCAAATACTGCTAATTTGATATATCAATACAAATAATTGCGTGATAATTAATTGAGGGGGTTCACAGATGCGAGGCAAAAATTGTTCGCGTAATAATTTGTGGGAAAAATCTGAAAAATCAAATTTACACTACAAAATGTATAAGGTTGGCAAAAAATGGGTGTTTGCTAGCCTTTTTATGTTGTCTTTAGGTTCATTTATGTTATCTGGGGTTTCGGTTCATGCCGATACCCAGGCTGAATTGGCAAAAGATGAAGCCAGTACAAGTACGACGCTTGTCACATCAGCGGCTAACGCTACATCAACGGCTACAACGAGTCAGGCGGCTAGTACCGCAACGACTTCTGAAGCTGGATCCACAGCTAGCTCTTCTAATGGCCCCACGAGTACAAGCACCGATAAGACAAGCTCAAACACCACTACGAACGCTTCAAGCACCAGTAGTTCGGATGCCGTAAAAGCAACTTCAAAGGCCAATGCTGCGGTGAGTCAGGCAAGTCAAGCGGTCGCTTCTGATAGTACTGCTACCAGCAATGCGCAACAGGCCACTACTTCGGCTCAACCAAGTGATGCTTCAGCTGCAAGTTCCAAGGCTGCAACATCTGCAGGTTCTGGCGCAGTGAAGTCTGATGCCAGCACAACAAATGCTAAGTCAGATGCAAGCAAAGCTACTAACCGAACGAGTGGTGCATCCAACGCTGCTAGTGATACCAGTAAAGCTGCCAGCACATCCAAATCAGATCAGGCCAAGGCTACTGGTACGCTGAATAGTCTGTTGAAGCAGGATAATATCACTGTCAACGGCTCAACGATTGACGCCAGCAAATTAACAGCCGATCAGTTGACGGCGTTGAAATCGGCACTTACAGCATCCGGTCAAAAATTAACAGTTAATGAAACTGCCGCTCAAAAAGCCGCCGATGAAGCAGCTGCAAAAGCAACTGATTCGCTGAACGACTTGTTAAAGCAAGATAACGTTACCGTTAATAATTCTGCTATTGACGTAACCAAATTAACAACCGCTCAATTGACTGCCTTGAAAGCGGCTATTGCTTCTTCTGGCCAAAGGTTGACTTTGAATGAGACTGATGCTCAGAAGGCAGCAGATGCTGCGGCTGAAAAAGCGGCGAGTGCGGATGCTATTTCGAATGCCTTCAATGAGCTGGTTAAGGAAGGTAAGATTACTAGTGGGGCAACACTTGACACTTCAGGGTTATCTAGCGATCAAGTATCGACTTTGAAATCAGCCATTTCAGCATCTGGATTAAGCCTCAGCTTGTCAGCGACAGCGGTTGATACGTCATCTCAAGCCTATATCAACGGGTTAAACAATGGTAACAGTGATTTAAGCAAAATCTTTAATTACACTTTGGGCGACATTGTTTCGAATATTGGTATTATTCCAAAAATTGCAAAGATTTTGGATGCCTTCGTGACGACAAAAGGAACCATGATCAACGATGATGATAGTCTGGCATGGAACAATGGTTCAACGATGCCGTATAAAGATGGTCAGACAATTTACGAACACTCAGTAGCTGGAATTACTTATTGGGATGGTAACAACGGTAATGTGAAAGACACCCAAATATTTCATGCATCTGATTATAGTGCTGGATATGCCACAATTCTGAAGACCTACTGTGAGTCAGTTAATGCTTATTTGAATCAAGTTAAAAATAACATTAACGATCCAACGATGGCTGATACTTTAATTAATGATAAAAATGCTGCTTGTGATCCAACCGCTTTGAAGAATTCGACAAACGCCTGGGGCAATATTATTGCCATGATAACTGCTGGAGGTGCAATCTTTAACAACCCAGTTAATGATGATAGTGACATCTTCAATAAAACAGCAACGCTTCCAACAGATAATACAATTACCAATGCCACTTATAATGCCAATATTAAAAAAGAAGCTCAAGCAAGTATTGACGTTATCAATACATTTATTGGAATTGCCATCAAAAATATTCAAAACGGAATCATGAAGCAAGCCTTGAGCGACATTCGTTCTCTGGGTGGCAACCAAGGAAACAGTCAAGCGGGTTCAACTAATAATGTTAATGGGTCAATTGCCATTCCAAGTTCTTTAACTGAAGCTTTGAAACTAAACGCATCGTTAAATAGTTTGATTAATACATTTGGCTTTGGCTCAACGGTTGATTCATCAGTTATTAATGGTGTTTACCTCGATATCGCCTATGGTATTCGGAACGCGATTGAACTCCACTTTCAACAGGGTGTTAACGAAGCGATTTCCCACGTTTTAAATGGGACTGATGCACCTGATTTCAGTAAAGTTAATGGCTATACCGATACAGCCGATCCGAAAACAATTGCTAATACCGCTCAAGATGCCGGCGAGAACACACTATTCGTTGAAGCAATCGGGTATGCTTGGGCTTCCAAAATTGCCCAGTCAGTTGTGAATGAAGCAGTCAATGATATTGCATCAGGAAAGGTTCAATCGGGGACTGATATCGGGATCGCAATTGTTAATGCGTTGCCCGCAGGTACTTTGACGGAAAATGAGAAAGACGAGCTAACACAAGCTAATTACGCTGACCCAGATCTTAATTCTTCTGATGCTTCGTATACCCCTTCAGCTACTGGAGCTTTAAAAACGATTGCCGATCTTTACAACGCCGAAATTAACGCGTTAAAGCAAGCCCAGACAGACTACATTGCCGATCCAGATGCAACCCCTGATGCCTCCAAAGGGCCAAATTTTGCCAATGAAGGCACTTCTGGGATTGTCACCTATGACGCGGCAACTGGTAAATACAACGCACCAATGGCTGCAACTTCAATTTCTGCCGCTGGTGATTATGTCCGGGCAATTGAATTCTTGCAATCAACTAATGCAACTACTGATGCACAAGCAGATGCCGATGTGACGTCACATACGCAACATGATGGTAATGTTGCGAATATTACGACAACTACTAAGGCGTTTACTGGTGATGAAACTAAATTAGATAGTATTCAATTGAAGACTTACAAGAGTCAAATTGCTGCTTTCTTGTTGGGAACTGGTTCAAATGCCGCTCAACAAGCGTACATCAAGGCTTATAATAACGAAGCGGCTTTGGCTAATGCTGCGTTTAAAGCCGGCAGTAATGCCGCAGATGATCAAACCAGTTCGGATTACTTTATGACAAATGGAACGATTCCTAAGATAGTAGTCGGCGACGATACAATTACCATTAAAGTTGGCGGGGTCACATACAGTGCTAAGAATGATGGCACTGGTTCGAATTACACTGCGACATCTGGAACTGGTGAAACCAGTGGAACGGCGTTTGTTGACGGGTATGTTGCCAGCACAATTGCGGCTATTCAAACAGCTATCAAAGCAATTGCGAATGCCACTCACACTACGGCTAATTTGGCAGCTGCAGATGCCACGGATGCTTCAAATGCAGCGTCATCGGCTGATGCTTATGCTTCTCAGGCGGCTAGTGAATCCGCATTATTCCCAAGTGATGCAGCTGCTGCCAGTGATGCAAAAGTTGCATCAGATGCTGCCGTTGATGCTGATACGAATTATAAGAATGCCAAGAATAGTGCTTCAGATGCAGCTAATCAGGCAAAAATTGCTAGTGATCAAGCGGCAGATGCAACAGTTTCAGATGCAAAAGCTACCTTGTCTGCTCAAAGTAAAGCTAAGATTGATGCTGGGGCAGCAAGTGATGCTGTTGTAACTAATGGTACTGATCGCAAGAATGCTTCTGATGCTTCTGGGCGGGTTACAACCGATATTATTCAAGATGAAAAACAAGCAGCTGCTGACGCTGCCACGAGTGCTGCCAATGCTGCCAGCGATGCCTCAGCTGCTAATGATGCCGCGCAGTCGGCTGCTGCGTCTGCAGCGAGTGATGCGGCAATTGCTGCTAATGATGCCAAAAATGATGAGAATGCTGTTATTGCAGCTGATGCGAAAGCAGCTGGTGATGCCGCAACGTCTGCTGCAGCTGCAGCGTCCAGTGCAGCTGCAGCTTATAACAAAGCAAAGACAGCTGCTTCAGATGCTGCCAAGGTTTCTAGTTTTGCGGCAAGTGCAAGTACTCTTGCTGATGCCAAGAGTGGTGCTGATGATGCAATTTCCGCTAATACTGACGCAAGTAATGCTGCTGGTGATGCGACTACTCAAAAGAGTTTGGCTGTTACTGATGCAGCGACTGCTCATGATGCGGCTGGTCGAGCTACCGCTATCACGACGGCGGATAGTGCAGCGGCCAGTGCGACGGCTGCAGCAAAGAATGCCGCTAGTGCGGATGCCGCAGCGCAAGCCGCTGCTAAGGCAGCGGCTAGTGATGCCGTGATTGCGACTGATGCGGCTAAGAACGATAATAACCCAGTACTTATCAATGATGCCAGTGCGGCCAATGCCGCAGCGCAAGCCGCATCTATAGCAGCTAAGAGTGCTGCAGCTGCGGATCAAAGTGCAGCTGCAGCCAACCAGGCAGCGGCTAGTGATGCAAAAGCTACCAGTGATGCAAAAACGGCTAGTGATGCGGTGATTGCTGCAGGCAAGGCCACGACAGATAATAACGCTGCTAATAGCGCTGCAACCGATGCTACTAATCAACAAAAGGCAGCAGCGGCCGACGCCGCAACTGCGCATGATGCGGCTGGTCGGGCTACTGCTATCACGACGGCGGATAGTGCAGCGGCCAGTGCGGCAGCTGCAGCAAAAAATGCCGCTAGTGCGGATGCTGCAGCCCAAGCCGCTGCTAAGGCGGCGGCTAGTGATGCCGCGATTGCGACTGATGCGGCTAAGAACGATAACAACCCAGTACTTGTCAATGATGCCAGCGCGGCCAACGCCGCAGCGCAAGCTGCATCTATAGCAGCTAAGAGTGCTGCAGCTGCGGATCAAAGTGCAGCTGCAGCCGACCAGGCAGCGGCTAGTGATGCAAAAGCTACCAGTGATGCGAAAACGGCTAGTGATGCGGTGATTGCCGCAGGTAAGGCCACGACAGATAATAACGCTGCTAATAGCGCTGCAACTGATGCTACTAATCAACAAAAGGCAGCAGAGGCCGATGCCGCAACTGCACATGATGCGGCTGGTCGGGCTACTGCTATCACGACGGCGGATAGTGCAGCGGCCAGTGCGGCAGCTGCAGCAAAGAATGCCGCTAGTGCGGATGCCGCAGCCCAAGCCGCTGCTAAGGCAGCGGCTAGTGATGCCGCGATTGCGACTGATGCGGCTAAGAACGATAACAATCCAGTACTTGTCAATGATGCCAGCGCGGCCAACACCGCAGCACAAGCTGCATCTATAGCAGCAAAGAGTGCCGCAGCTGCGGATCAAAGTGCAGCTGCAGCCG
>NZ_AZEB01000013.1 GCF_001434135.1 Lentilactobacillus kisonensis DSM 19906 = JCM 15041 | reverse complement strand
TGCCCAGTTACCGGACAATCAATCGTTTTCGTACTGATCAACAAACTACTAAGCTAATTGCCCTCATGTATCTGCAGTTCCGACAATCATTGATTGATAACAATCTGTTAAGTGATGAGGCAATTTTCATTGATGGCACTAAAATCCTTGCCAATGCCAATAAGTATTCATTCGTCTGGCGAAAAAGCACGGAAAAATTTGAAAGTAAGTTGGACCAGAAAACACAGAACTTGTTTAAAGGCCTGATTCAAAACAAAGTCAATCTAGCTGTGGAAAGTGAAATGGATCCGACGGATCTCCAGACGCTTGAAGCTGAAGTAACCGCATTGGACACAGAGATTGACGAATTAGATCAGCAAATCAAAACCGAAAAGGTGATTCCCGGTGGGTCACCACGTAAGCAACGCCGTCGTCAACTAAAACATCTCCGGCATCTGGTAAGAGATGAATACCTACCCCGTAAACAAAAGTATCGCCAATATCATGAGTGGTTCGGTGATCGGAACAGTTTCTCTAAAACGGATCACGACGCGACTTTTATGCGAATGAAAGAAGATCCGATGCAAAACGGTCAGTTGAAGCCGGGGTACAATCTGCAAATCGCCACCCAATCACAATTTGTTCTCTATTACCAAGTTAATCAACGTCCTACGGACCAACGTACTTTAATGCCATTTTTAAAAACGATGAACTTTACTCAAACCCCAGTCAACTATATCGTTGCCGATGCGGGCTACGGCAGTGAGCCAAACTATCAATTCGTTAAAGAGGAATTGGGTAAGATCCCCTTGATTCCTTACACCATGTATCTAAAAGAACAATCGAAGAAATATCGCACCGATCTGAGCAAAGTGATGAATTGGGAATATCATGCCGAAGAAGATTACTA
The DNA here is from genome assembly GCF_001434135.1 of Lentilactobacillus kisonensis DSM 19906 = JCM 15041. Classification (GTDB taxonomy): domain Bacteria; phylum Bacillota; class Bacilli; order Lactobacillales; family Lactobacillaceae; genus Lentilactobacillus; species Lentilactobacillus kisonensis. The sequence goes on along the minus strand of NZ_AZEB01000013.1, from coordinate 74,679 downwards.
CGTGGATAATCACCACATCCGTTTTTCATATCACGGCATGAGCCATCGAACTGATAAAAATGGATTTACCCGCGACTTTAAAGTTTATCGGGCCGACGATTACGATGACCCCGAAGGCTATTATTGGTCGACCACCCGCATGGGTAATCAACGCAGAATCAATATTAATCCGAATTGGGAATCCCAGAAGGAATATATTCGTGAACAGCTTTCAAGCTCAGAGGGCAAGGCCATTTTCGCTAAGCGAAAACTTGAAGATGAGCCAGTCTTTGGGAATTTGAAGGCTAATTTGCGTTTCCGTCGATTATCGGTACGTGGATTAAGACAAGTAAATAATGAATTAGGAATTATCTTGATGGCAGCAAATATGAATAAATTGGCCAAGATGATGGTCAATTTAACTCATATTTTTGGTTGGATAGAAAAACTGAGCCGCATCTTCCAGAGAAAGTGGAAAATGCGGCTCAGTTTATTTATCGGAGGGACTTATGTCCCGGCCTCCTTTTGAATTTTAAAACGGGATGCAGGATAAAGCGGATAGGCAAAAATTTGAGCCATCAAAATGTCTAAGAATCTTTAGCTTACAATTTTAACTGGTCCTTATCAGTCGATAACGGGAATCCCTTTCTAAATGCCGTCATCAAGAAATTAAGTAGTGGGGGAGTGACTTTTAACTCATCAAGGTCGCGCAGTGAGAATGTATAGCGAATGGCTTTTTCATCACCAGCGGCTACTTTTTGAACCCAGTTTGGTTCTCGAATTAGTTCTCGACCCATGGCAGCAAATTCAACATTGGCGGTCATTAATTTTTCAACTTGAGCAGGGGTGGCAAGATGACCAACGACCATTAATGGCAGATTATCGTCAAGCACTGGTTTAATTTTTTCAAAAATAGGCTGGGGATCATTGCGATCAACAATTGAGCTACCGAAAGCATCGGCTAAAGAAAGATGCAGATAATCAATTGGTGTTTTGGTTAGTTCTTTAATTAACGCCAGGGTGTCTGCTAACTGGATTCCTGGTGTTTCAATTTCTTCAGGGGAAATTCGATAACCTAAAATAAACGATGGGTTAGAATGCTTAATGACTTCAGCGCAGACAGCCACCACCGCAAGCGGGAAATTCATTCGATTTTCAAGGCTGCCGCCCCATTTATCGGTTCGGCGATTGGAATGGGGGCTAAAGAATTGCTGCAACAGGTATGTATTTGCACCGTGTAGTTCGACCCCATCAAAGCCAGCGTCAATGGCCAACTGGGTGGCATTAGCGAAGTCCTTGATTGTTTGTTCAATTTCTGCGTTACTTAGGGCCCGTGGTGTTTCAGCACCAGGCCGTAAAGCGGCAACGGCACTGGCAGAAACGGGCTGCTCACCATGAAGAATTTTAGAATTACTCATGCGACCGGCACTAAAAATTTGTAAAATCGCTTTGGTACCACTAAGTTTCATTGCGTTTGCTAATCGGGTTAGTCCTGGAAGCATTTTCCTGCTGGCAACACTTAGTTCACCTTCAAAGCCCTTACCAAGTTCGTTGACGTTAGCACAACCAGTAATCATCATCCCGACGCCCCCGGTTCTAAGCCGATAGTAGTTAATTTCATCAGTGGTGATTGAACCGTCTTCAAAACTGGATTGTTCAGTCATCGGCGACATTGCAATTCGATTTTTGATTGTGATGCCGTTGCGTAGTGTGTAGGGCTTGAAGAACTTGTAGTTTACCATGGGAACGCCTCCGTTAATAAAAGTATCATATAAGATAGTTCCATTTTAGCATAGCGAGTAGCGATCATACGAGTAAGTTAACGAAGAAAAATAATGTAAAAGAAATTTGACATAGTATGTAAAACATGTTTTACTATAAATGTAAAATAAGTTTTACATTGAAATGGAAGTGAGCACCATAAAGAATACAATTAAAGATCGGCGAAAAAAGCTAAAGTTATCACAAGCAGACCTTAGCGAGTTGACTTCGGTGACACGTCAAACAATCAATGCGATCGAAAACGAGAAGTATGACCCATCATTGTCACTGGCTTTTAAGCTGGCGAGGGTGTTGAATACGACAGTCGATAACCTTTTCACTGAGGAGGGGGATTATTATGGCAAAGACTAGGTTAATCTTGTTAGTGGTTATTTGGTTATTAACAATGGCCCTTTTTATTGCCTTTATTTTTGGGAGTGGCAATTTTTCGTCTGTTCTAGTCCTTTTCGTCATATCCTTGGTATTAACGGTTGCGTTTCGAAATGGTTAATGAAATGGATTGTTTTAGAGGAGAGCTATCAAAGTGATATCGATGTTATTGTGGTTGTAACGCATTAATTTTTCTTTGATAAGGGTTATTTTTGAGATGAGCAGAAGGGATGGGCATTATGATGAACACTAAAAAGCATATTGTTAACGTTGCGGTGGCCGCATCGCTTATATTGGGAATTATTTATCTCTTTTTCCTAGTATGTGCCCTTTATAAGGGATACGGTAATGTGCCCATTAATATTTCAATTGGCTTATGGATTATGCTAGCCGTTGGGGTGATTTTGGATATGGTGATCCTCGTCAGAACTGGCAAGGCCAACCGCCGGATTAAGTTTTTCGACTTTGGCGAGAATGGTTATCCACTTGACATGGAACATAATGATGAACGTGAGTGGCGGATGATGCTGACGGCGACGTACGTTTCAGCGCGATTAACCACTAGCTATCTAATTATCGTGTTTATGGTTCCCTATGCTTTAGTGTTATCTGAAACGCCATTAGGACCATCATTTTGGCCGATCTTCGCTGGTACAGCTCTGTTTATTGCGATTATGGTTAGCGAGTGGGGATATGTCCTGGCTTATTTACATTTAAATAAGCAGTGAAGAAAATTAATATTAATAATAGGTCGTTTCAACGCTAATTTTAAAACATTAAAAACAGGCCGTCCTTCTGAAGGATGACCTGTTTTTGTAATGGTACTGTACGGATTGAAAACGGGGTGGCTTGCCAGGCTACAGCTCGCCGCCCTTTTCAAAGGTGGGAACCATCTTTTCAGCCCGAAGTAAAACTAATTGATGCAATAAATCCTTAACGTTTTCAGTAATCGTATTGGCAATCTTTTCATTAACCTGGTTATGCCATTCAGGAAGAGCCGTTTTTTCAATATTCTTAAATTCGGCATCTGCTTCAGCCACTGCTGCCCGGCCATTCGCAAATCCAAACTTCCGGCTTTCAGAAACGGCAACCATGGCTTCAAGGTCATGTTCTGCGAAGAACGGATCTGCTAACATGGCAACCAGTTTATTCAGCCAGTAAAAGCTTTCGGTCGTTGTTCGCAATGGCGTGTTTTTGAAGTTTTCAGGAGTATCCGTGCAGTTGGCGAAAAATGGGACAGGGGCGTTGAATTCATTAACCCCCTCAGCTAACCAGTGAATGGCCGCGTGATCGGCTGGGAAATCTGGGCGAATTTGTAGAATATGCATTTCCTGGTTCCGGTTCATGCCAATTGGCCGGTAACGTTGTCGGGTTTCCGCTGTACCAGTTTTTCCATAAGGATCAAAATCAGTACCTTGATAGTGGCTGCTTAAAATAAAAGCAATGTCTTCAACGGAAATCAAGTGACTAGCGACTTGGGTAAATGGCATTGAGCGACTTTCAGGGTCCTGGTCAATTTCGGGGTTTAAGTACTTTTGGCCGTACCAAACCCGCGGTGTATTGTAGTAGTGATCAGCTTGAACGTCTTCACCGAAAATATCGCGGAAATTGAAGCCTTCCCGGGCTTTGTTCAAATGATATTTTTCAGCAAGTTCCTTCAAATCATCAGAATACAAATAATGATCCGGATCATTGAAATCAATTTCTTGAATGCCAGTTTGGTTAGGGGCCAGTACGTAAGCATTATCTGGGATGCGTTCTGCTGCCCAATGATGGCCACCGACCGTCTCGAAATACCAAACTTCATCAGAATCAGAAAAAGCAATGCCATTACTTTCACAAGTTCCAAATTGGGTTACCAAGTCTCCTAAGCGCTGAACCCCTTCACGGGCGCTATGGATGTAAGGGAGGACGACGGTTAGCATGGCTTCTTCACCGATGCCATCAGCCACTAATGGGTCAATCCCTAGCATCGTGGTGTTAGTAAATTCGGTTTCGGTAGAACTCATCGCAACGTTATCCGTATTAATGCCAGACTCACCCCAAAGGCCATCACTGGTATCTGCGCAAGGTGTTTCGGTGTAGCGCAAGGGATTAGCCGGTAGTTTTAAGCGAAATTTGTTAAAGGTCGATATGTACTCGGAAGGCTGATCGTTAGGATTGACGACAACAAAGCGCTTAGCGTTAATACCGCCACCAGCGTCCTCATTTCTAGCAATCATTGTTGAACCGTCAACCGTTGCGTTTTTCCCAGCTAAAAAAGCCGTGCAGCTTGAAAGATTTAAAGCAGTTTTCAAAAAATGTCATTTCCTTTCTAAATAGATAGGTATGCGATGCGTTATGCCGTGACAGTTTACACAGCTATCCTAAGATTGGTTATGACTAAAATTATACTGCAGATGGTTTGGCTTTTACAGGTACGGTAAAATTAGTGGGGCAAATTGAAACGGAAAAGTAGTATATTAGTAGTGAGAATAGGTGAACGAAATTTTGTCGCGTAGAAGGGGTTGGCCAACGATGGTTCTAACGTTTGTTTTCTTAATAATTGCGGGGTTCGCTGCCGGGCTGTTGGCGTCAGTTGCTGGGTTAGCCTCACTTGCTTCTTATCCGGCACTTTTGTTGGTTGGCTTGCCGCCAGTCATTGCGAATGTCACGAATACGACTGCACTTATTTTTTCTGGAATTGGTTCAATGGCGTCCTCTTTAAAAGAGTTGAGGGGAAATTGGAAGCGATTGGCAATTTATATTGGCTTATCGCTTGTCGGCAGCGTTATTGGTAGTTATCTTTTGTTAATCGCACCAGCTTCATCTTTTGAGAAAATTGTGCCCTTCTTTATTTTACTGGCCGGCATCTTATTGTTACTATCTGGTCGTAAGAAGGATGTTTCAACTAGAAAAATGAAGGAAGCTCATGCAACGCCAAAAAAGCATTTCTGGGTGTCACTAATCAGTTTAATTGGCATTGTGTTGGTAGGTGCTTACACCGGATACTTTGGTGCTGCTGGTGGCGTGATTTTTTTAGCAATTCTATCAGTCATCATGGATGAAAAGTTTGCCGTTATTAATGCGACTAAGAATGCGATTGCGTTCGTTGGTAATTTGGTTGCGACAATCATTTTTATTTTTAAGTCCCATATTGCTTGGTTATACGTGATTCCACTTGGATTTGGATTGCTAATTGGCGGTTATACGGGACCAATCATTGTTCGGCATGCTAATGTTCATTTGCTGCGAGCCCTCATTGCCCTTGCAGCATTTGGACTGGCGGGGTATTTGTTTGTGACGGCCTATTTTTGATTGTGAGTAAACGATAATTCTAAAATTTAAAAGCGATAAATCAGTCGGATTAGTTGTTAAATGATTGATTTATCGCCTTGTTTTTTTAACTCGTTTAATAAGTGGTAACGATTCTAGTTAATAGCGGGTTATCAATAACTAAAAGCTATTGGTTGATATTATATATGGGTATTTCACATTAAACTATTTGGCTCGTAAACTATGGTTAATTAGTTGATAGAAGGTGAATGAGACAAATGAAATCACAAATCAATTTAGGGACGCCGGAGTATGATCAGATCGAAAAAGTCAATCAGGTGAACCAGCCATTAGTTCAGGCGCTGAACTCAGGCCCTCACAACTCGGAATCAATCAGGTTGGCGTTAGAAAAAATTACGGGTCATCAAATTGATGAAACTAACGAAATTCACATCCCATTTTATACTGATTTTGGCCGGAATATTCACATTGGCAAGTCGGTATATATTAATGTTGGCGGAACGTTTGTCGATCTTGGTGGGATTTATATTGACGATCATGTCTTAATTGGGCCAAATGTCACAATTGCATCTGTTAATCACCGACTTGCATCGACTGATAGGCGGAACTTAGATCTGAACCCAGTTCATATTTGCGATAATGCGTGGCTGGGCGCCAATGTGACGGTGACACCAGGGGTGAAGATTGGTGAAAATTCGGTGGTTGCGGCGGGAGCTGTTGTGACCCATGATGTACCAGCAAATACAGTTGTAGCTGGTGTGCCGGCGAAACCGATTAAGAAAATAGAAAGGTAATCTATTATAAAATAGTAGGAGGATTTTAAATGACAATTTTTGATGAAACAAGTACGTTATCAAATGGCGTGACAATTCCAAGGCTCGCATTAGGAACTTGGGAAATTAACAATGAGGACGTTTCGGCCGTTGTTCAAAATGCGTTGCAAATTGGGTATCGCCATATTGACACGGCCCAAGCATACGGAAACGAAGAAGGGGTTGGCGAAGGTATTAAGAAAGCCGGCATTCCTCGGGATCAAGTTTTTGTAAATTCTAAGGTTGCGGCTGAAATTAAAAATTATGATGATGCAAAGAAATCCATTGACGAGTCACTTCGAAGAATGAAGCTTGATTATTTGGATATGATGATTATTCATAGTCCCCAACCTTGGATAGAAGTTAATCAATCTAGGGATCGTCATTTTCAAGGTAACCTTGAAACGTGGCGGGCAATGGAAGATGCAATGGCAGAGGGAAAGCTGAGGGCGATTGGTGTATCAAGTTTTCTGAAACCAGACCTTGATAACATCATCCAAAATAGCCAGGTGAAGCCAATGGTTAATCAAATTCTTGCTCATGTGGGGCATATGCCAGTTGATTTGGTAAATTATTCTAATCAGCAGGGAATTATTGTTGAAGCATTTTCGCCAATTGCCCATGGATTTTCCTTGAAGGTACCAGCGATTAGGAAAATCGCTGAAAAGTATGACGTTTCAGTTGCCCAGTTGTGCATTCGATATGATTGGCAGCTTGGGATGATTGTTCTCCCAAAGGCGGTAAAACCAGAACATATGAAGGCTAATGCAAAGATTGATTTTGAGATTAGTAATGAGGATATGCAGACCCTTAATTGCATCAATAATGTAGACTATGGTGATGCTAGTATTTATCCAGTTTATGGTGGTAAGCTGAAAAGCTTCAATGGGAAATCCGGCTCCGAAAATAGCTAGTTGAGTTATGTAAAACAATTCAAGGATAATTTGAATTTCTGCTTATTATTAATGAGATTACTGTACGACCTATTTTAAAATAGGTCGTATGGTATTTTTTATTTTTAAGACAACAAAAAGGACCAGTTAGGTAACTGAAAAAATCAGCAGGTTACTAGCTAGCCCCCTATATTGGACACGTTTAATGATTACTTCTTATTTTCATCTTTCGCGTCATACTGTCTCGCTTTTTGTTCCAGCTTCTTCTGGCGAACCAATGCCTTGGCATCCTTACGATCAGCTTTTCGTTTAGCTTTTTGCTGCCGTTCTTGAATTTTGATTTCCTGCTTAGCAGCTTCCTTCTTTGCTTTAGCTTGCCGCTCGATTGTTTTAGCAGCTAACTTAGCGGCGTCTTCCTCGGCTTCTTGTTCTCGTTCACGTTGTTTGGCAGCCAGTTCGGCCTCACCTTTTTTGAGATCCTGCTGGCGTTCGCGCTCTTTGGCGGCCTGCTTAGCAGCTTCCCTTTGGGCTTCGCGTTGTTGCTGCCGTTCGTCTTCAGCTCGTTGTTGAGATGATTTTTGGCTTTTGGTTTGTCGTTCAAATTCATCCCACTGAGCCCGTCGCATTTCACGGATCGTGTCAGCGTTTAACTGGGCAGCACCAGAAGCAGTTTTAGTGCCATTTCCGGAACCGATCGGCTGGTCTAGCCACCGGGCCCAACTAATCGGCTTAATGGCTTGCGTCGCTGGTTTAGCGTCGTTAGTGGCTTTTTGAGTTTCAACCAGTTGGCGGAATTGTTTCATCTTATCGCGGGGTAAACGCAAGTACTGCTGGCGCTGCTCAGTTGTTAGTTGAGAAACGTCGTACATTTGTTGGCGGTCACGACTGCTTAAGAGCATGTAAACAAGTGGGTAAGGGAGATAGAACCACAAAATAACTTGCGGGAAAAAATAGGCAAGCACAATTAAAATGCCATTTATTAGAACGTAAACCAGATTATGCTGACCGAAGATTTTTCGATAAACCTGACGCATTTTTGATTTATCCGTGTATTGGAAGTGGGTAATTGATCTTGCGAGTAATCTAAAACAAAATCCAGTGATCCCAACCAACAGTCCATACACAATTACGGTAATTTTAGTCGTATTTTCCGCCATCATATTGGTTGCCAGTGGTGTCAACGATAAGGGAATTAAAAATAGAAAATCGTATAGCATAATTCGATAACTCATGTCGTCAATTTCGTTAAATAGGGTTCCATGCTGGTACCACATGTTAGCGACAAATGCGAAGCTAATAATATAGACACCAATTTCCTTACTTAATAGTAGGTAATCGGTTAGATTATCCTTTAGGACGGGCGTTAAATCCAAAACCATGATTGTTAAAATAATGGCAATAACCGCGTCGCTAAAGGCGTCCAATCGTGTTTTCAGCTTTTTCATATTAAAGACCCCTTGAGGCACGTTTAATTATTGATAACTGAAGTGGCTTTTAGCTTTGGTAATACCAGAGCTTGACCGTAAACCCAATACTTTTGACTTTTTTGCTTCTTCTGAGACTTTTGAGTTGAAGGCTTTGAAATTCGGTACCAATTGTACTGAGTTCCTTGGGTAGCGTACATATCGATGACAACTTTTGCTCCCTTCTTAAGGCCACTCTTTTGCCAAGAAGTGGTTTTAATATCCTTGTAGTTACTATTAATAATGTGGTTAGTTAATTTGAAGGACTGATAGTTGCTACCGATTTTGGCGGTCATCTTAGTTTTATGATAAGCCAGGGATCCCGGCATGGTAGCGGCATTAGTTGTGGTTGGGGCAACAATGGTAGTGAGGCCACCAAGGGTTATTGCAGTAATTGCTAATAATAAATTTCGTTTCATCATCATAATCTCCTTTTTTATAAGTCATGCTCATTATATAACTTTGTTAAATGAAATGGTTGAATTGTAATAGATGACGTTTATCCGATAATTAATCGGATGATGCATCCGGATCATTAGGAATTTGAACGGAAAAGCCATCAAAAAGGCTTGCCAGTTCCTGAGGTGACAAAAATTTACCGATTTTTATCACCTTATCGTTGATCGAAACGATTGGAACCGGCTCTTTTTTGGAAGCGAGTACCTTTGCAATTTCCTGATTATTTTTTAAGCCCGTTAGAGATGAGTCAAAATGGACAAGCTTTAGAGTGAAGTTTCTTGTGATGTAGGCGAACTGTTTTTCCTGGATACTTCTAACTGATTTATCGATTTCGTCTTGATGACCACCCATCAACATCTCGAAGGCATGCAGTCGAGGGGATGTGTAATCTTTAGGAACGTAATAGGTAATCGTTGTTTTTGGCATCATTGAAGGAAGTCCTTTCAAAAAAATTGGAATGGGGTGGTGACAGTTTGCGTTCGAAGTTAACGAAAAACACAATCATTCCTATCTTGGAATAATTGTGCTCGTCATTAACTGGTAATTATTAGCTGTCTAGTGCAATTTTAACAACTGCATGGATGGGTTAAGTTGCCGCTATGAATTGATAGTTTACTGCTACCCAGCCACTTATTTAAAATACTAAGGTGGTTATCCTAGGAACTTCCGGAGAACCGCTTGACGGCTAATCAACGTGGTCTTGGTTTCTTTATCAGAAATCTTAACCAGATCAGCCGCTAGGTCAGCATGCTTTTGTTGGTCTTCATCTTGAGGGCCGGCCTTAATATCAAAGAGTTTTTCAACCGCTTCAATATCTTCGTCAACTGCGTGCCAAGCTGGATTTTTAGCTTGTAAGGCTTCCAAAGCATCCTTACTGAAGTATTTCGCAACATGAGCATAATCTTGCTTGATGTTTGGATAATACTTCATCAGGGTGGTTAATTCTTTGTCATCTAATTTATTTAGGATACGGCCAGTTCCCAGAAACTCTGGTGGAATCCCAACTGAGTAAAGGGCACCAGTGAAAGTGATTGCCCGTGGCATCTTGTAGCCGTCAACGTCCCTTGAATAACCAATGATTCCAACGTGTTGGTGACGATCACGGCGTTTAGGAAACGCATCAAAGATTGGCTGTAAATCATTAATCAGTGGGTCCAATGTTTCGTGATATTCTGCTGCCGCTTTCTTAGCAATTTCCAACAAAATCTTTTGATCGGCCTTATCGATGATTTGGAATTTGCTCTTTTGCAAGCCTTCGCGTAACTTGATGATGGCAGGTTCAACGACATCCAGTGGGTAATCATATCGGAATGCAGATTGGATGGTGACGGTCTTTAATCCCGGGAACTCTTCTAAGTAACGATCAATCATCATTGGTGACAAGCCACCACGAAAGACGGTGCTGCCCATTCCAGCAATTGGGTAAATTGGTAATTTAGTTTCGTCTTCAAACTCAGCTAAACGCGTTAGGGCAAGCTTATTACCAATAATACTGTTCAAGAAACCGTTTGAAAGAGCGGAATCAGAACCTGCCAGGAATACCCGCATGTATTTCAGGTCACGGCCAAAGTGTTGGTGATACATTTCCAAGTACTTTTTCAGAATTTCTGGGGCATGTAATTGAGATTCGAAGCCTTCAAACAATGGGATCATTTGGAGCGTATCAGAATCTTTATGGCCAGTATTAAATTCCTTCGTCTTATAATGAGATAAACTAGCAAATTTATCTTCCATGTCAATCAGTTGATCAGCTGATTGGGTCATCGGTAGGATTGCTTCAAATAGTGGTCGTTCTTTAAAGCCTAAGTCAAGTGCGAAGTCTTCTGCTGAAAGAATGGTTGTCATCGCTTGCATTAAACTGTAGCCCTTTTCTTCCCAAATATTTGGGAAACGGAAAGTTAGGAACTTGTCCTTACCAAGCGGATGCTTCTGGAAATACTCATAATGTTCTGAGTAGAGGCGGTCAATAACTGACGCATCGGCATGCTTTCCTTCCCAGTCCCACATGTATTCATCAGCGTCTAACACTGAGAAATTTTGATAGGCCTCGTCAATTTCACGGAATGCTGAAACAAAGGGATTTTGATGATCCTTAAAGAATGGCACACCAGCATTGTCCGGATGTTGCGTCCCCATGATATTTGGAATTTTTTTGTCCATAAAAAATTGCCTCCTAATATATAGATATGTATTTAGAGTGATTATACAGTAAAAAGGGTCTAACATGAAAATAAAATTAGAAATAACTGACTTTATACATAAACTGTCGATTTATGAACAAAACATTCATCTAATTAAATATTAATTAGATATTACCGCGAATGAGCGGCTTTTACCAGTCGTCCTAGTTACTAATCAAGAGTAAATAGCTGCTGGACAGCGATTAAACAGTCGATCACATTTAAATATTTTATTGAAAAGTGAAAATGAAAATCAAAATTCAAACTGATCCACTCAAGATCACCTTTTAATCACTTCAATCATACCTAAAAACACTTCCAATAGTCCAGAAAATGATTTTTTTCTGAAACTAATTTGGAAGTGTTTTTTGGATGATGATTGTTAGCTATGAAAACTGACCATAAAAAGGACCCGCTTAAATAGTAAATCCTTTTCTATATTTATGGTCCTTTAACTGGCAGACGTGGGATTAACAAACCTATCTGAATATCAGTTTACTGTTTCGATAGGTAATTTCCTTGCGTTTATCCAAATAATTAGCATACCTTGCAGCCGCAAAGAAATAATCCGATAAGCGATTGATGAATCCCATGACATCATTATTAATAGCCGTTTGAGCTTTTAAAGTAACAATTCGGCGTTCCGCTCTGCGAGTTACCGTTCTAGCAACTTGAAGCGCAGCGGCTACTGGGGAACCACCAGGCAGAATAAACTTTTTGACTTGAGGAGCAGCTTGCGTATATCGGTCGATTTTTCCTTCTAACCACTTAGTTGCTTCTTCGGCGGTTTGCGGATCAAACTTGTAATCCCGATGCGATTTCTCTGAGGGATTTGCAAGATCGTTGCCAACATCAAATAATAATTGCTGAATCTCTTCAAGTTCGTCAGCGAGTTCGGTCGTTTGAGCCGTGAGAATTGAGATGATATAACCAACCCATGAATTTAGTTCGTCCGTTGTGCCATATGCTTCTACCCGGGCATCATCCTTAGAGACAATCTGGTGGCCAATAATTTGCGTTCGCCCCTTGTCACCAGCTCTTGTGTAGATTTTCATTTATAATCAGTCCTTTTATAAGTTACCGCTATCATACCGTAAAAATGTGATTTGTTGGCTGCCATATAGGTGAAATGAATAAGATAGTGATGTTTTTAGGGAGAAAGGAGAAAAACTATTATTTTTATCGGAGGGTAGTTGGTATTTTAATCGTTAGGCGATACAAAAAAATGTAATCGGTTTCTTTAATCCCCTTGAAAAGGGCAGGCGAATGATGTGACTATCATTATTTTGCACAATTTTTTGCGGACAAAGTGGGATTGCGCCAATGTGATTGAAGATATTTAACAAATTTTAACGTTTCTTAGTTAATTATTCCACAAACCGAGACGGTTGGCCCAGATGCCTTGTACGAGAGGGGCTTTGTAGTGTATATTTTGAATTGGAAAGACATGAAAGAGGTTTCACAATGTTGCTATATTTAGAAAATCTCTTTTTAGACAATTAAAAATTGGAGCAAGAATTATGAAAGTTATTCACGGTGGTAATCGAGAAAAAATTGCTAGTAGGTTAGGCATAACAGCTAACGAAATGATTGATTTTAGTGCCAATATTAATCCACTTGGGTTGTCAAAACATTTATTAGAAATTCTCCAACAATCACTCAATCAAATTGTTTATTATCCTAATCCGGAGTACCCGGATTTGAAGCGGGCAATCGCGACACACTTTAATGTTTCGAGCCACGACGTCATGGTGGGCAATGGCGCTGTCCAAATGATTTTTGATACTGCCAATGCTGTTCAGGCAAAGAAAGCCTTGGTCTTGGCACCGACGTTTGGCGAATATGAGCGGTCGTTTACCCGGTCAGGCATGGCAGTTGACCATTATTATTTAAAGGCCGAGAACAGATTTCAACTAGATGCCGATGATTTGATTAGTTATCTAGAGGCCCAAGTAGATATCGACCTGATTTGTCTTTGTAATCCCAACAATCCAACTGGTTCGATTATTCAGCCAACTGACATGCAAAGGATTGCTAACTATTGTGTTGACAAACATAAGTGGCTGATTATTGACGAAGCGTTCATGGATTTTGTTGATCATGATAAATGGAGCTTTGTTAATCATTTAACTGAGCAATTACCGGTTATTATCTTACGTTCTGCAACTAAGTTCTTTGCCATTCCCGGTCTGCGGTTGGGATTCGCTGTCACTAAGAATCAACGGCTTCAACAAGCATTGCAAACGCAAGCTGAACCGTGGTCCGTTAATACATTGGCAGATCATTTTGGGCAACATATGTATGAGGATCATGAGTACATTGATGCTACTTATCAATGGTTGAATTCGGAGAAGCCATGGTTGTTTGATGAGCTCCAGCAATTACCAAATCTACAGGTATTTGACTCATTTGCGAACTATTACTTAATTAAAAGTGACATTCCGAATTTACGGGAAAAACTGTGGCACCAGCGAATGATGATCCGATCCTGTGTCGATTACTACGGGCTTAACGATCATTACTATCGGGTTGCGGTTCGCTCCCATTCCGAAAATGAACAACTAGTGGCTGCTTTAAGGGCAGTCGTTGTAAATCCCGTTAGTTAGAGGAAGTGAGACAACTTGAAAAAGATTTTAGTAGCTGGCGTAACGAGTGGTGCTGGCAAGACGAGTGTCGTTCTAGGTTTATTGGCAGCGTTAAGCAAAAAGTACCGCATTCAGCCTTACAAAGTGGGTCCAGACTACGTTGATACCAAATTTCATTCTAGGATTGTTGGCCGTGATTCCCGCAATATTGATAATTTTTTAGTTCCTGATCAAGCGACCCTCACCTATTTATTTAAAAGAAATACGGCTGACATTGATATTGGATTAGTTGAAGGCGTGATGGGCTTGTATGACGGCCTTGGAATTGATAAGGATAGTCATTCCACGGCAAGCATTGCTAAAATGCTGGGACTACCAGTTATTTTAGTGATTGATGGTCATGCTGCATCAACATCCGTTGCCGCTATTGTTAAAGGATTCCAAGTTTTCGATCAAGAAGTCGACATTGCTGGCGTTATTATCAATAATTTGAAATCTGATCATCATTTTAGCTTGATTAAAGCCGCAATTGAGAAATACGACCGGGTGCCAGTCTTGGGGTATTTACCCCATTGTGATGAAATTAGCTTGCCATCCCGTCAATTAGGACTAGTCCCTGATAACGAGTTGCCTCAAGTGGATGAAAAAATTGCAAAGTTGGGGCAACTTATTGAAAGCCACGTTGACCTAGATAAGCTTGTTGAATTGATGAAGGTTGACGATGCCCCCGCGGTTGTTCCGAATGGTTATCAACCTGCTCATTTAAAGCTGGGGGTTGCCTATGATGATGCTTTCAGTTTCTATTATGAGGATAATTTGGATCTATTGAAACGGGTTGGCGTGGCACTCACATTTTTTAGTCCGCTGCACGATCAACAATTGCCGGACGTTGATGCTCTGTATTTAGGCGGTGGTTATCCCGAAGAATTTGGGCCGGAGTTAGCCGCAAATACACAGATGAAGGCTGCAATCAAACAAGCATCTGACGATGGCATGCCAATCTACGCGGAATGTGGCGGGCTGATGTACCTAGCAAAGCAGTTAGTTGATGGCTCACATTCATATCCGATGGTTGGCGTGCTTAACGGCACTAGTAAAATGACGTCGCGTCTCAGAAGATTTGGTTATTGCTTTGCAGAACCGGTAAGGGACACGGTTTTAGCTAAAAGGGGGGCTCAGGTGCGGGGACATGAATTTCATCATTCGGTCTTTACGGCCAATGATGAGCTTAAGCCAGTGCTCCAGATGAGAAAGGTAATTGATGGCAAGGTGACGCAGCAATGGTCTGGAGGTTACCAGGTTCATAATACGTTTGCCAGTTATCTCCACATTCATTTTTATCAAAATCCAGCACTTTTCAATCAATTATTAACAAACTTAGGGGCAATGGAAAATGCAAATCGTTAGTATGGTTCTTTGCGGCTTTGTCCTTGACGCTATTCTGGGAGATCCGCCGACATGGCCGCATCCAGTTAAATTGATGGGCAAATTAATTGCGATTCTTACTAAGGTTTTGAATCGGCCGACATATACTCATGGATTAAAGAAATGCTTTGGCTTAATTATTTGGATAATTGTTGTTGGCGGGTCGTTCGCAGCGGTTCTTCTGATTTTTTGGGCAATTTCGTTAATCACGTTTGTGCCGGTTCAAGCAGTTAGTGCCATTCAATTTATCGTGGGTGCCTATCTTTGCTATACCTGCTTATCCATTAAAGGGTTGGCGGTTGAAAGCCATAAAATTATGGCTAGTTTGAATGCTGGAGACCTTGATAAAGCCCGTTACCAAGTTGGAATGATCGTTGGTAGAGATACTCAAAGTTTATCGGCAGACCAAATTTGTAAGGCGACGATTGAAACAATTGCGGAAAATACCAGTGATGGTGTGATTGCGCCGCTCTTCTATCTATTGCTTGGTGGGCCAGCATTGGGAATTGCTTATAAAGCAGTTAACACGTTAGATTCGATGATTGGTTACAAAAACGAAAAATATGGCGATATTGGGATGGTTTCAGCTCGAATTGATGATGTGGTTGGCTTTATCCCAGCTAGGTTAACTTGGCTATTTCTATTAGCGGCCTGTGCGCTGTTGGGATACGACAGTAAATTAGCCTATTCAGTTGGGATTCATGATCGTAAAAACCATCGTAGCCCAAACAGTGGCTTTTCAGAATCGGTGGTTGCTGGGGCCTTGAAGCTCAAACTAGGCGGTCCCCATTATTATTTTGGTGAATTAGTTAATAAGCCATATATTGGAACAATTGTGCCAGACCCCGAGGAAGCTACCGTCGGCAAAATCGAAGAAACCATTCATATGCTGTACGCGGCAGCAATCATTGGGTTACTAGCCATCACCTCACTTGCACTAATCTTTTACGCATAACAAAGGAGTTAGAAATAATGGCAGACGAGAAGTACATTACGATTCCAAATAAGATTACCGAAAAAAGCTTTGTGATGATCCAAGATGAAATCGATAAAATCGATCCTAATTACACGTTTAATTCACCCATTGAAGAACAAATTATCAAGCGGGCGATTCATACGACCGCCGATTTCGATTATATGCATAGCTTAAGGTTCACGCACGATGCAATTAAACACATTAAGCATGCGATTATGAATCATGGCACGATTATTACGGATACAACGATGGCGTTGTCCGGCATTAATAAACGGAAGTTAGACCAGCTGGGCGTTAACTATCATTGCTTCATTCGTGATCCAGAAGTACGGGAACTTGCAAATAAAAAGGGAATTACCCGATCAATGGCAGCCATTGAAGTTGCCGCTGAATTGCCAACTGAAAAGGTTTTTGTCGTTGGAAATGCACCAACTGCGCTATACAAAATTCTTGAAATGATCAAAGAAAATCGTTTAACGGTTGCAGCGGTGATTGGTGTTCCGGTTGGCTTTGTTGAAGCAAAGGAAAGCAAGGATGAACTGGTTAATAGTGATGTTCCAGCAATTGCCGCGGTTGGTAGAAAGGGCGGCAGCAACCTGGCTGCGGCCTTAACCAACGCAATTATTTATAATCTTGATTTAATTAAGTGAGGTGACGAGTTTCATGGCAGATGATGATTTTGTGTTCTATAACGGCCGCAAGCTCCGAAAGGGATTCACTACCGGAACTACCGCAACCGCAGCTTCAGTAGCGGCATTGACAGCGTTACTAAAGCAGGAAGAACAGGCTGCGGTTAGTGTGCAAACGGCGAACGGACAAACTGCCACGTTTACGATTGAAAAATGTGACTTTGATAAAAATAAAGCTGCCGTTGCAATTAAGAAGGATGGTGGTGATGATCAGGATGCAACCGATGGCATGTTGATTTATTCAACCGTCAGTTTACGTTCGGATAACGAGATTCATCTTGATGGTGGTCAAGGAATTGGCCGAGTTACCCAAGAGGGATTACCTAATAAGCCGGGGATGCCTGCAATTAATCCGACCCCACGCAAAATGATCAAGCAAAGTGTTCGGAAGGTGCTTGGCCCGGATCGGGGGGCAAATGTGATTATTTCTGCGCCAGAGGGTGAACGGGTCGCAAAATTAACCTATAACCCTAAGCTGGGCATTGTCGGTGGCATCTCAATTCTTGGCACGAGCGGAATTGTGACGCCAATGTCTGAAGATAGTTGGAAGGCGTCAATTTCGATTGAAATGAACATTCATAAAAAACGGGGAGACACCGATATTATCCTCACCCCAGGAGATGCGGGGGAAGCATTTGCCAAAGAAAAATTAGGACTGCCGGCTGAAAAAATTGTTCAGATGAGTAATTTCGTTGGGTATGTCTTAAAAGAAACCCAGCGGATCGGGTTTAAACGGGTATTGATCGTTGGTGATCTTGGTAAGTTAATTAAGGTTTCGGGCGGAATCTTTTCAACCCATAGTAAGGATGCGGATGCCCGCGCAGAGATTATGGTCGCCAATTTGGCCTTGCTAGGGGCTCCGACAGAGATGCTCAAGAAGGTTTATAAGTGCTTGACGACAATTTCGATGTTAAAAGTTGTTGAGGATGAGGGTTATCAGCAAGTCTTGCAAGTGATTGTCGATAAAATTAAGGAGCGCTCCGAAAAATACATTGCCCACCGTGATCCCCACGTTAATATTGATGCGGTTATTTATTCAAATACATCTGGAGTTTTGGGATCAACAATTCCGGTCGATGAGATTGGAGCGCGATGGAAATGATAACGGTTGTTGGAATTGGTCCGGGTAAGAAATCACTGATGTTATCTGGGACCCAAGAGATCATTGACAAAGCAGAGATTGTGATTGGTTCTGAACGCCAATTGAGCCTCTTTAAGGTTGTTCCCGCAAAAAAAGTGGTTTTCACGAGACTGGCCGTTCTCAAAAAAATAATCTGTGAAAATTTTGAAAAGCCCATTGCGTTGCTAGCTTCTGGCGATCCGCTGTTGTATGGGATTGGTAACTGGGTCTTAGCAAACTTTGATCCAAAGATGGTCAAGATTGTCCCAGGAATTAGCTCAATCCAGTATATGTTTCACCAAATTGGGTTATCCATGAATGATTGTTATCTAACCAGTAGCCACGGTAGGGTGCCAGATTTTGATTTTTTATTACGTCACAAAACGGTAGGGATGGTGACTGATGCAGTTATTGGTCCCATTCAAATTGCTGATGCAATCAAGCAGCGCAATCTGCACAGGACGATTTATGTTGGTGAGATGTTAAGTTACCCAAATGAACGAGTCTCCCGCTTTAACGAAGAGACCGTTGAGAATCGCAAATATGATATGAACGTGGTGATTATAACTAATGAAGGATGAAGAATTTTTAAGGACCAAGGTCCCAATGACCAAGGCGGAAGTTCGGGCCGTCAGTATTGATAAGCTGCAACTCAATGGGAAATCAAATTTGCTAGATGTTGGTGCCGGCACTGGTAGTGTCAGTATTCAAGCGGCGGTAGAATTTCCTGATCTGCAAGTGACCTCAATTGAAAAGAATCCTGATGCCATTGATATTATGACCAAAAATATCAATCAATTTCATACTGAGAATATCAGCTTAATTAAAACAAATGCCCCAGAAGGAATTCCAGACGAAGATTTTGATGCGATCTTTGTCGGCGGTAGTGGCTCAAATTTAAAAGAGATTATTACCGATTGTCTGGCACATTTGAAAAAGGGCGGGGCATTGGTTCTGAATTTTATTTTGATTGAGAATGCCATGACGGCCTACCAAGTATTAATGGCTGAGAACGTCAATGATTTGGAAATGACCCAAGTTGACGTTTCAAAGTGGCATGCGCTTGGTAAGGGCCACTATTTCAAGCATCATAACCCAAGTATTGTATTAAGTTCCACGAAAGGATGATAGATGATGAGTATTATTAGTTTTGTTGGTGCAGGCCCTGGCGATCCCGATTTAATTACCTTGAAAGGATATCGGCGATTAGCAGAGGCGGACGTTGTGATTTACGCGGGGTCATTAGTTAACCCAAAATTACTGGATTATTGCAAGCCTGGTGCGCAGAAATTTGATAGCGCTTCGATGACCTTGGACGATATCATTACCAAGATGGCTGAATCGGTTAAGAAAGATGAATCAGTTGTTCGGTTGCAGACGGGTGATTTCTCAATTTACGGCTCAATTAGAGAGCAGGTTGAGGAATTAAAGAAACGAGACATTGAGTATGAATGCATCCCGGGTGTCAGTTCATTTCTTGGTGCTGCTTCACAGATGGGGGTTGAGTACACAGTTCCAGAAATTGCTCAAAGTGTCATTATCACCCGAATTTCCGGGCGGACCAAAGTGCCTGAAGATGAGTCGTTGACGTCACTTGCTCAGCATCATACGTCGATGGTGATTTTCCTATCGGTTCAAAGTATTCGTCGGGTTGTTCGGCAGTTGATTGCCGGTGGGTACACTGACGAAACGCCTGCTGCAGTGATCTACAAAGCAACTTGGCCTGATGAAAAGATGGTCAAGGGAACACTGGGAGACATTGCCGATAAGGTGGGCAAGGCCGGCATTTCACGAACGGCTTTAATCATGGTTGGTGAATTTTTGGGTGATAAATACACTTATTCTAAGTTGTATGATCCAACCTTTACCCATACTTACCGAAAAGGAATTAAAAATGCCACAGCAAAGAAAGACTAATATCTGTATTTTGGCGCTAACTGGTCCTGGGACTAAGATGGCTGAAAAAGTCCAGGATTTGATTCCTGAAACTCAAGCTTTGGTACCTGAAAAATATGGCTCAAATGGTGATAACACTTTTGCCAAGGGTGACTTTACCCAAGCGTTTACCAATGTCTTTAAGACGGCCGACTGTTTGGTCTGTATCATGGCGACTGGCATTGTTGTCCGTAAGGTTGGACCGCTAATGAAAGACAAAACCGTTGATCCGGCTGTCATTGTAATGGATGAAAAAGCCAATCACGTGATTAGTCTCTTATCAGGCCATGTTGGTCACGCAAATGCTTTGACAAAGCGGCTAGCCAGCTTACTTAATTCTGATCCAGTTATCACAACTGCTACGGACACTGAAGACGTTCAAGCAATTGATACGTTAGCGCAACGCTATCATGGCTGGTATCCAGAGTTTAAATATAATACCAAGCTGTTCAATACGAGACTCGTTGAGGGTAAGCCACTATTGCTGTATATCGATCCGGATTTTCGGGGAATCGTCAATCAATTTAATGGGTTTGAAGTCATTGATGAAATTGATCAGCAGCGAACGGAAATCCCGCTCGTCATTATTTCGGACAAGAGCGGCGTTCCAAAACGACAAAATTCTCTCCAGATCGTCCCCCAGGTTAATGTATTGGGCGTAGGCAGTCGCCGGGATGTGAGTTACAAAATGATGCAGGACGCGTTTGTGACGTTCTGTGATCAGCAGCAGCTCAACTGGCACTCAATTTGTAAAGTTGTTTCAATTCAGAAAAAAGAACATGAAAACGCCATTCACTATTTGGCAGACTGCTTGGGAGTTCCAACCGCCTTTTATTCGGCTGAACAACTTCAAAGTACGGCAGCTCATTATGAACAGTCGGCTTTTGTTGCTAAAACGGTTGGGGTTGGCAACGTCGCAAATGCCGCTTCGGAATTTGCTTCAGGGAGCCGAACGGTGAATGAACGATTTTCAGCTAACGAGGTCACGATGGCCGTCAGTAAACTAATACTTAAAAAGGATGATTAAAATATGCTATACATTGTTGGATTAGGACCAGGTTCACAACAGTTAATGACTCAAGAAGCAATTGAAACAATCAAAAAGGTTGATACAATTGTCGGCTACATTACTTATATTCACTTAGTTGAAGACATGATCAAGGGAAAAGACATTGTAACCACTGGGATGCGCGGTGAAATTGAACGATCCAAAAAAGCAATTGAAATTGCAGAAACTGGTAAGGATGTTGCCATTATTTCTAGTGGGGATGCCGGTATTTATGGTATGGCTGGTTTAGTTTTGGAAATGGCCGCTAAGGAAGATAAACATGTCGATATCAAAGTAATCCCTGGCGTAACCGCTAGTATTGCTGCGGCTGCTGCACTGGGGGCACCGCTGATGAATGATTTTTGCCATATCAGCTTAAGCGATTTGATGACGCCGTGGGATGTGATTAAAGATCGACTAGATGCAGCGGCTAAATCAGATTTTGTAATCTGTCTATACAATCCACGTAGCAAGGGCCGTCCCAACAATTTACGGGAAGCGCTCAATATTATCTTGAAGTATAAATCGGAAGATACGGTTGTCGGAATTGGTAAGGACGTTGCCCGCAAACATGAGATTGACAAGATTACGACTATCAAGGATTTAGACGAAACTGAGATTAATATGACCACCATTGTGATTGTCGGCAACAAAAATACATACGTTGCTGACGGCAGGATGATTACCCCAAGGGGCTATACATTATGATTTTGTTGCTTGGCGGAACCAGTGAAAGCTTAACCATCGCTGATATGCTAACTAAATCACATCAAGAATTCATTCTGTCAGTAACAACTGAGTATGGCGCTGAATTGGCGGGACAGCATGCTAAGAACGTCCATATGGGGGCAATCTTACCTAATGAGTTTCACAATTTTTTCCAGGTTCATCAAATTTCATTAGTGATTGACGCGACTCATCCGTTTGCTCGGTCAATTTCAACTCATGTGATTATCGCTGCGAAGCAAGATCAGATCCCATATATTCGGTTTGAACGCCAGCAAATGCACGAAGAAGGACCGTTCTTGAAAGTTGTTGCTGATATGGATGCGGCAATTGCGCTTCTGCAGCATCGTCCCGGCAATATTTACTTGTCAACCGGCAGCAAGACAGCTGCTGATTTTGCGGCCAAGCTGGGGGTTGATCGTCTCCATGTTCGGGTACTGCCAACGCAACGGGTAATGGGATTGCTCACTGAAGCCGGATATCACGCTAATCAAATTGACGCCATTCAGGGACCCTTTTCAGAAAGCCTCAACGTAGAACTCATCAAGCGAACCAACGCAAAAACGGTTGTTACTAAGGAAAGTGGTCGTCGTGGCGGTCTTCAAGAAAAGATTCAAGCTTGTCAGAACTTGAAGATTTTATGCCTGGTTATTAAACGGCCAGCCGTTGCCTATCCCGTGGTGACGTCTTCGTTTGATGATTTAAAAGCAAGATTGGGGGTAACACAATGAGTGGATTTGTATCCTTAGTTGGGGCGGGGCCAGGCAACCCAGAATTATTGACACTATTAGCTAAGCGTCGGCTAGTTGAGGCTGATGTGATTCTATATGATCGCCTCGTGAATCCTGCTTTATTAATGGAAACCACCGCTGAAACAATCGATGTTGGTAAGTTACCCCATCATCATAAATACAGCCAATATAAGATTAACGACTTGCTGGTAACCCTGGCCAACCAGGGGAAACGAGTTGTTCGGCTTAAAGCAGGTGATCCATACGTGTTTGGCCGCGGTGGTGAGGAAAGTCAATTTCTAAAGGCTAATCACGTTGATTATGAAGTGGTTCCGGGAATTACCAGTGCCATTGCTGGATTAGGAGCGGTTGGGATTCCAATCACTCACCGGGATTTTGCATCGTCGTTTCATGTGATTACCGGCCATCGTAAAAAGACGGGTGAAGAACTTGATTGGCCTAACATTGCTCATCAAGAGGGAACGCTGGTTTTCTTGATGGGAATGGAGCAGTTGGAGAACATTGTTGATAATCTCATTAAGAATGGTAAGGATCAACAGACGCCGGTTGCCGTTATTCAGTGGGCAACCCATTGGAACCAACGATCAGTATTATCGGATTTAACTCATATTGCCGAAGTGGTGACAAAAGAGCAAATTGGCTCACCAGCATTAATTGTGGTGGGGAAGGTTGCTGAATTGATGAAAACGCTTCAACCCAAGCCAGCGCTATTTGGTCAGCACATTTTGGTTCCGTATAAACTACAGTCGCGGCTATTTAGCCAGCTACAGGATGCCGGAGCTTCCGTTGGTTTCTTCCAGCGAGGTGCATCCCGGCAACTAGATTTCCAGTTACCCGATTTAACTAAGCCGGCGTCTCTGTTGGTTTACGACATTAGTGCTTATCAGTCGTTTCAAGAAAAAATAATCGCTGAGGGTGCAGACCAACGACACTTGGCCGGTTGGAAGATCATTGCCAAGAATAAGGTGATTGCTCAGCATCTGAAATTGGCTGGAATCATGGCTGATCAAGTTGGTGAGAATTTAAGTCATTTGAAGTCAACCACCTACGTTATTGGTGAACGGCATCAGTTGGCCGAAGTAACGGTGTCTGAGCTGCTTCACCCGCTCGCAACTTATGAACGGGTGCCAGTTGAGCAGACCATTGACTTTGCTGATTATCAAACAATTGTTTTTCCAAGTTCGTTGAGCGTGACTGAATTGATTTCAAGTCTCAATCAAGATCAATTGATGGGCGTAAAGGGCCTACGTTGTTTGGCCATGGGAACTCAAGTTGCTGAAAGATGTCAGGCACTCGGCTTAGGTAACGTTATTCGCACGGAACCCTCGTATCAATCAGTTTTACAAACTTTAAAGGAGGCCAAAAGAGTTGGCAAAATCAGCAATTCTCATCGTTAGTTTTGGGACGACTTATCCAAAGACCCGGCAAAAATCAATTGGGGCCGTCGAAGCAGCTTTTCAGAAGACTTTCCCAGATTCTAAAGTCTTTAGGGCATTTACATCGAACGTGGTGATTAAGCGAATTCAAAAAAACGAACAAATCAAAATTGACACACCAGCAGAAGCTTTAACCAAGATTCACGAAGCTGGGTTTGAGGACGTTTTTGTTCAGTCATTGCACCTCATCCCTGGAATTGAATACGACATGGTTAAAGCGGAGGTTGAAAAATTTCAAGGAGCATTTAAGAAGATTGTCCTTGGGTCTCCTTTGCTAAAGACATTTGCCGATTATCAGCGGTTAGTTGAATTTATCAAGCACATGGATCCTGATAAGCCGACTCATTCTGGATTGTTGTTAATGGGCCACGGGACAGCCGATAGTGCCTTTACTGCTTATGCTTGCCTAGATCACATGCTGATGGGATCTGGCAATTATGTTGGTGCGGTTGAAAGTTATCCGGATATTGATTTTGAAATTAACCGTTTAGTGAATGACGGCATCAAGCACGTTATTCTACAACCGCTGATGATGGTCGCTGGTAATCATGCCCATCACGATATGGAGTCTGATTCGCCAACATCTTGGAGTTCTAAGTTGCAAGCACATGGGATAACCGCGGATGCCAAGTTCATTGGTTTGGGTGAGTACCCAGAAATTCAGCAAATGTATATCGATCATTTAAAAACCGTTATGTAGGAGGAACTCATGGGAACGTTTTATGGAATTGGGGTCGGACCCGGTGACAGTGAATTGATAACTGTCAAAGCGGTTAATACGATCAAAAAATTAGACGTACTGTATACGCCAAAAGCTCATAAAAGTGGGTTGAGTTTTGCGGAACAAATTGCCAAACCATACTTTACCGATTCATTGACAATTAAGCGCCGTCATTTCCCAATGACGCACAATTTGGAAGAAAAGCAACAGAGTTGGAACGAAATTGCGGCAGAAATAACGAAGGATGCAAAGGCGGGGATGGAAGTTGGCTTTATCACCCTTGGCGATCCGTCTGTATATAGCACCTATAGTTATTTAGCAGATATCGTGAGAGATAGCGTTCCGGTTCAAACAATTGCTGGCATCTCGTCTTATAGTCAAATTGCGGCGGAGGTTTCAATTCCGTTGACCCTTGATGATGAATCGTTAGAAGTGATTCCAGCGACCGCGCCATTAGACAAGATTAGTCAAGCCCTGGATGTTAATGACAACGTTATCGTGATGAAGGTTTCGACCAAGTTTGAGGCTGTTTATAAATTGTTGAGCGATAGAGAACTCCTCGGTAATGCCTTATTAGTAACTGACGCTTCGCTTGAAAGTGAAAAGACCAGGAAACTTTCAGAGATGGATATTTCAGAAAAAGTACCGTATTTTTCAACGGTGCTGATTAAAAAGCAGCTTAGATTTTAAGGAGGAACGGGTTATGGATCATGCGACAAAACAGAAATTGACAATTACGTCGGTTGCCTTAAGTAGTTTTTCATTTATTGCCTATTTGCTGTATCCAACGAATGCGAGTGCAATGCATATTATGGAGGGGATGCTGCCGCCAAAATGGTGTATTTTCTGGTTTGCAGTCTCCACCCCGTTCTTTGTTTATGGTCTTTACCGGATGAATAAAATTGTGAAATCATCAACTCAGAACGCTAAAGTCATGTTGGCGCTCTGTGGGGCTTTCGTTTTCGTGTTGTCGTCACTGAAAATGCCATCCGTTACGGGTTCATGTTCCCATCCAACTGGGGTTGGTCTTGGAACTGTGATGTTTGGTCCCGGAGTCATGTCAGTTCTTGGGGTGATTGTGCTATTATTTCAAGCTTTATTGCTAGCCCATGGTGGCTTGACAACTTTAGGTGCCAATAATTTCTCGATGACGGTCGTCGGTCCATTTGTTGGATTTGCGGTATATAAAATTTGTCGGGCATTCAAGGTTAATCGTTCCGTGTCATTATTCCTGTGTGCAATGCTTGCTGATTGGTCAACTTATGTTACGACGTCATTTCAACTAGCCGTTGTTTTCCCCGATCCTAATGGTGGGGTTTTGGGAGCAGCCATTAAATTTCTCGGGATTTACGCCGTTACCCAGATCCCGTTGGCAATCGCCGAAGGGTTCTTGACCGTGATTGTGTACAACTTAGTTATTAGCAACAACCTCTGGAAGGAGGCCAGCCTAGGATGAAAACAAAATCAAAAACAAAGCAAAATTTGATCTTACTATTAGCTGTGCTTATTTTAATAATTGTGCCATTCTTTATGGCTAAGGGCGGTAGCTTTGCTGGTAGTGATGATCAAGGAACTGAACAAATTAAGAAATTTGACCCAAGTTACAAAGTTTGGGCTCATCCATTATGGACGCCGCCGTCAGGTGAAATTGAAAGCCTCTTGTTCACTGTTCAGGGAAGCTTAGGAACGGGAATTATTGCCTACATCATTGGTAGTGCCCGTGGCAAGAAGAAAGCGTTGCGGCAAATTGAAGACCAGAAGAGTGGCAAGAAATAAGATAATTCGCTGAAGGAAGGGTGATTTAGATGCTGGTGATTGACAAGTATGCTTATACCAACCGAATCGTTGCCTGGTCACCTAAAACTAAGGGGATTGTTTGGTTACTATGCATGGTGATTGCGTTTCAGCCCATTGTTTGGTTGAAGGGGATTCTCATTGTCGCGGTGGCTGTTGACACCATTTATGTGACCAAGGTGTCGGTTCGTCGATACCTGCGATGGTTTTACGTCATTTTGCCATTCCTGTTATTAAGCGTTATTGGTATTGTGTTTACGATGACGCCAATCAAAGACCAATTATATTTACCAATTCATTTATTTGGTAACTATTTTGGGGTCTCTAAGGCGATGTTGCCAAAGGGATTATTGCTGGCAGTTCAAGTTTTAGCTGCGGTTGTTAGCACATATTGGTTCGCACTTACAACACCGTTTCGGCAGATATTGGATTTACTGGTTTCACTTCATTTATCCAATCTTATCATCGAAGAGACAATGCTAATGTACCGTTTTATCTTCATCTTTATTGATAGCTTTGAGGAAATTCACCGGGCGCAAAAGTTACGCTTTGGTTATCGGAACGTCCGAACGTCACTTCATTCGCTATCAATTCTTGTTAAAATGCTATTCGAGCAAATTATGATTAACTATGAAGCAATGACCCACGCGCTTGATGCAAAACTCTATGATGGTGAATTCACTATCGGAAAGAGTAGGATGGAAAAATGATTGAACTAAGAAATGTGAGTTTTGCCTACGAAAAGAACCAACCAACCCTGAAACACATCTCGTTGAAACTTGGGGAAGATAACGAAAACATCGTGGGAATTATTGGTCCAAATGGCTCTGGTAAATCGACGTTGTTTTTAAACCTGGTAGGCATGTTAAAACCATCTGATGGCGAAATTGTGGTCGATGGTTCACCGATAAAATATGGGAAGCATGCCCTAAATGAACTTCGTAAAAAGATTGGCATTGTATTTCAAAATTCTGATCAGCAAATTTTTTATTCAATTGTTCAAGATGACATCGCATTTGCCTTGCATAATTTGAATTTGCCCCAAGAAGAGATTGACCAACGCGTGGATCGAGTTTTAAAGGAATTAGATATTGAAGCAATCAGGAATAAACCAATTCAATATCTGAGTGGCGGTCAAAAAAAGCGAGTTGCCATTGCTGGTATTTTGGTGTTGCGATCGGAATGGCTGTTACTAGACGAACCCACAGCGGGGCTAGACCCTGATGGCAAGCGGCGGATGTTAGATTTGATGAAGCGGTTAGTCGCCAATGGTCAAAAGATTATTGTTTCGAGCCACGATATGGATTTTATGTATGAAATTTGTGATCATTTTTTCATTTTAAACGATGGCCAAATCGTGAAATCAGGACGAAAAAAGGATGTCTTTTTGGACGAACAGTTGCTACAAGATTGCAAGTTGGAGCAACCATGGCTCGTTAAAATTCATCAGAAGCTTCATTTACCGCTATACGCCGATCAGACGGATTTGTTTCATCAACAAGCATCTGAGCTGAAAGGTGGTGAACCGAAATGAGTGCAAAAAAAATTATGTTTGTTGGCACAACCTCAGACTCTGGCAAGAGCTGGGCGGTTACTGCGTTATGTCGAATTCTAAAGCAGCGCGGGCAAAAAGTGGCCCCGTTTAAATCGCAAAATATGGCACTCAATTCGTTTATTACCGCTGATGGCAAGGAAATGGGGCGTGCCCAAGTTTTCCAGGCAGAAGCGGCGGGAATTGCGCCCGATGTCCGGATGAACCCGATCCTATTGAAGCCGTCTACCGATTCCGATGCTCAGATTGTTTTTATGGGGAAGGTCACCGGTAACATGGGGGCAGCTGCGTATCAGGATTACAAGCCGAAATTACGAACCAAAGTGTCTGAAATTTTCAACTCACTTGCTGAAGAAAATGATGTGATGGTTCTTGAAGGCGCGGGTAGCCCAACTGAAATTAATTTGAGTGATAATGATATTGTCAATATGGGAATGGCGAAAATGGCTGACGCCCCCGTAATTTTAGTTGCCGATATCGATCGTGGTGGGGTGTATGCCACCATCTATGGCACTATCAAATTACTGCCAAAGGAAGATCAAAAACGAATCAAAGGCATCATTATCAATAAGTTTCGTGGTGATGAATCACTGTTGAAATCTGGAAATCAGATGATCGAAGCGTTAACCGGAGTTCCGGTGATCGGTGTGCTACCAATGACTGATATCGATTTGGATGATGAGGACAGCGTCTCGCTTCAAAGCAAACGGCAAACGCGGGATACCACAAAAGATATCGATGTTGCCGTCATCACGTTATCCAAAATTTCTAACTTTACTGATTTCCATAGTTTGGAAATTCAACCAGACGTGTCAGTTCGCTATGTCCGCCATGCTGATCAGGTTGGCACGCCAGATATCCTGATTATTCCTGGTAGTAAGAATACGAATGAAGATATGGTGTTCTTGCGAAAGAAACATCTGGATATGGCCATTCAGGAAGCCTACGAAAATGGCAGTCAAGTTGTGGGCATTTGCGGCGGTTACCAGTTACTAGGAAATGAATTGAAGGATCCTCAATCAGTGGAGTCAGATCTGAAATTTCAAACCGGTCTAGGGTTACTAGATACGAATACGGTTTTCAACGAAGTAAAGACTACCACCCAGGCAGAGGCCCGGCATCAGGATTATCTCTTAACGGGTTACGAAATCCATATGGGAACCACCACGCTTGGTAACAAAATGCGGCCATTTTCAAAAATTATTTCAAATAACGGCAAGCCAACTAATCGTGATGATGGTGCGGTCAATGAGGATGGCAGTGTCTTTGGGACTTATCTACACGGGTTGTTTGATAATATTGATTGGACCCGGAATTTCCTGAATACAGTTCGGGAAAGGAAAGGATTAAAGCCGTTGGGTAAGGCTGTTGAGCGGCAGTTTAATCAATATAAAGAAGAACAATACGATAAGTTGGCTGAAGTATTCAAGCAACATGTTGATATGGAAAAGCTTGACCAAATTTTGAATGCTTCTGAGAATCATGAGTAAAGAGGGTAACGTAAATGCAAAAGCCATATCCAATTTTATTGGATTTGTCAGATAAAAAGGTCGGCGTTGTTGGCGGTGGTAACGTGGCTGCCCGCAAAGTTAAGGGATTATTAGCTGCTGGTGCTGACGTTACGGTTGTGAGCCCGGTAATCAATGATCGGATTGACAGGCAAAAAATTCACTGGATAAAGGATCGGTATGCTGCTGATTACTTTAAGCAAATGGATTTAATTTTTGCTTGTACCGATGATTTTGAGGTTAATCAACGGGTTAAACGTGAAGCCAAACCCTTTCAACTAGTCAATAATACGAGCAATAAGCATCATTCTGATTTTTATAACGTAGCCCAAATTAATACTGATAACTTTATGATCACTGTCTCAACCAATGGGGTTTCACCAAGTGCAGCGAAACAACTTAAGGCAAAGATGCTGACATGGCTTAAGACGCAGTACCCAGATGAAAGAAGGTAAACTCAAAATTGTTCATTATTTATGTCGGAATTGACGTTAAATCAGTTCCAATTGATATCAGAGAGAAGTTTGTGTTCACAAAAGAAGAACTTGCTGAAGCTAATTCAAAATTGAATCAAGAAAAAAGTATCCTGGAAAATGTGATTCTTTCCACGTGTAACCGAACCGAAATCTATGCAGTCGTTGATCAGGTCCACACTGGTCGTTACTACCTGAAACGGTTTTTATCCCGTTGGTTCAATATGCCATTGGAACAAATCGATGGTTGGGTTAATATTGGTGTTAAGGAGAATGCCGTTAAGCATCTCTTTGAGGTTGCGGTTGGCCTTGATTCATTGATTATGGGCGAACCGCAAATTCTGGGTCAGGTCAAGCAAGCCTTCTTTAACGCAGAGGATAATGGGACAACCGGTGTCATTTTTAAACATCTATTCCAACAGGTCATTTCATTTGCAAAACGGATGCATACCAAATATCCGACTAGTGAATTGTCATTAACGTCACATCAAGCTGGACTACATCAAATCAAGACACATTTAGGCAGTGTCAAGGGAAAGACCTTAGCAGTGGTCGGCCTTGGAGATGTGGGGTCTCATTTATTAAAAAATGCCAGCACGATGGGTTTCAAACACATTTATACGCTGAACCGGACTGATAGTAAGGCGATTGCTGCTGCCGATCATCTTGGTGAGAACGTTTCTGCAATTAGATATCAGGAATTGCCAGAGATGGTTAATCGGGTCGATGCGATGGCAACGGCTACCGCCAGCAAAACGCCAATCTTAAAATTTGATTCAAAAATTGATGCGCCAATTAAAATCTTGGTTGATCTGGGGGTTCCAAGAAACGTTCAGTTAAAATCCAGGGAAGTTGGCTTTGATTACTTTGATATTGATGACCTTCATGAGATTTTGGATGACAATAATGAGTTGCGAGACAAAATGTTGGCTAAGACGTCTTTGGAAATTCCCCAAGAAGTTTCGGACTTTTATATTTGGCAAAAAGAACTTCACGTTGTTCCAGTCATTCGGGATTTACGGAAATCGGCGCTGGTCATCGAAAGTAACGTGTATGATAGCTTGATGAATAAACTGCCTGATTTGGATGAGCATGAACAAAAAGTCATTCGCAAGCACCTTAAAAGTGTGATCAACCAAATGATTAAGGGTCCAATCAAACAGGTTAAGGAATTGTCAGTTAAGGATGATGCTAATTTTGACTTGGAATTCTTCTGTGACATTTTTGGCCTGCCCAAGGAAGATATCAAGTAAGGACGGATTTTTATATGGATAAAGATAAAATTGTCGGCACCAGAGGCAGCAAGTTAGCCGTTGTTCAAACGGAAATTGTTGTTGATTTGCTAGAGAGGAAATTTCCTGATAGACATTTTACAGTCAAAAAGATTACGACGCAGGGTGATCGCAATCTAAAGGATAGTCTCCAAAAGATTGGTGGCAAGGGTGTCTTTGTCAAAGAAATTGAACAAGAACTGTATGATCACACCATTGATTTCGCGGTTCATAGTTTGAAGGACGTGACGCCAAAACTCTCAGACGGGCTGATGATCGGGGCAGTCCTTAGACGGGCTTCGCCATATGACTGCTTGATTACCCCGCACCAAATTAGCAATTTTGCTGAGCTTCCTAAAGGGGCTAGGATTGGTACCAACAGTTCCCGGAGGCAAGGGCAGTTACTTAATGCCCGCCCGGATTTACAAATTGTGCCAATTCGCGGTAATGTTGAAACTCGGATTAAGAAAATTGCCACTGAAGATTTATTTGGTGTCGTTTTGGCGGTCTCCGGCTTAAAACGGCTGGGAGTTGATCTGTCCGTGTACACGCAGTTGTCTTTAAAAGACGTTATCATTCCCGCCGCCGGCCAAGGAGCCATTGCCGTTGAGTGCCGTATCGACGATTCTGATACACGCCAAGTACTCGCAGCAATCAATGACAAAGAAACCCGGGACTGCGTGACCATTGAACGGAATTTCTTAGGCCAATTAGGCGGTAGCTGTAACTTTCCAATTGGGAGCTTTGCAACAAAGCAGGATGATGAATACGCCTTTGAGGGGTTAGTCGCATCCAATGACGGGAAGCAGTTGTTTAAGAAACAAGCTCATCAGAAATCGATCGAAAACTTCGGTGAACAAATCGCTGATGAATTGATCGCAGTGGGTGCGCTTAAATTAATTCAATCATGATAAATTTGAAAGGAAGCAATTATTTTGGTAACTTTTGATCGTCATCGTCGTTTACGTACAAGTCCAGCAATGAGGGATTTAGTTCGAGAGACTCATTTGCTTAAGGATGATTTAATTATGCCGGTATTTGTGGATGCTAATATTAAGGACCGCAAAGAGATTCCATCAATGCCGGGAGTGTATCAATTCAGTTTGGATGCCATTCTGGACGAGATTAAAGTGATTGTTGATAAGGGGATCAAAGCCATTATTCTGTTTGGTTTGCCCGATCATAAAGATGAAGTTGGGACGTCTGCCTGGGAAGATGACGGCATTGTTCAAGAAGCCATCCGCAAGATTAAAAAGGCTTATCCAGACTTAATTGTGATTGCGGACACCTGCCTGTGTGAATATACATCTACTGGGCACTGTGGGGTCGTTAAAGATGGCGTGGTATTAAACGACGAGTCACTGACTTACATAGTGAAGACGGCTGTTAGTCAGGCCAAGGCCGGGGCTGACATTATTGCCCCTTCAAATGCAATGGACGGATACGTTGCCGCAATTCGAGAAGGTTTAGACGATAACAACTTTAAGAATCTACCAATTATGTCATACTCGATTAAGTATGCTTCTAGCTTTTATGGCCCATTCCGAGATGCTGCGAACAGTGCGCCTGAATTTGGTGATCGAAAGGGTTACCAAATGGATCCAGCTAATCGGTTAGATGCGCTTAGAGAAGCAGCTAGTGATGTTAAAGAGGGTGCCGACTTCTTGATGGTGAAACCTTCAATGGCATTCTTAGATGTGATGCGAGAGGTCCGTGATCGCTTCGATTTGCCGCTTGTTGCTTATAACGTTTCCGGGGAGTATGCAATGATTAAAGCAGCTGCTCAAAATGGCTGGATTAATGAAAATCAGATTGTCAGAGAAACGCTAGTTGGAATGAAACGAGCTGGAGCGGATTTAATTATCACATATTTTGCGAAGGACGTTGCCGATCGCATTAATAAAGGGGAGGTATTCTAAACTTGAAACCAATCGAAAAGTCTCAACAGGCTTTCAAAGAAGCTAGCAACTATTTTCCGGGTGGGGTCAATAGCCCCGTCCGTGCTTTTAAGAACGTAGGTGGTGATCCCCTATTCATCAAAAAAGGGGCCGGT
Organism: Lentilactobacillus kisonensis DSM 19906 = JCM 15041; assembly: GCF_001434135.1. Lineage (GTDB taxonomy): Bacteria > Bacillota > Bacilli > Lactobacillales > Lactobacillaceae > Lentilactobacillus > Lentilactobacillus kisonensis. The sequence continues at coordinate 41,402 of NZ_AZEB01000013.1, read as the reverse complement.
TCACACATTTTTGACATCGATGGCAATGAGTACATTGATTATGTATTGTCATGGGGGCCATTGATTCTAGGCCATGCTGATCCGAAAGTTGTGAGCGATCTTCAAGCGGCCGTTTCAAACGGAACTAGTTATGGCGCACCAACTTTACTTGAAACTGAATTAGCTAAAAAAATTCAATCAATTGTGCCTTCAATGGAAATGATGCGGATGGTTTCTTCCGGTACTGAAGCGACAATGAGCGCGATTCGGGTTGCCCGCGGGGTGACCAAACGTGACAAGATCGTTAAGTTTGTTGGTAATTATCACGGTCATAGCGATTCTCTACTGGTGGATGCTGGTTCTGGTGTCGCTACCTTTGATATCAATACATCACCAGGTGTTCCAAAGTCACTGGCTTACGACACCTTAACTTCACCATATAACGACGTAGATACCATCAAACAGATTTTTGAAAAGCATGGTGATGAGATTGCTTGTATCATCGTTGAACCGGTTGCTGGAAATATGGGGGTTATCCCTGGAACAAAAGAATTTCTGCAAACGTTGCGTGATCTGACAAAACAATCCGGATCAATTTTGATCTTTGATGAGGTGATGTCAGGATTTCGAGCTGCCTACCATGGTGCTCAGAACTTGTATGGCATTAAACCGGATATGACCACTTTAGGAAAAGTTGTTGGTGGTGGTCTGCCAGTTGGCGTATTTGGCGGGCGACGAGACATTATGGAACAGGTGGCACCATCTGGCCCAATTTATCATGCAGGGACACTCTCCGGCAATCCACTTGCAATGACGGGGGGGATCAGTACGTTAAATCAGCTGAGCCCTGAACTTTACGATCAAATGACGGCCAAAGTTGACCGACTGGCTAAGGGAATTGCCGATGCTGCTCAGGCTCACAATGTTCCAGTCGTTGTTCATCATGTTGGTACGATGTGGAGCTACTTCTTCAATCAAGGGCCGGTTAATAACTTTGCTGACGTTCAGAAGAGTGATATGGATTTCTTTGCGAAATTCTTCAGAGCGTTGCTTGAGAACGGCATTTACACGGCACCTTCAGAATACGAAACGAACTTTATGTCAAGCAAACATACTGACGCCGAGATTGACCAAACAATTGCTGCTTTTAACCAAGCATTTGATGACGCATTGAAAGGCTAATTAATATGGCAAAATTAACACTCATTACGGGTGGCGCCAAGAGTGGAAAATCTGAGGTTGCCGAAGATATGTATGCCAATGAACATGGTGTTTGCTACATTGCCACAAGCGTCATCCGGGCTAATCAAGATTCTGAAATGAAATTAAAGATTAAAAAGCACCGCCAACGTCGGCCGGCTGACTGGACGACTGAGGAGCGGTATAAGGATGTTAGTATTTTTGTTTTGATGAATGATTATCAAAAGTATTTATTGGATGATGCGACAATGATGACGACCAATTTGTTCTTTGATTTGGTTGCTAAAATGTACAACGATTTTCCGGGGAACGTTGACGAAGATATTGAACAGATGAACAAGGATGAAATTGAATCCATTCAGACGACCATTCTCCAGGAGTTTTCCAAGGTGGTTGATTCGCTGCAGCGGACTGACCAAGAGATGACGATCGTGACCAATGAAGTTGGTCTTGGGTTAGTGCCGGCATCGAAAGAATCTCGGATTTTGCGGGACACATACGGATTAGTTAACCAATTATTGGCAAAAAAAGCTGATGACGTGTATTTTGTCATTTCTGGGCTTTCTCAAAAGATTAAGTAAGTTGAGGGAGAAGGGGCAAGATGGCATACCTAATTACCTATCCTGAACAAAACATCTCAGTTGAGCTGAGAAATCAACTGGCCGCTAAAGCGGAGACCATTTACTTACCGTTAAGAAAATTTCGATCGGTCGTACTAAGTGAAGCTGACGAAGCGCTCATTAGAAATAGTCGTTTTTTGATCCTAACGAGTCCAGTATCGGTGAAGTTGTATTTGAAGCAGTTAAAGCTGCTTAACCCGACTGCCACTATTCTTGTGTTGAGTCACAAAATGGCAGATGCGCTAACAGCTGGCGGCGTTCACAATGTTCGGGTTGCGGGAGCTGAAACTGGCCGTTCACTTGCACAAATGATCAGCCTGCCAATGGCGGCTTCGGTCTGTCTATTACGAGGGGACAGAAGTGCCATTCAAAGGTTTTTACCTGTTAAGGTGCATCAAGTAATGATTTATCAAAATTACTGGGATCAGCATTTGAATGATCAGGCGATTGAAAAACTAAACGGTTATTATTTTACCAAGGTGCTGGTTACCAGCCCTTCCAGTTTCGAACGGTTGCAAACGATTATGAAGCAAATTCCAGAAAGTTTTGCTCACGTAACCTATTATGCCTTGGGACAAACTACCGCTAATGTTATTTCACCACAACAAGTAGTTGTTGGTGATCGCCATGACGTGTTGAAGAGTACAATTTTGAAGATGTGTATGGAGTAAATTACTAAATCCGTTTAACCGAACAACAGCGCCGCTAAAATCAATTTTCTGATTTTGGCGGTGCTGTTGTTTATAGGCAGGGGTTTTAAGATAATGAAACCGATATCTTTAAGGAGAATTTGAGTGGCCTTGGATTTAGTGGTTAAAATGGTTTTGGTGTAAAGCAGGGCTTTGGGATATTGGTGCTTCTTTGCCCTAGAGCTTGGTACGGGAGTGGTGGTTTTGTAGAAGGATATCTTGTAAAACAGTAATCTGTATGGAGGCATCTGCAAGAAGTTACGGCTTTAATTTTAGTTAGTGGTTGTTCTCTTTTGCACAGATTAGGACCGCTCCGTAAAGCAAAAGCCTGCATATAAGAACCTTCCGGAAAAATCCCCCAAAACCAGGGATTTCTCCAGAAGGAACTTATATTTCGGCTTTTAACCGCTTTACTCCGCTCACTGTTTTTAGGACCGCTCCGCAAAGCAGGAGCTGGCACATAAGCACCACCAATAAAAATCCCAGACCCGGGAATTTCCATCGGTGGAGACTTATGCGTCAGCTCCTAACCGCTTTACTCCGCTCACTTATTTGATATACGACGCCGCATACGTCCACTGAATCACCGACTTTTTATTGACAGTAATTTCGGCAGCTGGGGCCATTGGTTGTTTGCAATCCACCGTATAAATCCACCCACGCTCATCGTCTGAATCAGTGTAGTCACCGATTCTACTGATATACGGGTAGCCATTCACTGAATGGAAGTAGTAAGGGATGTTATGGCGATTGAAGAAGCGTTTGGACACATCATAGACACTATCACTACCGTTCCACGATAGGTCGCGGGAAATGGTATAGATTTTGTCGATTGAGGCATTGGTTTTTCGGTATAGTAGTGGCGTTTGATCCGTATACGACTTAAATATTTTCGTGAAGTAACTTGTTTGTGAATAACCAAGCTGGCTGGCAATTGCGCTGATTTTGGCATTAGTTGTAATGAGCTTTTCACAAGCCAATGCAATTTTGAGACTGTTGACATAGCTAATAAAATTAACCCCGAGTTTTTGTTTGAAAGCCTTACTAAGATACGATGGTGATAGGAATACTGATTTGGCAACGGATTCTAGCGAAAGTGGTTGATTGATATTGGTCTTAATAAACGAAAGGGCTCGTTGAATGTTGACTTGGGAATCATTGTTCAGGTGGGTGGTTGGATTACTTGATAGATTAATGGATTCCGGATGAATTAACTCAGTAATGCCAACCAATTTACGGAGAACGGTCACGTTAGCGAGATCGTCAGCGCGGACAGCGTTAAGGATCAGCACATCGTTTGCGGCGGCTTTGAAAGCATTATTGAAGATGTTTTCTAAGAAGGTTCGCGCTAATTTAATCCGTTCAGATGTAATGCCAGATCCTTCGCAAATGATGAAGCCGGCTAAGTTATTTTTTAAAATGACCGGGAAAATAAAGAAAGAGTTGGTATTAGAAGTTGGCAGATTCTTTAAAACATCCTCGGTCTTCGTATAGACATTGCCGTCAATTAATAACCGATTATCAAGATCAAAATAGTAACCGTTAATTTGGCTTACCTTTGAAAATTCGTTGATTCCTTCAGAAATTGATTTATAAACATCGGGCTTTGTATTATTTGGTGTGATGGTCAGCGCCTTCTCTCTGCTAAATTATATAATAATTTCTTCCATGATGTGAAATAATGCTAAAAATAATTGTTTAATCTTAGAATAGAAACCATAATGGATAATTATAGCAATATTTATTTGTAAAAATAAGAGAGGTTTGACTTTTAGCATATTTTTGTTTATCGATGCCCAAAAATGTTATAAAAATGATGTCAAAGAAGGAAAGAAAGTTTGGAATTATTTAAAAGTATTATTTGTTAAGAATGTTACAAATTATAAAGCTGCAAGCGGTTCCAACCAATTGCTGTTATAATTGAAACAGTGATCACAATCCAGTTCTGAAAACACGTATCTTAATTTACTGGAATATAAGTGAGAAGGATGAGGGATGCATATGGCTACCAAACAATCAGTTGATTTGAAAGCAGCTGACAAACTACTAAAGCAATTTGCCAAGGTTGTTAACAGCGATCATGCGGTTCGAAAAATTAAGAAAGATGAAGTGCTCAGCTGTGGCGTTGATTTAGGAACTTCTTCAATTGTCCTAACTGTGTTGGATAAGGACGATAATATCATATACGGGGCTTTTGAGTATGCAAAGGCAGTTCGTGATGGGATTGTCGTTAATTACGTTGATTCGGTTAATATTTTGAAGCGGTTGAAACACAAAGCTGAAGATGTGTTAGGGGTTGAACTAACCACGGCTTGTGGGGCAATTCCACCTGGCACAGGTGAGGGAGCTGCTAAAATTGTCGCTAATGTTATTGAGTCTGCCGAATTAGAATGTAAACACGTGGTCGATGAGCCAACGGCGGCGGCAAGGTTTTTGAATTTGAAGACCGGCACAGTTGTTGATATTGGTGGTGGCACGACAGGAATTAGTGTCTTCAACCACGGTAAACTGACACAGGTGCTAGATGAGGCGACTGGTGGGTTTCACATGACGTTGGTCTTAGCTGGTAACCACAAAATCAAATCTGATGATGCGGAATTGCTAAAGCGGGATCCCCAAAAAGAACCGGAAGTATTTCCAGTCATTCGGCCCGTCGTTGAAAAAATGGCAACAATTGTTAAAGACTCGGTTGGCCCTTCAGTTAAGCAACCGGTTGTTGTCGTTGGTGGTGCGATTAACTTTAAGGAATTTATTCCGGCCTTTAGCAAAGTATTGGGAATTCCGGCATACAAGACCGCGTTTCCGCAGTTTATAACCCCACTCGGGATTGCAATGTATGATCATGATTGAGATGGATGCTTGAATAGGGACACGCAACCTAAAAGACGCTTTTTCTAAAGAGCAGGTTTATGAGAATCGTTTTTTCAGTTCTGATATTGGAGCATCATTTAGAGATTTGAAGTCATGAGTTCATCAACTGTTTGGCTTCCCTACAAGCTAACGGTCACTTACGGTGCAGTTTCTTAGTCAATCGTGTACAATACCAACTAGATTAATAATGGAGGAACCGTACATGAATGATAAGGGAATTGTTAACTTTAGGGATATTGGCGGTACGCAGGTAGCTGGTGGTTATTTGAAACCAGGCTACTTTTATCGTAGTGGTGAAATTAGCGGTTTAAATCCTGAACAAGTTTCATTTTTAGAGCACGATTGTCAACTTTATACGATTTTTGACTTTCGGAGCCAAAATGAGGTGGCTAAAGATCCAGATACGACCATTCCAGGGACACATTACGTCAAAGACGATATCTTATCAGACCAGACAAAAAATGGGGCCAGCCTAGCAGGAATGTTTGCAAATGGTGGTCATATTCGAGATGCGATGTTAAAAACATACGAACAGATTGTGTTGAGTGGATCTGCTCAGGCAGGTTATCGTGAGTTTTTCGATGCGGTTATTAACGAACGAAAGCCCACGTTGTTTCATTGTTTTGCCGGTAAAGATCGAACCGGTTTTGCTGCAGCAGTCATTTTGAAAATGGCTGGCGCAAGTGATGACGTAATTATGACCGATTATTTGCTTACCAACCAACTTCGAAAGGAAGCGAACGCCAAGCTTCTGGCACAATTTAAGTTGGAAGTTAATGAAGAACAGCTTCGTAATTTAAGTGTTGCGCTATTGGTCGATCGCGATTATTTATTACATGCACGTGAGACTATTATTAACCAGTTTGGCAGTTTTGAAGGCTATCTAAAATCAGGATTGAAATTAGATAGTGGGTACGTTGAAGCGTTCAGGCAGGCGTTTGTTACGCCGAAGTAGTTGTAAGCTTGTTTATGATAATCGAAATTGCTAGAATTAACCTGGTTAGAAGTTGAGAACTGAGGACTTCAATAATAAATGAAGTATGAGAAAAGGTGACTTTCATGGCTAACCAACCACTTGTTTTTGATTTTAATACTGCCCAGAGAAAGCCAGAAAATATTAAACACCCGGATGGTTATTGTCCGTTCTGTGATGTTGATCATTTAGAGAATATTTTGGCTCAAGAAGATGATCGAATCTGGCTAGTAAATAAGTTTCGAACGTTGGAAGACACACTGCAAACGGTGCTGATTGAATCAAGTGACCACAATGGTGGGCCATCAACGTATTCAACTGAACAGAATCGTCAGGTGTTTGAATTTGCATTTCGCTGCTGGCACCAGATGATTGCATCGAATAAATATGCCAGTGTGGTAATGTATAAAAATTTTGGCCCGTTATCCGGTGGTAGTCTACGCCATCCACATTTCCAGATCGTGGGTTTAAACCATTATGATGTTTATCAAAATGTGGGTGTCCGCAATTTTACGGGTGTTGAAGTTTCTAAAAATGATGATCGTCAAATTACGCTCTCAACTGATCCAATCATTGGGTTTGTCGAAATTAATATCGCAATTAATAATGAAAAGAAAATCGATAATCTTGCGGATGCTGTTCAGGCAATCATTAAGTATCTGTTAAAAGATTATATGCATGGAAGTATGACTTCTTATAACCTGTTCTTTTATAAGATCTATAGCCGGTTTTATTGTAAAATTGTTCCAAGGTATGCAACTTCGCCGTATTACGTTGGGTACAAGATTGCGCAAGTACAGAATATGCCTAGATTGGAAGAAATTGCGGCCGAAATCCGAAAGCAATTATCGTTATAAAAAGTGAGCGGAGCAAAGCGATTAGAAGTCGGAGCATAAGTCTCCTCGGGTGGGAATTCCCGGTTTTGGAATTTTCACTCGAGGTGCTTATGTGCAGACTTCTGCTTTTTGTGCAGCTGTCCTATAAAAGTGAGCGGAGCAAAGTGATTAGAGATTGAAGTACTTATACCCAGATTTCTGTTTTGTGGAATTGTTCCCAAAGTGTGGCACCGGGTGCGTCCTTATATAATATTCAGAAAAAAGTAATCTAAAAAAGAGCCAGCTAGAAGCTGATAACGATCAGTTTTCTAACTCGCTCTATTTTTTAGATTATTTTTGTGGATAAGTTGCTCAAATTAGCTATACCGCGCTGACCAATGGAATTGAAGAATTTTCATTGACCACTGTTACATTGGTGTCTTGGGCGAGTGCCTGTTTAATCATTTGGTTGACATCATTGTAAACATCGGGGTCGTTTTGACTAATTTCATTCCTGGAAGCGACAAACAGGTGACGGATTTCTTTCGAGTTTAGTAGATTTTGGATGTTGGTGAAGTCGGTAAATAATTTGTCACGGAACGTGTTAGTAATGGCATCGGCGGTATTAAGTCGATTATGCTGATTAATCTCGCCATTGACTAACTTGGCAATTTCGGTTGGTGATAAATTTTGAACTGATTGATTAATTTTAACATTGGCGATTGGCAAACCGTTATTCAACTTTTTAAATAAATTAATGTTTTGGGGAAGACCCATCAAGATTAATTGGCGAGTTGCCAAATTAGAATCTTTCCTAATTAGATCAATGATAAAGCGGTAATAACGTTCCTGATCAATTTTCTTTTCCTGGCTAGTTTCGTTATGACCATGATACTGGATGGAACCAGCTTTGCCACTAAAATTAAGTTCACCGCCCCTGACTTCGGTTCCCAATGCATCCTGAACCGTGGCTGGATAGTCCTTGACCGCCAGTGGGGTAACTCGTTTATTGTTAAGTTCGTATAATTTACTATTGTCACGATTGATTTCAATTAACGTGTAATCAGTATTGGGAGCCTCACTCAGCAACAGCAGCCAATCGATCGAATCTTCAATCCGATAATCAGGTTCATCAACGCTGGTTCTGATTAAATGATAGACTGCTGAGCCCGTTTTATCAGTAATGACTGAGATTCCTTTGTAGGGGAGCTGTTGTCTGGTCAAATCGTCAACGTCATCGACAAACGATTTGACGCCGTTCCCTGCTTTCTTTTCAATTTCGCGGAGCATATTCTTTACCCGGAGTCGTTCACTTTGATCAAATGCCAGCTTACGAAGATTTAAGTTCAACGTGATAACTGGTGCCTGTAAATTAGGTAATTTTGCCAAGTCGGAAACACTAATAATAGTTGCCATAAATAGGACACTCCTTCGTTTGAAATTATTACATATTGTGAAAATCATAACTACTAATTTTAGTGTATCAAATTAGGCGGGCAAAGTCGTGTTTCTAGCTTGTGAAAGGGCTTATATCATCTTGCTTGTTTCCGATCAATGTGAATGACTCGAACCAGCGTAACGAGGGCGGCCATTAGAACCAATAGAAGCGCCAATAACCTAAAGTTCCCTTTAAATAATGCATCGCCACTAAATGAATAAAGGGCAGAAACGACCAGACTTCCTGTTAAACACAGTGAAAATAACTGGGGCGGGGAGAATTTTAAATCAGTTGCGGCAACGTTGACGAGCATACTTGGAATAAATGGGATTGAGTAACCGATCACCACTCCTAGTTTTGGATGGCGCATGTTGACCAAATCCGCGTATAACCGATTAGGACGGCGCTTGACCCAATGATTAGAAATTGTGTTTAAAAATGTTGCGGCAATAAAGTTTCCCATCGTAATGCCAATAACGTTAACCATAAAACCAAGCCAGTGGCCGAAACAAATCCCGGCAACAATTCCAATAATTGAGGCGGGAAAGCCTGGAATAACTGAAAATAAGATGATTAAAAGTGAAAATGAAATGAGATCTATGGGGGAGCTGGATTGAAAATGGCTGATAATCCACTGACGCTCAGCGGCTTCATTGAAAAGTAGCTGGATCTTTGGTTCAAACCGCATCACTAAGAATACCAGCAGCAGGCATCCCAGAATGGCAGCACAGATTAAACTAGTTATTTCAAACCGTTTTTTCATTGCGGTCTCCTTGAGGCGCCTCTTTAAAAATAATTTGGGTTAGCTGTTGGGGCGTTAGCGAGCGACTCTGTTGGAAAATTTGGTACGCCTCACGTGGGGGTAGAATTGGATTTTGATTAAGCCAGAAGGTGATCAGATCAATAATTCCCTGGGAAACGATTTCTTTGGCAAATGCTGCTGGAATTTGAGTGGTAATAGTTGATTGGGATGTTTGTGGTTCAACTAAGACTTCTTCAATCAACCGTTTCACTTTAGCGACGATCTTTGTCGTGTTACCGTTCAGAAGAAGAGCCGCTAAGTCTCTTTGACGATATAAATATTTGAATAGCTGAAAAAATGCATTATTTTCTTTGTCACCGTTTTGAATGGCTGAGTTTAACTGAGGTTTTTGAAATCTTTTGAAGATCTCACTAATGTTTGCCACGATTTCATCTTCATAGTGATTAAGCAGATCGTATTTATCGATGTAGTGTAAATAAAAAGTTCCCCGACTAATGTGGGCCTCCTGACACAGTTTTTGAATCGTTAGTTTGTCAAACCCAGATAAATTGATGAGTTTGATAAATGCTTTTTGAATTTTAATTTCAGTCGCCAGCATTTTGGTATTTGCTTCCAAGGACTTCATCTCCAATAGACACGTTGTTTACTTTCTACCCAATTAAACAATAAATTCAACCAATCCGCAATTAACATTTTGAGAGAATCTGTGCAGTAATCCGGATAGTCGCTGGTTTCAATCTAACGATGACGTTTAAAAATAATACTGAAATCAATTGAACAGAACGGTTATGATTGCATATTGCCAACGCAACTCATTAACACTACTATTTCAAATGAACACAGTGTTAATTTGAAAGGTGGTCATTAAATGGTAGCGAGTGAATGGAAGTATCTAAATCAACACAAAATGAGTCTCGTAGTTCTAGTTGCGATTGCCCTAATCCCAGCAATCTATTGTTTTATCTATTTATCTTCGATGTGGAATACTTATGGGAAAATGGATCGGTTACCAGTTGCAATTGTCAATCATGATCAATCGATGACCTATCATGGGAATCGGATTGATATTGGTAGTAGTTTAACTAATAAACTGACAAAGGCAGACACTTTGGATTTTCACCATGTTTCTTCAAAGCGGGCGGCCGAGCAGCTTCGAAAGGGAAAGTTTTATATGGTTTTAACCATTCCTAAGAATTTCTCTTCTCGCGCAACGACAATCACAGAAGTAACACCTCAGCGAATGAACCTTCACTTTACGTTTAATTCTGGTCAGAATTTCATTGCCTCAAAGATGACGACAGGCGCGGCCACAGCCATTAAAGCAAAGGTTTCAGCGCAAGTAACCCGGCTCTATTCAACAATTATATTACGTGCATTGGGTAATGCAGATAAGGGAATGAAGCGGGCGGCAGTCGGTAGCCAGGCAATGTATCAGGGAACTCAAAAGCTTGTGAACGGGGAAAGACACTTAGGTGGTGGGATGCAATCGCTTAATTCAGGTATTAGTCAACTTTCCGCAGGTAGTGGTAATTTGGTTGTTGCTAATCAGACAATGGCTGCCGGCTTTTCGAAAGTAATGGCTAGTACACCAACGGCAGGTATTCAGCGCTTGGGATCCGCCAATGCGAAAGTTGGTAACGGATTGATTGAAATTCAGCGCCATGTACCAGCACTTCAAACGGGGGCTGATAAGCTTGCCAATGGTAGCATAGCGTTAGCAAGCGGCACTGATAAAATTCTAAAGGAAACGAAAATAATGTCGGCGAGCCTTGACCAGGGGGCCAAAAAACTTCAGGTCATTCACACTAAGGCAGTAAATGCAGCAGCAATTGCCAATCCTGTCCACGAAGTTACGAAGGATATTTCAAAGGTTCCAAACAACGGGACCGGGATGGCTCCCTTCGCAATTGCCATCGGATTGTATGTTGGCGCGATCGCCTTAGGGACAATGTACGAAGGCTTTTTACCTCATCGAAAGCCTAAATACGCGCTTACATGGTGGGCAAGCAAAGCTTCAGTGGTTGGTGCAGTTGGTTTTTTACAGACAATTTTATTATTTTATTCGTTAACACAAGGGAATCAGTTAGCAATTGACCACTCTGGGACATTCTTTTTAGTTTTATTGCTTGGATCGTTCTTGTTTTTATCACTTATTTTTTGCTTACGCCTGCTATTAGGCGGTTTTGGGACGTGGCTAGTTTCAATTGTTTTGGTCCTTCAATTAGCAGCCTCTGGTGGCCTGTATCCCACTTATTTAACGGATTCGTTTGCCCAGTCACTAAATGAATGGTTGCCGATGACTTATCTGATAAACGCGTTAAGAAGTTTAATTTCCACTCATCAGGGGATTACGGTTGATCTGGTCGTTATGATTAGCTTGATTGTGGGATTCAACTTCGCAATGATTTTGCGGTTTCAACTAGGACTGCACCAGAGCGTTATTGAAATTGACTCTGAAATTGCGTAGGGATGGGGATGACAGGAATGCAAGGTCGTAATCAAATCGGAGACTCTTTGGAAACTAAGAGTCGAGAGGATGCGATTCACGCAAGTCACATGTTACTCATTAATTTATTGATGTACATGATAATTTCGGCGGCCGAACTTTGGATAGGGACGGTTGATCATTCAGTGGTCTTAATAGCGGATGGTGAAAATAACTTTACCGGAATTGTGGCCGTTATTTCCTTAATTGTTGGCCTAACATTCTCCAGGCGGCCGTCTGATGAGTATCACGTGGAAGGCCACTGGCAGTATAAAAACCTGGCTGTTTTTCTTGCTGGCCTAACCATGTTTTTAGTTGGTGTTAATTGTATTTGGAATGGTGGCAACAAAATTGTTGCTTTTGTGAATGGGAAGACCGGAAGCCAATTAAATGGTCAAGCCGCATACATGGCAGTCGTTTCGGGAACGGTGATGTTAACGTTGGCAATCATCAATCACATAGTAAGTCAAAGGTTTAAAAGTACGTCATTAGCAGCATCTGCCCGAGATCTTTTTAGTGATTCACTAACATCTTTTGGGACGATGTTAGCTATCGCAGGAGCGGCCTTTCTGCATATTGATTGGATTGATGCGGTTGCGGCGATACTACTTGGTAGTTTTATTATTTATAATGGCTCGAAAATTTTAAGTGATAGTGCGGCTAAACTCTCAAATGGTTTTAATCCGCGGATCCGAAAGGAAATTGTCAAGAATATTCAGGAAGTAAATGGGGTAAGGGGTGTCACCTTCATCGATGTTCGATATTCAGGAAGCAATATGATTATTGCCGCTGAAATTGAACTGGTTGGTGAAAAATCAGTATCTAAGGCTTATCAAATCTGTAAAGAGATCGAGCATTTACTGCAACTTAACTTTCCAATTTTGTATTGTTGTATTCAAGTGAAACCAGTAAAGATCAATTAATGGGTAGAAAAGGGGCCGCTATCGTTGAGGTAGCAGCCCTTTTTGTATCTGTCAATCTTTAATATTTATTGCGTTTTTCAATTTATTTGGCTTTATTTTGCATCTTTTAGTAGCAGTTTTAAAACTTCGTAAACTAAAGAATTCGCGTATTCCATTGATGCCTTATCGCCATTGCGGACAAGTTGCGCCAGCTTATCAGCTGAATCATCATCGGTTGCATCATAACGACCACTCTTGACTCGTTCATTATGACGGACGGTTGCCTCTCGAATTGCCGAACGAATCAATTCCTGTAATTTGTCATCATCCATTTGGATAGCCACCTTTCATGAATATTATAGCAAATATGTCACTACCTAGAGGGTAAATGATTGCTTGAATTGCCCGAACGACTTAAAATGACTTTGTTTAAATAGTTAGGACAGCTGCGCCAGGCAGAAACCTACACATAAGCACCTTGAGCAGAAATTCCAAGTTCGGGAATTTCTGCTCAAGGAGACTTATGTTCCGGTTTCTAATCGCCTGGCTCCGCTCACTATTACAAAAGGAGATGTTTTCATGGCAAAGTTAAATCAAGCAATGAAGGACATGATTGCGGGGGAACTATCGTATATTTCAACGGTTGACGCTGATGGTAATCCAGATGTTGGTCCTAAGATTTCAATGCGAGTTTTAGACGATGAGCACCTTATCTATAACGAAATGACGGGTGGTCAGACTCAGGCTAACATTAATGATAACGGTAAGGCGATTGTGGCAGTTGCTAATGCAAAGGCTTTGAAGGGCTTCCGGTTTGGTGGGACTGCCAAACTATACACAGATGGCCCCTATTATGACCAAGCAGCCAAATGGGCTGAAGGCAAGTTCCCGGTTCCAAAGGGGGCTGGGGTAATCACAATTGAAAAAATTTGGACTTTGGATCCGGGACCGAAAGCCGGTAAATTGTTTGAAGAATAATGGAACACATAATCAAGCGACCGATTTGAGGCCGCTTTTATTTTGACCAAATTTCTTACGCTTTTGATAAGCTTAGTCACCGTGAAGCAAATTTAAGATTCGTTTAATGACTCACCAATAAAATGAACACAATTAAGTTGTTAAGGTTAGGTAGATAACTAGAAAGGTAGGTGGTTAATGATGATTAGATGGCTTCCGTTTTTTGTAAATGTAACAGCATTATTGATTGGTTTTAAAATAAAGTCACGGCAATTATCTCAGTTATCGTTTTGGCAACTGCTTACGATTGGATCAGCGGCGATTTACGTAATGATTATTGGATACCTGACGCTGGCGCCAACTTCGTATGCGTTTGTCAACAATCAGCAAGTTGCCCCAATGATGATTGGCTCGGCACCCGTTAACCTCATCCCGTTCTGGAGTACAACTGCCGATTTCTATCAAAATGTCATGATGATGCTGCCATTTGGTGTTTACTTGGCATTGTTACTACCAACAATTCGTTTTCGAAATGTGGTACTGACTGGTGCTATAGTTGGTGTCGGGATTGAGACCCTTCAGCTTATTTTAGATCTCACCATCAATTTATCACGGTGGGTGGATATTAATGATGTCTTGACGAATGCCTGTGGGGTTGTCATTGGGTGGTTGATGATTACCTTGGCAAACCGAACACCGTTAAAACAGTTCATAAAAAAATGGTTGATTTAATGATAAAGGCGGAGAATGCAATTTATTGCTGTCTAAAAGGATTTCTCAAAGATCAATTAATTGGCAATCGTTACTTTGAGATATTTAATGTGGTTAGTTGAATCAAATTCATAAGTATCATAGCCATGAAGGGCAAACAGGTCACCAGTCTTTTTTTGTCCTGAAACTGCCCATTCAGCCTTGTAATGATTGTCCGCCATAAAAACATGACAGAGATGTTTGAGCTTCACATTGCGATTGAAAAAGTCTGTGAAAAAATTCGTGATAGCCTTTGTTCCAGCACAGGTTTCACCAGTGGCGCTGAAAATTTCAGCATCATCAGCAAAAAGTTCGATGATTGAATGGAGAGCAGCTTGACTTTTTGACGCCTGATCTGATAATTGAAAGTATTGGTTAATGGTTTGTTCTTTTTCTGACATCAATAATTCCTTCTTTCAATTGTTTAGTATATACTAAACAATCGAAAATGAAAGGGGGTGATCAAAATGATTGAGCAGCAATTTGAAAGTCCCAATTTAGCTGATATTTCGCTAACACAACTCCTAAAGTCATTGAGTGACCCGACCAGGTTAAAAATTGTTGGCACCCTTTTAAGGGCAAAAAAAGAAGTTTCGTGTGCCCAATTTGAAAATTTGGGAAAGAAAAGTAATCTGTCTCAACACTATCGTAACCTGAGATTGGCTGGATTGGTTTCGATTCGACGGGCGGGCAGGCATAGTTATCTAGCACTGCGAAAAACAGCGTTAGACGAACGCTTTCCAGACCTAATCGAGACCATCGTTAATAATAGTGAGGACAAGTGCTAAAAGGAGGCCAATCTCATTTATTGGCTGAGGTTTAAGGCTAGTTACTTCTATATTTTAGCTATGTATGATATCATAATTATTGTATCGGGGTCGTTATGGATTCGACGGGTATAGGTCGAGCCTGGATTGCGTTTCGTGCAGCGCCACGTTAAACCGCCCAGTTTATTATAACTGCAAAAAATAATAACAATTCTTACGCTTTAGCTGCCTAATAAGCGCTTAACGTAGATCCTCCTAATCTCGCCCATGGGTTAGATCTGGGTCCTAAATTTAGTGGGCTCACGCAAACTGCTCCCACCTGAAGTGGTTTGAAGAGACTAATCAGGTTAGCCTACTGTGGGTGCCTTGATTTATGGCGTTTCAGTAAGTGAACTTTAAATAATAGATCTATGAACGTAGATATCTAGGTGGCGATATGCTCGGACGCGGGTTCAACTCCCGCCGACTCCATTGATAATAAAAGCTGGTAATCATAAGTGCATTCATGCACCTGATTATCAGCTTTTTAGGTTGCAATAATTCAATTAATGTGAAGACTGTTTTGATATTTTGCTACAAATAAGCTTGATAGCCTAAAACCAGTGAAAGAACAATGGCAAATATTCCAACGGCCGTTTTAATAACGGTTGACGGAATATAACGAACGATTATCGGTCCAATGTAACCACCGGTGAATAGACCAATTAATAACGGAATAATGACGGCCCAATCGATTGGCAACATGATGACAAACATGATCGCTGAAACGACGTTATTGGTAAATGACGCAAAATTACGCATTGAATTATAAACGACATAATTTTGTTTGACAATTTTGGAAAGAACCGCAATCATCAATAGACCTGACGCAGCCCCAAAATAGCCGGTGTAAATGCCAACTAAAAAGATTGCCAACCAACTGAGGGCACTTAGCAAGTGCTTGTCTAAATGGGGCTTTGATTTTCCTTTGGGGGCTAAAATTAAGATGCCGGCAAATAAAATAAATACGGGGACTAATTTCTGAAAGCCAGCATTGGTACTATGAATTAGGATAATTGCCCCTAATGCACCACCAGCCGTGTTTAAGAGTGCAATTTGGATTGCTTGTTTCCAGTGACCGTGAAGTTCCTTTAAGGATGATAGGACAGTGCCCATACCAGCGCCAACTTGGGCAACGGTGATGGTTGCGTTTGCGGTAATTGGTGCGACGCCAACTGAGAGAAGCACAGGATAAAGAGTCAGTGCCGCCATGCCAACAATTCCCGTTAGAATCCCGGCTAATAAACTCATGAGCACCAAATAAATAATTGAAAACATTGTTATCCCTTCAAATTGATGATCTTAATAGGTATTTTATTGTGAACCGCCAGCTGAGGAGTTGTCCATTTGACGTAATTCTGAGAGTAGCTGCATTAACTGAGCATGATAAATATCAGATCGCAATGCCTGATTTTGATTACTAAACCAGTATTGCTTTGCTGGGGCAACGTAGCTTTCAGGAACTTGGTATTTATTGGCAATTTCTTGAAAAGTGGCTGGATTATCGGCTGCTTGTTGGAGCCGATAAAGTGGTTCTTGTTCAATGATTTGGACAACCTGAGGGCGGACTTCCTTGGGAACTTTAGGTTCAACGATTTTGACGACCGTTCGTTTGATGGGTTTATCCAAAATTGTGTTCGTTTGCCGTTGTGCATCAGTTAATTCATGAACTTGATGGCCAATGTACAGCGCGCCACCCAGGATTACCAACAAGATACAGATAAAGACAATTAATTTTGTGTGTTTGGTTTTCTTATTTTGGTGTTGAGATTGTTGACGTTGAAGTCGTGACGGTGTTTGATCCTGCATAGAAACCATCTCCTTAAGTTCTTTGTTACGGTTCTTAGTTTAACATTTATTCGCCATTTTATTTTTTAAGGTCGGGTAAATTTTCCACAAAAAAATGGCGAGCCGCTTCGACCTTCTGAACGCTTTTGCGCCGATCGTTACGAACTCACCGTGGTTTGGCACCGCTACGAAGTATAGCATGGATTAGGGGGATCGTGCAAGTGTCGTGAGTAAAGCAGATTCCCTTAGAACTCAAAACATAAGCAGCCACCGGTAGAATTATTGTTGGTAGTGCTCAAAGTCAAAACTTTGCTGCACGAAGCCGACTTCATCAAAGCAAGTTATAATGTTTCAAGCCATTGACAATCCCATGGTCAGAGTTTTTAGTTGTGATAAATTCTGCGTATTTCTTAACCTGATCAAGACCATTCCCCATGACAACTGGATGGTCAACGTAATCTAACATTGGGATGTCGTTATTACCATCACCAAAACCATAAGTGGGAATGCCACCAAGATCAGTATTCTTAATTAATTCCTGAATACCCCGTTTTTTAGAACTGCCTTTAGCAACGATGTCCATACTATAAGGCGTATTTCTAAAGAAGGTAAGCGTATCATTAAACTGGTTGATGTATTTCTCATCGGGTCCTTTTGTGTTGATGAGCATCATAATGATCTCGTTATGATTGATAAAATCGGTCACATGGAGTGGTGGCTTTCGTGAATTGATAAAATGATAATTACTTTCAACAATATCGTTAACAAAGTTGATGCGGGCATCTTCACTATTCATGACGGTTGTTGCTTCGTTAGTTGATTCCGCAAAAGCGACGAATTTTTTAACAATTTCCTTTGAGAGAACTGCTTTATAAACGGGGTTGCCCTCAAACACAACGTAGCTACCATTCGCAGAAACGACCGTATCAATCCCTGTTTTTTTCATTGTCGTTGGGATTTCAAATAGGTTCCGGCCAGTTGAAATAACCGGCAGGACGTTGTTGGTCCTTAGTTGATGCATTGCGTCGGCGACTTCTTGATCGACTTCAGTTTGTTCATTATACAGCGTATGATCCAGGTCAAAAAATGCAATTCCTTTATACATAGGTTAAACCATCCTATTCTTAAGTAGTTTTAATAACAGAACAATACCATATTATGATAACAATCTTCTTAGTTTTCAAGCAAGTTTGTCATTTTCTTGGTAAAATAGATTATATATGAGGTGAGATGATTGGAAAAAACGACTATTGCCAATGAAAAAACAAATCGGTTCTTTGTTCGTTTACGGAGGATTCCAGGAGAGCACTGGTATTTAGCGACTGATAATGAAAGAAACGTCACGGCCCATGATCGGGTAAGAATTCCAGAAGATATTAAGACTCAGGACTTTTTGATTGACCAGATTAGCTTTTTCAGCAAACAAATTTGGTATCATTTTACCTGTGGTGATTTGGTTGGGTGGCTGCCAAAGCGCAATATTCGAAAAACCTTTCGTCGTTTAGACGTGACGCCAATTAAGCAAAAAACGCAAGCTGATATTGATAATCAATGTGCGGCAGTTAAGATGTTACTAGGTAGTGCGAATACCGATCTTTCTGATGATGTATTAACACAGGCAATTGAAAAATGGCGCCAGCAGTCCACTAAGCTGATTGATTTAAGTGAGCTGATCATCTCACAGACCCATTCAATTCGGGATTTGAATCGGGTTAACTTTAGACAACTTAATAAGCAGATACTTAGAAGGCGGCCAGTTATTATTAAAGTTGCTGGCATCGACAATTTGAAGTCGAGCTTAATTGTCCTCACTGGATTTAACCGTAAACTTTATTATTACAATGACCCCTGGACTGGCCGGCTTGAATCCATATCCCAAAACCACTTGAAAAAGCACTGGCAACACGGCAACTTAGAAGCAATCAGCTATTAGAGGTGGGAATGAAATGAAATTATTGATGATAGAAGACAATAAATCTGTCTCGGAAATGATGCAAATGTTCTTTCAAAAAGAGGGGTGGGATGTTTCGTTTGCATACGATGGCATCGAAGCCGTTAACATGTTCAACGAAGATCCCGACAGTTGGGACATGATTACCTTGGATCTTAATTTGCCAAAAAAAGATGGCATGGAAGTGGCTAAAGAAATCCGGTCGAAATCAAAGGCGGTTCCCATTATCATGTTAACTGCCCGTGATTCAGATAGTGATCAAGTGTTGGGGTTTGAGATGGGAGCAGATGATTACGTTACAAAGCCCTTCTCGCCGATCACGTTGGTTGCACGAATCAAAGCGCTCCAACGGCGAGCTCACAATGAGCAGCAGGCTGCAGCTGATGATGAAAAATCCGCTGATAATGAGTATCAAATTGCGACCAAGCATTTTAAGTTAAACACGAATACGCGAGAGGCTTATTTGGATGATAAATTGATTCCGGATTTAACGCCAAAGGAATTCGAACTTCTTAAGACCCTTGCACAAAAGCCACGTCAAGTCTTTTCCCGAGAACAATTATTGGAGCTTGTTTGGGATTATGAATACTATGGGGATGAGCGGACCGTTGATGCACATGTCAAAAAATTAAGGCAAAAGATCGAACGGGTTGGCCCACAAGTCATTCAAACGGTTTGGGGCGTTGGTTACAAATTTGACGATAGTGAAGTGGATAGTAAATAATGAAAATGATCTACCAGCAGCTCATGGCATTTTTCTTAGTTATTGCAATTACAATTGTCTTACTAGGGTTATCCTTTGGCCGGATGTCAAAAACATTTGTATATGACAATACTTGGAGCAGTTTGGAAAAGTATTCAGATAGCTTAATTCAACATTCATTGAAGGTTGATTCTAAACACAATGACCGGGTGACCTTTAATCTTGACAAGATTCGAATGACACAATCAATCTTGGAAAACCAATCCGTTCATTTCACTGTTTTTTCAGCTAAGAATCGGGTGGTTTACCCGGCTGATGGTGTGTCACCCCAGATCACAAAAAATGATTGGCGTCATCTTCAAAAAGACCAGATTGTCCGTAAAGTTAATAATAAGAATGCTAAGCTAAAGAACGGGAAAACCCGGCCAGCGATGATTGAGGTTTTAAAGCCTTATTACTATAAGAAAAAATTAGTGGCAGCAGTCACTGCGGGGGCGTTCATTTCGGATGTTAATTCAAACGTCGCAAGGATCAATCGTAATTTGGTTAAAGGGCTATTGGTAGCTTTAATCATTTCAATGGTTGCCAGTTTCTTCATCGCCCGTCGACTTAATCGGCGGATTGCAATGCTGAGAAGTGGTGCTAACCAGGTTTCAAATGGTAATTACAAAGTGCGTCTCAAGCCGGGTGGTAAGGACGAAATTGGTGAGCTTATTAATGATTTTAACCGAATGACTGCTTCACTGGAGCGCGCAAATCTGGAGATCCAGAGGCAAGAGGAACGCCGCCAAGAATTTTTGGCTGACGCAGCTCATGAAATGCGGACACCGCTAACAACCATTTCTGGAATTCTCGAAGGGATAAAGTATGACGTCATTCCCCAGGAATCCCGTACCAAAAGCATTGAGTTGATGAGCGAAGAAACTCAGCGGTTAATTCGCTTGGTTAATAAAAATTTGGATTTTGAAAAGATTCGCTCGAATTCAATTCAACTTGATAAACGGCATTTTAATGCAACAAAGGTGTTTAGAAATATTATCGACCAGTTATCTAATAAAGCACAAGAGTCAAATGATAAGCTGGTTTTGAATGCTGCTGATGATTTGCCAATTTACGCTGACTATGACCGCTTTGTTCAAATTGTATTTAATATTATTACGAATGCCATTCAATTTACGAATAAAGGAACCGTTACGATAACTGGTGAACGGGGGTATAATGAAACAATCATCAAGATAGCCGATACTGGGATAGGGATGACTGTTGATCAGCAGAAAAACATTTTCGAGCGCTATTACAAGGCGGATGCTTCCAGAAGAAGTGGTAAATATGGCGAATCTGGACTGGGCCTTGCAATTGTCCATCAACTGGTTAAATCCCACGGCGGTAAAATTTCAGTTGCTTCAAAGAAGGGGAAGGGATCAACGTTTACAATTATTTTCCCTGACCAAACTGCAGCTGAAAAAACAAAGGACGCACCAGATCGTAACAACTAACTTTGGGTATCAATTTATTAAAAAGGTGAGGTTATAATATGTCGTATATTAAATTTGATAGTTCTAAGCTTTCTAAATTTGTTCATGAAAATGAACTTCCAGAGATCCAAGCAATGGTAACCGCTGCTGATGAAGAGCTTCGTAAGGGGACTGGCGCCGGTAGTGATTTTCGTGACTGGCTCGAATTACCAACTAAGTATGATCATGATGAGGTTAGTCGGATTCAAAGAGCGGCCGATAAAATTAAAAGCGATTCGAAGTATTTAATTACGATTGGTATCGGTGGGTCTTACTTAGGCGCCCAAATGGCAGTGAATTTCTTGCATCCGAATTTCTATGAACGCAAGAATCAAGCGACTCAAGTTGAATTTGTTGGTAATTCCTTGAGCTCGTCGTACGTTAACGATTTATTGAATTTAATGGGCGATGATGACTTTTCAATTAACATGATTTCCAAATCTGGAACCACAACTGAGTCCGCAATTGCTTTTCGAATCTTTAAAGAAAAGTTAATCGAAAAGTATGGTGAAAAAGAAGCAAACCAACGCATTTACGTTACCACTGATAAAGCTCACGGCGCATTACGCCACGAAGCGACTGTCAACGGCTGGGAATCGTTTATTATTCCCGATGGTGTCGGAGGCCGCTATTCTGTATTAACGCCGGTGGGCTTACTGCCAATTGCTGTTTCTGGGGGCAATATCATTGACATTTTAAATGGCGCAGCTGACGCTCAAAATGAATACACAGATCCTGATTTGGAGAAAAACGATGCTTACCGTTATGCAGCATTGCGGAACATCTTATATCGTAAGGGCTTTACCACCGAAATATTGGAAAATTACGAACCAAATTTACGAATGTTTGCCGAATGGTGGAAGCAGCTAGCTGGTGAATCAGAAGGTAAGGATAATAAAGGAATTTATCCGTCCTCAGCGAACTTTACGACTGATTTACATTCGTTTGGCCAATATATTCAAGAGGGGTTGCGCAACCTATTTGAGACGGTTGTTAAACTAGATGCCCCAGCAAGTGATGTCACGATTCCTAGTGCAGACAAGGACCTTGATGGCCTTAAATACCTCGAAGGAAAAGCACTTGATTGGGTGAATACCAAGGCCTATGAGGGTGTTGTACTTGCACACACGGACGGCGGTGTACCAGTTATGACTGTTCATCTACCTGACGAAAGTGAGTACTCATTGGGTTACCTCATCTACTTCTTTGAGGTTGCAATTGCAATTTCTGGATACCTTAATGGCATTAATCCATTTAACCAACCAGGTGTTGAGGCATACAAGACGAATATGTTTGGGTTACTTGGCAAGCCTGGATTTGAAGAGATTGGTAAGAAATTAAATAAGCGACTTTAAGCTAAGATAGTTAGCTGCCAAAAAATACAATCACTCCGATTTGGAATGATTGTATTTTTTTAAATACGCTATTAATCGTAGCAGTTAGTATATAAAAATGGACGTCACTGGTAAATTACCAATGACGCCCATTAAACACTGCTGTATCAACACTTATCACCCGCACGGGGCTCGAACCCGTAACTCCGCCTTGAGAGGGCGACGTCTTAAACCAGTTTGACCAGCGGGCAATGCTATCAAACTCACTATAATAGCTTATCTAAATTGAAGCCGTTTGTCAAGCAAGAAAGAATAAACTAGTGAGCAGCGCAAATCGTTTAGAAATTGGAATATAATGTTGACAAAATGGGCAAAAATATATAAACTATTTAGTTGTGATGTTCATTGGGTATTCGCCAAATGGTAAGGCAACGGACTCTGAATCCGTAATTTACTGGTTCGACCCCAGTATACCCAATCGATAGTTGTTTAAGTGAAATGAACGTAAAATAACGCCTTCTCTTATGAGATGAGAATGGCGTTATTTTTTAGCAATTACCAGTAACCCAATAACTTCGTTAGCTTTGCCCGGTCAATGTCACGAGTAGACAAAGTTGCTGTCTCAGATGCTTTTGGACTGTTGGGGTCTTTGGGTGAATTCCATGAGTATTTAACTGGGCTGAGGGTTGATTCTGATTCATTGTCGGTTGGTGCGTACATGATATCACTTTGATAGGGTGTGTGGTAGAGCCCAAGCGTGTGACCAAGTTCGTGAGTAACGACCGTAATCCAGTAATTTGTTTCTAGGGTATCAGATGATGACCCTTGTTCTGATTGATAATCGGCCTTAATTTGCTGGCGAATTTGTTCGATCTGGGAGTTATAATCATGTTTTATTTGTTGATCAGCTGCTTGATAATTCGCCTTTAAGTTATCAAGTTGTTGCTGAAGCTGCGCGCGTTGAACATCTGAGGTAGCCCCTTGAATTTCAGCATTGAGATGCTGAGATTGGGCTTCAAAATTCTTCTGGGTAACACTTAATTCGTTATTGGTTTGCAATAATAGTTGACTGGCTTGTGCAGACAGCTCCCTTATTTTTTCTTTAAATCTTGGTGTAAGGGAATGAGAACTAACGTATGAGTTATCACTAAAATGTTTTTGATCAACTTGGATATTGAATCCGTCAAATAAACCATCCCAACCCGCATCGGAACCATTACCAAATCTGATAGTCAGAGTACTGTTGCCCTTGTTGCCAAGGGAAAAGACGTCCGCCCCAAGCGCAGTGTTCCATTTAGAAATGGCAGCCGAAACAACGGTTTGTAGTGGGCTATTTTCAACATAAATGGTTGCATGGTCGTGAAAAAAGAGTCCAGGAAAGGCAAAGTTGCCAACGTTGTACTGTTTATCAAACGTTTTCGCAAATTGACGATAAACGTTTGGGTTTAGCTTAAGGATCTTATTATTAGGATCTAGGTCAGGTGAAGAAGCGATTAATCTATTGAGCGCTGTTTTTGAAAGTGGACCGGGAGTTGTTTTAGTTAAATAGCCGCGCCAAATCCAGCCAGTCACGTTGGGTTTGGCCAGATTTTTCGCAAAATAATAGATTCGGTACTTGCCATTAACCCGCAGCTTTTCCTGGTGAGTGACGTTGAAGGACTTATTCGAATAAGTTGCTAACCGGAATTTCTTTTGGGTTAACCTGGCAGAATATGCATAGGTGTTTTTGGATTTAATCCGTTTCAATTTGTACGTTGTTGGACGCATTCGATGCCGTGAAACGACTGCGATTCTGCGCTTTGCGGCGACGGTAATAGACGCCTTTATGTTGATAGTGCTAATACCAACTGATGTCGATAATAGAAGCAATAAAATGGTTTTATTACGAAACTTCATGCTAATGCCTCCCTGTTAAAGTGAGCGGATCCAGGCGGTTAGAAGTCGGCGTGTAAGTCTCCTCAGAAAGAAATTCCTGGGTTTGGAATTTTTTTCTGAGGTGCTTACGTGCAGGTTGTTGCTCTGTGGAGCTGTCCTCAAATAGTGAGCGGAGAAAAGTGGTTAGGGGATCAGAGTATAAGCTGATTCGATAACTTCATGAATATATTCCTAAATAAGCCGACTTCAGACAAAATGATTCACTTTTCTACGATTACTTTCTAATTTCAAATATTATATTGCAAAAACATGAAAACAAAGCAGTTTTCGGCTATCTAAATAACGGATCCCAATATCCAGTCATCCAGGATATTGGGATCCGTTACTTATATTCTGGAAACTAACCACTTTGTCCCATTTCCGATTACTCAAACGATAGATCAACCAAATATTTGTTCCGCTTAGCCAAGTGAGAGGTCGTTACCCACAGTTCATGGTAGCTAGAATCCTTAACTTTAGTCTTATCATGAAAATAATCGAGCAATTCGTTGTTCATCGAGATAAATTCAGGAGCCATTCGATTGACCATCAATTTGTGGGATGGAAAGTAAATTTCTGGATTGCCTAGCTTCACAGTATCGTTTAAGTACATCACGATTGCATTATCATATTCGCCCGGCGCAATGGTGACTTGGTTAGGGTGGGCTTTGATATATGACAGAACGTGGTAAATTGTATCAGAATTGCTTGCCACAAGTGTTACCTCCAGTTCAATTCTTGTTTTCACAATCCATTGTATCAAATCTAGCTTGAAGAGGGGCCAACTTATTTAGAATTGTAAGTCCGCCAGCTAAGTGAATGGCTTTATACAGGCATTGATTAGGGTTATAATCAAGTGACTCTTTTTATTCACTAATTGTGTAAATGGGAGGATAATAACATCTATGAAGTATTCTGATACGATCGCTAAGATGCATCAGTTTGTGAATGACCAAGTCGTTCCCGGGGTAACGTATGGTATTATTAATAATCATTCGGTTACTACCAGTTTCTTTGGTAATCAAGAGTTGATTCCAGAAACATTGCCATTGCAGCAAGGTGAATTGTATGACCTGGCTTCATTAACTAAAGTAATTGGAACGACTAATTTAATCCTTAAGTTACTTGCTTTGGGAAAGCTTTCATTGAATGACTCAATCAGCAAGTATTTGCCAGAATGGCAATCTAGCGAGGTAACGATTCGCCATTTATTAACGCATACTTCAGACATTATCGGCTATATTCCAAACCGAAATGAATTACCTAAAGATCAGCTTACCACTGCATTGTTAAAGCTAAAAAGTGGGCCTGATTTGGGAAAAGTAGTTCATTATCAGGATTACAATTTTATCTTTTTGGGATGGATTGCCGCCAAGATTATGGGTGAACCCGTACAGCAGTTAATTACGGAATACGTGTTAAGGCCGCTTGAATTGCGACAAGCCACTTTTCGGCCACAGGATCCCAAAAAGGTTGTACCAACGGCGATTATCCCTGGGAAGGGGTTACTTCGAGGAACTGTCCATGATCCCAAAACTAGAATTTTGGGTGCCGATTGCGGAGCCGCTGGATTGTTTGCGCCCCTTAATGACCTACTTCACTTTTCTAAGTGGCTGTTAGGGCAACTTAATTATCCGAATTTTTTGCCCGACGATTGGATGAACCAGTTCTTCATGGATCAAACCCCTGGTCATACCAAGAATCGTTCTTTTGGCTGGATCTTAAGAACGTATGATGAGCATCCGTATATTCTCCACACGGGATATACTGGGACATTGATTGTGATTGACAAAGTTGCGCAGCAATCGTTGGTATTTCTTTCAAACCGTGTACATCCCAATGCACTGAACAAAGCGTTTTTTCCATATCGAAGTGAGCTCATTAGGACGTTTATTCGAGAGGCAAATCAGGATTGACTTGAGCAGTGCAAAGCGGTTGGGGTCGGCCTGAAAGTCTCTTTTAATGAAAATTCTTGATTAGGAGATTTTTGATAGAGGTGTTTTACCATGGGAAACTGCTCGAACTAACATTCAAACTAACAAAATAGGCTTGTAAGCAGGATCAATTCTTGCTCACAAACCTATTTTTGCTTATACGGATATTGGAATTTATTAGAACGTTATTAGAACGTTTCGCCCACCTTGACAGCTTCTTGAGCTGAAATATCAGCATCAGGATATTTTCGGGTTAACGCATTGATGAGAACGTGTTTAGCAATCTGATTATTTCTTGCCAGAATCGGGCCATGGAAATAGGTACAGTAAACGTTTTTGTAAATTGCACCTTCCGTTTTGTCCTGGCCGTTATTGCCATGACCTTCCAAAACTTTTCCAAGGGGACGTTCACCATCACCTAAGAAGGTGATTCCCTGGTGGTTTTCAAAGCCGTGATAAATCTCACCAGTCTCTTCGTTTTTGATTTCAACATTACCAATAAACCGGTGATCTTTTTGTTTATCAGTATAATGATCCAAGGCGCCAATCCCCATTAGCTTTTCACCATTCGCGCCAATATAGTAATGGCCTAACAGCTGATAGCCACCACAGATGGCAACAACTGATCCGTTGTCTTCAATAAAATCAGTTAGTCCAGCCTTTTTAGCTTGAATGTCTTTAGAGACGATGGATTGTTCAAAGTCTTGTCCGCCACCGAAAACGACGATGTCATATTTACTTGGGTCAAATTGTTGATCTAGACTAATTACTTCTGATGTCAAGTTAATAGTCATCTTGGCTGCTAAATATTTAAGAACCAAGATATTACCAAGGTCACCATAGGTATTCATCAGGTCACCGTAAAGATGGCAAACGTTTAATGTATAAGCCATTAGTCAAGGCCTCCTTTGATAAATCCTTTCGCTGCAAAAACCTTTCTTAAGTGGAGCATTGCCGTGTAGGTTGCTAAAATATACACTTTCTTTGTTGGAGCGTTTGGAATCATTTCAACAACTTTATCCAAGTCAGGTTCAACTAAATGTTTTTCCGGGTCAACACCGGCGACTTGGAGACGATAAGTGATGTCTTTATAGCGTTCGCCACCAGTGATGAACTGTTTAATGTTCATTTGGGGCAGTCTCTCAAAATCGCCATCCCAGATCCAGCTGGTATCAATTCCATCAGCGTAATTAGCATTCAGTAAGCCAATAAAGGTGAATGGATCCTGATCAGTTGAGATCATATCAATTACTTGGTTAAGGCCAACCGGATTTTTGACCAAGATTAGTGTGACCGCCTTGCCATCAACGTTGATTTCTTCTTGCCGGCCAAAAATGTGTTTGCCCTTACTAAATGCTTGTTGGGTTTGGGTAGGGGTAACGCCCATAAATCGACCAACTGTGTAGGCGGCTAAGGCATTGTAAATATTATAAACACCGCCAATTTCAATTTTAATTGGTTCACCATCAATTTCAAACTGAGAAGACTTGGGGGTTAAGTGATCAATTTTAGTTAAGGCAAAGTTCAACTTTGGTCGCTGGTAGCCACAATTTGGACAGAAGTAATCCCCTAAGTTGGAATAGCTAATGTAGTGATAGTGCAAGATGTGTTGACATTGTGGGCATAGCACGCCATCGGTATTAGGAGTTGCCTTGATGTCTTTTTTGGGCTGGTTGGCAAAGCCGTAATAGATCATTGGGTTTGGCAACTGCTTTGAATGAAAAATGGGCGCATCCCCGTTTGCAATAATAGTTGCATTTGGCGCAAGGGCAACACCGTTTAAAATTTTCTGGTAAGTCGTGTAGATTTCACCATACCGATCCATTTGATCCCTGAAAATGTTCGTAAAGACAAATGCTTTTGGCTTAATGTACTTGGTTACCATGATGACATTAGCTTCGTCAACCTCAAGAACGGCCAATGGACGCTTATTTTTAGTTCTTGGCGCATGAAGAAAAGTTGTAATGATTCCCTGCTCCATGTTTGAGCCAGTGGGATTAGTCACGATATTTTGGTATTTCTCCTTCAAAACTTGAACGGTAAGTGCGGTCGTGAGTGTTTTGCCGTTGGTTCCGGTTATGACGATCACATCGTAATTTCTCGCGAGTGTTTGGAGGATGTTGGGATCTAATCTCTTGGTGATTTTGCCGGGAAGCGAGCTGCCACCCTTTAAGAACGTGTGTAAGAACCAGTAAGAAGACTTACCGGCTGCGGTTGCAATTGAACTTTTTAATGACATAAGATTTACTCCTTAAGCTAAGTACATATCGTACTAATCAAAGACTAAGTTTATCATACGCACGGCGGTTTGAACACGGTTTGGCTCTGGTGACTGGAAAATTATGATTAATATCGATATTCAAAGGGAATTTCTGTATAATGGAAGAGAAGCTTTCAAGGAAAAAGGTGGAAATATTGGCTCAACTCTTTTATCGTTACGGTGCTATGAACAGTGGCAAAACGATCGAAATTATCAAAGTTGCTCATAATTATGAAGAGCAAAATAAAAGTGTTATTATTATGACTAGTGCTTTAGATACCCGCGAAAAGCAGGGAATGATCGAATCGCGAATTGGGCTTGAACGAAAGGCCGATCCAATTTTTGAAAAAACAAATATTTTTGAACGGGTCCAAGAACTGGATCCCCATGCAAGCTGTGTGTTGATCGACGAAGCTCAATTTTTAACCAAAAAACACGTCTTTCAATTGGCAGAAATTGTTGATGAACTTAACATTCCAGTTATTGCATTTGGCCTTAAGAATGATTTTCAGAATCATTTGTTTGAAGGGTCCGAATACCTACTATTGTATGCAGATAAGATAGAAGAAATGAAGACAATTTGCTGGTTCTGTGGTAAGAAAGCCATCATGAATTTACGGTTTCACGATGGTAAGCCGGTTTATGATGGTGAACAAATTCAAATGGGTGGTAATGAATCTTACTATCCAGTGTGCCGAAAGCATTATTACAATCCACCGATTAAGTAACAAAGTGAGGAATTATTAAATGGACGAAATTTTCGACAAATTACAGGCTGTAGTTGATCGTTATGATGAACTAAACGAACTAATCAGTGACCCTGAAGTTATTGCTGATACCCAAAAATTTATGAAGTTATCAAAGGAAGAAGCAGATTTAAGGGACACCGTGGCGGCATTTAAGAAATACCAGAAAGTAACTGGTCAGCTTAATGACGATAAAGAAATGCTGCGAGAAAAGATTGATGACCCGGATTTGGAAACGATGGTCAAGGATGAGATTTCAGATTACACGGATCAAAAGGAAAAGCTTGAGGATGAATTAAAGGTGATGCTGTTGCCTAAGGATCCTAATGATGATAAGAACATCATTATGGAAATCCATGGCGCTGCTGGTGGTGATGAAGCCAGTTTATTTGCTGCAGATTTATTTAGCATGTACTCCAAGTATGCAGAACGGCAAGGATGGCAAGTAGAAGTTGTTGATAAGAATGAAACCGAAGTCGGTGGCTTCAAGGAAATTGCGTTGATGATTACCGGTGATAAGGTCTATTCAAAGTTGAAATACGAGAATGGTGCTCACCGAGTTCAACGGGTGCCAGTAACTGAATCAGCCGGGCGAGTGCATACGTCGACAGCAACGGTTGGCGTGATGCCAGAAGAAGAGGATGTTGATATTGATATCGATCCAAAGGATATTCGGGTTGATGTTTATCGATCTTCTGGTGCTGGTGGTCAGCATATCAACAAGACTTCTTCGGCGGTTCGAATGACTCATTTGCCAACTGGGATTGTCGTTGCAATGCAAGATGAGCGATCGCAGCAACAGAACCGGGCCAAGGCAATGAAGATTTTGAAGGCCCGGGTTTACGATTATTATTCTCAACAAGAACAGGATCAATACAACGCTGAAAGAAAGTCAGCTGTTGGGACGGGGGATCGTTCTGAGCGGATTCGAACGTACAACTATCCTCAAAATCGGGTAACCGATCACCGAATTGGGTTAACACTTAATAAGTTAGACCGAATTATGAATGGTGAACTGGGCGAAATTATTGATGCGTTGATCTTGTCGGACCAAGCAAAGAAACTTGAGAATTTAACCAATGAATAATCAAAAGAACGTTACCTACTTTGAAGCCCGGAAATGGGCTTCTTTTCGTATTAAAGACAGTCTAGATTTGGACATGTACGATGTTGACTTTATTCTTGAACATCGATCCCAGCTTTCCGCCACAGGATTACTGATTAACTATCAAAGACAGATGCCTGATAATTTATGGCAGCAGTTTCAACAAGATATTGCCCAATTGCTTGCTGGAATACCGCCGCAATACATTGTTGGTGAGGCGAACTTCTACGGCTTGTCGATCACGGTTACGCCAGCTGTGCTGATTCCACGAATTGAAACTGAAGAATTAATTGATTGGATTTTAGCAGAGACTAGCGCACAACATTGCATGCCATTATCAGTTTTAGACATTGGAACAGGCAGCGGTGCGATTGCGCTAGCTCTAAAGAAGCAGTGCCCAACGTGGCATGTTAGTGGAAGCGATATTTCCCAGGCTGCCTTACGGGTGGCCGCCGATAACGCCAAAAGGTTAGGATTGCCAATTAAGTTTATTCAGAGCGACGTTTTTGATAAAATTGAGTCGCAGTTTGATATGATTGTTTCCAATCCGCCTTACATCTCTCATCATGAACAAGTGGATATGGATAAACGGGTAATTGAGAATGAGCCCGCATTAGCGCTCTATGCAGATGACGATGGGTTGGCGATTTATAAGCGCATTGCTAATGATGTTCAGTCACACTTAGCCGTTGGTGGTAGTCTATTTATGGAGATTGGATTCCATCAGGAGCAAGCAGTTGTCGCTATTTTTCGGCGCGCAATGCCCCGAGCAACCATCAAAGTGAAACATGACGTTGCTGGTCACCAACGAATGATTCAAGTAAGGAAATGAGGTTTGTAATTATGAAAACATTATTGTTAACTGGCAGTCAGCTTGCAACAGCCGCAAAGCTGATCCAGCAGGGAGAATTGGTTGCGTTTCCCACTGAGACCGTCTATGGATTAGGGGCGGACGCCACCAATGTCGCTGCTGTCAAAAAAGTTTATCAAGCAAAGGGGCGTCCTAGTGATAACCCATTGATTGTGACGGTATCAAAAGTTTCGATGGTTGAAAAATATGTGCAACCATTGAGTACAGATGCTAAGAAGTTGATTGATCAATTTTGGCCCGGATCATTAACGATGATTTTTAAGTTAAAACCAAATGCCCTCTCTAAGACGGTGACGGGGGGATTAACAACGGCTGCCTTTAGATTTCCTAACAATCAATTAACGCTTGATTTAATTACCCAAGCTGGGGTTCCAATTGTTGGTCCATCCGCTAATACGTCTGGAAAGCCTAGTCCAACCACGGCCCAACATGTTTATCACGATTTAAATGGTAAGATTGCTGCTATCGTCGACGATGGGCCGACAACTGTGGGTGTTGAATCGACGGTGCTGGATATGTCGGTTGACACCCCCTCAATTCTAAGACCCGGAGCGGTGACCAAAGAAGATATTGAAGCCGTTATTCACCGCCCAGTAGTGGACGAATTACACCATGTGGGAATGAGCCAGACCCCAAAGGCACCTGGGATGAAATATAAGCATTATGCGCCAGATGCCCAAGTCTATATTGTGGATCCAGACGATGACTGGCAAGCCGTTGCTAATTGGATTGCGGCCCACGATCAGCCAGTTGGTGTGATGGCGTTTGACGATGTCATTAAGACAATCAATTGGCCGCAAAATGCGGATGTTATTTCTATTGGTACGGATGCCAAAACAGCAGCTCATGATCTGTTTGCAGAATTACGGGATTTTGATAATCATAAGCAATATAAAGTTGTCTTCGCGCAAGGCCTTAAACCAACTGGGATTGCGGAAGCCTACATGAATCGATTGAATAAATCAGCTGGGCAAATGCATTTTAAGCAGTTATAATCAACTTGTACCACAAAAATATAGTGAGGTGTTGCAGGTGAATTACGATTATAAGCAGCAAGATCCTGAACTTTGGGATGCAATTGCTAACGAAGAAAACCGTCAGGAACACAATATTGAGTTGATTGCTTCTGAAAACATCGTTTCAAATGCCGTTCGGGCAGCTCAGGGTTCTGTTCTGACCAATAAGTATGCTGAGGGTTACCCTGGTCGCCGCTATTACGGTGGCTGTGAATATATTGATATCGTCGAACAACTTGCGATCGATCGGGCCAAAGAACTATTTGGTGCCGAGTATGCAAACGTTCAACCTCACTCTGGATCACAAGCTAATCAGGAAGTCTACGCAGCTTTGCTCAAACCCGGCGACAAAATTTTGGGGATGGGCTTGGATGCTGGCGGCCATTTAAGTCATGGTGCCAAAGTCAGCTTTTCTGGCAAATTATATGATTCCTATTCCTATGGGTTGGATCCTAAGACACAGTTAATCGACTATGATGAAGTTGCTAAGATTACGACCGAAGTCCAACCAAAGTTGATTATTGCCGGGGCGTCTGCTTATAGTCGGATTATTGACTGGCAACGGTTTAGAGACATTGCTGATTCTGTTGGTGCCTACTTAATGGTTGATATGGCTCACATTGCCGGCTTGGTTGCAACAGGACTGCACCCAAGTCCAGTTCCAGTTGCGGACGTGGTAACGACAACGACTCACAAGACTTTGAGAGGGCCTCGTGGTGGAATGATTTTAGCAAAAGCAAAGTATGCTAAGAAGATTAATTCCGCTGTGTTCCCTGGAAGCCAGGGTGGCCCCTTGGAACACGTCATTGCAGGGAAAGCAGCTGCATTTTATGAAGACTTACAGCCTTCATTTAAACAATATGGCGAACAGGTTATCAAGAATGCCCAAGCAATGGCGGCTGAATTTCAAAATTCTGAGAAAGTTTCCGTGTTAACAGGTGGGACAGATAATCACCTGATGACGATCAATCTAACCGAAACGTCTTTAAATGGGAAAGATTTACAAAACATTTTAGATTCTGTTCATATTACAACCAACAAAGAATCAATTCCAAATGATCCGCTGCCACCTTCAAAAACCAGTGGCCTTCGATTAGGAACACCAGCAATTACCACCCGTGGCTTTGATGAGAATGATGCCCGTCAGGTTGCTCAATTAATTTTGCAAGTAATTGATGATCCAGAAAATGAAAGTAATTTACAAGATGTTGCTAATAAAGTAGAAGCATTAACCGAAAAGCATCCAATTAATTCATAAATGCCAAGCCCGAAACTAATTGTGGTTTCGGGCTCTTTTGTGATTTTAGCTACCATATATGTGATACAATTATTTAGAAATATAAATAAGGAGTGGGAAATAATGGGTAAGTTTCAAGTTATGGATCATCCGCTGATTCAGCATAAGTTGTCAATGATTCGGGATAAAAATTGCGGGACAAAGGAATTTCGAGAAATTGTCAATGAAATTGCAACGTTGATGGCATTTGAAGTTTCTCGGGATATGCCGCTGGAAGATGTTGACATTCAAACACCAGAAGGAATCGCACATGCAAAGCATATTTCCGGGAAAAAGGTCGCAATTGTCCCAATTTTGCGGGCTGGGATTGGAATGGTTGATGGTATCTTGGATTTGATCCCTGCAGCCAAAGTAGGTCACATTGGCATGTATCGGGATGAAAAGACCCTTGAACCTCACGAGTATTTTGTGAAATTACCTTCTGATATTGAACAACGCCAAATCTTTGTTGTTGATCCAATGCTTGCAACTGGCGGCTCCTCAATTATGGCCATTGATGCATTGAAGAAGCGGGGAGCTTCTAATATCAAATTTGTCTGTTTAGTAGCTGCTCCAGAAGGTGTTAAAGCATTACAAAAAGCCCATCCAGATATCGACATTTACACTGCAGCTCTAGATGAGAAGCTCAATGATAAGGGTTATATTGTGCCAGGACTTGGTGACGCCGGTGATCGGTTATTTGGTACTAAATAGCAGATATAGGTTGATGCTTCAATGGAGCGATCTGAATCGCTCCATTTGTGTTGCCTGGGAATGAATTTACTAAAACAATTGTTTGAATTAGACAAAAACATAGTAAAGGGATTTGTTCCGAAAAGACAAATTAGTTTTGAATCATCTAAATTATACGTCCTATAACCTGACATGGGTTTGCTAATTACGGCAGCGACGCGCTTTAGTCGCTCTCAAGATTACTAATATTCTTTTGAATTTTATATTGAATGGTGGTATAGTTTCAATTGTATTTGGACACTTTGGTGTGTTCATTACCATCGCAAAGTTTCACTTTGGTAATACTGTCTTCTTGACCAATAACCAGATTGATTTGCTTGCGTGACTATGTCTTGGAAAGAGGTGAGATTTTGTGAGTGGAGGAACTCCTTCGACTTTTGAATTTTTGGGTCTGACGTTTAATGTAGGCAATATGATTTCCATTCTAATTGCTTGTGCGGTTGTATTAGGCCTTGTCTATGCATTATCAAGGCATCTGACCATGAAACCTGGAAAGGGCCAGAACGTTCTTGAGTACGCTGTTGATTTTACGAATGGAATTGTTAACAGTTCCATTCCTGGTAAAACTAGCAAAACTTTAGGACTTTGGGGCTTTACCTTGTTCATGTTCATCATTATTGCAAACTTAGAAGGATTGTTTTTGCATATTGATGTTTCGGGTGTTGCGTTTGTCAAAAGTCCAACTTCTGATCCGGTGGTAACAATGACTTTGTCGCTGATGACGATGACGCTTGCCCAATTCCTAGGGATTCGAAAGTTGGGTTATAAGGGGCATTTTGAGAATTATTTAAAGCCATTTGTATTTTTCCTGCCAATTAATCTGTTCGAGGAGTTTACTAATTTCTTGACGTTAGGTTTGCGATTATTTGGTAATATTCTTTCAGGTGAAATGCTACTTGGTATTATTGTCAATATGGCTCATGGTGGCCCAGTCATTTGGATTGGTGCGTTCATACTGGAATTGGTTTGGACTGGTTTCTCAGTCTTTATTGGATGTATACAGGCCTATGTTTTTGTAACATTGTCCTCAGTTTACATTTCTCGAAAGATAGAACTAGAAGATTAACAAAATTTTTTTAGATTATTAAGGAGGATTTATTATTATGGGAGCAATTGCTGCAGGTATTGCTATGGCTGGTGCCGCTATTGGTGGCGCTATCGGTGATGGTATTTTAATTTCTAAGATGTTGGAAGGTATGGCACGACAACCAGAATTGTCAGGTCAACTTCGTAGTAACATGTTCATTGGTGTTGGTTTGGTTGAAGCTATGCCTATCATCGCCTTCGTTGTTGCTTTACTGGTTATGAACAAGTAGTGACTAGTATCGCTAAATATACAAAGAAGGAGGTGCCAATTGATGTTTTCATATTCGATAGTTGGAGCTCAACTTTACGTTGGTGATATGCTATTTGTTATGATCAGTTTTCTCGTTTTAATGTGGCTGGTTAAAATAGT
The DNA here is from genome assembly GCF_001434135.1 of Lentilactobacillus kisonensis DSM 19906 = JCM 15041. Taxonomy (GTDB): domain Bacteria; phylum Bacillota; class Bacilli; order Lactobacillales; family Lactobacillaceae; genus Lentilactobacillus; species Lentilactobacillus kisonensis. The sequence continues at coordinate 5,533 of NZ_AZEB01000013.1, read as the reverse complement.
TGCATGGAAGCCAATCACTAAGATGATGCAAAACCGTTCAGATAAGATTGCCAGCGATATTGATTCTGCCAAGGAATCACGGACAAAAGCTGCAGATTTAGCTGAGAAACGTCAAACTGAATTGCAGAAGACCCGTGAGGACGCTAACGGAATCATTAATACTGCAAAGCAAAACGGACAAGAGCAACGTGAAAAAATCGTTGAAGATGCACGAAATGAAGCATCTAATCTTAAGAGTTCTGCTGAAAAGGATATTGAACAACAACGACAAGAAGCTTTGGCTAATTCTCGAAAAGATGTGGCAAGCCTATCCGTTGAAATTGCAACTAAGATTATTTCAAAAGAATTAAATGCGGATGATCAAAAAGACCTTGTTGACTCTTATATTGAAGGGTTGGGTAAGCAGAAATGACATTAGATAGTATGACAGCTTCAAAAAAATACGCAAAAGCCATGTTCGAAGTTCTTAGTGGAACTAACGAACTTGAAACGGGTTATGCTGATTTGTTAGAGCTACGAAAAGTGTTTGCTGCTAATCCAAGGTTGATTGATATTCTTGATGATATTCGAGTTTCTGATCAGGACAAACAGTCCCTTCTTGCTCCTATCACCGAAAATGCGTCAGACTTTATTAAGAACTTTTTGAAAGTTGTTGCTGATTATCGTCGTTTCCCACAGATCTTGGAGATTATTGATCAATTTCAGCGGGTCTATGAAGCTGATAAAAAAATCGTTCGAGCAGAGGTTATTTCTGCAACCGAACTTGATAACGATCAACGTGATCGATTAGCGAAGGCTTTTGAAAAGCGAGTCGGTGCTGCTAAAGTCATTTTTGACACGAAAGTTGATGCATCACTAATTGGTGGTGTGGTAATTAAGTCAGCAGATATGACAATTGATGGTAGTGTTCAAACGCGAATTAATAAAGTTAAAGAATTATTGTTAAATTAACGATATCTATTTAAAGAGGTGAAACTTATGAGCATTAAAGCTGAGGAAATCAGTGCTCTTATTAAGCAACAGTTACAAGGCTATAAGAACGAGCTCGATGTTAAAGAAACAGGTATCGTTACATATGTTGGTGATGGTATTGCTCGTGCTCATGGGCTCGAAAACGCGTTGTCTGGAGAGTTGCTCGACTTCGGCCACGGCGTTTATGGAATGGTACAAAACCTTGAAACCAATGATGTTGGTATCATGATTTTGGGTGATGACACAAATATCCGTGAAGGTGACTCTGTAAAGAGAACCGGCCGAATTATGGAAGTTCCCGTTGGGGACGATATGGTTGGACGAGTTGTTAATTCACTCGGTCAACCAGTTGATGGTAAAGGACCAATTAAGGCAACGGATCATAAGCCGATTGAACATAAAGCACCTGGTGTTATGGATCGACAATCAGTTTTTGAACCATTACAAACTGGAATTAAAGCGATTGATTCGTTAATTCCAATTGGTCGTGGGCAGCGTGAGTTAATTATTGGTGACCGTAAAACCGGTAAAACATCAATCGCTATCGACACCATTTTGAATCAAAAGGGTCAAAACATGAAATGTATTTACGTTGCGATTGGACAGAAACAATCAACTGTTCGAACAGCCGTAAGTACGCTTGAAAAATATGGGGCAATGGATTACACCACGGTTATTTCCGCTGGGCCTTCTGAGCCTGCTTCATTGTTATACATTGCGCCTTATGCTGGCGCCACTATGGGTGAATACTTCATGCATAATGGTGAACACGTCTTAATTGTGTATGATGATTTGTCAAAGCAAGCTGATGCTTACCGTGAATTATCACTTATCCTTCGTCGTCCTCCTGGTCGTGAAGCTTATCCTGGTGATATTTTCTATACCCACTCACGTTTGCTGGAACGGGCTGCTAAGTTAAGTGACAAGCTGGGTGGCGGTTCAATGACGGCTCTGCCAATTGTTGAAACCCAAGCTGGTGATGTTTCTGCTTATATTCCTACCAACGTTATTTCCATTACCGATGGTCAGATCTTCTTGGATGCCGATAGTTTCTATTCTGGTGTTCGCCCGGCCGTTGATGCCGGTACTTCTGTATCTCGTGTTGGTGGTGATGCGCAGGTTAAAGCAATGAAGAAGGTTTCTGGTACACTGCGGCTTGACCTTGCTTCTTATCACGAATTGGAATCATTCGCTCAGTTTGGTTCTGATCTTGATGAAGCAACCCAATCCAAGTTGAATCGTGGAGCTAGAACGGTTGAGGTATTAAAACAACCACTTCATTCGCCAATTTCAGTAGAAAAGCAGGTTGTGATTCTTTATTGCTTGACCCATGGATTCTTGGATAAAGTTGCAATTGATGATATTTTGCGGTATCAAAACGAGATTTTTGATTTCTTCGATCACTCACACAAAGAGTTGCTTGACGAAATCACTAAGACTGGTCAACTTCCTGATACTGGCAAGTTAGATGCTGCGATCAAGGAATTTGAAGCAACATTCCAACCAAGCCAGGCAAATGATCAACAAGCTGCATCAAGGAATGATCAAAGTTCAGCTGCTTCAAATGACTAGTTAAGGAGGGTGAGATTACATGGGTGCTTCGCTAAACGATGTTAAACATCGGATTACTTCTACAAAGAAGACGCGTCAAATTACGAATGCTATGGAAATGGTCTCACAAGCTAAGCTTAACCAGATTCAGAAGCATACGAAGAGTTATGCGGAATATGCAAGCCAAATCAAATCTGTTGTATTACATTTAGCCCAGTCTCATATTTTGGACGGGTTAAGTAAATCCTCGGGTCATGCAGCTGGAAATGATCAATCTAAAACTAAGAGAACGGCATATTTAATTATTACTTCTGATCGTGGAATGGTAGGAAGTTATAATAGCAACGTTATTCGAGAAACGAACCAATTTATCGAAAATCATTCTGGTTCGAATGATTATCAAATATTAGCGGTTGGTGGTACCGGTTCTGATTTCTATCGGAAACGGGGAACAAACGTTGCTTATGAGTATCGAGGTGTTAGTGACGTTCCAACGTTTAATGAAGTCCGCCAGATTGTTAAGATGGTTACAACCATGTATAACAAGGGCGAATTTGATGAATTATACGTATGTTATGAACACTTTGTTAACCGTTTGATATCAAGATTTAGAGCCGAGAAAATGCTTCCAATTGACGATGAAGCGATTCAAAGTCAAGCAAGTCAAGATATCAAGGTTAAGCCAATGACCGCTGAGTACGACGTTGAGCCATCTGAGAAAGAAGTATTAAACGTTGTACTGCCACAATATTCTGAAAGTTTAGTTTATGGGGCAATCTTAGATGCTAAGACTTCTGAACATGCTTCTAGTTCAACTGCAATGAAGTCAGCATCTGACAATGCGGATGATTTGATTTCGTCATTGGAGTTGCAGTATAACCGTGCGCGGCAAGCTGCAATTACGACTGAAATCACTGAAATCACAGGTGGTCAAGAAGCTCTTAGTCAACAATAAAATTTAGATGGAGGAATTAACTAACATGAGTACTGGTAAAGTGATACAAGTTATCGGACCTGTTGTTGATGTTGAGTTCTCCTTGGACGATAAGTTACCTGAAATTAACACTGCATTGAACGTACACGTAACCGACGACAAATTCTTGGTTGTCGAAGTTGCCCTTGATTTGGGTGATGGCGTTGTTCGGACAATTGCGATGGATGGGACCGACGGACTCCGTCGAGGGATGGCCGTAGATAATACGGAATCATCTATCAGTGTTCCAGTAGGTAAGGATACTCTTGGCCGAGTATTTAATGTCCTTGGGGATCCAATCGATGGTGGTCCAGAATTTGGCCCAGACGCAGAACGTTGGCCAATTCACCGTGATGCACCAAAGTATGACCAATTGAACCCGTCAACTGAAATTCTGGAAACTGGAATTAAAGTGATTGATTTATTGGAACCATACACCCGTGGTGGAAAAGTTGGATTATTCGGTGGTGCCGGAGTTGGTAAAACCGTTTTAATTCAAGAGTTGATTCACAATATTGCCCAAGGGCATAACGGAATTTCCGTATTTACCGGTGTTGGTGAGCGGACTCGTGAAGGTAACGATATGTACTTCGAAATGAAGGGGTCAGGCGTTTTGGCAAAGACCGCCATGGTTTATGGTCAAATGAACGAGCCTCCTGGAGCCCGTATGCGTGTTGCCTTGACTGGTTTGACAATTGCGGAATACTTCCGTGACCGTGAAGGCCAAGATGTGTTGTTGTTCATTGATAACATCTTCCGATTCACACAAGCTGGTTCAGAAGTTTCTGCTTTGCTTGGTCGAATTCCATCAGCCGTTGGGTATCAACCAACTTTGGCTACTGAAATGGGCCAATTACAGGAACGAATTACTTCAACGAAGAAGGGTGCGATCACCTCAATTCAGGCCGTTTATGTGCCTGCCGATGATTATACCGACCCTGCTCCAGCAACGACTTTTGCCCATTTGGATGCAACAACTAACCTGGAACGTTCTTTGACACAACAAGGAATTTATCCAGCCGTTGATCCATTGGCTTCAACGTCATCAGCGCTAGATCCAAGTATTGTTGGTCAAGAGCATTATGATGTTGCTACTGAAGTTCAGCACGTTCTTCAACGTTATCGTGAACTTCAAGATATCATTTCAATCCTTGGGATGGATGAATTGTCTGATGAGGAAAAGACGATCGTTAACCGTGCTCGTCGGATTCAATTCTTCCTTTCACAAAGCTTTTCAGTTGCTGAACAGTTTACTGGATTACCTGGTAAATATGTGCCAGTTAATGAAACTGTTAAAGGGTTTAAGGATATTCTAGCTGGTAAATACGATGACATTCCTGAAGATGCCTTCAGAAACTGTGGCCCAATTGAGGATGTTTTGGCAAACGCCAAAAAGATGAAACAAGACACTAATAGTGAAAAGCAGAGTGCGGCAAACTAAAGGAGGGTGATTCTAATTGGCTGATAATTCAGTTCTTACCGTTAGTATCGTAACTCCCGATGGAAATGTTTATGAGCATACTGCCAATATGTTAGTTGTTTCAACTAAATCGGGACAACTAGGTATCATGGCGAATCATGTGCCAATAATTGCGACGCTGGCTGTTGATGAAACTCGAGTTAAGTACGATGATAGCGAAGATGATATCGCTGTTAACGGTGGTTTTCTTGAGTTTTCCAACAATATGGCGACGATTGTTGCGGATAGTGCCGAAAATCAACAAGATATTGATATTGCCCGTGCTGAAAACGCGAAGAAAAATGCGGAACAGCGAATCGCTGCGGCTCGACAACGCCAAGACAAAGCTGCCTTGGATCGTGCTCAAGTTGCATTGCGACGAGCAATTAATCGGATCAATGTTGCAAGTAAATAACACAGAAAGACTGTCGTTCAAGCTTAATCTTGGTGACAGTCTTTTTTTGGATTAAATAATCAAATTTTAGCCACAGAAGCTTCCAATTTTGCTGGTAATATTTTAATTATCAATTTTTTGAAGAAAAATAAGACCTCAATTGTCAAATCAAGTGCAACACTAA